>JAGCCZ010000062.1 GCA_017651425.1 Bacteroidales bacterium
CATGTAGATGCGAGAGATCCGCGGAGATGTATGAATCCCCTAACGGGGATTTGGACCCCTCGCGGGAACGCCCGTGGCTACAGATATGCATCCCCTGACGGGGATGGATGGGCGGTTGTAGCCACCGCAGCGCATTTCCTTGCCCAATCCCCTTCTGATCACTGTTCACTGATCACTGTTCACTCGTCTTACACCTTCTCCGCAAAGGAACGCGACACAGAAACGGGCTTAAGCTACTTTGGTTCAAGATATTATTCCTCTGATCTGAGCATCTGGCTGAGCGTGGACCCGATGAGTGACAAATATCCGTCTCTGAGCCCGTATGTTTATTGCGCGGACAATCCGGTGAAGTTGGTGGACCCGAATGGGGAAGAGATTGTAATCACAACATCTAAAAATGAGGATGGCAATAAAATTGTCAATATCAAATTTACGGCTGTTTTGGTTGACAAAACCAGAACGGATATCTTGACAGATGATGGGTTGACTGAAAGTCAGATGAATGATTTCAGAGATCAAATTGTAGAAGCAATTACACAATTATGGAGTACGACAGTGGATGATGGAACTATAGTAAATGTGGATGTTGATTTAAGCATAAATCCTAAAGGAAGCTTGGAATATACTGTTAGTTCACGACATAGAATATATTTAGGAGAGAGATGCGATGATGGACATGTAGCAGAAGCTGCTGTGGGAGGAACTTTTATGAGACTATCCCCGTCCTTGATAAAAGGGGAATGTCCCAATGGTATAAAGAGAACCGTTGCTCATGAATTTGGACATTTGTTAGGCTTGGAACATAATGATATTGATATGAAAAATATAATGTATTCTGGAGGAAGTTGGGCAAATATTACCAGTTCTCAAGTTAATGAAATACTTAAAAATTATCCTAATAACATGTTCAGCAGGAGCAATAACAATTTTTATAGAATGTGTATCGGTCATCAACTATAATCGTAATGAAAAAAAGTATATTCACAAGCTTGTGTCTAATCTTCACCATGACACAATGTTCGACGAACTTGAATTTGCCGAATAACTATACTGCTCTGAGGTATAGCACAATTTATGAAGAGAACAATATATGTCTGTTTAGTTTTCGTAATCTTCAAACAGATGACAGAGTTTCTTTATCCATACAGGGAAAGTCTATTTTGAAAAACTTCTCTCCTAAAGACACATCAATCAAGCCGACCTATATACATTGTTCGGACAGCAGTTGTTATGATTATGATTTATTGATTTGGATTCCCCGTTGCTCCAGGAAAATATCAGCCTGTTTTTTAAAGGATCATTCGGATCATTCTATCGTGGCAAATAATGTTCACTCCAAAAACAATGCTTTTGAATATGTGTTAACAATTAACAATAAGATAGATCAAGAAATAATAGAGTTTGATGAACAACAACATCATCATATTATCTATGACTATTTTAAAACAGAAGACACTCTTTACTATCGACACTACAATGGAATATACTTCTATGAAGATTAGACATTGTTGTCTTTATTAACGGCAAGGTGGATCCTGACCCGCGCCCGCACACCTACGGCGTGCGTGTGTGCTTGTGTGCCGCCTCTGCTACCGACCCCTGCAGACCTACGGCCTGCACCATGCCCGCGCCATCTTCTGATCACTGCCCGGCTACAGATATGTATCCCCTGACGGGGATGGACGGTCGCACGAAATCTCCATCACTCACTCCGTAGCCAACTCACCCTCTGATCACTCTTCACTGATCACTGATCACTCCTCTTACAACCGACCTGCGTTTCAGCCACCTCGCGATGCTATAGGCATGTCACTTCTTCAACACCACCCTCAAGGACGAGGGGATGATTCTGATGTCGAGGTCTTCCGGGAATATCACCGGCTCCCCGTCAATGTTGACGACGGCGGGTGCGGGACGATGTACGGTGATGTGCTCAGCCTTGATTTCGGTGAAGTAACGTGAATGGTCAAGACGCTCGAGCAGGAGCTGCGAGGCGACGAGGGCGGCACGATGCAGCGGGGGTTGGTTGAGGATGCAGACATTCAGCAGCCCGTCGGCCAAGTCGGAATGAGGCGCGATGACGGCATTGTAGCCAAACTGGTTGGCATTGGCAAACGAAACGAGCAGAGGACTGCATTCAAGCGTGCTGTGCTCATCGAAGGTGAGGGTGTAGGTCTGCGGGGTGAAATGCATGTAGTTTTCAAGCGCATACTTGGCGTACGGCAGAAAGCCTCGGCGCGGGTCGTTGGAGAAGTCGTAGGCTGTCTGTGCGTCTAATCCAATGCCGGCGATACTGACAAAGGGAGTGCCGTTGATCAGGGCCGTGTCAATGGTGTGTATGTGTCCCGTGTTGAGCAGCTTGATGGCGTTGATGTGCAGCAGGGGCAGATGCAGGCTGCGCGCCAGCCCGTTGCCGGACCCGTAGGCGATGATCGCCAGGGCGGTTTCTGTCCCGATCAGCGCTCTGGCTATCTCATTGACCGTGCCGTCGCCGCCTACCGCTGCCACGATGTCAAATCCCTCCTTGACCGCCTGCTCGGCCAGGATCTTCCCGTGCCCGGCATACTCGGTGTGCAGAATCTCGTATTGGTATTGTCCGAGATCCAGGAAGGTCTTCACCGAACGGGAAAAGAACCCTTTGCGATGATGTCCTGCTATGGGGTTGACAATGAATAGTATTCGCTTCTTCATGGGGAGAAATGTTTTCCTTGATGGCTGTCTATCTCTGCCAGCCGCTGTTCGACGGCTTTCACGACGGCATCGTAGCGGATGCCTTGCCATCCCGCTGTGGCAGGGTATCGCGAGGGGACGGCTCCGGCGAGCCGCTCGATGGCGATGTCCGGCCGTAGTCTGGATATGTAAGTGGTGATGAAATCGATATAGGTGTCGAAGGGGAGAGGGTAGAAGGCGCCGGGGTGGGATTGGTGCTCGCGTTCCATCTCCGTGCCGCGGATGATCTGCAGCTGGTGGAATTTGAGCATCTGCAGGGGAAGGCTGTTGATGAGCCGGATGTCCTCCAGCCAGATGTCCGGATTCTCACCCGGCAGACCGAAGATGAGATGCCCTCCGCACTCGATGCCTCGGGCATGCAGTTGCCTGAAGGCCTCCTGCGTGCAATGGAAATCGTGCCCCCGGCGGATGTGGCGCAGCGTCTCGTCGCAACAGCTCTCGATGCCAATCTCTACGCAGAGACAGGTCTTCTCGGAAAGCGCCTGCAGATAGTCGAGCACCTCCTCGCCCAGGCAGTCGGGGCGGGTGGCGATGACAATGCCCTGTATGTCGTGTACGCGCAAGGCTTCTTCATAGAGGTTCTGCAGCTGTCCTACCGGTGCGTAGGTGTTCGAGAAGGCTTGAAAGTAGGCCAAGTAACCGGCAATCTTCCGGTTGCGTCGCCGGTAGAAGGATTTGCCCTCCTCCAACTGCTCTGTGATGCTTTTGTTACGTCCGCAGTAGGAAGGGTTGAAGGCGGCGTTGAGACAATAGGTGCATCCGCCCGTGCCAAGTGTGCTGTCACGGTTGGGACAGGAGAACCCCGCATCGACGGGGATTTTCAGGAGGCGCCCGCCGAACCGTTGTCTTAAAAAATGGGTGTAGGAGTGATAGCGGCGATCATCGCCCCAAGGATATTGTAGGATGCCGTCCATAGGTGCCGTCGCTTTTGTATGATTATTGTAGGATGAGATTCTCCCCGAATGGATCCACCGTGTGCAGGCTTTTTTTGTCGGGATTGACCATGAAGTAGAACGTTTTCTTCAGATTTTCGCTTGTCTGATAGGAACTTGTGACCATGTAGAGCAAGATTTTTTCGCTGCTGAGCGAGCCGCTTTCGAGAAGCTCCTCGCTTTCATTTGTGATCCGCTCGATATCTAACAATATATGATATAATGCATCGGATTCTTTCTCGTCGGTAACGTGATGATAATCATTCTCATAGGCGTACTCCATGCCGCGCAGCATTTCGAGCGTCATTTGGGCGTATCCTATTTCCGTAACCGTGTCCACGCATTCGATGGTCAGGTTTTTGTATCCCGTGATGTTCTCCTCTTGGAGGTATTTCTCGGCCAAAGGCTTCATGTCGCGTTTGAGCTTGTTTTGGCTGTAGTTCTTGCAGTTGCACAGCAAGAACAAGGCGGCCAGCAGTAATACTGCGACCGGGGTGCTGATTCGAGGTCTTTCGCGCATGATGGTTTAGAAGATGAAACCGTATTTGTGGATGTCGAAATTGTCGAAATGGGCGGGCAGAATCTGGATGGGACCGTATTGGCTCATATCAAAGAAGCCGAAGTCGTGGATCCGTTTGCCCTGGAAGGTCATCATCACCTGTATGGGGATGGTGCTGCGGATACGGTAGCCGTTGTTCTTGGAGTTGGCTTGAATGCTGCCAACCTCGTTTGCAATGGGGCTGAATTCAGCCTTGGGGCCGAGGACGAGCCGATAGACATTGTTGCCCGTGAGGTTGTCGAATGAGACTCCCGTGGCGGGGTCGAAGGCGAATAGAGGGCAGGACAGCGACTGGTCGGGGGTGACGCAGAAAGTGTAGGTGATCTCGTCTTCGAGGGTCAGGCCGGTGAAGAGAGAGAGATAGTTTTCCTCCCACTGCTTGAGTTCCTGCAGCATGCGGGAAAGGGCTTCCTCGCTGTAGGGCGTTTCCTGTTCGCCGGCCACGAGGCTGTACTGGTCCTTGCGGCTCTTGCTGATGGCGTCGGCGGCCTCCTGCGCTTTCTGGATGCTGGTTTTGGACACCTTCTTGGTCTTGTTGGCGGGCACCTGTGTCACCACGCCGTCGATGATTTTGGTTTCCAGATAGGAGTCCTCCTGTTCAGAATAGGACAGCTCGGCATAGTTCTTGAAAAAATCGGGTATGGGGGTGGAGGCGGTGGTGTACCATTGCATCGCGTTGGAGGAGGCAGGATGTTGCCTCTTGCAGCTGATCATCTTCTCCAGGAAGCCGGCCTTGGCCTGTGCTTTCGAAAGCTGCACGAGGTAGGCTTGGGTGGTGTCGGGCATCTGTACGGGCTTGACGGCCACCTCGTTCACCTTGTAGTAGGTGCGGTTCTCTTGGATGACGTTGTTGAGGCCCAGCAGACTCTCCGCATGGTCGGCATAGTAGCCCTTGATCTCGCGGACCTTGGTCACCGAAAGGGTTACCTGGAAGCCGGTGGTGGGCAGCATGTAGCAAAACGTCTGTCCCTTGATGGCCGTGTTGTCGCCGACGGGCATTTTATATACGTTCTGTTGTGCGTTCGACAGCAGGCAGGAAGCGCACAAAATCAAAGTCCAAAGGATTCTTTTCATACGTTATAGGTTCAATGGGTGATAAGGTTTGTTTGAAAACGGTTAGTCTCTTCTGCCAAGGAAAATCATCAGATAGTAGAGCAGGGTGGCGAGGGAGGAGAGGGCGGCGACGAGGTAGGTGCGGGCGGCCCACTTGAGGGCGTCCTTGGCCATGGTGGTCTCCTCTCCGGAGGTGATGCCGGTCTCGTCGAGCCATGCCACGGCGCGTTCGGAGGCGTTGTACTCCACCGGCAGGGTGATGAGGGAGAAAATGGTGGTGAGGGCAAAGAGGACGATGCCGACGAGGAGCACCCAGCGTCCGAGGAGGTTGGAGAAGCTGAGGAGGAGAATGCCGGCAAGGAGGATCCATTGTGCCCATTGGGAGCCGAACTGCACCATCGGTACCATGCGGGAGCGCATCGTCAGCCATTTGTAGGCGGTGGCGTGCTGCACGGCGTGGCCGCACTCGTGGGCGGCCACGGCTGCCGCCGCGATGCTGTTCTGGCCATAGACCCCCTGGCTGAGGTTGACGGTCTTGGTCTGCGGGTTGTAATGGTCGGTGAGGGTGCCGGCCACACTGGTGACCTGAACATCGTAGATGCCGTTGTCGCGCAGCATCTTCTCGGCTATTTCCTTGCCGGTGAGGCCGCTGCTGAGGCGGATCTTGCTGTATTTCTCGATGCGCGCGTTGAGGGTCTTGCTGACAATGAAGCTCAAGACCATAAGTACAATGAAGATAATCAGATACATAGTTGTGGTTTTTCTTTTTGAATGGATTTCTTTAGGAGCGGCAAAAATACTAAAAAAGTGCGTTGTCTTCGCTTTTTTTTGTACCTTTGCACGCTTTTTAATAATTCAAGATGAGTGTCAATTTAAATACCATAAAACAGCGTTATGGGATTATCGGCTTTGACCCGGCCCTGGATCGTGCGATAGACATTGCCGTGCAGGTGGCCCGTACAGACCTGTCGGTGCTTGTCACAGGCGAGAGCGGCGTGGGCAAGGAGAACTTCCCGCGCATCATCCATGACAACAGCAGCCGTAAAAACGGGAACTATATCGCCGTGAATTGCGGAGCTATTCCCGAGGGCACTATCGACTCGGAGCTGTTCGGCCACGAGAAGGGCGCTTTCACCGGCGCTGTCGATACTCGGAAGGGCTATTTCGAGGCTGCCGACGGGGGGACTATTTTCCTTGACGAGGTGGCCGACCTGCCCCTTAACACACAAATCCGGCTGCTGCGTGTGTTGGAAACTGGCGAGTTTATCCGTGTCGGTTCCTCCAAGGTGCTCAAGACCGATGTGCGCGTGGTGGCCGCCACCAATGTCGATATCGCCGACCGCATCTCCAAAGGCAAGTTCCGCGAGGACCTCTACTATCGCCTCAACTCCGTTCCCATTCATGTACCCGCCCTCCGCGAGCGCAAGGGCGACATTTACCCGCTTTTCATCAAGTTTACTTCCGACTTTTCCGGAAAATACCATATGCCCCCCGTCCAGTTGGACGAGAGTGCGCGACAACGGCTGATAGAGTACCGCTGGCCCGGCAATGTGCGCCAACTCAAGCATGTGGCGGAACAGATCTCCCTGCTGGAGGAGAACCGCACCTTGACGGCGGAACGCCTCGCTCCCTACCTCACCTCTCCAGGTGACTCTAACCTGCCTGTCCCCGTGCGCGGCGACAACGAGAGCAGCGATCAATTCCACAAAGAAATCATATTCAAGTTCATTGCTGAACTGCAACGCGAGATTTCGGAACTTAAAAACACTGTGAACCAACTGGCGACCGATGGTCAAATGGTCAGTCCATCCAATAAGAGCTTGAAGGAATATCCGCTGCGTGACAACGACCTCGACATCGAGATTACTCGCTCCGCAACGGGGCGGTCACCCAAGGATGAGCACTTTGATGACGTTGTCATTGAGGAGGACGACCTTACCATGGACAAGGTGGAAAAATCGGCCATCGCCAAAGCGTTGGAACGCAACCACAACAACCGCAAGATGGCCGCGAAGGAGCTTCATATTTCGGAGCGGACGCTCTATCGTAAAATTAAAGAGTATGGTTTGTAGATCAGTTGAAAAGGTTGGAAAACTCCTTGCCTGGGGTGGGGGAGCGCTTGTCTTGGCGATCCTGCTCGCCGGTTGCCGCTTGTCCGTCTCCTTGACCGGCGGCACTGTTGACCCGCGCGCCAAGACCGTGGCCATCACCACGTTCCAGAACAATGCCTCTTTGGTGAACCCTACATTGAGCCAGTCGTTCACCACCGCCCTCAAGGACAAGATCCAGGGCCAGACGCCGCTGACCATTGTCAGCACCAACGGAGACTATGAGCTGGAAGGCGAAATTACGGGCTATAATGTCTCGCCCGTGGCTATCCAGGGCAACGAGACCGCCGCCATGAACCGGCTCACCATCACCGTGCGCGTGCGATTCACCAGCAGCTATGATGACACCCAGAATTTTGACCAGACCTTCTCCCGCTATGCCGACTACCCCAGCTCCCAGAACCTCAGTTCCGTCGAGGCTGGCCTTGTCGGAGAAATAAACGATGCCCTTACCGATGATATTTTCAATAAAGCATTTGTCAACTGGTGATTTTTTAATAGTTTGATCCATAATTTGCTATGATGGAAAAAGTTTTTTTTGACGACTTTGTCAAGTTGGAAGGGAAAGATAATCCCCTGCAGGTTTTGTCGGACTTGCAAAAACGTTATCCGGCTTCTCCACTGCTGAATATCTTTTATCTCAAACTGCAGCCCAACCGTGTGCAGGCCAAGCATCGCTCCCGGTTGTTGCTGACATTGCCCGACAGGAAACTGTTCCATGATTTGATTGTGGAGATGTCGCATCTGATCCCCGCCCAACATGCGGCAGTGCGCCCACCTCTCGTCTCCGTGCCGCGAACCGTGTCGGATGACGGCCTCCACCCCGTCTTTGTCAAAAATCCGTCCCAAGACCAGGAGAACCGCAAGGAACTTATTGAACAGCTGATTGAAAAATTCACCAAGAATGCTCCTAAAATCATCTATACTCCCGAAATCCATGATGCCGAGGCAAACTATGGCGAAGAGAGCCTGAAAGAGGATCCGAACATTGTAAGTGAAACATTGGCAAATATTTACGTTCAACAAGGATGCATAGAAAAGGCTATCCGGATGTTCGAAATTTTGAGGTTGCATTTTCCAGAAAAAAATCGTTACTTTGCAGCCCAAATTGAAAAACTGCAAAACAGTTCGATTACAGAAGAAAATTAACGAAAGAATAACCAACAATTTAAATTTTAGAAACAAATGTTTACATTTTGCGTCGTACTGATTATCTTGGCCTGCATCGTTTTGGCATTCGTGGTGTTGATTCAGAATTCCAAGGGCGGTGGCTTGGCCTCCAACTTCGCCTCTTCCAACCAAATCATGGGTGTCCGTAAGACCACTGACGTGCTTGAGAAGACCACCTGGGGCTTGGCAGCCTTCATCATGGTGCTCTGCTTCGTCTGCGCCTTCATGTCCAAGAACGAGGTCAACTCCCTCCGCTCCAACCCGGCCCAGACCGAACAGACCCAGTCCGCCGATGCTGACGCTGAGGAATAGTCTTGTATAACCATCAACATTCAGACATGCAATACCTTTTTCGGCATTGTATGTCTTTTGTTATGAAATAAACATAGTAATAATATGAATATTAAACACGAAAACGTACCTGGTCAAGTACAAGAGGTTGTATTTGAGATCAACAAGGAAGATTATGCAGCCAATGTAGAGGCCGCCCTTAAGAAACAAAGACATAACGTCACGGTTCCCGGTTTCCGTCCGGGCAACGCCCCCATGGGCATCATCAAGAAGATGTATGAGAAGTCCATTATTGCCAATGAGTTGGACAAGATGGTCGGTGAGAACATGGACAAATTCATCAAGGATAACGACATCAAGCTCGTCTTTGAGCCGCTGCCTGTGGATGACAAGTCCAAGATGGACTTTGACAACCCCGACCAGTTTGTCTTCGCATACGAGTATGCATTGGCTCCCGAGGTGAACATCGATTATGCCAAATTGCCCGCTGTGGTTGATTTCAAGATGGTTCCTGCTGCTGATGAGCGCAACAATTACATCAAGCAACTCCGCACCCGTCACGGCGAATATACTTCCCCCGATGTCGTTTCCGAAGACGATAGCGTTTCCGTCAAGTACGGTGACGGACAGGAGGGATTTTTCTTCGTCCATGACCTCACGGAAGAGGCCCAGAAGGAAATCATCGGCAAGAAGCTGAATGACACCATCCATTTTGCCCTGCGCACGGCCTTTAACAACGTGACCAGCCTTTCCCGTTTCCTCAAGAAGACCGAGAAGGAACTCGAAGAGGGTAATGACTATGCTTACGACCTGACCATCACCCATATCGGTCACATGCAGCTTGCCGAAATCAATGATGACTTCTTCAAGAAAGCCTTCCCTGACGGCACTGTCACCAATGAGGAACAGCTAAACGCCGCTGCCGACAAGGTCATCATTGCCCAATACCAGCCCGAGCTCGACCGTCAGTTCATGAACGATGCCATCGAGACTTTGCTTGACAACACCAATGTGGAGCTTCCCGACGAGTTCATGAAACGCTATATCTTGGCTGTCCAGAAGGATATGACAGCAGAGGATCTTGACAAGAAGTTCAACGACTACAAGCGCTCCTTCCAATGGCAAATTCTCGAGAGCCGTCTTGTGGAGGGCTCCGATGTCCAGGTGAAGGCCGACGACGTGAGAGGCTATTTCCGTCAGTATTTCATTGACAACTATTTTGGAAACTTCCCTGCCGAGGAGGTCAAGGATCGTCTTGACGAGCTCGTCAACCAGGCCATGACCAACAAGGAGAATGTCAAGAGTGTTTATGACCTGCTCTATGACAAGAAGCTCACCGAACTGTTGCGTACCAAACTCACCATTGAGCACAAAGAGGGTGATTTCACCGCTTTTGTGGACATGATCACCGCCCGCCGCGCCCCGCAGGGTGAAGAAACAAAGAATGCAACGGAGGAGAAACCCGCTGAGGAGGCTCCCAAGAAGACTGCCAAGCGCAAAACCGCCGCCAAGAAGGAGGATGCCGAGGAGCAGAAAGAGGAAAAGCCGGCGGCTCCCAAGAAACCCCGTGCCAAGAAAACCATAAACCCCGAAAAATAAACTATCATGATGCTCAAAGACGAATTCCGCAACTACGCACTCAAGCAGCATGGCATCAGCAGCCTGAAGATGGACCGCTATGCCTCCATGACTCGCAATTATATCACTCCTTACATCATTGAGGAACGCCCGATGAATATCACCCAACTCGACGTTTTCTCCCGCCTGATGAAGGATCGTATCATTTTCCTTGGTGTGCCCATCGATGACGACGTGGCCAACATTATACAAGCGCAGCTGCTCTTCCTTGAGTCACAGGACCCCGACCGCGACATCCAGATCTATCTGAACAGTCCTGGCGGCATGGTCTATGCCGGTTTGGGCATCTACGACACGATGCAGTACCTCAAGCCCGATGTCTCCACCATCTGCACGGGCATGGCTGCCTCCATGGCAGCTGTGCTGCTTTGCGCCGGTGCCCAGGGCAAGCGCTTCGCCCTGCCGCATTCCCGCGTCATGATCCACCAGCCGATGGGCGGTGCCCAAGGCCAAGCCTCCGACATCGAAATCGAGGCCCAGGAGATCATGAAGATCAAGAAGGAACTGTATGAGATCATTGCCCATCACACGGGCAAGTCTTACGACCAGGTGTGGCAAGACAGCGACCGTGACCACTGGATGATCGCCTCCGAAGCCAAGGAGTACGGCATGATTGACCAGGTGCTCTCCAAAGAGAACAAATAATGGCCAAGAAACCCAAGTACAATCGGATATGCTCCCTTTGCGGGATGCAGATTCCCGAAGATGAATTCCTGCTCGCTGGCGTCGAGGGCGCGGTGTGCGGGAATTGTCTTCATATCGCCCATGACATCCTCCGCGATTTTGAGCAGCATACTGCCTCTGCCGGCAATGATTTCAAGGTGAAGCTTGTGAAGCCTCGCGAGATCAAGGCCAAGCTCGACGACTACGTCATCGGGCAGGATGAGGCCAAGAAGGTCATCGCCGTGGCCGTCTATAACCACTACAAGCGCATCATGCAGCCTGCCGACGACGATGGGGTCGATATCGAGAAATCGAACATCCTGATGATTGGTGAGACCGGCACGGGAAAGACGCTGCTGGCGCGCACCATCGCCAAGTTGCTGGACGTGCCCTTCTGCATCGCTGACGCCACCGTCTTCACGGAAGCCGGCTATGTGGGCGAGGATGTGGAGAGCATCCTGAGCCGCCTGCTGCAGGCCGCCGACTATGACGTGGCCAAGGCTGAGCGCGGCATCGTCTTCATCGATGAGATCGACAAGATCGCCCGCAAGGGTGCGGACAACCCGTCCATCACGCGCGATGTCTCCGGCGAGGGTGTGCAGCAGTCTCTGCTCAAGCTGCTGGAGGGCTCCATGGTGAATGTCCCCCCGCAAGGCGGGCGCAAGCATCCCGAGCAGCAGTTCATCCAGGTCAACACCAAGAACATCCTCTTTATTGCCAGCGGTGCCTTCAACAATTTGGAGCGCATCATCAGCGAGCGCATGAACACTAACGCCATCGGCTACAACAAAAAGAACCACACTATCGACAAGTCCAACATGCTGCAGTATGTCTCTGCACAGGATATCAAGCAATTCGGCTTGATACCTGAGCTGTGCGGACGTTTCCCTGTCATCACATCGCTCAATCCGCTTGATGCCACGGCGTTGAAGCAGATTCTTACGCAGCCCAAGAACGCGCTTGTGAAGCAATATGTGAAGTTGTTCAAGATGGACGGCATTGAGTTGTCCTTCGCGGAGGAGACGTTGGATTATATCGTGGCGAAGGCTATTGAGCTGAAATTGGGTGCCCGCGGCCTGCGCGCCATCGTGGAGAAGATCATGACCGACGCGATGTATGATTTTCCCAGCCTCAAGAAGCGAAAGATTGAGGTTACGGTGGAATATGCGCGCGAACATTTCGAGAGGAGCATCTTTTCCTTTCTGGATAAATAAGTGGGAATTATATACTTGATGGCATAAATCAGGGCTCTGTATCCTTTTTTTTATTTGGGCGTGCCGGCACGGCGGTTTTGCCGGCGGTTGGCTTGGCGCGATGCACCACGTTGCCTTCTGCGCCTGAGTTGCCGCTTCCGTTTGCGCCGCCGACGCTTTTTCGGCATGGGAGGTATCTCTTTCTGTTTTGAAATACGTTTCTTGAGCTGTTTGTAACCTTCCACGCCCACAATGGCCAAACCGGAATATTGGAAGGCTTTGGCCAAACTGAAAAGGACGATGCCGAGAGTCTTCTTGGTGGAGGGACTAAGGAATGGCATTGCAATCTGCCCGAAAGCAAGAATATGAAGTACAACGCAGATTATCAGTAGGATGACCCCGGTTTTGGGAGAAAACCCTTGGAACCATATTTTCAAGCGTTGTTTAAAATTCTTCATTACGGCAATTGCGTCAGAATCAAATCGTAAAAGTTGTTATTTTATTGTGTGGATGCGTGAATTTATTTTGATGCCGGACAAGACGCAAGGTCTGCCTTTCGAAGATGTCAGGAAAATTGCGATAGAAGGCTCTGTTTGCTGGAAAAATGATATTTTTGCATTTCCAATAAATCATAAAACAGATGAAGCGATTTTTCGACATTCTTTTTTCGTCACTCGCGCTCATTGTGCTGCTGCCCGTGTGGCTTGTCGTGGCACTGCTCATCGTGCTTGACTCGCGTGGCGGTGTCTTTTACAGCCAGTTGCGTGTGGGCAAGGACAACCGCGACTTTCGGCTCTACAAGTTCCGTACCATGCGGACGGATGCCGACAGCAAGGGACTCATCACTGTGGGCGCGCGCGACAGCCGCGTTACCCGTGTGGGCTACTACCTCCGCAAGTTCAAGATCGATGAGTTTCCGCAGCTCCTCAACATCATCAAGGGCGACATGAGCATTGTGGGGCCGCGTCCCGAGGTGCGCAAGTACGTGGACCTCTACACCCCGGAGCAGATGCGCGTCCTTTCTGTGCGGCCGGGCCTTACCGACTACGCCTCCATCCGTTATGTGAACGAGAATGAGGTGCTCGCCGCTTCCGCTGACCCCGAACGCACCTACATCGAAGAGGTGATGCCCGCCAAACTCGCCCTTAACCTGCAATATATCGACAACCAGTCGATAGCCGAGGACTTCCGGCTGGTTTTCAAGACCTTTGTTGCCATTTTCAAACATTAGTCGTATTTCCACTTTGACCATCCAAACACCCTGTATGAAGAAATTTTGCACACTCTTCCTCCTGATTTTCTCCATTGTGGCGCTTTATGCGCAGAATTCCGACACTACAGAAGCAAAAGGGGGGCGCAAGTTCCGCATTCCCGAGGAGTACCGTCCGCATTTCACGGCCACGGTGCTGGGACGCTATGAGTATAACCCGCAGATTAACAAGCATCACTTCGAGTTGCGCCACACGCGCATCGGCGTCAGCGGCAGCCTCCACCCGATGTTTTCCTACATGGCCTTGGTGGACCTGACATACGGCGGCAAGTTCTCGCCGGTGGCCATCTTCGCCCAGTTCAAACCCGTGAAGGGCCTCTCCCTGCTGATCGGCTACGACAAGATGCCCTTCAGCTCCGAAAATCTGCTCTCACCCTACCAGTACTACTTCTCCGACAAGTCGTTCCTGACACAGAAGATTACGGCGTGGAGCGATGTGGGTGCGGTCATTGCCTACAAGTGGGACAAAGTTGTTCCCTTCGAGATCAAGGCTGGCATCTTCAACGGTGCAGGTTTCGGACGGCAAATGGAGTTTCAAGAGCACCTCAACTTCGTGGCGCGCGGAACCTTCGAGCTGTTTAAAAACTTCAAGCTATCCCTGGACTATGCGGGTGTGCGTCCCGAGGCTTTCCGCATTCACCATTACGGAGCTGAACTCGCCTATGATATTGCTAACCTCCACTTGGAGGCCGAGTACATCTATAAACAGTACATGGAGGAGACGCTGATGCCCACGCACGCCATGTACGGCTTTGCCTACTATAAGATTCCAGTTGGCAAGAAGATGTTGGACAACATCGGGATTGCGGCGCGCTACGACGCCATCACCGCCAATTGCAACGGACATGCGGATGCCGACGGCAACTTTGCAGTGGAACCCCTGCGCCAGCGCCTGACTGCCGGCATAACATTTATGTTCGTGGAGAAGCCGCTGCGCGCGGGTATCCGGCTGAACTACGAAAAGAACTTCGTACACAAAGGCGTGACGTGCAAGGAGGACAGGATTATCCTGGAGCTGATCACGCACTTTGCCAATTAAAAACTTTTCCGCATATTCTCTAACTCTTTGTCTTCCATTCCGTAAGCCTCCTTGCCCCGCTGGAGGCAGGCTTCAAATCCGTCGTCGTCTTTGAGGGCTTTGTGACAGCGCAGCTCGCATTGCCACAGATCCCAAATCAGCGGCATTGACTTGTCAACGGTCACGAAGCATTGCAGGGCCTGGTCGTATTGTTTGGCCACGAGGTTGGCATAGCCGTAGAGGAACAGGAATATCGGATCATCGCCCACATGGGGGATGAGGGCGTTGATGCATTTCTCGGTTTCGGCCACCTTGCCTTCGTTTACAAAATAGAGCAGCTTGTGCAGCAGCAGGTAACGCTCATCCAGTTCGTCGTCCAGCTCGTCAAGGCGTGTGGCAAAGTGCGTGCGGTCGGATTGGTACAGGTTGGCGACGAGGAGTTGGTGGTAGGCCGGATAGTCGCGCAGAGCTTCCTTGTGTTCCTTGAGGGTGGCGAGGGCTTTGGCGGATTGGTTGGCGCGTGTCTGTTCCTCGGCTTGCAACAGCCAGCGGACATCGCTGTCGGGGTTGGTCTGCAACATCAGGTTGTAGAGCATCGCACCCGCCACGCTTTTGGAGAGCATGCAGCCGGCATTGTAAACGAAACCGTCTTGCAGCAGCATCCTCCTGCCGACGGTGTCCACCACGAAGTCGTAGAAGTTCACCACATAGTTGTCGTAGCTGCGGAAAACGATGTGATGGACGCCACCATCGTTGTAGTACCGGGTGAAGGCGAAATCGCCGCCGTTGTTGACAGCCTCCGTCATCGTTCTCCCAAGTTGGAGGCACTTTTCGAAGAACTGCTCGCCGCCATCCACATCGAAACCGCTATATACGATGGAATTCTCGGAGACCAATTGCCGGATGTGTGCCTTGTCGATGACGCTGTCGACAGCATCGGCGCGCCCGTTGAGGATGCCCTTCTCAATCTCTTTGGCAAAGCCGGTCACCGACTCTTCCGTCAATGATACCTCCTTGACGGGGTTATTGGCGTTGTTTTTCTGTCTGTTACAACCTGCTCCAACAAATAATGCAACAATAAGAACGAAAAGGAATGACTTTTTCATTGTTTTGAATGGAGAATGGAGAGTTATGAATTAAAAAACTAAGAAGTTAAGAAACTAAGAAATTAATCGTAAACCGTAAATCGCAAATCGTAAACTGCAATCATCTTTTCTCCAGAATCGAGATATAGGTATAGATCGGCTTGTGGTCGGAGGTGTTGAGCTCGGTGCAGACGGTGTGGCCGAAGTCGTTGTATTGGCGGCTGTGGAAGATGTAGTCGATGCGGTAGGGCGGGAACGGCTCGCCGTAGAAGGTGGCGCCGAGACCCTTGCCGCTGCTGCGGAAGCTGTCCTTGAAGCCGTGGCCGATCTTGTGCGCGCTGTAGGAGGCTGGCGAGTCGTTGAAGTCGCCGCAGATGATGATGGGATGCTCGCAGCTGTCGATGTGGGCGCGGATGGCACGGGCTTGTTTCTGGCGGTGGTCGTAGGCGTTGGCGATTTTATGGTAGAGACGTGCCGTCTTGGCCTCGATCTCGGGATCGCTCATGTCAGTGTGCAACACGGCCTCGCTGGTGGCGTAGTCCTCGCTGCCTAAGCTCATTGACTGCAGGTGGACGTTATAGACGCGCAGGGTGTCGCCGTTGTAACGGATATCCACGAACATGGCCTTGTTTTGGGTGCTGTCGTTGGTCTCCACGATTCCGCTGTTGACGATGCGGTAGCGGCTGAACACGGCCAGTCCGAAACGATGCGGCCCGGACGAGTTGCTGAGATATAGCCGGTGGTTGCGCTCGCTGTCGGGCAGCTCCATGGCGTTGAGGATGCCCTGCGTGGTGTTGAAATCCAGCTTGCCCGTCTTGTCGAAGAAGTATTCTTGGATGCAGAGAATGTCGGGGCACTCCTTGCTGAAGAAGTCGAGCACGGCCTTCTTGTTGGCCTTGCGCTTCTTGACATCGTCGTTGGCATCGTAGATGCCGAAAACGCGGGCATTGTAGCTCATCACCTTGACGCAGTTGGCGCAGGTTTCGGGTTTGTCTTGCGCACGCAACTGGAAATGTCTGTCTATGTTGTTGACATTGAGTAGAATGGGAATCAACGGGATGAGCGATAGCCTATAGTCGACAAAAATCCACACAACGACGAGGAAGGCGTTGACCAACAGGATATAGACGAAAAACAGCCCGCAAAACGCGATAAGGTGGTTGAATGACGGACGCAGTATTTGGGAGACGAGCGAGCCGAGCAGGGCTAATGCGGCCACTGCGCTGATGAGCAGCAACAGCCACTTCCCGATTTTTTTCAGTATGATTAGTTTTTTAAAGGCCATTATTTTTTGGAATAGCGGAATAGAAATTCTTTCTCATCTTTTGTCAGGGCGTCGTACCCTTTTGCGGAAATCTTGTCGAGAATCTCATCGACCCGTTTCTGCTCTTCTGCCCTGCGGGCGTTATACTCCTCATCGCTCAAGGGACGTCCGCTCTCGGTGGAGACGTAATATTTTTCTTTCTTGCGGTTGGTCAGCTCCTTTTTGAACCGGCTGAAGAAATTGTCTTGTCTCTCTTCGCTGAAATCATGGTAATAGTCGTCTCTTCCTTTCTTCTCGGCGTGCCGCCACAGCAGGATGAGCAGTATGCCGAAGATCATGCCGCCCAGATGCGCGAAGTGGGCCACACCGTCCGCCGTGCCGAAAATGCCCGACACCAGTTCGATGCCGCCGTAGAGGATGACAAACCACTTGGCTTTGATGGGCAGCAGGAAGTAAAGGTAGATGTAGGAGTTCGGGAAGAGCATGCCGAAAGCGAGCAACAGGCCATAGACGGCCCCTGAAGCGCCCACGATGTTGATGCTGTTCAGGAAGGTGTCGCGCGCGTTGGCCGTCACGTAGGTCAGCTCGTCCAGAGTGCTCGGGTCTTGTTGCAAGACTAACAGGTTGTTGCGTAACATCTCATCGAAACGAGCATTGGTGTTGTGCTCCACCAAATAGCGATAGGATTCCAAGGAGGGGTTGTCAATGAACTGGTCGAGCAGCACAAGGGTGGGGTGGACTTGGAAGAAGACGACCAGGTAGTGGCACAGGGACGCCCCGATGCCTGTGACGAAAAAGTAGATTAAAAACCGTTTGGTGCCCCAAGCGTTTTCCACAGCGGATCCGAACATCCAGAGGGCAAACATGTTGAAGAAGATGTGCTCGAAATTGGCGTGCATGAACATATAGGTCAGGAACTGCCAAGGGTAGAAGTCGGGTGCCGACACATAGTGCAGCCCCAGCCACTTGTCGAGGTCGATGAGCCCTGTCTGTCGGAATATCACCGTGGCAAGGAATACCAATATGTTGATTATGAGTAAATTCTTGACGCCTGGGGGCAGAATGTTGAATCCGCCCATCCTGATTTGATCGTCCATTGCAAAGGTTATGGTTTATGTAATTGATGTGATTTCACAAAAAAGTTTGCAAAAATACTAAAAAATCCTATTTTTGCGGCTATGAAAACAGCAATTACCTTGCCAAGATGCAAAAGTGTCATTATCAGGCAGATGTTTGTCCATTTTGTCCTGAAGGGAGATGTTATGCCCATTGAAGCGGATGACTGTGATGACGTGCGGGTGACACACGACGCCCTGTGTGTTGTGTGCGATTCCGTCGGTCGCGGTTCTACTGTGAACGTGGGGGAGTGTGGTGCGGCATATCGCTTCCTCATGGCTTTGCTTGCGGTCACTCCGGGCATCTGGCTGTTGACTGGTTCGCCACGACTGCTGCAACGCCCTATGGAAGAGTTGGTTGAAACACTGTGCTCCATTGGCGGCAGGATAACGCGAACGGGAGCGGGATGGCGCATAGAGGGACGTGCTCTGTCGGCAGAAAGATTGACCATCGACTGCCGCCGTACAAGTCAATATGCCTCTGCGCTCCTGCTTGTGGCTCCCAAGATGGGCCTTCGTGAGTTGGAATTCCTGCCGGAGAAGGTTCCATCTCAGCCATATATACAGCTGACGCGGCTTTGCACGCCGTGGCATGTCAAGGTCGGTGACCTTCCCGAACCGGATGGGCCGCTGGGCCGGGCCGGGGACTGGAGCGCAGCGCTCTTCTGGTATGCTAATGCGGTGATCTGTAGAAAACGACAGGATGCGGTTTCATACGAACTTCGGAATCTTTCCCTGCAATCCGCGCAGGGTGACGCTGTCATTGCCGGTTGGTTTGCCCGGCTTGGCGTGGAGAGTGAGGAGACGGAAACCGGCGTGCGCATCACGGCGCGTGAAATGAACCTTGCGGAGCCTTTGCGGTTCGATGTGGCCGACCACCCTGACGTGGTGCCGGTGCTTGCGGCGACGGCTGCCTTGTTGCCTGCTGACATCACTTTCCTGCACACACGCAACCTCCAGTACAAGGAGTCGGACCGTGTGCGGCATTTGGCGGAGCAGCTGGCACCGTTTGCCGACATTGAACGCACGGAGGACTCCATGCGGGTGAGGGGACTGGCGCGCGACAGATGGCCTGCGCCGCCATACGTGTTCCATACCCTGCACGACCATCGCCTGGCAATGGCTTTCCTGCTGTTTGGAGAGGATGCGCGCATCGACGATCCGGGATGCTTGTCCAAATCCTTTCCCCAATTGTCGGATATCTTGCAGTGTGATATGTAGTTTTGTCCTGACAAACTGTGTGGCCGATTCATTTCTGCTGACTTTTTTCCTGTTTTTTGCCAAAGCAAAGGCGTGAAATGATCTTTTTTTGAGAAAAAAGCGTGGTTGAATATATGTAAATCACTGATAATAAAGATCATTTGATTGTAAAAAAAATGGAACCGGGAATGGTGTCCGATATTAAAAAAAATGTATTTTTGCGGGCCTTAAAAATACCGATTATTGTCCTTAATGTTAGTAAAAGGAATTAATTAAAAACTCGGGAAATGTGGGTGAAAACATTTCCCAACAAAAAAACAACAGACTGAAAAAATGGATGCAGTAAGTTACAAAACTATTTCGGCGAACAAGGATATCGTCAAGAAAGAGTGGGTTTTAATCGATGCACAGGAGATGATGGTCGGCCGTCTTGCTACGGTCGTGGCCCGTATCTTGAAGGGCAAAACGAAACCCTATTACACCCCGAGCTTCGATTGCGGTGACAATGTTGTCATCATCAATGCGGAGAAGGTGCGCTTTTCCGGCAAGAAGTGGACGGACAAGCAGTATGTCCACCACACCACTTATCCTGGCGGCCAGCGTTTCGCTACCCCCAAGGAGGTCATGCGCAAATTTCCGGAACGCATTCTGGAACACGCCATCAAGGGTATGCTTCCCAAGAACCGTCTTGGCAGCCAGCTCTATCGCAACCTCCACGTCTATGCGGGCCCGAATCACCCGCATGAGGCTCAGCAACCCAGATTGATTAACGTTAACGACATCAAATAACAATGGAAGTAACTAATACATTAGGCAGAAGAAAGACCGCCGTTGCCCGTTTGTACATGAAACCCGGCACTGGCGAGATCAAGGTGAACAACCGCGACTATAAGGAATATTTCTGTGTCCCGACCTTGCAATACAAGGTGGAGCAGCCCTTGCGCATTGCCGACGTGCTGGGCCAATACGACATCAAGGCCAACTTGGATGGCGGTGGTGTGACCGGCCAGGCCGAGGCTCTTCGCATGGCTATCGCCAAGGCGCTCGTTGAAATCAACCCCGAGCTCCGTTCCGCGATGAAGACCCAGGGCTTCCTGCGCCGCGACCCGCGTATGGTTGAGCGTAAGAAACCCGGCCAACCCAAGGCTCGTAAGAGATTCCAATTCAGCAAACGTTAGTATATTCATATATACGTATGCTTGTTTAGTATCGAAACTGCGGAGATTTCATCCGAACTACCCCGTGGTTGCTTTAAAGAATGTAAACAATTAAAAAAAAGAGAAAATGTCAAGATTACAATTTGAAGAATTATTAGAGGCCAGCTGCCACTTCGGACACCTCAAGAGAAAATGGAACCCTGCAATGGCTCCCTACATTTTCATGGAGAAGAATGGCATCCACATCATCGACCTGCACAAGACCATCGAGATGGTTGACCGTGCCGCTGACGTCGCCAAGAGCATCGCACGTTCCGGACGTAAGATTTTGTTCGTGGCCACCAAGAAACAAGCCAAGGAGACGGTTGCCTCCATGGTCAAGGAAGTCGGCATGCCGTATGTGACCGAGCGTTGGCCGGGCGGTATGCTCACCAACTTCTTCACCATCCGCAAGGCTGTCAAGAAGATGAGCGATATCGACAGACTGATCGAAGGCCCTCAGTTCCAGAACATCTCCAAGCGTGAGAGACTGCAGATCCAGCGTGAGCGCGCAAAACTCGAGAAGAACTTGGGCTCTATCGCCGACCTTAACCGTCTGCCGGCAGCTGTCTTCATCGTCGATGTGATGAAAGAACACATCGCCGTCGCTGAAGCTCGCAAGCTCGCCATCCCCACCTTCGCCATCGTCGATACCAACTCCAACCCCAACTTGGTTGACTACCCCATCCCCGCCAATGATGACGCTTCCAAGTCCATCGCCGCCGTGCTGAAGCCGATTTGCGAAGCCATTCGCGAAGGCCTCAACGAGCGCGAGATGAACAAGGACGCCCAGGCCGAGGAAATGGAAGCCGCCGAGATGGAGAACGAAGAGGTCGAAGAAAACAACGAGAACGAAGGCCGTGACGGTCACCGCAGAAGACTTGGACGTCGTCCTTCTGCTTCCAAAAACGAATAATTTTTTCACTAACCTAAAAAAGAAAGACTTATTATGGCAACAATTACAGCTGCTGATGTTAATAATCTCAGAAAACAGACCGGTATCGGCATGATGGACTGCAAGAAAGCCCTCGTTGAAGCTGACGGCGATTTCGAAAAAGCTATTGATATCCTTCGTAAGAAGGGTCAGAAGGTGGCCGCCAAGCGTGCCGATCGCGAGTCCAACGAAGGCCGTATCGTCGCTCTTACCAACGCCGACCGTACCGTTGGCGCCATGCTCGTCGTGGCTTGCGAAACCGACTTTGTGGGTCGTGGTGCTGACTTCGTCAACTTTGTTGACACCGTCGTCGCCAAGGCTATGGAAGCCGGTATCAGAACTCGCGAGGAACTCCTTGAGATGACCATCGATGGCAACAAGGTCGCCGATATGATGACCGAACTGACGGGCAAGACCGGTGAGAAGATCGAACTTCCTCACTACGACTATGTGGAAGCTCCCCTCGTGGAGGCTTACAACCACATGGGCAACCACAAGGCTACCCTCGTCTGCTTCAACAAAGCCGGTGAAAAAGCTCAAGAAGTGGCACACAACGTCGCTCTGCACATTACGGCAATGAGCCCGCTCGCTTTGGATGAGAATGCTATCCCGCAGGAAGACAAGGACAGAGAACTTGCCGTGGCCGTTGAGAAGACTCGTCTGGAATTGATCAGCAAGGCCGTTGACGCCGCTCTGAACAAGGCTGGCATCAACCCCACACATGTTGACAGCGAAGACCATATCAACTCCAATATGGCAAAGGGCTGGATCACGGAAGAGCAGGCTAATCTCGCCCGTAAGATCAAGGAAGAGGAAGCTGCCAAAAAGGCTGCCAACCTCAATGATGCCCAGATCCAACAGATCGCCCAAGGACGCTTGGTGAAGTTCTTCAAGGAAAGCACCTTGATGTACCAAGTGCTTGTCATGGGCGGCGACGGAAAGCAGAATGTGCGCGATTACATTGCTTCCGTTGACAAAGAATTGGCATGTCTTGGATTCATCCGCCGCCAGGTGGGTGCCTAATCCAATAAATGTTTGTTTTTTTCATAATGAAAGAGAGACCGTCCGCTTGGATGGTCTCTTTTTTTATATCTTTGCCTTTCGAGTGTTGACACTGGACCTAGACGAACAATTTATTTGTATCTTATGGAAATCAAGGAAGTTATCACAAGGAAGGAACGTAAAGCCTTTGTGCGTTTCCCCCGAAAACTTTACAAGGGATGTCCTCATTATGTCCCTCCTCTTGACAAAAAGGAGTTGTCTATCATTGAAAATCATCCTGCATTGGATTTCTGCACCTTGAAGTTGTGGACGGCAAATGACGGCGGGCATATTGTAGGACGGATTGGTGGTGTGGTAAACCATAAGTGCAATGAAATCAAGGGACAAAAGCGCGTGCGCTTCGGTTGGTTCGACACGGTGGACGACATTCAAGTGGCTCGTGCGCTCTTCAATACGGTAGAGGAGTGGGGCAGGGCGCAAGGCATGAACGAGATCTGCGGCCCTTCGCGTTTCTCCAACCTTGAAAAACAGTCCATGCTCGTGGAGGGCTTTGATCACACGCCCAGCATCGTCTCCGACTATAATTATCCCTATTATCCTCGACTGGTTGAGCAACTTGGTTTCGAGAAGGAGGTTGATTATCTACAGTATCGTGTCAAGGTGACCGAAGTGTCGGATAGAATGTCTCAATTAGGTGACATCCTGTCTCAGCGTTACCATGTACACCTTCGACATTTTGACAACAAGGCCCAGATTAAAAAATGCGGAAAAGAGTTTTTCCAGGTCCTGAACGAGAGTTATGCCCAAATTTTCAATTTTATCCCTCTTACGGATGCAGAGATTGATTGGGCGGTGGAAGACAATTTCCAGGTTGCCGATATGGAATTGTCTTCCATGCTTGAAGATGAAAATGGCCGTTTGGTCGGCTTTGCATTCTGTCTTCCTTCCCTGAGCGAGGCTTTCCAAAAAGCGAATGGCTCACTCTTCCCGACGGGATGGTTCCATATCTTGCGAGCGCTGAAGAAAAACAAATATGTGGACCTCTACCTTACGGGTGTCTTGCCGGAGTATGTGCATAAGGGCATTCATTCCATATACCACACGCAACTGCACCAGACTTTCCTCCGCAGAGGCTATGAATACGCCTTCACATCGCAGCAGCTGGAGGACAATATCGCGGCCCGTGTGTGGTCAAAATACGATTCGGAACTGTATTTTCGCAGGAGATGTTACAAAAAAAACATTTGAATCCCCGTTTTTTCTAATTCTTCAAACTGATGTGTAGTGTTGAAACCAATGCCAATTTGTCGTCTGTGGCGGTCGTTACGGGTGCCAGTCGCGGATTGGGGAAGTCCATTGCGATGGAGCTCTCCGCGCAGGGTATCGATACTGTTTTGGTCGGGACCTCCTCGACCGTGCAGACTGTTTGTGACGAGATTGAAGCCCGATACCACACCCGGTCCCGGTGTTTCATTACAGATCTGAGTATTGCGGACAAAGTGCTTGATATGGCAGCGGATATTAACCGAGAATATGATGTCTTCATCTTAATCAACAATGTCGGGGTGGGCGGGACTGTCGATTTCCTTTCCGCCACTCCTGAATATTTGGAGAACATCATCGGTTTGAATGTACGGTGCACGGCACTTTTGACACACGCTTTGCTGTCGAATCTGCTGCGGCAGAAAAGGAGCTATGTGTTGAATGTGGGCAGTATGGCGGCGCTCACCCCCGTAGGGTATAAAGCGATTTATCCGGCCAGCAAGAGTTTTGTGCGCACTTTTTCGTTGGGGTTGCGCGAAGAGCTCAGGGACACATCTGTGTCGGTGACGCTTTGCCAGCCGGGCGCCATGGCTACCAACGGGGATGTGAAGGCGCGTATTGAGCGGCAAGGCCGTCTTGGGCGTGCGACGCTTAAGAGCACGGAATGGATTGCGCATCGTTGTGTGCGGCAGATGTTCCGTGGAAAGCGCGAGGCGGTAATTAACAGGTTGGCTTGGGTTTTGTCGGCCATTGTGCCTGAAAGGGTGCGGACGCGCATGTTGACGCGCATCGTGAAACGGGAATTGCAATAAAAAAGGACGTGTTTTCGCGTCCTTTTATGTATGGGTTATAACCATTTTACCAAATTGAAATCCAAATCGTGCGGCAGCAGTTCGTGCTTGGGGATGACGCGAATGACACAATCCCATAATCCAACATTCTTGGCATCAAGGGAGAATTGGTAGTGCGCCACTCCCTTGTCGCAGGAGATGAGCGTGAGAGGCGCTTTTGAGAAGAGGTGGATACGGCCGCTTTCATCTCTCTCAGCGAAGAGCATCTCAACCTTTAAGTCGTCGGGAGAGAGAGTTCCGATGCGGAGATCGAGTGTGAGATTCAGGGCCTCGCCCACGTAGAAGGTGTTTTTGGCGGGGTGGCTGTATTGGATGTCAAGGCGTTTGAGGTCTCCCCAGCCCGCCACGATTTTCTCTTTCCACCGCAACAGCTGGCGCACGTTGTGAAGATTGTCGGCGCGCAGCGTGTCGGTGCGACGCTCCAGCTTGTGGTAGAACTTGTCGTAATAGTCGTCCATCTGGCGCTTCATCGTGTAGTGAGGCGAGATTTTGGCGAAGCAATCCTTCATCATGCGCACCCAGTCGGTGGGTATGCCTTCGGCAGTGCGGGTGTAGAAGGCGGGAATGATCTCCTCTTCGATGGTGGAGTAGAGCGTGGCGGCATCCAGCTCGTCTTGTAGCCGGTTGTCGCGGTAGGTGATCTGCTCCTTGATGGCCCAGCCGGCGCCCGGCACATAGCCCTCGGCCCACCAGCCGTCCAGGACGCTGAAGTTGAGCACACCGTTCATCACGGCCTTCTCGCCGCTGGTGCCGGAGGCCTCCAACGGGCGGGTGGGCGTGTTGAGCCAGACATCGCAGCCGGAGACCAGCTTCTTGGCGAGAATCATGTCATAGTTCTCCACAAAGATGATCTTTCCGATAAATTGCGGCTTGCGCGCCAACTCGATGATGCGTGTGATGAGGTCTTGGCCAGCCTTGTCGTGCGGGTGAGCTTTCCCGGCAAAGATGAACTGCACAGGATTCTTTTCGTTGCATAAGATCTGGCGCAGCCGCTCCTCGTCGGTAAAGAGCAGATGGGCACGCTTGTAGGTGGCAAAACGGCGGGCAAAGCCGATGGTCAGCACGTCGCTGCGGATGGCCTTCAGGGTGCTGGCAATCAGGGCCGGCGACTCGTTGCGACGGCGCATCTGCTCATTGAGCAGCTCCTTGACAGCGACAATCATGTCATGCCGCAACTCGTCTTTGATTTGCCAGATTCGGTAATCCTTTACATTATATATTTTGTTCCAGATTACCGGGTTGGAGCGATCGTGCTCAAACTCGGGGCCGAAGGTGTCGTAGTGCAGCTCCTGCCATCTCTTGTGCGCCCAAGTGGGGTAGTGGACGCCGTTGGTGACGTAGCCGATGTGCGACTCTTCGGCGAACCGGCCTTCGTAAAGGTCTGCGAACATCTCCTGGGACACCCGCCCGTGGATGCGGCTCACACCGTTGATCTCTTGCGAAAGGTGACAGGCTAAGATGCTCATCGAGAACTTGTCGTTGGTGTAGTCCTCGCGTTTGCGGCCAAAGCCCATGAAGGTTTCCCATGTGATGTTGTAGCGGGCAGGATAGGAGGCGAAATAGGTGCGCATCAGATCTTCGCTGAAGGCATCGTGACCGGCGGGCACCGGCGTGTGTGTCGTGTAAAGCGACGAGGCTTTCACCAACTCAATGGCCATGGACATGTTGACATGCTCGTTCTGCATGATGTCATATACTCGCTCCAAGTTGAGGAAGGCGGCATGGCCTTCGTTGAGGTGGAACAATTCCGGTTTCTCACCGATCAAGTTGAGCATCCTCATGCCGCCAATGCCGAGCAACAGTTCCTGTTTGAGGCGGTTCTCTTGGTCGCCGCCGTAAAGCGTGGCGGTGACACCGCGGTCCTCGTGCCAGTTTTCATTGAAGTCAGTGTCAAGCAGGTAGAGGGGAATGCGGCCGACATCCACGCGCCAAATGCGGGCGTAGAGGTTTCGTCCGGGCAGGGCGAGGCTAACTTTCATCCAGTCACCGTTCTCGTCTTTCAAAGGCTTGATGGGCAGTTTGGAGAAACTTTGCGGCGGATAGAGGTTGACTTGCTCGCCGCGGGCAGAGATCTGTTGGGTGAAATAGCCGTAGCGGTATAGCAGGCCCACGCCCAGCATGTTGACATTGCAGTCGGAGGCCTCCTTGAGGTAGTCGCCTGCTAACATGCCCAGACCGCCGGAGAAGATCTTCAATTCGTTGGTGATGCCGAATTCCATGCTGAAATAGGCGATCCGTTTCTCGGGTCGTGAGCATGGCGTATCCATGTAGGTGCGGAATTGGTTATAGACGGCATCCAGTTTGGAGAGGTAAACTTCGTTTTGGGAGAAGTTCTCCAACCGGTCGATGGGAAGCATTTGCAACAGATAGACAGGGTTTTCGTTGCAAAGGCGCCAGAGACTGGGACCTGCAATCTCCTCGAAGAGTTCGCGTGCCTCGAAGTTCCAGCTCCACCAGACATTCTCGGAGAGGCGTTCCAGCTTCTCGAGGGCGCTTGGCAGGTGCGATTTGATGGAAATGCGATGCCATTCGGGCATCTCACGGTTGATGTGCTCCACAAAACGCCCCATGTTAGAGGTCTTGTTCTGATAGAGCTCGTAGCGCAGGTCGCTCTTGCCGAGGGCGATGTCGTAGGCGGCCAGATAATTGTCGTAAAGATGTGCCCAAAGTGCATGTTGGGCGATTTCGACGGCCTTTGCGTCAATTTCCTTTTTGCAAGTGGCATCACACTGGCTGTAGAAGGAGATGGCCTTTGCGATGTCCTTGACAACCTCGTCGTCATTGTCGTCGGTGCGCTCGATTACGCAAACGCTTTGCTGGTTCTGGAAATTGTCGCGCACCCAAAGCCCGAAACCGGCCAAGGAGGTGGTGACGGAGGGCACGCCGAAGGCGATGCTCTCCAACGGAGTGTATCCCCACGGTTCGTAGTATGAGGGGAACACGCTGAGGTCGAAGCCGATGAGCAGGTCGTAGTACGACAGGTTGAAGATGCCGTCCTCGCCGTCGAGATATACGGGCACGAACACGGCTTTCACCTTCTGCTCGGGAGCGTTGGTGATATTGTTCTCGCGCAAGGCGCGGATGATGGGGTCGTTGAAGGGGTCGTGCAGCACATGGGTGGCGTAATCCCCCATGACGGGTGTGCTGCCGATAGGCTGTTGCATCTTGCGGAGGAGTTCTTCCCGGCGTCCGCTGTTGCCAGCAGGCACGGTGAGGAAGGCCACGACCGTGCGGTCCGAGTTCTGCTGGGAGAGCTGCGCTAAACTGCGGATGAAAACATCGATGCCTTTGTTCTTGAACTCATAGCGGCCGCTGTTGACGACCAGTAGAGCGTCGTCGGGCAGCTCCTGTTGCATCAGCGAGGAGGCAACGTGCAGGAGCGTTTTGCGGGCGACGGCGCGCTTGGTGGTATATTCGTCGCCTGTGGGTACAAAGCCGTTCTCGAAGCCGTTGATGGTGATCACGTCGGCGGGCTTGCAGAAGAAGGCTGCACACTCCTTGTTGGTGATGTCGCTGACGGTGGTGTAGGCATCGGCGTGCTTCGCGGAGAGGGACTCCAGGGAGAACTTGGACTGCACACCGAAGCGGTGCGCGGTTTCGGCAGGTGCATATTGCTTTATGTCGCCGTAGAGAGGCAGGCCGTTGCCGGCGATGCAGCGCCCTAACACTGTGGCATGTGTGGTGAAGACGGTGGCAATCTGCGGCACCACGCGCTCAAGGTGCAGAATGCCCGTGCCAGTCATCCACTCGTGAAAATGGGCCACAATCTTGTCCATGGAGCTGCAATGGAAATTGTAGAAACTCTCGATTACCCGCCCGGCTGCATAACCGAACAGGGCCGGCTCGATGTAATCCCATTGTCCGGAGATGGAATCCAACTGGTAGGAGAGCCAGAATTGGGTGAGAATATCGTTTTTCTTCTCAAAGAAAGGTGTGAAGTCAACGAGGATGACCACCGGGGAACCGCAGATGTCCCAGCGTCCTACGCGCACCTTGAGACCTTCTGTCTGTGCGGTTTCGCGCCAGCTGCGGTAGAGGTCGTGGTCCTCGATGAAATCGTCGTTGTGTTCCTTGGAAATGTCAGGCCCTACGCAAAGATAGCGGTCGTGAAACTGTTGGACCACTGTGGCGGCCTTGGTTGACAAAACAGTATAGATACCGCCCACTTTGTTACATACTTCCCAGGCGGTTTCGAAAATGTAATCAGCACTCATATTCAGGGGTTGGAATTAAAGGCCGCAAAAATACGAAAAAATGTGATTGGCAGCCCATGCCGAATGTTGATTTTGCCTATTCGGTGTCAATTCCAGCACCGTGATCTCGCTGCGGGTGCCGAGGCGCATGGGCGGGCCGAAGGTGCCGGTGCCGCAGGAGGTGTAGGCCTGCATCTTCCCGTAATGATACAGCCCGCGGTTGAACTGGAAGAGGCGGTCGTTGACCCAGATGAGCGGGATGAGCTGGCCGCCATGCGTGTGGCCGCCTAAATAGAGGTCCACGCCTGCCTGCTCCAGATAGTGGCCGCCACTGGGATTGTGGTGCAAGGCGATCACGGGCAGCTCGCGACTGGCCCGGAAGGTGTCGCACACGCTCTGTATGGTGGCCTCGCCCACGGGCGCATGCATGGAGTTCCGGTCGCTGCCGTCGATGCGCATGTAGTCCAAACCGAGAATCTGCAGGCCGTGCTCCTCCACGACTTCCGTTTCCAGCACTCGGATGCCGGTTTCGCGCAACAGCTGCTTGACCTGCGCCAAGTCCACATAGCCGTCGTGGTTGCCCGACACGAAATAGATGGGAGCCTTGATCTGCTTGAACGGCTCCAAGGTCTTGGTGCTGAGGTTGTAGTGGCTCTCAAAGCAGTCGCCTGTGAAGAAGACGATTTCAGGGTCCGCCTGGTTGATGAGATTTACTAACTTCTGAACATGCAGCACGCCGCGAAAATGGCCGAGGTGCGTGTCTGTCAGCAGCACGGCGCGCATGGGCTTCTGTAGTTTGGGCAACTCAATGGTCACAGGTTTGAGCCGAGGCAGGAATGCGTTGATTGTCGCACCTGTGCAGACAATCGCCGTCAGCGAAAAGACGATGACGCCGAAGGTCTTGGGTGTCCAGTGCGCGAATAGTTGTGCCAAATCTATGATGAGCATCGACAGGAGCAGGTAGAGCAAGATGCCCGTCATCTCACTGAAAATGCGCACTGCAGCGTGCATAAAGGGTTGGCAGGTCCACTCTCGTACCGCTGCGAAGGTGAAAAAGAACGAAGCTGTCAGCAGAAGGGTGTAAAGCAGGGTGAAGGGCCATGTCTTGCAGCCGAATATGAAGGCTGTGCGTCGCGAAAGATACCAAATTGCAACGCCTATGATGGCCAAGAAAAAGAAAAATGCCAGTGAGTTTCTCATGAGGGTCGTTTTAGGGACAAATCTGTTAATGTGTTTTTGGGGATGTAGGTTGGCCGCATCCTCGACTGCCGATGCGCCTGGGATTATAAATGAGGTGTCAAAGTTTTGATGTTCACCGTAATACAGTATTGCGTCTCCTCGTCCACGGGCGTGAGGGCCAAGAAACCTTCGCGCCACCGGCCGTCCTCGCAAACCATCTTGGGCTGCGCCTGCACATAACTTAGCAACTCGCCTCGCGCGGGCCGATACTCTAATTGCATCGTGCCCACAGACTGCGGGTGTACGTGCCGCTCGTATAAGATGTGCGCCGCCATGCCCATCGTCATCCGCAGGTTGATCTCAACCATCGGATTTAAAATATAGTTGCGATCCGTTGAATTTTTGATTTTATGGTTTGAATTTTGAAACACCATCATGTCCACTCCCACGCATCCCGTGTATGTTGGCTGTATATCCTTTTTGATAAACTTGACAAGGGCGTTGCGTACCGAATAAAGATTTTTAAGGTCAATCCATTGTGAAAGAATTAGTTCGATATCGTTGTCGCTGCGCAACTCATTGCCGGCATAGCCGTAGTGGCGGGTGCGGAAGAGCGAGTACCCCGCAAAGCGCACTTCCTGTGGAGTACATTGGAATTCCATGGCGAAGTCCTGCACCACATCGTACAGGGGTTCGCCCAGCAGGGCGCCCTGTCGGCGGAGCACGCCCTCGCTTTGGCGTCGCAGGGTGGGGGTGAAGTCGCCGTGGACGTATAGGTTGCCGCGCCCGTTGCCGGAGTACGGCGACTTGAGGATGCAATCGTGCTCTTCGGCGATGAACAGGGCCACGGCATCCATCGTGGTGAGCAGGCGGGCAGCAGGTGGTAACGGTAGGCCTGGACACTTGTGGTGGAGAAATTCCATGGCACGGATGGAGGTGCCGCGGTGGGCCAGCTCGCGAAGCTGCTGTAGAGTCGTGTCGTTGGGCAGCAGGCTTTCGTCAACACCTGCCGCACGCAGTTGCTGGCGCACAAGACGGTCCCAGCCCCACGGACGCACGGCCGTGATGGGTGTCGCGGGAAGCTCAGAAGTGGTGTCTGCGTATGGCAAGAAGAGCATGTCTCCCTCGTCGGTCAGGTGGCGCAGAAAGGGAGCGCACTCATGGGCGAAGCGTATGGCAGACTGCAGCGGCACGAAATGGTCGCTGTCATGAGCCAGTGCATAGTCGTGCTCCGGATTGAAGATGTAAAGAGCTGACACTTGATGCTATTTTCCTGTTGAGAGGCCGGTGCGAAACCAGTGCCCCTGCTTTGCGTGTTGGTCTTTTACAAACAGTTTAGCTCACCCTCACTGCTGTTCCGGAGGCGGTGACCATGAGCATGCCGTTGTTGGCGCCAAGGACTTCATAGTCGATGTCGATGCCTACCACGGCATCGGCACCCATTTGGGCAGCGCGTCTTTCAAGTTCGTCAAGAGCCTTTTCGCGTGCTTCAAGAAGTTCTTTTTCATAGGAGCTGGAGCGCCCGCCGATGACGTTGCGAATGCCGGCGGCCCAGTCTTTGATGAAGTTCACGCCGGTGATCACTTCGCCGAATACGACGCCTTTGTATTCGTAAATCTGTTTGCCCTCGATGGAGGGAGTGGTTGTGAGGATCATTGTGGTATGGTTTTAGGTTTTAGAAGAGTTCTTGAATAGTTTCAGATTCCCACTCAATCCACGTACCGTCCGTTTGCCCAGACGACCCGCACCACGCGGGCGCTCTCGTAGAAATCGGCGCAGTTGCCATCACCGTGGCCGGAGATGCCGCCAAAAGTGGCCATCAGCGTGCCGTTGACGGAGAAGAGGTAGTCCATGCCGTCTGAGATGTCGCTGCGTCCGCAGAAGAAATAGACGGTGTTGCTGTGGTATTGGCACTCGTCCACGCGCTGGATGACGTTGGAATATTGTGAGATGCGGTTTCTGATGGCGCTGGGCACGCTGCTCGACGTGTCGCTGCAGCCTGCCATAATCAAACAGGTTGCCATGATGATGAGAGTGAAAAAACGTTTCATTGCAATTTTTTTTGAGGCTACAAAAATAATAAAAAAATGGCAGGTTCAAATGTGCATTGCAAAGGGCGATTTCGTCGCGATTCAGGCATCCTCCAATGCTCTCTTCGCTTCCGTTCGGTCTTTCGCCAGTTGCGCAGAAAGTGCTTCCCAACTGTCGAACACCTGCTCGGGGCGCAGTTGCTTCACAATCACGAATACCACCTCCTGACCGTACAGGTCGCCCGTGAAGTCAAAGATGTTTATCTCGTATGTCAACTCGCTGAGCGATAGGGTAGGGCGCGTGCCTACATAAAGCATTCCTTCATGTCGTTTTCCGTCAATATACACCCATACGGCATAGACACCTTTTTCCAACTCCGGGGGCGTGTCGGGCTGCACGTTGGCGGTCGGGAAGCCGAACTTGCGTCCGTTTCCAAGCCCATGGATGACGGTGCCGGTGATGAGGTCGTTCATGTGGGTCTGATGTTTATAGATTATGGTTGAAACCTGAAACTTGAAACCAGCTCATTCGCCCGTGTCGTACAGCGCCCTTTCGATGACCAACGGCATGCGTTTGCGCTTGAATTCGGATTTGCGATGGCGGGTCAGCACGCGCTCCACGGTCTCCGCGCCGTAGGCATCCGACAGGCGTTTCATCTCCTGCGTGTCGTCGCCGTGCTGCAGGTAGCTGTTCAGGATGTCGTCCACCTCCTCGTAGGTGTGTCCGGGGGCTATCTGGGCCATGTCGCCGCCGGCCGCCACGGCGTTGCCGTCGGTGGGCGTGATGTCGTAGGCGGCGCGCAGGGCCTGGTGGCGTGGGGTGCTTTCGTCGGTGTGGACTTCGGTGAAGAGGTACTTGCAAAGCTCGTAAACCTCATGCTTCCACAGCCCGCCGATGGGGTTGTAGTCGGCCACGTCGCCATGGATGGTCCAGAAGCCGAGATAGTGTTCCGTCAGGTTGTCGGTGTCCATGACAAGTCCGCCGGTCACCGAGGCGAGGTTGTAGAGGTAGATCATGCGCAGGCGGGCCTTGATGTTGCCCTGCGAGACGGGTGTCGAGGGATAGCGCTGCTCGCAGGTGGCCTTCACTAACAGGTACTGCGCCTGCAGGTTCTCCACCCAGTATTCGTCGCAGAAGGCTTTCATGGCCAAGCTGGCCGAGTCGTTCTCCTCGGCGGAGTTCGACGAGCAGGGCATGCTGACGCCGATGAACTTGAACTGCCGTTCGGGATAGCGCGTCACCACTTCGTGGCAGATGGCGGCCGTCACGGTGGAGTCGATTCCGCCGGAGAGACCCAGCACCATGGTCTTCAGACCGTTTTTGGTGAGATACCCGGCCGTCTCGCTCACCATGGTCTCAAATACTCTTTTATAGTTCATTGCTTTATAATTTATTGTCGGATTTATTCAAACCCGCAAAGATACAAAAACTTTGTTTTTTGTCGATTATTCTTCCCCCTTCAGGATTCCTCCATCCGTGTTGTGCGCAATGTTTATTCTTTTTTTTATGTCTCGTGGCGGAATATTGTCCGTTTCATGTCTTCATTTTTATAGTCTTAGTCCAATCCACCCAATTCGCCGACCCGATTAGCCGACCGACCCCGACAACGTCAGGCTCAGCAGTTTCTGCGCCTCCACGGCAAACTCCATAGGGAGCTTGTTGAGGACCTCCTTGGCGTAGCCGTTCACAATCAGACTGATAGCGCTCTCCTGGTCTATGCCGCGCTGCTGGCAGTAAAAGAGCTGGTCTTCGGATATCTTGGAGGTGGTGGCCTCGTGCTCCAACACCGAGCTGGAGTTGGAGCAGTGAATGTCGGGCCAGGTGTGCGCGCCGCACTTGTCGCCCATCAGCAGCGAGTCGCACTGCGAGAAGTTGCGGGCGTTCTCGGCGTTCTTGCCCACCTTCACCAGTCCGCGGTAGCTGTTCTGACTGTGGCCGGCGGAGATGCCCTTGGAGACGATCAGGCTGCGGGTGTTGCGGCCCAGGTGGATCATCTTGGTGCCCGTGTCGGCCTGCTGGTAGTTGTTGGTGACGGCCACGGAGTAGAACTCGCCCACGCTGTTGTCGCCTTTGAGCACGCAGCCCGGATATTTCCAAGTGATGGCCGAGCCGGTCTCCACCTGAGTCCAGGAGATCTTGGAGTTGGCACCCTTGCAGAGGCCACGCTTGGTGACGAGGTTGTAGATGCCGCCGTTGCCGTTCTTGTCGCCCGGGTACCAGTTCTGCACAGTGGAATACTTGATCTCGGCATCCTTCATGGCGATGAGTTCGACCACGGCTGCGTGCAGTTGGTTCTCATCGCGTTGCGGGGCGGTGCAGCCCTCCATGTAGCTCACGTATGCACCCTCATCGGCGATGAGCAACGTGCGCTCAAACTGGCCGGTCTTGGCCGCGTTGATGCGGAAATAGGTGGATAATTCTATAGGACAGCGCACGCCCTTGGGGATATAGCAGAAAGACCCTTCGCTGAAAACAGCGGAGTTCAACGCCGCGTAGAAGTTGTCGGTGTAGGGCACCACCGAGCCGATGTACTGGCGCACCAGATCGGGGTGCTGCTGGATGGCCTCGCCGAAAGAACAGAAGATGATACCGTACTTCTTCAGCGTGTCGGAGAAGGTCGTCTTCACCGAGACGGAGTCCATGACGGCATCCACAGCCACGCCGGCCAGCACCTTTTGCTCCTCTAAGTTGATGCCTAACTTGTTGAAAGTATCGACCAGCTCGGGATCGACTTCGTCCATGCTGGCAAGTTGCTTTTTCTTCTTGGGAATGGCTAAATAGGTAATGTCCTGATAGTCAGGGCGCGGGAAATCAAGATGCCCCCAAGTCGGTTCTTTCAGCGTGAGCCAGTGGCGGTATGCCTTGAGACGGAATTCCAGCAGCCACTCGGGTTCGTTTTTGCGGGCGGAGATCATTCGCACGATCTCCTCACTAAGACCTTTGGGAAACTCCTCGATGTCGATGTCCGACACGAAGCCGTACTTGTAGTCTTGTTCGGTGATTTCTTCTAATATGTCTTTTCTTTCGGGTTCTTCTTTCATTTTTCAGGGATCAGTGAATGGTGAACAGTGAACGGTGAGTGTGGGTGGTGAACAGTGAGTGGAATCAGGGGGGGCATTTAAAATGCGGCGGCAAAAGTACGATTTTTTTACGCTCTATGCCGGAACGAATGTTGAATAATCCGTAGCTTATATTAATAGTGTAAAATCATAGTTTTTTTAAAAAGAGCAAAATTAAAAAAAATATACTTTTGCAATTTGTTTTTTAATATTCGTTGTAGAATTCAAATTATTCATTTACAATATTATAAAAAAAGAAGATATGAAAATGAGACCAATGAAATGGGCGTGTTTTTTCTTGCTTATGGTTGGGTTGATGTCCTGTGGAGTGGACATGCCCAAGGTGACAAAGACATCATTCGAGACGATAACCGTGGCCAAACAGGACATCTCGGTGCCCGTGAAGTTCAGCGCGAAGCTGAAAGGACAATCTGACGTGACCATCTCGCCGCAGGTGAGCGGTCAGCTGATGAAAATCTGCGTGAGCGAAGGTCAGCAGGTGAAAAAGGGCACGACGCTGTTCGTCATCGACTCCCGCAACGCACAGCTGGAATTAGAGGCCGCGCAGGCGAACCTGCAGGCTGCCGAGGCCTCGGCGAACAGTGCGAAGTTGGAGTATGAATCCAATAAAAACCTGTTTGAGAAAAACATTGTAAGCCGTTATATGCTGGACAATTCGGAGAACTCGTACAAGCAGGCACAGGCTGCCGTGAGCCAAGCCCGTGCCGCTGTGAGCCGCGCCAGGGTGAACCTGGGCTTTTGCACCATCACATCGCCTGTGGAAGGCATCATCGGCGAGATTCCCGTCTCGGAGGGACTTCAGGTGACACCGGGCACTCATCTGACCATCGTCAGCGGCAACACAATGATGGACGCCGTCTTCTCCATCCCTGAGTCAGTGCTGGAACAGGCCGTTGCCAGCGGTTATGAGGGGAAGATAGAGGATGCACTGAAGAAATTTCCGGACGTGACCTTTGTGATGAAGAACGGCACGGAATATCCGCACAAGGGACGTGTTTCGAGTGCCACCGGCGTGGTGAACGCCGCCACGGGTACCATCGCCTGCAAGGCCACCTTCCCCAACCCGGACGGCCAGCTGTACAGCGGTATCCAAGGCACCATTATCCTGCCCGCCGACAAGAAGGACGTGATAATCATTCCGCAGGCCGCTGTGGTGCGTCTGCAGGACAAATCATTGGTTTACAAGGTTAAACCCGACAGCACCGCCACTGCTGTCGCCGTGACATATTCGGATGCTGGCAATGGCAAGGACTTCATCATCACGAGCGGACTGGAAGTCGGCGACAAGATTGTGACCATTGGGGCAAATAACGTGCAGGAAGGCGAACAAGTTTTGTTCCCCGCAGCACCGAAAACCGAAAAATAAGCCATGAAGGGAAATATTTTCATCAACAGACATGTGATGGCATGCGCCATAGCGATTGTCATCATGCTGGTGGGCTTCATCTGCATCACCACACTGCCTATAGAGCAATACCCGAACATCGCCCCGCCGACAGTGCGCGTTTCGACGTCCTACACCGGTGCCGACGCGAACACCATTATGAAGTCGGTGGTGCAACCTTTGGAAGAGAACATCAACGGCGTGCCCGGCATGACTTATATTACCAGTTCGGCCTCCGCCTCGGGCGATGTTTCGATCCAGGTCTATTTCGAGCAGGGCACCGATCCCGACCTCGCCGCGGTGAACGTCCAGAACCGTGTCAGCAGGGCCACGGCATTGCTGCCCGCGGAAGTCACGAAGGTGGGCGTGCAGGTGATGAAGCAGCAGAGCAACATCCTGCACATCGGCGCACTGAAGAGCGTTGACGGCAAGTACGATGCCGACTTCATCGCCAATTACATCGACATCAACGTTCGTCCCCGCCTGATGCGTATCACCGGCGTGGGCGATGTGATGGCGCTCGGCAACACTTATGCTTTACGTATCTGGCTGAAACCCGATGTGATGGCCCAGTACGGACTGGAGCCTAACGACGTGTTCGCGGCCATCGGCGGGCAGAGCTTCGTCACAGCCACGGGTTCGCTGGGTGAGCAGAGTGAGAATGCCTATCAATACTCTATGGAATACAAGGGCACGCTGAAGACCGTCGAGGAGTTCAACGATATTGTGCTGCGCTCTGTTGACGGCGGCCACGTGCTTCACTTGAGCGATGTGGCAGACGTGGAAATCGGTGCGGTGAGCTACAACTTCACCTCCAACATTGACGGCAAGCCCGGCACCATCTACATGGTGTTCCAGGCCCCTGGCGCCAACGCTACGGAAGTGAACGCCCGCATCAACAAGCTGTATGAAGAGCTACAGCCGACAATGCCCGCCGGTCTTGAGTTTGAGATATTGGAAACTTCGGATGACTTCCTCTTCGCCGCCATCCATAATGTGGTGGAGACGCTCATCATCGCCATCATCCTTGTCATCCTCGTGGTTTACTTCTTCCTGCAAAGCTTCAAAGCAACGATCATCCCCTCAGTTTCGATTATCGTGTCGCTGTTGGGCACCTTCGCTGTCGTGAAGGTGGCAGGTTTCTCCCTGAACATCTTGACGCTATTCGCCTTGGTACTCGCCATCGGAACGGTGGTGGATGACGCCATCGTCGTGGTTGAAGCGGTGATGGCGAAGATGGAGGGCGGCATTTCGGACGCCCGAGAAGCTACTCGCCAGGCCATGAGCGATGTCTCCATAGCGGTCATCTCGTGTACGCTGGTCTTCATGGCCGTGTTTATCCCCGTGGCCTTCATGCCTGGCACCTCTGGCTCGTTCTTCCTGCAGTTCGGTGTCACGCTGGCATCGGCCGTCGGTCTGTCGTGCATTTCGGCTCTGACGCTCTGCCCGGCCTTGTGCGGTCTGATGATGCGTTACTCGAAGGATGAACAGGAGAAGAAGAATCTGAATTACTATGTCAAAAAGGCCTATACGGTCAGTTATAACGCCATCCTCAACAAATACAAATCAGGTGTCGCCAAGTTCATCAAGCGTCCGTGGGTTGCGGGCGTGCTGTTGGCTTGTGCTGCCGTGCTGCTCATCCTGTCCATGCGTGGTCTGCCGTCTGGTCTCGTGCCGCAGGAAGACCAAGGCGTCTTCTTCGCCGAGGTGCGTGCGCCGGAAGGCTGCACCCTGCATGAGACACAGGAGATCGTGAAGAAGGTGGAAGAGAAGGTGAAACAGATTCCTGAGTTGGAAAGCTACGCCGCTGTCAGCGGTTACGGCATGATGGCCGGTCGCTCGGGCAGTTGCTACGCCACCTTCATCATCCGTCTGAAAAATTGGGACGACCGTCCGGGCATGAATCATAACATCATGTTGGTCTATGGCCGTTTCGCCGCCAGCTGCAGTGACATCAAGAATGCCAAGGTGATTCCGTTCCAGATGCCGCAGGTGCCTGGCTATGGTAGCAACAGCAGTGTCAATCTGGTGCTGCAAGACATGCAGGACCGCCCGATGTCGGAGTTCAACGCCGACGCCACCAGGTTCCTTGCCAAACTGAACGAGCGACCGGAGATTATGGCGGCGATGTCCACCTATTCTGAGCGTTTCCCGAAGTATGAGGTCAGCGTTGACGCACCGCAATGCGACCGTGCAGGTGTGTCGCCCGCCACTGTTCTCAAGACGCTCGGCGCTTATTGCGGCGGCTCATACGTGGGTAACTTCAATCAGTTCGGCAAGGTCTATCGTATCATGGCCAACGCCGCACCGGAGTACCGTCTTGACCCCTCCTCGTTGAACAACATCTTCGTCCGCGTGCGTGGCGGCAAGATGGCTCCCCTCTCGGAGTTTGTGACGCTGAAGGAGATTGTCGGTTCGGCCTCCGTCGATCATTTCAATCTGTTCCAAAGCATCACTTGCGGTGTGATGACTGCCAGCGGATTTTCGGAGGGCGATGCCCATGAGGCCATCGCCGAGGTGTTCAAAGAGGAGATGCCCGCCGGCTACGGCTATGAATACGGCGGAATGTCACGTGAAGTGGAGGAGGCCGCCGGCTCGAATGCCACCGTTCTCATTTACGTTATCTGCGTCATTCTCATCTACCTCATCTTAGCCTCTCTCTACAACTCCTGGTTCACGCCGTGGGCCGTGCTGCTTTCCGTACCCTTCGGTTTGTTGGGCTCGTTTGGTGTTGTGTGGCTCGTCTCAAGACTGCACCTGCCGGGCATGGAGAACAACATCTACCTGCAGACAGGTGTCATCATGCTCATCGGTCTGTTGGCGAAGACCGCCATCCTCATCACCGAGTTTGCCTCGGAGCGTCGCGCACAAGGTTTGAGTATCCGCGATGCCGCCTTCGCCGCCTGTGAGGAGCGCCTCCGTCCTATCTTGATGACCGTTGTCACGATGATTGCGGGTATGATTCCGCTCATTATCGCAGGAGGTGCGGGTGCCAACGGCAACCGCGTGCTCGCCCTCGGCGTCACCGCCGGTATGGCCGTCGGCACGTTGGCATTGGTTTTCGTTGTCCCCGCCTTCTTCATCGTTTTCCAGAACCTGCACGAGAAAGTTCATGGAGTACCGGTAGCTGTGGAATCCGGAGAAGTCGCGGTTTCTGAAATGACAGCCATGGAGACAGCAGAGAAGACAACGATGGAGGAGATTGGCGAAAACGTGGAGAAAGAAGTTAAGCATAACGAAAACAAGTCAGAGAAATGAAAAGAACATTCATCATCATAGTCATTAGCGTAATAAGTGTTGCTTTTGCAGGCTGCGGGATCTATAACAAATACACGTCGCAGTCCGGAGTGTCGTCCAATCTCTACGGCACCACGGAGGATGTGATCGCGGCGCAGGCCGACAACTCCATCGCGGAGATGTCGTGGCGTGAATTCTTCACCGACCCGCTGTTGCAGAATCTCATTGATTCCGTGTTGGCTCGCAACACTGACTTCAATTCCGCCCGTATTGCCGTCGAGCAGGCACAGGCTTCCCTTAAGGCTACGAAGTTGGGCTACCTGCCCTCTGTTACGTTCGCTCCTTCCGGCTCTGTGTCGAGTTTCAACTTCAGTCCTGCCGGCTGGACTTACAACCTGCCGTTGCAGATGGACTGGAATCTGGATTTTTTTGCGGTCAACACAAACCAAAAGCGCAAAGCTCAGGCAGTCCTCGCACAAGCCGAGACACGGAAACAGGTGGTCCAGGCCAACCTTATCTCCGCTGTGGCGCAGCAGTATTGTATGCTGCAGCTCTTAGACCGCCAGCTGGAGATTCTGCTTGCCACCGACAGCTTGTGGAAATCCTCTTTGGAGATGCAGCGTGCTCTTTGGGAGAACGGCAAGTCCTATTCCACTGCCGTTGACCAGATGGAGTCCTCCTATCTGAATGTCAAAACGCAGATTGTGGATGTGAAGCGCAGTATCCGCAGTGTGGAAAATGCCATCTGCCAACTGTTAGCCATCAGTCCGCAGCATATCAGCCGCAGTCGTTGGAGCAACTACGAACTGCCGCAGCGCGTGAGCACGGGAGTGCCGGCGCAGCTGCTCACTTATCGTCCGGACATCAAAATGGCCGACCATCTCTTGGAAGAGGCCTTTTATAACACGCAGGCTGCCCGTGCCGCCTTCTATCCCAAGGTCTCGTTGCAGGGCATCATCGGCTGGACCAACAATGGCGGCAGTGTGACGGTGAACCCCGGTGCCATGTTGCTCAACGCTGTCTTATCCCTTATGCAGCCCGTCTTCGCACAAGGCAAATTGAGAGCGAACCTTAAGATCAGCAAGTTGTCGCAGGAAGATATCGCCCAGCAGTATGTGCAGACCGTCATCAACGCTGGCAATCAGGTGAACGAGGCCTTGGCCGACTGCCAAGCTGCCCGTGAGAAGGATGTGTACTACAAGCGTCAAATCGAGGTTTTGCAATCCGCCTACACAGGCACGCACGAGCTGATGGACAACGGCAAGGCCAGCTACTTGGAGGTCCTGACGGCGCAGGAGGGTCTTCTCGGTGCGCAAATCAGTGAGGCCACGAACCTCTACAACGGTGCCCGCTCCATCATCGCGCTTTACATCGCATTGGGCGGCGGAGCGAAGTAGTTGACAAGTGATTTTACTGTAAAAGAAAATGGAGAAAACTTTTGCGAAGTTTTCTCCATTTTTTTTATATCGTTCCTTCATGGTCAAAAAAGCGGTGATAAGATACTGTTTTTAGGGATTGCCAGGCCCCAGTCAGGGATGGCACAATGTGTCACGGCTCAAACCAGATGCCATGGTCTAGCATATACAATTTCGTCTCGTATTGGGACAAAAACATCCTGAACAACTTCTTCGCATATCTCGGAGGTTTGCAGTTGTGGTGACATTGCCACTCCCATTTGCCGTTATAACACCAATATTCCGTCACGATATGGCCTCGTTCGTCTTGAATGTGTAATGCAGAACTATATCCTTTTTCAGAATAGAATGTGAGGACAGGACAGTCGTATTTCACCCTTTTATACTCTATTTGAAAATATAAGTTAGAAACGGTTCCGTCCCTATTGTATATAATGTTGGCCCGATAATTCGTTTGATTGTTACAATACCTCCTCTCCCGAACCGTACTGTCCGCATAGAGCACTTCCACGATGCGGGGAGAGACCGTGTCCTTGAATTTATACAACAGATAATCACCGTCGCAAAGGTAGGTGATACGATAAATGGTCTGGCCTTCCACATTCAACGTCTCAGTATGCAGAAAAACAGGCACATCATACTGCGCCTGCAAAGGACAAGCAAGAACGAGAACGAAAAATGCCAAAACAAAAGTCTTGATTCTACTCATCATTTTACAATTCTCCATTCTCAATTCTTAACTCTCAACTCTTAACTCTCAACTCTTAACTCTCAACTCTTAACTCTTAACTCTTAACTCTTCACTCTTAACTCTTAACTCTTAACTCCCCATCAAAAACCTCCCCGCCTCAATCCCGGCGATAGCGCCCGCGCCGGCAGCGATGATGGCCTGGCGATAGTTGGGGTCCTGCACGTCGCCGGCGGCAAACACACCGGGGATGTTGGTGCGGCACGTGCCCGGCTGCGTGAGGATGTAGCCCTGCTCGTTCATGTCAAGCTGGCCTTTGAAAAGGTCGGAGACGGGGGATACGCCAATGGCCTCGAACACGCCGTCCACCTCCAAGGTGCGCTCCTCGCCGCTGTGTACGTCCTTCACTTGCAGGCCTGTGACCTTCTTGATGAAACCCTGCTTCACGCCCACAATATCGACGGGCACGGTATCCCAGACCACTTCGATGTTCTCGGTGGAGAGCACCTGCTTCTGCAGGGCCATCGTGCCGCGGAACTGGTCGCGACGGTGTACAATATAGACTTTGGTGCAGAGATTCGACAGGTAGAGGGCATCCTCCAGGGCTGTGTCGCCGCCGCCGATGACGACAGTGGTCTTGTTTCGGAAGAAATTGCCGTCGCAGGTGGCGCAGGTGGAGACGCCGAAGCCGCGATACTGCGCCTCGCCGGGCATTCCTATCCAGCGGGCATTGGCACCAGTGGCCACGATGACGGTCTCGGCAACCACCTCCGTGCCGTCGTCTAATTTGCAGTGGAACGGGCGACTGGAGAAGTCCACCTCGGTGACCATCCCGGGACGCAGTCGCGCCCCCACATGAATGGCCTGCTGGCGGATATCCTCCATGATGACGGGGCCGGAAGAACCCTCGGGATAGCCGGGGAAGTTCTCCACCTCGTTGGTGATAGTCAACTGGCCGCCGGGTTGCATCCCCTCGATGACCAAGGGGCTCAGGTCGGCGCGGGAAGTGTAGATGGCAGCAGTGTAGCCCGCCGGCCCTGCTCCAATTATAAGGCATTTTACGTTTTCTTGCATGATAGTGTCGTTTAAGGGGCGCAAAGATATAAAAAAATGGTGTTCACTGATAGCTCTTCACTGTTCACTAAAAAAATGTATCTTTGCCGCCCATGAATAAAACCCCTTATAATGGCAGAACCCACTGATAATAACGAGGAAGTCATCCTCCCCGAAGAGGAGCAGGCCTCCGATTTACATAAAGTCATTTTCGTCCAGTCAATGTACCGCGAATGGTTCTTGGATTACGCCTCCTATGTGATCCTCGACCGCGCATTCCCTGATGTCTATGACGGCCTCAAGCCGGTGCAGCGCCGCATCCTGCACTCCATGGACGAGTTGGAGGACGGGCGCTACAACAAGGTCGCCAACATCGTCGGCAACACGATGAAATACCACCCCCACGGCGACCAATCCATCTACTCGGCCCTCGTGTCGTTAGGGCAGAAGAACTACGTCATTGACACACAGGGAAACTGGGGTAACATCCTGACCGGAGACCCGGCTGCCGCTCCACGTTACATCGAAGCGCGCCTCTCCAAGTTCGCTCTTGAGGTGGTCTTCAACCACAAGACCACGGATTGGCAGGTCTCCTACGACGGTCGCAATAAGGAGCCGATCGCCCTGCCCATCAAGTTCCCGCTGCTGTTGGCACAGGGTGTGGACGGCGTGGGCGTTGGCATGTCCACCAAGATACTGCCCCACAACTTCAATGAGCTTATCGATGCTTCCATACACATTCTTCGGGGTGAGGATTTTGAAATCTTCCCCGATTTCCCCACTGGCGGCATGGCTGACGTGAGTCGCTATGCCGATGGCGCGCAAGGCGGCAAGGTGCGCAACCGCGCCAAGATCGGCATCGTCGATAACAAAACCCTTGTCATCACCGAGATCCCATACGGCACCACCACCGGCAAACTCATCACCGAGTCCAAGAACTCCATCACCGCCGCTGTTGATATGGGCAAGCTCAAGATCAAGAAGATCGACGACAACACCGCCGAACATGTGGAAATATACCTCCACTTGATGCCTGGCGTTTCCCCCGACCAGACGATCGATGCCCTGTATGCCTTCACCGACTGTGAAATCACCTATTCCACCAATGCTTGCGTCATCTGGAACGGGCACCCCGTCTTCACCAATGTGAAGGAGATTCTGAAGATCAATACCGAGAACACGCTCAACCTGCTTCGTCGGGAATTGGAGATAGAATTGGACGAGTTGGGCCGCAAGTGGCACAAGATCTCCTTGGAAAAGATCTTCTTCGAGAAGCGAATCTATAAGGAACTCGAAAAGGATGTCGAATCCTGGGATCTCCAGATCGACAACATCGAGCGCGCCTTCGACCCGTATCGTTCCCTCTTCCATCAGGAGATCACCCGCGACGATGTGCTGGCCCTTTGCGAGAAGCCTGTCCGCAAGATTTCGAAATTTGACATCAAGAAGGCAGAGCAGGACATCGCCGACATCGAACTCAACATTGAGGAGGTGCAGAACCATCTCGACCACATCGTGGATTATACCATCAATTTCTTCCGGCAGCTCAAGAAGAAATACGGCGCTGCCTATCCGCGCCTCACGGAACTCAAGAGTTTCGACAATATTGTGGCTGCAACCGTGGCCGTGGCCAACCAAAAGCTCTATGTGAACAAGAAGGAGGGCTTTATCGGCACTTCCCTCAAAAAGGACGAGGATGTCGAATATTGCTGCGACTGCTCAGACCTTGACGAGCTGATTGTCTTCCACGAAGACGGCAAGTTTATCATTACCAAGGTGGCCGACAAGAAGTTTGTGGGCAAGAACATCCTTCATGTGGAAGTCTTCAAGCGCGGCGACGACAGGCATATATATAATATGTGTTACATGAACGGCGCGGGCGGCTCCACCATGGTGAAGCGTTTTGCCATCGGCGGCGTGTCGCGTGACAAGGAGTACGACCTCACCAAGGGCAAGGCCGGCTCGAAGGTGCTTTATTTCACCTCCAACCCCAACGGCGAGGCCGAGGTTATCCGCGTGAAACTCAAGCCCAAGGCCAAGCTCAAGAAACGCGAGTTCGACTACGATTTCAGCCAGCTTGCCGTCAAGAGCCGTTCCGCACTCGGAAACCTCCTGACGCACTATCCCGTTTCCACCATCACGCTCAGCCAGAAGGGCGTCTCCACCCTCAGTGCCATCAATATCTACTTTGAAGAGTCTGTGATGCGTCTCAACACTGAGGAACGCGGTACTCTGTTGGGCGCATTTAAAGAGGATGACAAGATATTGAGTGTCTATAAGTCTGGTAATTACCGCGTCACGGGATTTGAGTTGAACACCCACTTCGACGACGACCTTGGCGTTATCCGCAAGTGGAGCAAGCATCATCTCATCACGGTTGTCTATTACCAAAAGAAAGAGGACAAATACTACATGAAACGTTTTGCCCCTGACATTTTCAACAAGAAAGTGGAATTTGTGCCCGACGACGGTGCCTCTAATATTGTGGGCATCTCCATCGATTATCTGCCTCAAATCAAGGTCGTTTATCGTGAAAAGAAATCCACGGAGGATTCCGAGACCATCCTGTCTTGTGCCGAATTTGTGGAGGTGATGACTTTCCGCGCCCGCGGCAAGCGTATCAACTTCCCGAATATTAAAAAAATAGTCTTCATTGAGCCGTTGCCGTACGAGGAACCGGTTGAGGAACCTGAAGAGATTGAGCCGGTAGTGGAAGAGGGCGATGCTGAAAGCATCGACGAGGCCATTGCCAAGGACATATTCAATGACATCACCATTGAGAAGAAGGATGACATGCCTTCCGGCGACGAAGGCGGTGACCAGCTCTCGCTCTTCTGAACCATGAAGACTCGCTATTTCGTCGGATGTCTGCTGCTCGCAAGCCTTGCTTTGGCGGTTTGTGCTTGCAGGGAACGTGTGAATCCCCCGACACCGTACAATATCGAGGTGCCATACGGCTTTCCTACGCGGCTCAACATTCCCGATGACAATCCCATGACCGTGGAGGGAGTGCAGCTCGGCGAGTTGCTGTTCCATGATCCCCATTTATGTGGCTATCGCGGCGATTCCCCGGATTCGCTGATGTCGTGCGCCACTTGTCATGTGCGCGGCCACAACTACGACATCGGGACCGACAACCCGCGTTTCCCCGACGGAGTGGCCAGGGGACGCACCACGGGGAAGGCTACGCGACACAATGTGATGCCCCTCACCAACCTTGTATTCAATTCGGAAGGTTATTTCTGGAACGGCGGCGTGTATGGACAGAATCCGAATGCTGACGTAAGAACGATTGAAGACATCGTGCGCATGGCCATCACGGCAGACGACGAGATGTGCTCCACTCCAGAGCGCACCTTGGCCGCCTTGCGCGCCGACAGCCGCTATCCCGAGTACTTCAAGAAAGCTTTTGGCAGCGAAGAAATCACAATGGATAGGGTAGAGAAGGCTATTGCACAATATGTGCGCTCTTTAGTCTCCGCCAATAGTAAGTTTGACCGCTATCTTCGTGGCAGCGAGCAACTCACTCCGCAGGAACTGCGTGGCTATGTGCTCTTCTCAACCGAGGAGGGCGCCGACTGTTTCCATTGCCATGGCGGTGACGGTTCGCCGCTTTTTACGACGAATCTGTTTTATAACAATGGCTTGGATGATTCTTTCGAAGACGACTACGACCGTTTTTTTGTCACGGGAGACCCGATGGACCGCGGCGTGTACCGTGCGCCCTCGTTGCGCAATGTGGCCGTCTCCGCGCCCTATATGCACGACGGCCGCTATCGTACGCTCAACGAGGTGCTGCAGTTTTATAACGAAGGGTTGCACCCGTCGCCCTATATCAGCCCCCTGATGCATAAAGTGGATGATGGCGGCGCCCACCTTTCCCCGTCGGATTTGGCCGCACTCAAGGCCTTTCTTTTGACACTGACGGACGAAGATTTTATACAAAAATGAGTGTATCACAATTTTTGTATTTTTGCCGCCGTTATTGCTAACCGAAAAATTAACTCAAAAACTGATAAAAATGAAAAAACAAATTTCCCTGTGGTTCGCCGCTATCATGATTCTCGGCGCCATCAACATCTTTGCTCAAAAACCATTTGCCGGCACCGTCAGCTTTGCTTTCACGGTGGAAGGCACGGATGATCCCAACAAGGCTGCTGAATTGTCAGGAGTCACCATGGACTATTTGGTGATGGGCAACTGCACGAAAATGTCTGTCAGCGAAATGGGCATTGGGGTTGAAAATATCACGAATGGAGATGACAAAAAGGTCTCGACGGTCATTGATGTTCCCGGATATGGCAAATATTATATCGAGAAAAGCGAAGCTGACATCAAGAAAGCCTTTGAAACAACGAAGTTCGATTACAATTACACGGACGAGACCAAGGAAGTGGCTGGATACACGTGCAAGAAGGTTGTCGTGACCGTCACGGACCTTGAGACGGACGAGGAGGATTCTTTCTTTGCATGGGTGACCAATGACTTGCAGACAGGTGACGACATCAATTTCAGCACCTATCCCGGCTTGAAGGGTTATCCTTTGCGTATGGACATCCCGCAAGAGGATGGCGGCGAGACTTTCTACATCGTTCAATATGCCACGAAGGTGACTCCCAGCAAGAAGATCAAACTGACAGAGTTCTACCGTTCTTCCGACGCCACGAACCTTGAAGATGCTTCAGAAGATGTCAAGACTGCCTTGAAACAAATGTTGGGCATGTAATGCTGAAAAGATTGGTAATACACACTGAAAAAGTGTGAATAAAAAAAGGTGAGTCCGATTGGATTCACCTTTTTTTTATTGATGCGAGTTTGCTTCCGTTACTGGTTGTTTCCCTCTTTGGGAACGATACGCAGGAATTCGACGTCGAACACCAGTGGGGAGTAGGGCGGGATGTTGTAGTTGCCGCGCTCGCCGTAGGCCATGTTGGAAGGCAGCAGAATGGTGGCCTTGTCGCCGACGTGCATCTTGCTGAGGGCGATTTCCCATCCGGGGATCACCTGATGGGCACCGAGTGTGAAGGTGAAGGGCTCGCCACGTTCAACAGAGCTGTCGAACACGGTGCCGTCCAACAACTTGCCCGTATAGTGGACCTCCAAGTCGTCGCCTTGCTGCGGCGTCGGGCCCGTGCCTTTCTTGGTGGTGGTGATGTAGATGCCTTCCGGTGTCGGTGTCGCCTTGATCTTGTTGTCCTTCACGTATGCTTGGATCTTGTCGGCCTCCTGGCTGGCGCTTTCCTGCATCATCTGCTCATATTCGGCCTGCATTTTTTGGAATTCCGCCTTGGGAATCTGGCCGTAGAGCTTGACATCGGAATAGAGCGGCGTGTCGCCGAAGGGATACTCTTGGCCCTGCATGAAGTGCTGGAAGAACTCCTTGCCGTTGAAGATGAAGGTGGCACTGTCGCCCACATGCATCATGCGGAGGGCTGTGTAGAAGTCGCCGTCGTACAGGGAGTCCATGATCATCTCGTTGGGCATCATCGGGATGAGGATGGAGTCGCCGGCGCGCAGGTTGAAGAGCACACCCACGAGGTCGCCCGTCTTGGGCATGGCGGCGGTGTCGTTGATGTCACCGTAGAACTGGTAGTAAAGGCCCGTTTGCTTGTCTTTCTTGAAGCCTTTGTACTTGCTGAACACACCCTTGGCGGCCAAGATGCCGCAGATGATGCCGGCCAGCACCAATAGGCCGATGATGATGCCGACGATGAGGCCGGTCTTGCTTTTGGCGGGTTTTTCCTCCTCAATGGGAGCGGCGGGTTCTTCTTGGGGAACTTCAGATGTCTCCTCCACTTCGGGAGTCTCTGTCATTTGAGGCGTTTCTTGCTCTTGTGGAGTCTCAATGTGTTCTTGAATCTCCTGATTTTCCAGATTTTCTTGATTTTCGATTTCTGACATTGTTGTGTTGTTATGATTGTTATTGAATTTGGTTTTTTTGCTATCCATTTCCGCCGCCACGATGTGACGGCGCTACCGAGCTCTTGCCCCTGTCGGGGCTGCTCAAGGTAAAATTCTTCATTCTTCCTTGATTCGTATAATCATTGCAATCGGCACGCGGCCCTTGATTTTGTCGCCGTCACCGGCCACGCCGTAGGCTAAATGGGAGGGAATGACGAGGCGAGCCTTGGCGCCCGGACGCAAGAACTGCATGGCTTCGTGCAACCCTGTGATCTCTTCCGAACGTCCCACGGTGAACTCCTTGGCCCCGTCCTTTTCGGAACTATAGACCATCTCGCCCGAAAGCAGGAAGGTCTGATAGCCGAGTGACACGCGGTCGCCCTCCTTGAAGAGGTCGCCCTCGCCGGGCTCCAGAATCTCTATGCGGAGTCCGGTGCCCGTTTGGGTGGTGTTCCATCCATACCTTTTCAAGAACAGATCGATCTCCTCGCTTTCCCATTGCACAATCTTCTTGTTGCCCTCAACGTATGGCGCGTCCTTGTCCACCACCTCCTGCTTGTCGGTGGTCACAACTTGCCCCGTCTGACTGTTGTTGCAAGAAAGGGACAGAAAGACGAGCATCGGCAGGGCTAATATGATGTTGTATTTGGACGTTGGGATTGAGTTTTTAAGTTTTGGACGTTGGATTTTCGGGAATCGGCGGAGTTTGTTTTAAAACGAGAAGTTGTTTTTCGCCAATTCGCGGGCGGCATTCTCGAAATGCTTGAGGGCATCCTCGAGCGGACCGTTATAGAAGGCACCGGCAGCGTTGTGGTGTCCGCCGCCGTTATAGTATTTCCGGGCAAACTTGTTGACATCGACCGGCCCCATGGAGCGGAAGGAGACGCGGATGCGGTTCTCGCGCTCGACAAAGAAGGCGGTGTAATGGATGTCTTGAATGGAGAGCCCGTAGTTGACAAACCCTTCGGTGTCGCCGATTTGGAAGTTGTTGTCAAGAAGGTCTTGTTTGCTGAGGTACATGAAGGAGACGCCGAGCTCGGGCAGCACCGTCATGCGCTGGGAAAGGGCGAGGCCGAGCAGCTTCATGCGGCTGATGGTGTAGTTGTCATACACTTTGCGGTGGATGGACTCGCCGTTGATGCCGGAGGCGATGAGCTTGCGCAGCACGTCGTAGGTGCTGGGCTGGTCGCAGGCGTACGTCACCGAGCCAGTGTCGGTGATGATGCCCACATAGAGCGCCTCGGCGATCGGTTTGGTGAACTTCCGCTTGGGGGTGAGGTACTTGTAGAGGAAGTTATAGACCAGCTCCGCTGCAGAGCTGGTCTTGGCAGTGGAGTACATGATGTCGCACTTGATGTCGGGCTGCACATGATGGTCGATGAGCACTTTGAAGCCCGTGGCCTTGATAATGGACTTCTCCAAGTCCTGTCCTGCGCGGTGCGGCATGTTCATGTCAACCACGAATAGTATGTCGGCCTCCTTGATAGCTTTGCGGGCGGCAGTGAGGTGCTGTTGCGCCACGATGATGTCCTCCGCACCCTCCATCCAGTGCAGGAAGTCGGGGAAAGGATTTGGGGAGATGACCGTCACCTCGTAACCGTCATCCTTGAAATAATGATACAATGCCAATGCTGACCCGACCGCATCCCCATCTGGATTAAAGTGGAATACAATCGCTATCTTGCGGGTTTGCATCAAGGTGTCCTTGAATAGTTGTATTTCCTGTTTCTTCAAAAGCGAAAAATTTAAGGCTGCAAAAATAGTAAATTTGAAAATATAAATGTATTAAATAAAGATATGCATGGCATGAAAACTTCAATTTTTTTCTTGACATCACAATGAAAAAATTGTATTTTTGCGGCTTGTATCAGAAAATGCAAATTAATAACACTTTATAGAATGGATAAATTACTAAATGTTTCCGGTTCGCCCCACGTACATAGCGGTGAATCCGTGAAGAAGATCATGTGGTCGGTGGTGCTGGCTCTGGTGCCGGCATTCCTGGTCTCCGTCTTCTATTTCGGATTGCCAGTGCTAATCCTGACCGTCGTGTCCGTGGGCTGCTGTGTCCTGTTTGAGTATTTGATACAGCGATTTCTCATGAAAGTGGAGCCTTCGATAAACGATGGCTCTGCAGTTGTGACGGGCATGTTGCTGGCTTTCAATGTGCCGGCAAACTTGCCGATTTGGATGATTGTCGTGGGCGCTATCGTGGCCATTGGCATTGCCAAGATGTCCTTTGGCGGCTTGGGACGCAACATCTTCAACCCCGCGTTGGTGGCCCGTGTGTTTATGCTGATAGCCTTCCCTGTGGCCATGACCACCTGGCCGGTGGCCACGCCCGTCTGGGGCTTCGCCGATGCCGTGACAGGCCCGACCCCGTTGGGGCTCCTCAAAGAGGGCGCTACGGTCGCTGGGGCTATGGGCGATGCGCACATGCCCAGCTATGTCAACATGCTGGTTGGTCAGATGGGCGGCAGCTTCGGCGAGGTTTCCGCCATCGCCCTGCTTATCGGTGCGGCCTTCCTGATGTGGAAGCGCATCATCAGCTGGCACATTCCGGTGGCATTCCTGCTCACCGTGTTTGTGTTCGCCGGCATCTTCTGGCTCATCGACCCGACACACTACGCCAACCCCTTCTTCCACCTGCTCACGGGCGGTCTCATCCTCGGTGCCTTCTTCATGGCCACAGACATGGTGACCTCTCCTGTCTCCAACCGGGGCATGCTGGTGTTCGGCTGCGGCTGCGGCTTGCTCACCATCATCATCCGACTCTTCGGTGCCTACCCGGAAGGTGTCTCCTTCTCCATCTTGATCATGAACTCCCTCGTGCCGCTCATCAACAAGGGCTTCAAACCGAAAACTTATGCTAAATAACTAAAAACCAACCATTATGTCACAGAAGAAAGAAGCTTCATTGCTGCGGTTGGTCGTTGTGCTGACCAGCATCGCGTTGGTGGCGGGCTTGGCCCTGACAGGCGTCTATGCCCTCACCAAAGAACGTATTGACAATGCCCAGAAAGCCAAGAAAGAATTGGCACTGAACCTCGTGTTGCCCGACTTCAAGGGCACTATCACGGATACCACCATTGTTCCCGAAGGTGAAAAGGAAGGCCTTCTGGTACATTTGGCAAAATCGGATGATGGCACACTCTACGGGGCCGCCATTGAGACTTATACCAAGAAAGCATTTGACGGGCGCTTTGATCTCATGGTTGGCTTTGCCGCCGATGGCAGTATCATCAACACTGAGGTGATCGATGCCTCCGAAACTCCCGGACTGGGTGACAAGATCAACAAGACCAAGAGTGATTTCGCCAAGCAGTTCAATGGTCAGGATCCTGCCACTTACAAACTGTCTGTCAAGAAGGACGGCGGCGATGTGGACGCCATCACGGCAGCCACCATTTCATCGCGCGCATACTGCGATGCCGTGCAGCGTGCCTATAACGTTTTCATGAATGTAAAGGAGGTTACCCATGAGTAAATGGAATATTCTCACCAAAGGTTTTTTCAAGGAGAATCCAAGTTTGATTCTCGTCTTGGGCACATGCCCCACGTTGGCGGTCACCACGTCAGTGAACAACGCCCTCGGTATGGGTGCGGCCACCACGTTTGTGCTCCTGATGTCCAATATCATTATCTCGTTGCTCAAGAATGTGATTCCTGACAAGGTTCGCATTCCGTGCTACATTGTGATTATCGCTACTTTTGTGAGTATGGTTGACCTGCTTATCCAGGGCTTCGCGCCGGCATTGTCGGCCAGTCTGGGTGTCTTCATCCCGTTGATTGTCGTCAACTGCATCGTGCTTGGCCGCGCGGAGGCGTTTGCCAGCAAGAACGGTGTCTGGGATTCCATTCTCGACGGCCTCGGCATGGGCATCGGTTTCACCATCTCTCTGGTTCTCATCGCCGCCGTGCGTGAGATTTTAGGCGCCGGCGCTTTCATGGGCCACCAGTTCATCCCTTCCGACTACAACATCCTCATCTTTGTGCTCGCACCCGGCGCGTTCATCGTGTTCGGATTCATCATGGCTCTCGTCCGCCATATCCTCAACAAGGTTGAAGCCAAGCGCAAAGCCAAGCTCACCGTCCAAAAATAACATTGTTCACGAACCTTTAGCACATTATTATTATGGAATATATATTGATGATTATAGGAGCCGTTTTGGTGAACAACATCGTCTTGGTGCAGTTCCTCGGCATTTGTCCCTTCTTGGGCGTTTCCAACAAGGTGAACACTGCGCTCGGCATGGGCATGGCAGTCGTCTTTGTGATGACGTTGGCCACGCTTGTGACAGCAACCCTCCAGAAATACATTTTGCTCCCGTTGGGGATCACCTATTTGCAGACCATCGTCTTCATCCTGGTCATTGCGGCCTTGGTGCAGATGGTCGAAATCGTGCTCAAAAAGATCAGCCCTCCGCTGTATCAGGCTCTGGGTGTCTTCTTGCCGCTGATTACAACCAACTGTGCCGTGTTGGGCGTGGCCATCAAGGTGACCGAACAGGAGCTTATATCGGGACACGGCTTCTCTATTTTGGACAGCACGATCTATGCTGTCGCCGTGGCCATCGGTTTCACGCTTGCCATCGTCATCTTTGCCGGTATGCGCGAGCAGTTGGAGCTGGTCGATGTGCCCAAGGGGATGAAGGGCGTGCCCATCGCACTCATCACCGCCGGCATCCTCGCCATGGCTTTCATGGGCTTCTCCAATCTGGTGTAAGCCGGAATGTTCAAAATAAGAATGCGCCGCTTCTTTTTCGAAAGGAGCGGCGCATTTCGTATGGTGGAGATTCGCTATGCAAGCATTTGCAACGAGGTGTCAAAGAATGTTCCCCAGTCGTCAATGCGGAGCAACTGTTTGAGCTGCTCGTCGTTTATCCCGGCTAGATGTCTCCAATAGTGCCACAGTTCCTTGAAGTTGTGGAGGGTGCCGCGCTCGTGGCGCATCGGCAACAGTTCGGCGGCAAAGTGCTGGTAATACTTGAGAAAACGGCCTTTGCGGTCGCCGGTGTCCATTCCGCGTATCTCCTCGGCAAGGAAGGGGTCGGCCAAAATGCCGCGTCCCAACATCCAATCCTGTATATCGGGATAGCGTTGCCGCAAACGCTCATGGTCGGCCGGAGAGTTGATGTCGCCGCTGTAGATGAGGCGATGGCGGGTGTGCCGGCAAAACTCGTCAAGCGTGTCCCAATCGGGCACGCCATCGTACATCTGCTCGCCTAAGCGCGGGTGGATGACAATGTACTCCAAAGGATACTTCTCCAGCCGCTCGAGGATGCGCAGTCCCTCCTCGGGAGAGTGCAGCCCCAAACGCATCTTCACCGAGAACTGAAAGGGCGTTTGTGTGGCTGCGGCTACCACCTCCTCCACGCGGTCGGTGTCGGGCATGAGGCCGCAGCCGCGGCGACGGCGCACCACCTGGGCCATGGGACATCCCAAGTTCCAGTTGAAGGAGGTGTAGCCGTAGGTCTCGTGCAGCAACTGCATGGTGTCCACGAAATGTGCGGGCACGTTGCCCATCAGCTGCGGCGTCGTGGGACGCAGCATGTTGTTCTTCGGCCAGAGGTCACGCCAATTGGTCACGTTGAGCTTAGCACGCTTCTGTACGGGCATGAAAGGTGTCATAAAAAAGTCTATGCCGCCAAAGTGACGGCATAGTGTGTTGCGGAACAGGTAGTTTGTAATCCCGTCAAGCGGGGCAAGCCAGAGGTTCATGATAGAATCTGTCGTTTAGCGGACCACGACCTTGTGGTTGGAAGTCATGCCATTCTGGTCTATGGTAAGCGTGTAAATACCACGGGCCAGGTCGCTGACATCCACGGTGGCCTGTCCTCCATCGGATTCCACCACGCGCAAAAGTCTGCCTTGCAGATCGTACACTTGGCAGCGATACGGTTCGGCAACTTCGGGCGCCACACGAACATAATCCGTGGCCGGGTTGGGGTAGGTGTGGAATTGCGTCGCATTGCGATCCGCGACCCCCACGCCAGCCTGTGTGATAGTGACATCATCCACCAGCAGCACGGTGTTGAGGTCCGCTGTGCCGAAATTGCCAGCCATAATGATGATGCTGATGCTGTCGCAGGGCTGCCCCGGCGTGTCAAAGGGAATCGAGACGTAGGTGTATTCATTGGCGGGCTGGTCGATGCTGGCCTCTGCATAGCTCACGGGTTGTCCGTTGCTTCTGGAATAGGCAATGACTTGCACTTCGTCATTCTCCATAGGAGCGAATTTCATCCAGAAGTTCAGGGATTGTGGCGTTTTGGAACAGGAATCGCCCGGGGCAAACACTTGGGCCAAGGAAGTCAGAACGGTCGGGTCTATGTCGCCGGGATTGACCCCCGTGGAGTCAGTGAACATCGAGACGATGTCGAGGATGGCCTGCAACGGGATGTTGAAGCCTTCGGCGACGCCCAATTGTGCGACACCGGGGAAGTTAATGTTGTATTCTGTGCCGGGTATGCCCACATTGGCGGGTTGCAGCTGCAAGGCATACGAGCCGTTGTGCGCGTCGGAGACCCTGCTGCCGAAATAGGTGTTCACGGGAATGGGCACCTGAACGCCGAAGACCTCGGTTATAATATTGCCCACCAAAGCGGTCGTCCAACCATTTGGCTGCTGGGTAGAGGCCGAACCGTTCCAGTTTTCAAAACTTCCGTTGTTCAACGGCACCTGTGCGGTCAGCAACGAAAAGGTGAAGAGCATTGTCAAAGAGAGTAATAACTTTTTCATAAGCATGTGTTTTAAAAGGGTTATTTATTCTTACTATAATAATGATATGGAAATCGCAAAAAGGGCAATGTTAATGTATGGACAAAAGGTTACCAGACGCTGTCCCAATCCTCGGCATCCCGCACGGATGGGTCTCGCTGGTATTCTAATAGTTTGGCGTATTTGAGGAAACTGTTATGGGCGATGGCCTTGGACAGAACGTAACCGTCGGTGCCGCCAAAGATGCCGCCACGCAGGAAATAGTTTACAAAAAAAGCGGAAAAACCATGGAAGAAAGGCGAAAATGCATTGGCTTTTTTGCCTTTCAGAAAGAGAATCTTCGCTCCTCGGGTACTGTAGTTTCGTTCAGGTTTGGAAAAAAGCTGGTCGTAGTTCTTGTATCGATAGTGGATCAGGTCAGCTTTCAACTCGCAAGTGTTGGTCGTTGGTACAAAAGCGTGCTGTTTCAGTTCGGCGAAGCGCAGCTTGTCCTTGCGGAACAGGCGCACCAGATAGTCGGGATACCAGCGGCAGCACTTTACCCACCGCTCGCCGATGTAGTTGCGCCGCCGGATGGCAAAGCCGTCGTACGGAGTGTGCTCCAAATCCAGCTGTTGGATGATTGCCACGAGTTCGTCAGAAAGGCGCTCGTCGGCATCGATGCTCAGCACCCAGTCATTTTTGGCGTGCTCCAACGGCAGGTTCTTCTGCGGACCGTCGCCGATGTAGGGGTGTACGAACACGCGTGCCCCGGCCTTCTCTGCCAATTCGACGGTGTTGTCGGTGCTGCAGGAGTCGGTCACGATGACCTCGTCGCACACGCGCTGCAGCGAGTACACGCAGGCCTCGATGTTTCGGGATTCGTTCAGGGTGGTGATGATGCCGGTGATCATACGCGTTCGATTTTCGCACCGAGATTGTTCAATCTCTCCACGATATGCTCGTACCCTCTGTCGATCTGCTCGACGTTCTGGATCACGCTCTTCCCTTCGGCGCTCAGGGCTGCGATGAGCAGGGCGATGCCGGCGCGGATGTCAGGGGAGGACATCTTGGTGGCTCGCAGGCGCTTCTCGCGGGCGAGGCCGACGACGATGGCGCGGTGCGGGTCGCAGAGCACGATCTGCGCGCCCATTGACTGCAGCATATCGACGAAGAAGAGACGGCTTTCGAACATCTTCTGGTGGATCAGCACGCTGCCCTTGGCCTGGATGGCTGTCACAAGGGCGATGCTGATGAGGTCGGGGGTGAATCCCGGCCATGGCGCGTCGGCGATGGTCAGGATGGAGGCCTCGCGCGGGTCGGAGTAGATGCTGTACGGCTCCCGCCCGTGTACGATGAGGTCGTCGCCCTTCCGCTCGAACTGCACACCCATCTTGCCGAAGGTGTAAGGAATCAGCCCCAGATGGTCGCAGGCGCAATCCTTGATGGTCAGCTCCGACTGGGTCATGGCTGCCATGCCAATGAAGCTGCCCACCTCGATCATGTCGGGGAAGATGCGGTGCGTGCATCCGTGCAACTTCTCGACACCCTCAATCTTCAGCAGGTTGGAGCCGATGCCGGAAATCTTCGCGCCCATGTTGTTGAGCATGGTGCAGAGCTGGTACAGATAGGGCTCGCAGGCGGCGTTGAAGATGGTGGTCTCGCCCTCCGCCAACACTGCCGCCATCACGATGTTGGCGGTACCCGTCACGGATGGCTCGTTTAGCTGCATGTAGCAGCCCTTCAGGTGCTTGGCTTCTAACTCGAAGAACTTCTCGTCCGGGGAGGTGGAAATCACCGCACCAAGCTTCTCCAACCCCTCGAAGTGGGTGGTCAGCGGGCGCCGCCCGATCTGGTCGCCGCCGGGCTTGCCGGAGTAGGCCTTGCCGTAGCGTCCCAACAGCGGACCGAGCACCATGATGGAGGCGCGGATCTTCGCCGACAGCTTCGCGAACTCGTCGGTGCGCAGCTGCTCGAAATCGACATCCTCCGCCTGGAACGTGAACGTATGCTCGTCCACCTCCGTGATCTTCACTCCCATCAGCGCCAAAATCTCGCGATAGCGCTGCGTGTCGAGGATGTTCGGGATGTTGGAGATGGTGACCGGCTCGTCGGTCAGCAGCACGGCCGAGAGCACCTGCAGAGCCTCGTTCTTCGCGCCCTGCGGGGTGATCTCGCCGTTTAGCCGATGGCCACCTTGTATGATAAACTCTGCCATGATTCTTTTCATTTGAACCCAGGGTGGCGGCCTTCGGCCTTACCCTGGGCTACCGAGCTCTTGCCCCTAACGGGGCTGCTCAAGGAATTATGTTTAAGGAAATTACCTTATTTCTGATCACTGATCACTAATCACTGATCACTGATCACTGATCACTTATTCCGGAATCACAATCGGGAACTTCTGCGTGAACTCCATGCGGTAAGGTGCCCCGATGATGTTGGTGAGGAAATCGACATATTGGTCGGTGAACTGGAACTTGTTGGGATCGTAATAGGCGGCGGGCAGCGGGAAGTTGCCGATGTTGCCCATCTCGATGGCGTCGGTGTGGAACTCTTCCAGCTCGTCGTAAGGGACGATGTCGCGCATGACGGGCATCTTGCCGTAGTCCTCGCGCAGGAGCAGATCCACGACCTTGTCGGCTAATGTGGAGGTCAGGCGGCGGTCATACTCGTAGCACTTGCCGGAGCGGGGGATGTAGCCGGAAATCTGTCCGCGGGCCTCGATGCCGAGACGGCGGTTGATTTCGGAGGCGATGACGCCGCTCACGCCGCCGAAACGCGGGTGACCGTACTCGTCAAGGTCGGAGGAAGCATACACCATGCCCAGCTCCTGCTTCTCGTCATCCCACCAGCGCACGCCTTCGGAGACTGCGATGATGAGGCTGTGTTTCGGGGAACGCATGTACATCTCTTTGACAGATTCAAAGAAGAACTCCTTGCGTTCTTTGGTCATCTCCACTTCGGGAACGAGGGCCATCTGGGCGCCGCCGAACATGGCCGTGCCCGTCAGCCAACCGGCGTCGCGGCCCATCACTTCGAGCACCATAATGCGCTGGTGCGACTCGTTGGTGGTGTGCAGTTTGCTGGTCAGTTTCTTGATGGCCATGGCACCGGAAGGGAAGCCGGGGCACAACACGGTCTCGTGCTGCTGGCCGTTGTAGTGGTGCATCGTGCGGGTGCGCAAGTCGTTGTCGATGGTCTTGGGGAAGCCAATGACGGGAATGCCGTAGGTGGCGTACATCTTCTTGGCAGCGCCATTGGTGTCGTCGCCACCGATGGTCACCAACACATCGATCTTGTAGCGCTCGATGTTGCGCAGGATCTGCTGCGAGCGGTCTTCGGGATTCTTCTTGCTGGGGAAGGGGTTTGTACGGGAGGAAAGCAGGGCGGTACCGCCGTAGATGCCGTTGTACGGGATGTTGGTCAGATCCACGATGTCGCCGTCGCCCAAAAGGCCCTTCCAACCACGAAGGACGCCATATACCTTAAAACCGAGCATAGAGGCACGGTTGCGCACACATTCGATACTGGAGTTGATGGCAGGGGTGTCGCCGCCGCCGGAAAGTATGGCCAAAGTCTTGCCATTGAAAAGTTTGTCTGGTCTCATTTTGAAAATATTTTTATTGATAAATTTCGGATAAAGAATTATCTCGCCAACAGGGAATCTGCCGACGCGCGGTGCGTGGAATCGGTTCGGATGTTGACCTCCTCGATGCGCATTTCTTCATAAAGACCTTTCAGCATCTTGTCGATGATGTAGTTCTGCACATCAAAACTGATTGAGCCACCTCCAAGTTGATAATAGCGTGCAACAATCTGATCCCAACAGTCGTTGACGCCGAACAGGTTCATGCGGATGGAGACGGGACTCTGCAAACCCGCTTTCATGTCGGCATCTTTAAAACGCACAAAATAGTCGGTGATGGCAGTGCTGTCGCCTTTAATGAGCGCATCGTGGTTGTAGTACACCAGCGAGCCGATGGCCTCCTTGAAGATGGGGGTCATCACCTGGGTGTTGCAGTTCTCGGCCACAAGGTTGGATAAAAAAATCAGCGAATCTGCCAAATATCCTTGCGCGTTTTCTCGAAGCATTTGGAAAACAGAGCTTTGCAAATCGTCATAGTTGATGCTGTATTGGCCGTTTTCATATTGGCTGAAACCATTGGCCACACAAAGATGGTTTATGGCTGAATCAGAGGCGGTTGTGAGACAGGTTATGAAGGCAGTCTCTTTTTGTGAGTTGGAGTACATTTGTCGTACATATTCGCCGCTTTCATCCACGCAGGATTGCACAAAAAATGCTGCAACAGCCATTAAAATCAGGATTTTTATTTTTTTCATTTTTTTCTGAAATTAGAGCGCAAAGATACTTATTTTTGCGGAATGAAAGACATATTCGTTGAACATGTTCATAACACCCAATCAACCAATAAGTTGTTGGGCTCTTTGTTGGTAGAAGAAGGCGCTTTGAAAAGGGAAATCCCGCCATTTTTTGCGCTGTGGGCCGATTTTCAGTCCGCCGGACGCGGCATGGGAACCAACCGCTGGTTTAGCGAGGAGGGCAGGAATCTGTTGGTGAGTTTTTATTTCGAGCCAGACATCCCGGCATCGCGGCAGTTTCTGTTTAACCAGTACTTCTCCGTGGCCACTTCCCGCTTTATCAGCCAATTTGCCAATTCCGTTGCCATCAAGTGGCCCAACGACATTTATGTCAGCGGGAAGAAAATTGCGGGCATCCTCATCGAGCATGTGATCCAGGGCGACAAGCTCAAGCATACCATTGCCGGCATCGGCATCAACCTTAACCAAGATAGGTTTCCGTCGGAAATCCCAAATCCCACATCCTTGTGGATGGAGACGGGCAAGCATTACGATGTGGAGGAGTTCTTGCACCAATATCAGCAGTTCCTGCGTGCGCAATACGCGCAGCTGTCCGTGCTGCCCGCCGCTGCCAATGCTTTGCAGGAGGCCTACTTGGGACGCCTGTATCAGAGAGACATACCCCATCGCTATCGCATCCAAGGACAGGAGACGACGGCCACCATCCTTGGGGTGGACGATTTCGGGCGGCTGCAGCTGCGGGATGAAAACGGCACGGATTACTCCTGCGGAACGAAGGAGGTGGTGTTTTTGTGAAAGAGTTTGAGGAGAAGATGTTTTGAGGCATTAATCGGCTACAGAAACATTGTCATCACAACATATATTGTAATTTGCAACAGTCACTCCGCCACCTCCACCTTGCTGAAGTCCATCCTCACGGGGGTGACGTTCTGCCATCCTGCCATCGGGCAAAACAACGAGCCCGTCACGCGCACGCGCTTGTGGGAATATTGGGCTGCGAAATCCTTTTCAGAAAAAGATTCATACTTTTCCCAATCCGGCACAATCATAAACTCCGACTGCCATGTTGTACCGTCTTCCGAAAGAAAATCAATTTCCTCCTGCGAAAGATATGGAGTCACATCAACGGGCTTGTCCGTCTTGAGGATAAAGGTGATGCACTCCCCTTCTTTGTGAGTTTTTCTGTAGCGGTCAATCTCTTGCAAGCTGTCGCCATAAAGGGTGACGAGGTATAGGTGGAAGGTGCCGCATTGTCAAAGTCAGAAAATGTTTAGGACGCTATTGATAAATATTACCATTTTCTTTTCCCTTCCTCCGTGTCGGGCGCAACTGCTAATTGGTTTATTGTATTACAACTTAGAGACAGGTACAAGGCTTATCTGGTAACCGTCTTTCTCTATCATACGTTCATCATTGTTCGTCACAATGACAAGGTTGCTGCATTTCAACTCTCCAGCACACTCAACCAAACTGTCAACCTCGCGTTTCTCGGTTTTGGGGCTGCTTATGTCGTAACAAACCTGAACCAGCCGCTCAATGTGTGTTCCCCTTCGCAGGACGAAATCGACCTCCTTGTCATTACGCGAACGATAATAGAACATCGTCTTGTCAGTATCGTATCCACGACGTATAAGTTCGATGAACACCTGGTTTTCAAGCAAGCGCCCGAGATTGTCGCTCAATGCGAAAGCCTTGGCCGCTACAAAGCCATTATCCACTACATAGACCTTTCGCGGGGCCTTCTTCATCAATTTCAGCTTGTTATTGTAACGGGGCAGATAATAAAACAGGTATGGCTCGTGCAGATAGTCCATGAACTTCTTGGTGGTATTGACGCTGGAGAAGCCTAACTCTTCTGTCAATTCGTTGGCACTGACAGGATTACAGAAGTTGGAAACAAGATACATAGCGAGATTGTTCAAGTCTGTCACATTACGTACATGGTGTCGTTTCGCCACATCCTTCCACACAATGGAGTCAAACAACGTGTCGAGATAACTACGCGTCAATGGACGTGAAGCCACCACCTCTGGATAGCCGCCATTCCTCATATAATCATCCGTCAGTACTGCGGCTTCAGTTTTCTGTTCCGGCTCCAGTTTGTGGAGGTCGAGTTGATGCCAGTCGAAAAACTCCTCCAGACTGAACGGCAGCATCTCCACCTGAAGATACTTGCCTGTCAATACTGTGGCCATCTCGCTGCTGAGCATCTTGGCATTGCTACCCGTAATGACAAGGTTCTTGCCCATCCTGTAAAGCTCACTGACCCACAAATCCCATGCCTCAAGGTTCTGCACCTCGTCGAGCAGGATATATTCATAATCTGGATAGACATCATCCAGCATCCGCATGATCAGGTTCGCATCCCAGGCATCCAACAAAGGCTGACTGTCGAAGTTCAAATAGGCAAAGTTCTTGTAACGCAACATCAGCAAAGCCTGAGTGGATTTGCCCACACGCCGAGGTCCAGTAATCAATTTGATGAGGTGGCTGCCCAGCAAAAGATCTGTATCTTGATTGCCTCGTCGCGTCAGATAAGGACGTGACATCAAATTGTCGCGTTCCTTTTTTTGGTTGAGAATAACCGTCTTCATTTTCTGTCTTTTTATTTGTCGGCAAAGATACGTTTTTTTTCAATTCACAATTCTTATTGCATAAAAAAGCATATTTTTTATGCAATAAGAATTGTATATAGCATAAAGTACGGCAACTTCATTGTTATCCTTAGAACCTTACTGAAGTCCATCCTCACCAAAGTCGCATTTTGCCAGCCGGCCATGGGCAGAACAACGAGCCCGTGACGCGGACATGCTGTTTATAATTGGTTTTCAAAAAGTGGAAAAATGGACAATTGCGATTGGCGAATTGTCTAAATCGTCGGTCGTAACCGACGATTTATTATATAATTTACACACGAATGAAATTCACCGAATAACAGTTACCAGCAAAAGCATTTAGCAGATGATTCGGCGACTTATTCTTTCGCACTATAACTCCTCACCACCTCCACCTTCTTCGTCTCAGGATCCGTGTACAGGATTTGCAACCGTTCCAAGGCCGTGTTTAAAACATATTCGTAGTCGCCATTTTGGAAATGGTATTCGTGTTTTGCGGCATCGTACCGCCCTTGCGTGACAATCAGATCCGGGGCGGAAGAGAACATCTTGTCCTTCTTCCACAAAAGGAGGCGATAGGAGCCGTTCGCAACGCTGTCAACACGGACGATGGAATCTCCCGCCTCGAACTCCGACAACAGCCAACCTGGTTCCAGCAAGTATTTGGCCAAGACAGGGTTGTATTCCAGCTGTTTGTAACGGAACTTCTCGCCGTCCCAGGTGAAACGATGGTAAAAATCCGTCATGAACAAACCGCCGTCGGGGCCTCTCAGGTAGGCGAATTGCGGCATATAGAGATCCTTTCCCGTCAGTTCGAAGAAGAAGTTTTCTTCCCAAGCACCTTCGTAGTAAAGCGACGGCGAACCAGGGGTGCACTCAACGGAAAGATTAGCGGAAAAGCCCACTGCTTTTGGGTGAATTTCGGGGATGTGCTCAAAGATTTCGGCTGGCTTTAGCAATCCTGTTTTATCCATCGAAAAGGCATCCACACCTATATCGTATGACCAACCTTCCTGACGAAAGAAATACTCAACGAGATAAACCGACCCATCTGAAGATTCCAGTTGATACAACTTCCTTGGTTCCCGATAATAGTCCTCCATAAACACCCCCTGAAACGTTACATTGTTTTTGGTTTGATAGATGGTATGGAAGCTGATTGTGCTACCGAAGTCGCCGTCTTCCCAGCTATAAACTTTCAGCTTCCCATTGGGCGAGGTGAGAAGGGTAATGCGCAACTCATACAGCTTCGCGGACAAATCCGCATCGAAAGTGGTCTCATCGTGCTGCAGTCTCTCCACGAAGCTTACCAGCTCCTTGGCGTATGCCTTTCTTTCAGGAGAGTCATCCTCGAAGGTGAGGAAGTATTTCGTGGGGTCAGTAGTAACTTGTTTTTTCTTCTTGCAGCTTGACAAGACTACGACGAGTGCTATCACTAATACGACGAGTAATAGATGGTTGTTGTTAAACATTTTTTGCTGGACTAAAATAGTAATTGATTTTCAGTTCTTCATTAATATGTCTGCATCATCCTTCTAACGAATCTTCAGCGTCAAAATAGTCACCGCAGCAAGTATGAGCGTGACAATACAGAACCGTAACACAATCTTCACCTCGTGATGTTTGTTTTCACTGCCTTTGAAGACAAAAGTGCAAGTTGGGTCGTATTTCCGAACGTCTTCAATGGATTTGCGGAAATGGTCATGAATCGGGGTGCCTCTCCAAACCCGCACATGGCGATTCCGTTTCTTGTAGAATTTATACACCCGCGTTTGAATGATGACGCCGAGACTTTCCACCAAGAAAACCCCACAGAGCAAAGGCAGCATCAGCTCCTTGTGGATAATCATCGCGCAAACGCCGATGATGCCGCCTATGGTTAAGCTGCCCGTGTCACCGAGGAACACCTGCGCCGGGAAACCGTTCCACCACAGGTAGCCCACCAATGCCCCGATGAATGTGGCCAGGAAGATTGTGATTTCCTCAGAGCCTGGGATGTACATTACATCGAAATATTCAGCGAACACAACGCTGCCACTCATATATGCCAGCACTAAAAGTGCAACGCCGATTATAGCTGAATTTCCGGCGCACATACCATCCATACCGTCGTTTAGGTTGGCCCCGTTGCTCACCGCTGCGACTACGAACACCGTCAACAGCACGAAAAAGATCCAGCCTGCACGGTACTTGTTTGTCTCGCCGAGCCATGAAAACAAGTCGGCATAGTTGAAATTATGATGTTTCACAAATGGAATTGTCGTCTGGGTGGATTTTATCTCCGGAGTTTTGTCCACCACCTCGATGTTGTTCTCGATGTGACTGCTCACCACCTCGTTCATCGTCACCGCCGGACTAAAACGCAGGGTAAGGCCGACAATCAGACCGAGTAACACCTGCCCTGCAATCTTCACCCAGCCGTTCAGGCCATCTTTGTTTTTACGGAAGGTCTTGATGTAGTCATCCGTGAAGCCAAGCAATCCCATCAACACCATAGTAACGAGCATCAGAATCATATACACATTTGTCAGTTTGCCCAACAGCAGACAAGGAAACAAAATGGCCACGATGACGATGATGCCGCCCATAGTGGGCACATTCTTCTTCTCTTTTGCCGCCGGGTCGATCTTCTCATCGCGCTGTGTCTCGCTAATCTTGTGGCGAGTCATCCAATGGATAAACCACTTTCCGAACCAAATACTGATGCACAGTGCCATGATGCCTGCAATGATGGCGCGGAAGGAGATGTAAGTAAACAAACTTACGCCGAAAAGGCTATTGAAATAGGTGAATAAAGAGTATAACATGATGAATTATTGTTTGATTATTACAAGATACTTTGGAGGAACAGCCTCTGTCAGCCACACATTGTTTCTTGAAAGCCAGAATTGATATCCGTCTTCCCACATTTTGTGTGCGGCAACTTTCAAAATGACCACATTCCCTTTCCTACGGCTTCCCACTTTTAACGCTATGGATTCGTCAATCGACAGGTGAACATGTTGACGGCTCATTGGTACGAGTCCTTTTTCCATGATAGAGGGCACATTTGCAGCAACGGTGCCGTGATAGAGATATTCTGGCGGTGTAGCTTCCGCCAATTCTACATCCACGGCAATACTATGCCCTTGTCGAGCACGGATGTACTGACCATCCTCCGAAAACTCGAACCGCTGTTTGTTACTATTTGCTACGATATTTATCAGTTCCTCAAGAGTGAAAGCATGACTTGTAATAAGATCACTGACCTCCCGCCAACCATGGATGTCGAAAGCGTAGTGGATGTCGTGGCGCAGGAGGTAGGCTAAACGTTTTTCTTTATGGATGTTGTCGGGCATGGGGTAAATGATTTAAGATAACAAAAACTGGGTGGTAATGCTCAGAATTATATGTTGAACCATTCCAAACTTTCTTCAAAAGTCTTTCGTAAGTCTTCAACGGATGGATCTGACGGCAATTTGTACTTTTCGTCAAGGAACGAATAGGCATATATATTCGCCAGTTTAACACCCACAAGCAACGCTTCTCCGTCTATGAGATTGACAGAAGTATTAACCGCCCTGAGCTCCTGACTGTTACGAATTGCAACTCCCACCTCCTTGTCCCATACCTTGAATTGCCGAACGACCTCTGCTCTACCCAATCCCGTCAAATAATAAATTCCAAGGTCCACGTCACGAAAAATCGCGGGTGTTATCACATTTCCACGCTTGCCACTGTATCCAAATCCCAATCTCGTCAAGTAAGCATCCTTGACACAGCAGTCATGAACAACGCCGAACAAGGTGTCACGTGCCTCATCGTCCGTAAATTCCCGTTCAGTATGGTATAAAACAGCCATATAGTCAATATGTGACAGTTTGTTCTTTTCTATGACATAATCTTTATCCTTGGCTAAACGCAGACAGATAAAGTAATAATTCCTGTCCGCATCAAATTGTCCCAAATTACTCTTAATAAAGTCTAACGGGAAATGACGGATGATAATCCAGGCGCATCTGTTTTCATGGTACCTCTCCCACAATTCTTTGACCTTCTGCTCAAAAGAAGGGTCCCACAAATCAAGCAACCTGGAATACACCCATTCCCTGTCGGACTTTCCGGAATCCAAAAAAGCATCCATGATCCGCTTTTGGTCCTCCCAGTCAAGACCGGAGAACCGCTTACGAATCTCGTTCCGCGACTCTGACACTTTGCCACTTTTCTTGTCGATATAGTTCTTGATGACCGTGGCGATGGGATTGTTTCGTTTCACATTTCTGTACATTTCTACTATTCTTTCATTGGGCTTGACATACGAATAATGACTAATTCAAAAACAACGGGAATATTTAATCAGCATACATAGTTCCTAATCTTCAAAATCATACTTGGCAATCTGTTTCCCGTCTTTCAACACGTGCAAGTTATACTCAGAAACCCTATAATCATAATCCTTGTTCTTGAAAACGAACTGTTCATTTTTCTCATCCCTTGTGCCATTCGTGATGACCAGTTCTGGCTCCGAGTCCATTTTTTTGTCCGCAGCCCATGCAGCATACCGATAAACACCATCCTTCATCTTGTCAACCCTAATCAGATTTCTTTTGGTCTGTTTCAAGAATTCCATAGACTCGTAATCTTTCAAAGAAAGATGGAGAAATGGATTGGCAACGGATTTGTCGCCAATCTGCCGCATTTGTTTTCCATCCCACAAGTAGCACAAGTATCTGTCATTCAAATAAACATCCTCTTCTGGAACGTACAGGACATTCGTTTTTTCATCAAAATAATCCAACCATTCAAACCCCATCCCACTTGTGCGACTATACCAGTCACCAGGATAAAACTCATAGGAAACAGCATGCTCCCTTCCACTTTCTTTCGTGTCCCCCTCATGACCGGCGACCTCAACCAGTCCCGAATCTGTTAGCAAATAGACACTATATCCGATAAAGCATTCCCCTCCATAAGGAAACTCATCTGCTGTCAAATAATAATTGTCCCCTTTGACATGCAGCGTGCGCAAACTAAAAGGACAAGCCCCTGTCCAATCATGATAAAGTGAGGCTTGGTAATGTATTTTTCCAGCACGACGATACTGGACGAGCGTATATGCATCGCTCCATCGTCCATCATGCTGTGGTTCCCATACATAAAACCGAATCATGCTGTCCTTGGAGTCGAGGATTTGAATATCCGCATAATGGCAGATGGAATCAAATGGGTAGTTCATAGAAGAGGAATCAGACATCACCACCTCCTTAAAAAGGTCATAATCAAAATTATAGTAATCAGCTATCATATTTGAGATAGTGACACCGTCGGGGAAAAAGTAGTGTACCAGTTTCCACTCCGCCTCTTCCATCGAGGAGTAAGTAATCACCGAATCACAGTTCTCTTTGGTATATGAATGCCTTACGACAAGAGTCTTTTGCGGGAATCGCCGTTCAAATTGAGGCATATCCGTAAAACATTCCGATTGTCTGGATTTGTTTTGACAGGAAAACAACATTGTTGCCACGATGAAAATAAAAAGCGTTATTCGTTTCATATTCGATGTTTGTCTGAATGTATTATTAACTTCCATGGTGAGGTCATTACTTACACACAAACTTTTTGCCGTTCCAAACAAATTTCCTATAATGATCGGTTATTTGGGTTGAACAGCAATATTCATCCATATCTTTATACACATACGTTCGGATATAAATGGCGGATTCGCTTGGATCAAAATACCCTAACGTTCTAAAATCATTTTCTGCTAAAGTGTCATACATCTCGTCATTCATACAAATTTCCGTATAGAGGCTTTGGCCATCTTCTTCCCAACCGCTGAATCCACCTTTCTCTTTAAAAACGAAAGCTGGATGCAATCCTGCGCTGTCCAACTCGTAAGCACACAACCTGTAACTGTCTCCGCTACCCGTATATCCATTGTATCCCCAGACAAAATACAGTGTGGAATAACCTGTATTAAAAGTGTAAATGGTGTCAGGCCGTAAGCAATAGTAGCAATCCTCGGCCCGTTCGGGTTCATCTGCCTTGTGCACTTTGCCATTCATCCTGTAATAGGCCAACATCATAGGCATCTCGTGTGCTGAATGAGGGAATAATCCATAACACCGTATATTTCCATCTTCGGAAGTGACAGGCTTACAAAGATCGCAGAAAGATTTATCCTCACTAAAAAGTGAATCGAACGGATAATCCATAGACGAAGGGTCGGACAAGATTATTTTTTCAAAATCTTCATACGAACAGTTGGGCACAAAATGCACCAACTTCCACTCCGCCTCTTCCATGGAAGAGTAGGTGATTTCTGTGGAATCGTTGGCATGATGGTGAATCCAAACGAACTTTTGAGGAAATTTTTGTTCGAACTCGGGCGTTTGCATATCTAATGAAGCTACATTCTTGTTGTCGCAACTGAGCAAAACAGCAGCAAGAAAGAAGATTGATGCAACCAGTGACAGATGATTATTGAATAAATTCTCGCACATGATTATAAAAATTAGGTTAAAAAAATACTGTTTATCTTAGAATTTATGAATAACGATGCCAAACGCCCCATTTATCTTGATTAATTACGGTATCTGGATCGAATCAGCAATACGCCAAGAATACAGATTATGACAACGGTTCCGACACTGATGATACTATGAGTCACAATAGGAAGATTGAAAAACAGAGGAACAACCTGAGCGATAGCTATGAGGAAAAGTAATATTTCCGAACCTTGTTGCAAACGTCTGTTCTTGTTTTGGTTGATGCTATTCGTAAACACAATCAGATATTTGAGCTTCCGTCCCAGAGCCTCGATGTTTTTGGGAAACTGTCTAGATCAAACTATTTTGTTGTACAGCAAATTAATTTTCTCAATCGCCTTTATCGCAAGTTTATTCTCGTAAGTATCTTCGGGGTTTGAAAGAATTCTATTCGCTGTCAAAAGTGCAGAAAAGACGGCACGGATTTTTGTAAGTTTGCATTTACTTTTATCTCTTCTATTTATTATCCCATTTGCCAGCATATTTGCGCCATAACAAGAATTACACACAGGTTCTAGATGGCAATTTTCCCGACACTCCGTGTCAACGAAACACTTTGGATTAGAGAAATCAATGTTATAGATTTCGGACATTTGATCATCAGAAAAGGTCATTGGGGTAAAAAAGGTACATGGATATCGCCGACCATCGCAATCATAGGCTGCCATATGTTCACCACACCCACACCATTTATGTAATTCAGTTTCTTCTTCACATTTGTGAATCGGCATGTTGATAATAGGTGCAGGTTTGTATTGTGGATTATCAATATAGAATTGACACAATTTACCAAGTTCTTCTATGATGACATTTACATGATTGTCATCGTCCCAATCTATTCCCTCAGCGAAATTTGATCCTGCTATGTTAAAACCTAATTTATGTATATGAACAATATTGTCGTATATGTGATTGATCGTCTGCTTTGAAATAGTCATCTTCACTGTCTGAGTAGGCCAACATTCCAAGAAGAATGGAATATCAATAGCAGCATATGAATTGGAACGATTTATATTATGATCAGTTGAGGTACCATCAAGACTTAAACTTAACCAAAACTGTTCCTTATGCCGCCGTAGCCAATCTTTAATTTCCGAAGTCAACAATGTTCCGTTGGTAGTGGCAAAAAAAACATACTTGTTTCGCCACTGTTTCGTCCATGTCCATTCACAAATCTCGCGTATCGTATCAAAAGCAACAAATGGTTCTCCCCCAAAAAGATCTATTTCCACTTCATCATAGTTCTGGTCATTAAGATAATTTTCTATAATAGATTTAGCGACGGACTTTGGCATTTTCATTGTTGATTTTGTGTTTTCGTAACAATAAACACAATTCAAATTGCAACTATGCGTTAATATCAGTGACAAATGGAATTTTCTATTCATCTTTTTTGTATTTTTTTAACCCTGATAGTGTACCATCACAACCAGCAATATATTTTCCTTTACATGTATCGGCACATACCCCATTACAAGTCCCTTCACAACCCACAAGCCAACGTGAACCGAAAGAAACATTACTCTGCACCCACTTCGCTAATAATTCATAAGCCAAATAGTTTGTTTATTTAATTTATTATTTATCACATTCGTAATCACAAACTTATCGTTTGAAGCCTTCATTACTCATTAAATCACAACCAATCCAGCCGGCCGTTTATTCATCACTACGCTCACAATCTCTTTCACCACAATCTCCATTGAAGCAAAACGTATAAAAATGAGGGGAAATCGAATAACAACCTTTTAAACCGCAAATTGACATGAAACCTTCTCATTAAATAAAATTTAGGGATAGCCATTAGTGCTATCCCTAAATCAAATGTACGTTACGGATTTAAACCACCTGCCGGAGTTCCGTCACAACCGCCAACGCAGTCCCCAGAACAGCTACCATCTGAACAATAAGCCCAACCCATGGTAGTTGTTCTTGTTTTGCCTACAATTTGCAAATCATCAAGCTTCTTGACGAGATTTGCATTCAACATTTTTGTTACCATAATACAAATTATTTGTTTTGTTGTTACCATCATTTTAAAACTAGGAAGACGGCATTATCCTATTCTTTTACTGTTTCTGTATTTAAAAATGGTTATCATTATCACTGTCATGACGCATTAAAAATAAGCCAATCAACAATAGCCAACCAAGCTAATAAGGATTCTAGCAGGAATAGCTTTCCCATATTGTTTGTATTGGCCAGTTTGCTCACTCATAAAAGCATACGCCGCGTTATATCCCATCCGGCTCCGTCGGGTCTTGTTCTAAATCACTTTGCAAAGTTGCAAAATATGCCGCATAGAAACATTTGACAATATAAAGCATTTCTGTAACAATATCTTATACACCATCGCTTTGTTGCTTCGCACGTAATCACGCTCGTTTCTGTCAACCTTGCCAATGAATTGCTTTTTTGTCACTTTTTGCTCCTATGCAATAAAGAAGATAAAACTCACAGCTGAGAGACCCATCTGAAGTCTCCAGAATAAATCAGATTCTCTTCGGGGTCATAAACAAACAACTCTTCATGTTGCATACCATTCCTCCAACCATGATAGTACTCGTAACGATAGCCATTGTTGAAAAAAATGTATTTTTCGCCCAACGGTGAGCTTTCATCATCAGTCCGCCATTCGTCATGGGATATCAGAGTGTTGCTATACGACCATATTTGTTTGGTGCCGTTTTTTATAACAAGGTCGGGACTCCCCTCTTTTACCCCGCCATTCCAACATTTGTAAGTCCAGTCGTCCTCGCTTTGTTGCTCAATTCGTATGAAGTATTTGTCATTGCAGAATTCCACAGGTTCATCATATTTCTGCAACTCAAAACGCCGCTTGTTCCAATTATATTGGCGATATTTTAAAGGATTATCTATCAATGGCATTCCTTTGAGAACATATAGTTCTTTCCTTAATCTACTGTAGATGAACACGGAATCATTTATCCCCTCGTTGAATGTCAACGACCCGCCCTGATCGTCCCAAGATAATTCAAGATTATCAGAAACGCTGTCTTTACTGGCAAAAGCCCCTTTTACTTTGCGCAATTCATTGTTTTCTATCTCATATACATAAAAATTGTATGTTTCGCATGTCCCTTGATGCATGCTCCCTTGAAAATCTTCCAACAGATAATACTTGTCTGAATCGATATGACAAATTCGAGTAATATACCCATTGAAGTTTTCAATTTCCTCGCAGAAAACCTTTCCATTGGACCTGTATTGAAGCAATGTTTTGCACTCAAAACCCAAAGAAGGATTGCCTTCAAACCCGCACCTTTCCACGCTATAGGCTCGCACGTTGCCATCTTCTGAGGTGGCGATTCGTATATGAGAGAGTTTTTCTTCAAATCCATATTCAAGGGACTGAGGTTTTTCCTTGATAAAATCGAAGACGGATTGCATGGCTTCGTCGGAATAAGAACCGCCTTCAGGCCATGCAAGCATCTTATTCAACTCTTCAGTGAATGTTCGTTCCTGACGACTCTTATCACACCCACAAGAGACGAGGATCAATGCCATAGACAAACAGACTGTTTTAATATAATTTCGGGGTTTCATATTATTTGTTTTTTACGTTCCTATAACAAACAAATGCCATACATCTGAATCCTTTTTTTACAACATCCCACACTATTTCACTTCACCGTCTGCACCTCCGTTATCTTGTATTGGCCATCCTCTGCGATCTCGACAGTGACGGAGAACTTGAGGGTGACCTTGGAGCCTTTCGTGCCATAGAGCTCGGCGACTAAATCGTGCTCCAGCACCCGGGAAATGCGCTGCAGCAGCCCCACGTCAATAACCTCCCGACGGAAGATGTCGTAAACGTTCTGCCGGTGGCATCCCAGTCGTCGGGCGAACTCGCTGACGCTCAGACCTGATGCCTCGAAATATTCTTTCACTTTTTCGCCTGAGTGTGTTTTCATAACTGCTTATTATTGTGCTAACTACTTGCTACTCTGTAACAGGTCTTCCAATACGCTTACAATTTTGCCGTTCGTGTCAAAAGTCATAAAACAGTGAACAAGGTACGACACTTCGGTTGAATCTTGTTTGACAACCTTGAAATCTTCAATGAAATCTACAGACACATCCCCATTTGGCAATTGCCGACAACCCCAAGTCTCCCATTGAACATCCAGGTGTTTGTCAACGGCCCCCCTTTTATTGTCAAAATTTCCAAGAAGCTCAACTGCCTTTTCCTTGCTTATATCGGTGTAGTTGATGAAACGCCTGACAGTATCAGCATACATTTGTCCAAGAGCGTCAAAATTGTTTTTTTGTACGGCCTTCGTGTAATCATCAACCTTTTGCATCAGAACACTATTGTCTAACCGATTGTCCGAACTTGATTTTTCTGTTGAATTAGCCAAAGACACCCGCATCAGATATTCTTCAAGTTTATGTATTCTCGCGTCTTTTGCTTTGGAAAACATCAGCATGGCGAAACAAGAGCCCAAAAGCAGAACACAAATTGATGTCAGTATAGGAAGGATCACCTTATTCCCTTTTACTCTTTTCCCTTTTGGGATTTCTGCCACGATTTCCTCAACTACGCTATCATCTTGCAGATTCTCGTTCTCATCCATTATCGGGGCGATCTCTTCTTCCTCCGCCTGATACTCCATCAACACCACCGTAATATTGTCTTTTCCTCCTGCATTATTGGCGGCAGCAATCAAGGCCTGCACCTTCTCTTCAATCGGGAGTTCTTGCTCCAATATCGCGACTATCTGCTCAGATGTAATCATGTCCGTCAGACCGTCGGAACAGAGCAGGAAAGTGGAATTGGGCAGAAGAGGGAATTCCTCCGCGTCAAGAAAACTTTGGTCATTGACACCGTGTCGTTCCTCTCCGACGGATCTGCTTATTTCGTTGCGACGAGGGTGGCGCATAGCCTGTTCTTCGGTCAACTCGTTAATTTCCTCGCAATAGCCGACATACGAGTGGTCATGGGAGAGTTTGAGAAGTTCCCCGTTATGATATTGATACATTCTTGTGTCGCCCACGTGTACCATATCAAGCACCTTCCTATCCGCGTCAATCAATGCGGACGTAAGCACACAGCTCATATTGGGTCGGGCTGTGTCCAACTGGCGGCGGTCAAAGATGGCATTATTGGCACACACCACGGCCTGCTTTAGCAGCTCCAAACGCTCACCTCGATTGAACTCTTTCAAATAGGAAGGGATTTCCTTTTGTGCGATCTCGGCAGCAACCTCTCCGCCTTCATAACCACCCACGCCATCAATTACAATGACCAACACGGTGCTGTCGTCCAACTTTTCCGCCACGAAAGCATCTTCGTTGTTGGTGCGCCGTTTCCCAGCATCGGTATCTCCGAAAAACCGAATTTTTTCTACGTTCCTCATATCTCAAATTGTTTTCGCCATGAATTTTATGACCACTTCATTGTTCAGAACTATTGTTGACTTGGGAATCAACCTCACCCAATTGATGTGGGCATTTCTCTCACTCAACTCCACATGTCTTTCGTTCAGCATTGTCGGCCCCCATGCTGCCAACTGAAACCCTATCTCCTTATGTTGAATCGCAACATGGGTCTCTTGCACCTTGTCGCTATTTATTTTGAGGATATTCGATCCATTCCGATGGTCACTTTTGCCAGAAATCATGATGTAGGGTTCGCGCATAGGCCACTCAAGGTTTTCCCATTGCAGCAAAGCCAGTTCCTTTTTCTTTTCTGGAATCAACTCACTGATCTTGTCCGGGTCTTCTTGCAGCATCTTATCGAAGGGATACAGCCGGATGCCCTCTCCCAAGACCTGTATGTCCCCCATATTCTGTTCTTCCAGCCTGCTGGTTCTCGGATTCCTGGTCTTTATCGTTGCATCCGGATCTTTAACCACTCTTGGGGCATTGTCTGCGATTTCCACCTTGAACGGTATCGTGTAGCTCATATCTATTTTTATTTCCCCTTTGGGCACAGTGCCGTCAACAGTAAATTGGACACACCATCTCGCATCCGTTGGCGTATATTTCACTTTCGGGTATCTATTTCCCAAACGTTCCAACATTTTATGCTTTAGTTCCAGACGACGTTTCCCCTTTCTTATCAAGGTGTAGATTCTCGCCAAAATAATCGGTCCCCATCTTTCAAAAAAAGGTGTCCTGACATGGTAGTCGTCAGGATGCATATAGATGATGAACATTGTAGGGAAAATCAACTCACTGGTTTCATCATCCGACTCCAAAATCATTTCTTGCTGGAATTTCTTCCCCAACAGTTTTTTTATGTTCCCTATTGTAATATTTCTTCCCTGTCCGGACTGTCTTTCCGACTCAAGGGACAATTTTTCCAAAATACCCATATCGTTATTCATTTATATCTTTATAAACCAAGATTGTTTTTATAGCCAAACTATCCTTCACAATTATCTTGTCGCCATTTTGCAATGGAAACTTTGCGTTGACACTCTCACATCTGATAGTCTTTCCTCCGTTTATTAAGAGTGTCTTTCCAGGAAACGCACCACCTTCATCAACTTGGAAAAAGAACCCCGTTGTGTTTTCAAAACCGATATGCGCATGGTTCCTGCTGACACAACGGTATTCCTCTCGCAAAGGTGAAACGGGGTCATCATCAAAAAAGATATGGTTTTCCCTGAAAACGTTGTTTTTCTGGACAAAACGCCCGCGACCGATATTGTATGCGGGGATTCTGCCGCTTGTAATCTCCTCAGACGAAAGCAGATATTTCTTTTTTAAGGGAGCAACCACACAACCATCCATAGCGACAATTCGGGCTTTCTTTACAGCGGGCGCTTTGACAATAGTGCATTCTTCCACCTCCAGGTATTCGAGGTTGTTGTCGCCAATCATAAAAAAGTTGTGATTGTCTTCTGCAGGTTTGCCCATTTTAAAAGTCACCTGTTCAAATTCGAAGCCCTTTTGCGCAAGAGTTGAAAGCATCAAATCTCGATAGTTATCACTGTCATATTGGTCGAACTCGATTTGCTTCTCGCAATCAAGCCACACAATGAGTTGTCTGCCTTTTGCGGTACTCAGTTCTTCCATGATTCCAGTAAGCGTGGAGCAGATGTTGTTGACCAACGACTCCCTGTTGTCTAATCCGGCAGGTTTCCCACCTTCTTTTTTGAAGATATTTGAAAATATTTTTGACATAGCTCTGTGTTTTGGGATGACATTGTCGTATATAACTATTTGCCTCCTATCGCCGCGTTTAATGCGTTGATTTCTTTGTTTTTGCTTTGGATTATTGACTGGAGTTCTTGTATCTTTTGATCCTTTTGTGTGACAATACTATTCAACCTTTTCACCTCGGAGAAGTTGTCTGCTGACTTTTGATTAGACAATTGGGACTCAAGATTCTTGATTCGCTGATTTTTTTGCGTTATCTGATTCCTTAGATTCGCAATCTCGGCTGCATTGTCCGAAGGCTTTTCTTTGGACAATTGATTCTCGAGGTTTCTGATTATTCGGTCTTTTTGCGAAATCAGATTGTTTAAGCGATTGATTTCATTCGAACTGACACCGGGAGACACTTGTGTCACTTCGTCATCTTGTAAATCTGATATGATTGTCCTGAGTTCATTGATTTCATTATTGGCAGATGCAATAGCCTGATCCTTTTCTTTCAGTTTCCTGTCCCATTCCGCAGGACTATTGTTCCACGCATAAAGGGATGTCCCCACACCAAAAAGGCAAAAAAACGAGATCAATATCCACAAAGGGGTTCGTCTCTTGTTAAGTTGTTGCTGCATTGCAGTCAATTGTTTCTGCGAGTCATGTAATTGTTCCTGCGTTTCGCGCAAAGTCTGCTGAGTCCGATTGAGCGCGTTTTGTGTGCTATTCAACTGCTTGTTTAATGAAGCATTTGTATCTCGCAACTCATTTGCCCGTGCGGACAGCAACTTATTCTCAGATTTCAACTGATCTATTGCCATCTCAAATTTGACATTGTTGGTGTCCTTGCAATGAGCCTCTATGCATTCATACAACTCCTTGCCGTTTCTGAACCGATCATTAGGATTTTTGCTCAGGCACTTCAAGATGACATCCTCCAGCCATTGGGGGTAATCACGTTCGTAGGTTTCTCCAGAAAATTTCTTTTCAAAGAATCCTTTGCGGGCAGATTCTATTGCAGGAGGCGGCCATTGCCTCAGGTGCGCATCCATCAGTCTCTCATCATCTGGAAATGGATATTGACCCGCAAGCCAAGCGTAAAGAACTACTCCAAAGCTATATACATCTGATTTCTTAGTGGGTTCCGTTTTGCTATTACCGTTCCACAATTCAGGTGCTCTGGAAATTTCTGCGCCGCCATGGCAACGGCTGAGTGTTGGAGCCTCTTCTCCCTCGACGGCCATCCCAAAATCAATCAAAATGAAATTCCCGTCAGTACGACGCAGTATGTTTTTTAGATGGATATCATTGTGAATAACTTTATACCGTTCAATCAAGCCATTACGCATTTTTTCGTCCTTCACCACAGAGCCTACCACACATCCGTCTGGTAGTTTGTCCTTATCGGGATCCATCAGGAAACGATAAGCCTCTTCATGACAGTAAGCAAGCGCACTGCTGATTTGCACTGCCATCCGAAGCACTTCTTCTACAGGCACAAAATTCCCGTTCTCCTTCAAATATTCCGCCAAGTTGTCCCCCTGGATGTAATTTCTTTCCCAATAGGCGATATGTTCAGACGGGAATTGCGAGTCCTGGAACGTGCCATAGGTATTGATACTCTCTATATGCGGGTGACTGCCGTTGCCAAGTTTCAACAGCACTTCGGTCTCCCGCAGGAACTTCACATATATCTTGTCCTTTTTAAGCTCTTCATCGTCTTTGGCGACAATAGGATCTTTCAGCACGCGAATAGCACGCACATGCCCCAATTCCTTGTGACGGACCTTATAGACCTTGGCGAAAGAGCCGTCTTTGTCGCCGCCAAGGACTTCATATTCTTTTGGTACTGCCATAATTAGAAACTTTTATAAGTGATTAGAAACGGTGAATTAAAAGGATGACTCCGTTAACGGAATCTTGATGTGCAGTAGTTATTTTCCCTGTAGAAAAATCGTGGGTAAAAAAAAGTGTACGGCTATTCTGTTCGGGTGTACACGTCCAATAGATATCATATAATCGGACAACATCCCTATTCGAATATATCAACTTCATCTCATCCAACGTGGGAATTCCTTTCCTTGTTACATAAAGGTCAAAATAGTAGTAAAGTTTTTGCCATCCTTTGTTCAGCACTGCCAATCCATGTTTGCCCCCGTCTCTTATATAAACAACCTGATATTTTTCATCACCTACATCTATATAGTCTCCCACATTATACGTTTTCTCTTTGCCGCAATCCCCAATCAACACTTCCACCGAGACCACGGTTTTCCCCGAAAGCTCCTTATAGACATTGTAATACTTTTGTGCCGCATCACAATCACCGGCTTCCAACTGCTGCATAGCTTTGTCGAGGTAGTGGGAATAATCTGTTTGGGCAAAGCAAGCAGTCAATGAATTTAAGATGAAAACACCGAACAATAAAATAATCCGTTTCATAATAATTCTTTTTTATCTGTTAACATATCCGTTTGCATACAATGATTCCAAAATCGCATCTTTGGTCAGGCGGACGGCGGCACCGGAACCCGCTCCACGCTCTATGCGGACACATACTGCCAATGGATGTTTGCCATTCTGTCCCTCTACAAAGAACATATACCAACCGTCATTGATTTTTTGGGGTACTGAACCGACATAGCGATAACGTTCAGCCGTCCCTGTTTTCCCCCCAACTAATACTGGTAGGGGCGCGTTATTGCGAGCTTTTTGATTGGCAGACTCCGCCTTCATATATCCTTTCAAAACAGCGGCACTTTTAGGTGTCAACAATTGCACTTCACCCTCATTCCGCAGCTTTTTTGCAAATTCACCTTTAGGCAATACATATTGTGTACATGGCATTTTGCCTTTATTCACCACCGCAGATGCAACTCGCGCCATGTTGAGCGGCGAAGCTTGCAGTTCATAGTTTCGGTAACCTTGCCCCCAAGCCCAACGCCACTCCCCTTCATTCATGTTCTTATGGGTTCCATTTTCCGTACGCTTGGCATATTTTTCAAGTGCTACCTTTTGGTTTTGAGTTATTTTGTCTCGAAAGTGTTTTTGTTGCTCCGCATTAGTCTTTTTAGTGAAATAATACGGCACTGAATTCCCGATAGCGATGCCGGTGGCTTCATAGACACTGTCCAAGGCCCAGTACAAATCGTTGTCATTTACGAGATTGATGAAATAGCAGTTGGAGGACTCGACTATAGCCCACCACATATCCACTTTATCAACCGCTTTTTTATGTCTTGGGTAGAACAGGCCCTGATATGGCTCTTTTGCACGGCCTTTCTCGACAATATCATCCTTTGTCACCAAATAGGTCTTATCGGCAGCGGCAGTTCCCAGTTTTTGAAACCCGGCCATTGCAGACATCACTTTCGCCGTGGAGCCAGGCATGGTCTGATGGAGCAAACCCAAATCGCGCTCGGTATAAGCGCACCACCCTCCGTCTTTGTAATTGTCTGAATATCCGTGCGAGGCCTCCTCGCGTAATCGTTGGTAATCCGGCAACGGATAGTTCGCCGATGTCAGCAAATCCCCGTTTTGGGCATCCAACACAACGACAGAAATGCGCAACAGGTTCTTATTTGACAATCTTTTTTTCTGCACATATTCTGCGATTCGTTGTTGCATATCGGTCTGCAATTGGGCATCCACCGTGAGATAAAGGTCGTATGCCCCTTCTTGAACTTCCCGGTTATGTTTTCTCAATCTCCTACCGTGAATGCCATTTCGAAGATACTTCACCAATTTATGTTTATCCTCCAATGTGAGCGTGACAAAGTCTTGTTTGTAGTAGTTCAAATATCGAGAATTGGCTTTGATTTTGTCGCTATGCAGGGTGACTTTTGCCGTAGGCTTTCCCTTTATATCATAACCTCGCAGATAGGACTTGTGTTGGGATTCCGCCAAATACCCAATTGGATGTTTTTCGTTATATTCAAAAACAGGACCTAAGTTTTGGTCACCGACCATAAAGAAGAGATGTTCGGCACAAGGATAATAACGTTTGTTATTTCCATCACTTGCGGCAAGAAGGACTCCCTTACGATCATAGATATTTCCCGTTTTCATCTCCCTGTCAAGCAATTCAATACGCGGATTATACTCTATTGTGGGCCACCCGTCTTTTGATAGCGTGTATGCAGGTCTTATGAGAGTCTTATTTCTCGCAAAGCAGCCCAAGCCATAGTACGCCCAAACGCCGAGCGTGACAACGGCTATGAATCCAAAGATGAAAATGACAATCCCGCTTGTGTAATTGTATTCACCCACACTATGTTTGCGGATTCTCTCTTGGCTTTCAGTCAGATGTTCCTGTTTGATGTTTTGGGAGAACGAGAGCACTATCCCTATAGCAAAAAGATTGACTATCATGCTCACGCGCCCATAGCTTAAGAAGGGGACAGTGATACCTGTAAGCGGAATAATGCCACTGCTGCCAAGAGCTATGATGAAAAATTGCACGACAGTCGCAATCGAAACACCCATACAGAAATAAAAAGCAAACAAGTGTTTTACAGCATAGCCAACCTTTACAGTTCTCCAAAGAAGTAACATCAGAGCAGCGATAACAAGAGCCAACCCAATCCAGCCCGTCTGTTCTGCTATGGAAGAAAGTATCATATCCGTTTGGAAAGCAGGTATGAGGTTTGGGTTACCATCGCCCAGTCCTTGCCCGGAAAGACCGCCTGTAGCCATAGCCCAAAGCCCGTTGGCTACTTGGGTGTTGCTCACAGGTTTTGCATCTTTTCCGTGTGGATAATTGGAATCTTTAGGGTTGAAATCCAAATCTCCCCATGTGTTGACACACATGCTGGTGCGTTGTTCGAAACGTTCCCCAAAATCAGTATTCACATTTTTTGCAATAGCACCTCCAAAGACAAAAACGAAAACAAGCACATTAAAAACCAAAGCAGACTCAACGACCTGTTTGAGGCGGTACCTGCCATATAGAATCCAACAGAAAAACCAAAGGCAAGCAAGCAACAGAGATAATTTCGCCCCGGACAACCAGTAACCAACAACTATAAAAAAAGCGAAGGATAACACACCATATATTAACATGGCAAAGTCACACGTCAAGATTTTCTTCTTCTTTTCATCCTCTGTCAGATTGTCGAGATTGACTTTTGATTTCACTAATGAATAGAGCAATATAAAAGTAACGCCGATGACCAATGCAGGCCCCATATCTTCCAGTATAAAGTACAAAAACAGAAGCAATAGCAAACCGACAATGACCCAACTGAGTGTTTTTACTTTCGCTCCGAAACGTTTGACATTTGGTTGAGAGTAGGCGACTATAAAATCTGCCTTTTGTGTAAAAAACGCTGCTATAAAGAACAATGTCAGATATTTGACTATTTCGCTCGGCTGAAAAACCGGGAGACCCGGCAATGCAAGATTCACTTTAACCCCGCCTACTTCTTTACCGAAGAAAAACAACAAAACGGTTAAAAAGAGGGCACATAACAGCCAACCAACACCATCGGGAGCATGGTGATTACCCTTATGTTTCAACTTGAAAGAAGCAAATTCAGGAGTGATTGGTTTCAGCAACAATCTAAACGGAAGAAGGGAAACGTCCACTACAGTAGTGACAACCAATGCCACTACAGCAATCATCTTTTTATACCATACGACCCTGCGGCTCAAAGTCAATCTCGACCATTTTGTTTGCTCAACAAAAGGAGAAAAACACCATTTCATCAATTCCGTTGGCAGTTCAAAGCCCAAACGATATTGATTTTGATAGAATCTAACAAAGTCAATACATTGCAGAATCCCTATCAGCACAATCCCTGCCAACACGCCTTTCGCCATCACAACGCCTTCCAAATCCTCCGTCAGCGGATTATGTATCGCAAACATCACGAGAACGCACAAGCCCGACAAGAACATAACCGCAGCCACTAATAGAGTATCGAATTTGTGTTTGCGCCAACGCAAAAAGAGAACTAACAGCCACCAAGCCAACATAACCAATCCAAACCACGTAACCACTTGAAATTTAAACTCCTGCGGTGTGCGGACTGTAATGGTTCCATCGTTCTTAATCTGTCTGAGCGTGAGGTTGTCAATCATCGGTATGCGATGCTCCAACTGCTCAAACTCAAACGCTTTATTTTTCCCAAAATGCTTGCGCTTGTCAAAAACGCCTCGCACAACTCCTTTTGAAGAACCGTACTCACAGCCTGCTTTTAGGGGAAGCACACTGTAGCCATACGCTCTATTCAAACCTTTAAAGACGACCCTTCCTTTGCTGTCGGTTTTGGCATATCCAACAATGTCCGTGTGTTCCACTGAATCCACATAGTACTCTCGCAAGCACACCACCACGTCTTTGCAATCCGACTTCTTTTTTCCGAAAAGCACATTGAGAATCTTTCCCCGCCTCCTTTTTTCGTAAACACGCACCTCAATACTCCCATCTCCGTTCTCTCGTTTTAAATCCAATTTCGTGTCGAGCGAACCATTTTCAGGGACAGAGTCTTTCAACCCCAAGCGTTCGTACGACAGATAGAGATTGTTTGTCAATACATTTTCTTTCGCAGCCACCGAAGCCGGAACCTTCCCGAAGTCCCGTTTTTGGAGGTGATACAGGTTCGGGTACTCCATCCCCCTTTTCAGTCTGGCCACGATGGTATCGGCAATAAAATCTGCGTCTTCTTGGTCGGCTACATACCCGTTTGTCATCAGAATTTGCGACAATTTTCCGGAGTCTGTTTCCGGTGAAAGGTTTATGGCACGGTCATGTTTATAATCCTCCTCAACTTCCTCAAATCGAGAACGGAGGTTGTTGAAAAGCATCAACATCATACCACACAACACAAGTGTGGAAATCAGCATTGCGTATTTTCGGATTGTATCCATTTTGAGTTGATATTGCCTGTGATATTTATTCAGATTTGTTCTTTAGCATCCTTTTTTGTTGTCGCATCTGCGTTAACAAACAACAACCTTACCGTATCGCACATAAAGAAAGTGGAGCTTCAGTTCGACAGTCTCCACTCGGTAGGGTCTGGACTCCCCGTTAGTAAGATACTGAAGAACAAGCCCCACCTGTTTGTATTTGGCAATAAATACTCACAAGCAAGCTTGATTTCCGATATCCGTACTAACATTCGCGAATGGTCCAGATTCACCGAGACGGATAAGCGAAAACTCGCTTTCTTTTTAATAAAAACCGCCGCCCGGCATCACGACCGAACAGCGGGGCAAAGATAATAAAAAAACAATTATATAACGATTACCGCACGTTCCAGTAAACAGGGTGGTTGAAGTAGGTGTTGGGGTAGGGCTCGTTTTTGAGGGTGAAATGCCACCATTCGCTTTCAATCGGTTTGAATCCGTGCTTGACCATGGTGTTGCGCAGGAGCATGCGGTTGGCGAGTTGCTGGCGCGTGAGCGTGGCGGTGTGCGAGGGATGGCTCTCGACACCGAACCAGTCGAAGGTGCCGCCCATATCGACCTCCTTCTCCGTGCGCATGTCGAACAGCGTCAAATCCACCGTGGAGCCGCGTGTGTGGCCCGACCGGCGGGCGATGTAGCCGTTGTCGAAAAGGTAGGGCTTGTCGTACATGGGGTAGAAATACTGCTTCGTCAGGGTGTCGCTCGGGTCTTTCGACCAGCGGACAAAGTGATCCACGGCCTGCTGCGGACGGTAGGCGTCGTAAATCTTGAGCCGATACCCTTGCTCCTTCAGCTCGTCGCTCACCTTCTTGAGGGCGTTGGCGGCCTCTACCGTAAGCAATGCGATGGGCTGGAGGTAGCCGTCAATGCGCGTGCCCGCAAAGTTGTAGGTGCTGTAATAGCGGATTTCGAGAATGGCATCCGGGATGACATCCGTGAGAAGCACGAACCCCTCGGGGTTCTGATAGTCGTCGGAAATTGCCCCCACTGCGGGCGCGGGCTCCTCAACGGGAGCTTGGACGGTCTCGGCCGTCGCCTTTTTTCCGGAGCATGAAGTCGAAATTAACATGGATGCCAGCAGGATGGCGCATAAAATGCAGGATAGGGTAGGGTGTTTGGAAATTGATAAACTTTTGATTCTCATATTTTTAAACTTTTTTTATTATGCTTTTTGTTTGAAATGCAAAAGTATAAAAAACTGATATGATGTCGGATTTACATACAATCTTCACGGATCTTGTTGTCGTGGCTTTTGCACAGGTGATTCTGCCAATCTGTCACGGGCTGTTTTTGGCACAAATTTTGCAATAAAAATGCGCGTTTTTACGCTTTTTCTTCTAAAAAATTAAAACACAACAATATGCAAACCGGTAAAATTAATGTTCAAACGGAAAACATTTTTCCTGTCATCAAGAAATTCCTCTATTCAGACAATGAAATTTTCCTTCGTGAGTTGATTTCCAACGCGGTGGACGCCACCCAGAAGCTCAAGCGTCTGGTGAGTCTTGGCGAGGCCAACTGCGAGTTGGGCGACCTGACCATCGAGGTGAAGGTCAACAAGGAGGAGAAGACCATCCGCGTCATCGACCGCGGCATCGGCATGACGGCCGAGGAGGTGGACAAATACATCAACCAGATCGCCTTCTCCGGGGCTGAGGACTTCCTGGCCAAGTACAAGGGCACGGATGCCGCCAACATCATCGGCCACTTCGGACTGGGATTCTACTCTTCATTCATGGTCGCTGACCGCGTGGACATCCTGACCCAATCCTACAAGGAGGGTGCCAAGGCCGTGAAGTGGAGCTGCGACGGCTCGCCCGACTTTACCTTGGAGGAGATCGAACCCCGCGAGCGCGGCAGCGAGATCGTGCTGCACGTGGCTGACGACACCGCCGAGTTCCTTGACGAGAACAGGATCGTGGGGCTGCTCAACAAATACTGCCGTTTCTTGCCCATCCCCATCCTTTGCGGCACCAAGACCGAGTGGCGCAAGCCCGAGCCCAAGCCCGAAGAGGCTGCCGATGAGAACAAGGATGAGAAGAAAGAGGAGCCCAAGGAAGAGGCTGTGCAGGTGCCCCGCATCATCAATGACACCGACCCGCTGTGGCAAAAATCACCCTCGTCGTTGACCGATGATGACTACAAGAAATTTTACCACGAACTCTACCCGATGAACTTCGAGGATCCGATGTTCCAGATCCACCTCAACGTGGACTATCCCTTCAACCTCACGGGCATCCTTTATTTCCCGAAGGTCAAGAACCAGCTCGACCTCAAGAAGAACCGCGTGCAACTCTATTGCAACCAGGTCTTTATCACAGACGAATTAGAGGGAATCATCCCGGAGTTCATGACGCTGTTGCATGGTGTCATCGACTCGCCCGACATCCCGCTGAACGTCTCCCGCTCCTACCTGCAATCCGATGCCAACGTCAAGAAAATCTCCACCTACATCAGCAAGAAGGTGGCCGAGAAGTTGGAGTCGATGTTCAAGGAAAACCGTGAGGATTTCGAGAAGAAATGGGACGAGCTGAAGGTTTTTCTGCAGTACGGCTCGCTGACGGACGAGAAGTTCTACGACAAAATCAAGGATTTCTACCTTTTGAAGAGCACGGAGAACAAATATTACACCGTTGAAGAGTACAAGAATTTGGTGAGTGCGTTGCAGACGGACAAGGATGACAATGTCATATTCTTGTACGCCGCCAACGTGGATGAGCAGAACCTCTACATCTCCGCCGCCAAGGAGAAGGGCTACGATGTGCTGCTGATGGACGGCTTCCTCGATGCGCATGCCATCCAGATGCTGGAACAGAAGAACGAAAAGGTGCGCTTCACCCGTGTGGATGCCGACGTGATTGATAAGTTGATCCAGAAAAAGGACGATGTTATCCCCTCGAAACTCTCCGACGACCAGCAGAAGAACCTCAAGGAGCTTTTTGCTAAATGCGCCGATGGCAGCAGGTTCACGGTGATGGTGGAGAGCCTGAGCGAGACCGACCTGCCCGTGATGATCACGCAGAACGAGTTCATGCGCCGTTTCAAGGACATGGAGAAGGTGTCGGGACAGCAGGGATTTTATGGCAACTTTGATCACTACAACATTGTGGTCAACGGTAACCACCCGTTAGCCTCGCGTGTGCTGTCGGAGGAGGACGAGACCAAGCGCACCCAGTTGGTGCAGCAGATGATCGATCTGGCCTTGTTGTCGCAGAACATCCTCACCGGCGAGAAGCTCGGCGAGTTCGTGAAGAGAAGCTTCGAGATTCTGTAACGTGCCTGGACATTGCGATCTTCCGTGCAGATTCTGCATTCCTTTCGGTTTTGCAAGAAATCAGGAGATGAGAAAATGTTTATTTTTGCGGCGTTAAAAAGACCCTGCAATGAACCGTACCATCATCACCGCAATCCTGCTGCTGCCACTGTTAGCGTGGGCTCAGCCCAAGGGCCACTTCGCCTCGCGCATCTTCCCAAGAAATGCCATGTCATCTCCTGATCCGAAGAATGATTATCAGTGGAAGATGATTAGCTTCTACACCGACGACTACTACCAGATCTGTAACTTCTCATACGATGCCGACCATCGACTCTTGGCGATGTCCGACTCCATCTATGGCGAGTACAACGTTATTGACTCCATGAGTTACGATGCCGCGGGCAACTTGGTACGCCTGTCGGGTTGGCAAGTATTGGACGGGGTTAGGCAGAATGTATATTACATCGACTACACCTACAATGCCGCGGGGCTGATCACCTCGAGAAGCAACTACAACAATTTCGGTGGCAACTGGGAATTGGGCGGCATCTACCACTACACCTACAACGCGCAGAACCAACTGGTGCTCACTACCTTGGGTTTTGCTGGGATGCTGTATCAGAAGATTGAATATCAGTATGTGGGCAACGACTGCGTTCAGGAGTTGTGGTACGACTACAGCTTTGACACGGGCACGTTGTTCCCGTCGGAGAAGATCGTGACGAGCTATGCGGACGGCCACAAGGTGCTGGTGCTGGACAGCGTGAGCGACGACGGCACCTATTGGCAGTACAACGGCAAGTTCACCTATCTGTATGACAACAGCGGCAACTGTACGGAGTATCACCATTATGATGGGACGAACAATGAAGTTGAACGCAGCCTTTACACCTACTCCCCTTCTATGCCGCTCAGCAGCACGCTTATCCCGTGGAATCCGGAGATGGACCGTCCGCGGATGTACGACAACGTGGACGCCTGCGTGCGCGAGGCCTGGTACAGCTTGGATGTGGACCATGTGTTGCAGTATGTGTGCGACTACGTTTACGACTACGCCGACATACATACCTCCGTGCAAAGCCATGATGCCTCGAGGCTTTCCGTGTATCCCAACCCAGCCTCGGACCGCATTGTGTTAGACGGCTTGGCGGATGGCGAGGCCGAGGTCCGTGTCCACGACCTCTCGGGCCGTCTCGTGCTCACCCGCCGCGCTTCTGGCCCCACAGCTCTCCTTGATGTCAGTTCCCTCGCCCCGGGCTGCTATGTGGTAAAAGTGGTGCAGGGGGATGGTGAGAAGGTTGTGAAGGTGGTGGTGGAGTAGGGGAGATCATAAGGGGATGTGTGTATTGCTAAAGTATTAACAATCAAGCATTTATTTTTTTTGTAGTTTTCTTCTTTCAAATGAAAAGAAAAAAAGTATCTTTGCAGGTTACAATTAGATTGTATATTTTAGCGGAATATGACGGCATATCAGAAAAATAACAACCACGGATTCAAGGCCATTGACTTCTTCTGCGGAGGAGGTGGGATGACGTGTGGGCTGCGGCATGTGGGGATTTCGGATGCGGAGTATTTAGGGGCGTTGAAGGGGTTTTTGATGATGAATTTGGTAGAGAAAGAGTAACTATGGGAGAAGTAAAACATCATAAAAGGCGTGGTAAACTTCCTGAAATTGAAGTAGTTGACCTATTTTGTGGCATAGGCGGTTTGAGCTACGGTATGAAAACCGCCGGTTTCAACATTCTTGCTGGGTATGATTTGGATTGGACTTGCCAATATGCTTACGAAACAAATACAGGAGGAAAATTTTTCTATAAAGATGTGAAAGAGGTAGAGGGTGACGAAATTCAAGCTCTTTATTCAAATAAAAAAAATACCATCCGTGTACTTGCTGGTTGCGCTCCTTGTCAGCCTTTTTCTACCTATGCACACACAAACAAGCACAAAGATGAAAACAAATACAATCTACTGTATGAGTTTGGCCGGTTAGTGAAACAAGTACATCCTGATATTGTTACGATGGAAAATGTCCCCGCGATAGCTGCATTTAAACTAAAATCCGTATTGGGCGATTTTGTAAAAGCATTGCAGGATGAAGGTTACCACGTGAAATATCAAGTTGTCTATTGCCCTGATTACGGCATTCCACAAACTCGAAAACGTTTGGTTTTATTGGCCTCACGTTTAGGGGACATCCAATTGATCTCTTCTACACACAAAAAAGAAGAATATGTAACTGTTCGTGACACAATCGGAAGCCTTCCTCCATTAAAAGCAGGAGAGTCTTGCCCAACGGATCCTTTACATAGATGTAGAGCCTTGTCTGATTTGAATCTGAAACGTATCCAAGCCACGCCATACGGCGGTAGTTGGAAGGATTGGCCCGAAGAATTGCTTTTAGACTGCCACCAAAAAGAGAAAGGCAAGAGTTTTGGAAGTGTCTATGGCCGAATGGTATGGGATGAGCCATCACCTACCATGACAACGCTTTGCACTGGTATCGGGAACGGTCGTTTCGGACATCCCGAGCAAGACAGGGCAATCTCTGCGCGAGAAGCGGCTTTGTTTCAGACATTTCCTACTACCTATAAGTTCTTTCCTGACGAACAAAATGTCTCGTTGTCAAAAGCTTCACGTTATATAGGGAATGCAGTCCCTCCTCGTTTAGGCGAAATAATTGCGAAAAGTATAAAACAACATATTAGAACACACAAATAGAAATGGAAGACAACCAAGTTTTAAAATGGCGATTTGACATTAGTACTTTTCGACTAATAGGGCGTGATTTGATAACTGATCGCGTTACAGCATTATTCGAACTTGTAAAGAATTGCTATGATGCAAATGCGACAGAGGTAACTATTGCATTTGATAATGTAGGTTTAGATAAAAAAGGAGATTCTTCCATAACTATTAAAGACGATGGCATAGGTATGTCGTTTACAGATATCAAAGACAAATGGATGGTAATCGGCACATCTAATAAACGTTCAAATCCATATAGTCCAGAGCCTTTTTGCCGAAAATGTGTAGGAGAAAAAGGAATTGGACGATTTGCTGTGGATAAACTGGGAGACAAAGTCAACATTATTACAAAACAGAATAATGAAAAACAGTGGTTGGATGTAGAGATAGATTGGGAAGCATATTACAAACAAAGTTCAGAGAACAATGAAATAAAACTCTTTACCGATATAGAAAACCATTACGAGTATTATGATTCCGAGGATTTATCCGATCATGGAACAACTTTGAAAATAACACATGTTAGGGAAATTTGGCTGGAGAATGACATAAAGCGTTTTATCGAAGAAGCAGGAAAGCTAGTATCTCCTTTTGCGAACATGAGTTATCCTATGCAGATTAAGGTTATTGCACCAGAATATGGGATAGAAACACTTGCGACAAAAAACTTGGATGATGTCAAGATTGCAACCATTAGTTTCTTACTTGGTTTTAATGTTTCCGCTCAAACACAAGATAGTGCCTATTTCAATGAAGAAACAGGAGAGATTCTTGTTCGAACAATTCCGATAAAGTCGTTTGGTGGAATTAAAATGAAAGTTTATTATTTTGATGAAGCCGCTCGCCGACGTTATCGAAAAGAGTTTCCTAATAATCAAATAGATGGAGTTAAAATTTATCGAGATAGTATAATAACTACGCCTTTCGCTGAAAACGAATCAGAGGATGACAAGAAACGTGATGTTTTAGGTATAGATAAACGTTTATGGATGAACATCTTCGACCGGGTAAGCACACGAGAAATCATAGGAATTGTCGAAATCACAAAAAGTGACAATCCAATGATTATTGATGCAACTAACAGGCAAGACTTTGTTGACAATGAACAATATCGTGACCTTAAAGAGTTTATCATTACGCAATTAGACGCGATCGAAAGCTACAAGAAGTATTCGAGAAAACAGAAAAAGAAACAAAACAATAACTCATTAGAGTCAGCTGGTCAAGAAATTCAAAATTTTATTTCCTCTGTAGAAAGTATTGCCGAACAAAATCCTAATCTTAAAGACAGCCTAACCCCTGTAGTAGAGCAAGCCAAAAAAACAGGAAAAGCAGTAAAAACTGCAATTAAAGAAAAGAAAGAAGCAGAAGAAGAATTTGCCCGAAAAGAGAGCATCTATATGAGTATTATGTCTTTGCAAGAATATGCAATTCATATTACACATGCTGTCCGAACCACATTGAATAAAATACGTGATAGAGTAGAATACTTTAACCTGTTTTATCCCGACCCTACAGAAGAAGGTGTATTTAAGCGTTATGCAAAAGAGATGTATGTGGAATTCCTGAATGTCAACAAGGTGATAGATTATATGTTAAGTTATTCGCAATCAAACATTCAGCCCGAAGACATTGAACTTGACAAAACAATTCGTGAAATATTTGTTGAATATACCCCTTTGTTCAACGCCAATGGAATAACAACAGATCTTATTATCCCCGAAAAGATGATGCTCAAAAATACTCGTCGGCAGTTCTTTAGAGACATCCTGCAAAACCTGATAGACAATTCCATCAAAGCAGTAAAAGATGCTGAGCAAAAGATCATCCGTTGTACAGTTTCCGTTGCGAAAGAAGAATTAATCATCCTGTTATCTGATACAGGATATGGGATCCCACAAGAAAAAAGAACATGGGTTTTTGGCGTTTACAATACAACAACTCAAGATCAAGGCGGGGCTGGCATAGGTCTGTACATTGTTAAGACAAGAGTGGAATCCTTAAAAGGAAAAGTATTTGTGACGGATAGCGAATTTGGCGAAACAGGCACCACAATAAGAATTGAATTACCGTTTAAAAGATAAACATCATGAATTATAACTTGGTATTTATAGATGATAATATGAGGGAAGGATTAGACAATCCTTTCGTACGCTCAGTAGGCAAATTCAAAGAAGACGCGACATTGTCTGTCTTCATAGACCCACAAGAAGGCTTAGATTTTGTCCTAAACAATCTGAACAGTAGGATGATTGTTTTTCTTGATTGCAAATTTGACGGGTACGGATTGCAAGGCATCAATGTCCTCAAAAAAATCCGCGAACAAACATCCCTGCTTTATATTGTGATGATGTCTGCCAATGCGATCAGTCAAATTGCTGGGTTGGATATAATCGAAATGATAAACGAAGACTTTATATGGTTTTTTGATCGCAATAATGGTACAGTAAAGGATGCGTGCGATTTAATTGATAGAATTAAAACCTTGTGGACAACCCGCTTTGATTGTGTGCTTGAAGAATGGATTCTTCGCCATCCAGAAGATGCAGATAAGTATGCCTATAGAGAGTTGGGGGGGAAGTCTTATACATGGGCTGAAATGTTGACGGAATTGCGTCATCAAACTAGTATAGGAAAGGTGTTTGAAGGCATGGTGAATGATTATTATATTTATCATTTCGTTAATTCAGAAGAATCTAATGGCTAATATTTTAATTGCTTGCAACAATGATAATACTGTAGATTTACATGATTTTCTACAGTCATGCGCTGATAAGGCCCGACAATTGTGCGTGAATAATAATCATGACTATTCTTTTATTGAGCCGCCTCATTTAACCGAACAAGAGGTAATATCTCCCATGTTGAACTATCAAATTTGTTTTATTGCGGCTCATGGTGATTCCAATGGAGTGTATAATGAAAACGGTGATGATGTTGTGACAACCAGAACAACAAATTATAATTTTGCGAACAAGGGGTTTTACTCAGTAGTATGCTTGTGTGCTCAAAATTTATGTCCTGAGCTTATGAGAATAGGATTGAAATTTTTCGTGGGTTATAATGTCCCTTTTGTTATTGGTGATGACGAAGAATCATTCTGTGAATGTGCATTAGAAGGTTTAGATTGTATTCTTAAAGGAGAATCAAAGGAGGTTGCATACAAAACCATGTTGGATAAATACGATGAAGTTATTAAAACCGCATCATTTGAAGACAAAATAAAATTACTTCGAGATAAAGAACATCTTGTTTTTGATGGTGACAATAATGTTTCGTTGGCAGTTTTAGCATAGTATCATAATTAAATATTGATAATCAAAAATATACAACATAATTATTATGGCAGTAGACAACAACCTCGCAAACATAGTAGAAACCATAGCAAGCGAACAAAAAAACAAATATGACACTGAAGTTTTGCTTGAATCTCAATTCTACAGTGATTTTCCATATAAGGTGCTATCGTTTTTGGAAAAGCATTATCAAGATGTTTTTCAATCGTTCATGAAACATATAGTTCCAGACAATTCAGGAAAGTTAGATTACATGATTTATGTGTTTGATAGCATAAGGATACCACGTTTGTTTTTATCTGTTGATCTTTACCCGTCTTTAACAGGTAAAGATTCAACTAGATGGATAACAGATAAAACATTTTTGATTGACGGAAAGGAATACTATATTAGCAATCAATGGGTTGGTCATAAAACTGAAGAAAAGAAGAATCTTCGAATCAATGATTTTGCGATGGCTATTTATAATAATAGTAAGCATTTATTTTTCGTTGATTTTGTGAAAAAGAGCACTCCGAAGCCCTATGCACAACTTGTTATGGTCAAACAACCAAAAGTTGAAAATAACTATACTCATCCTAATGATTCATTTATGATTAATCAAGTTGTCACATCCATCCTCTCCACCGGCCTCATCTATTTCCCCACCCTCATTAAACGCCTCGCCTATTCGCTGATGGCCAAGCCTTTCGTTATCCTCAGCGGTCTGGCGGGTTCGGGAAAAACACAACTGGCATTGGCTTTCGCCAAATGTTTGAGCGAGAATATTGAAGAACAGGTCTGTACGGTTTCCATCGGGGCCGATTGGACCAACCGAGAGCCGCTGTTGGGTTATCCAAACGCTTTAAACAAAGATGAATATGTGAAACCCGAAAGTGGTGTGCTGCAACTTTTGATGCGGGCCAACGAGGACAAGAGCAAACCCTATTTCCTGATACTCGACGAAATGAACCTCAGTGTGGTGGAACGCTATTTCGCCGATTTCCTCAGCGCGATGGAGTCGGGCGAGCCAATCAAACTTTGGGATGGGAATGAAAGCGAAGAAGACGAGAATAAATATGTCCCCGCTAAAATACACTTGCCCAAAAATGTCTACATCATCGGCACCATCAATGTGGATGAAACCACCTATATGTTCAGTCCCAAGGTGCTTGACCGCGCCAATGTGATTGAATTCAAGATCGCCCCTGATGAGATGGATAAATATTTGGGCAAAAAAGTCAACATCAACCTTAAAGCTGGCTATTCTGCTTGTGCTGATATGGCCGACGATTTTGTAAACAAAGCCAATAGTCAAGTTGAAAAGGACGAGAAAAACAAAGATGTTTTGCTCTCATTCTTCAAGGAGTTGAAAAAAGTCAACGCCGAATTTGGTTACCGCACCGTGAACGAAATCAGCCGTTACCTGCACTTTGCCGAAGGAGATTTGGAAGACGATTCCGCCATCGACACTGCTATCCTGCAAAAGCTGCTCCCAAAACTGCACGGCTCCAGAAAGAAACTCGTTCCTACATTGACCGCCTTATGGGATATTTGCCTAAACAATGGTAATACCACCAAGATAGATACTGAAACTGAGAAACTCAATTTCCAAGAAGGCTTCAAATATCCGGAATCAGCCGAGAAAATCAAACGGATGTATGATGCCGTAATTGACAACGGATTTACTAGTTTTGCGGAGGCGTAGAGAAATAGTTGAGAGACGTATAATAAAAAACTATGGAAGGGAACTATGACATACTTGTAAGGGAGCTCTGTAAATTGCCTAAAGAAACAGGTTGGGTGGAGTTTAAGCATAATAATGATGACCCCAAAATGATTGGAGAAGATATCAGTGCTCTTGCAAATACGGCAACTTTGAAAGACAGAGACTTTGCCTATATGATTTGGGGTGTTGACGATACCACACACGATATTATAGGTACGTCTGTTCGGCTTGCGCTACAGAAGAAAGGACAAGAAGAGCTGGAAAACTGGCTGAGACACCAATTGTCAAGAAATGCCAATTTTGAATTCTTGGAAACGGTGATAGACGGCAATCATATCGAAATCATCAGAATCCACAAAGCATTGCATATTCCCGTCGCCTTTGAAAAAAACGAATACATTCGCAGTGGAAGCTACACAAAAAAAATGAGTGATTACCCCGAACTAATGGCTCAGCTTTGGGATAAACTACGCAACAGTCGATTTGAAGACGTATGTTCTATTAAAGATTTAAGGTATGCGGAAGTGTTGCAAATGATTGATGTAGGTGCCTATTTCTCTATGCTAAAACTCCCCCAACCTACTGAAGAAAAAGAGGTAATGCATTACCTTATGGAAGACGGAGTTGCTATTAAACTTGACAATGGTCTGTATGGAATCACGAATTTAGGGGCAATCTTGTTTGCTAAAGATTTGAACAACTTTCCAAGATTAGGGCGAAAAGCCATGCGAGTGGTTCAATACCAAGGCAAAAACAGATTGTTTATCCAAAAAGAAGAAACATTCGATAGCGGTTATGCAATTTGCTTCGAGGACATAGTAAGGTATGTAAGTGCTCTTTTACCAAGTAGCGAAAATGCAGAAGCTGTTGCATTGACCACGAAAAGCAAATACCCTTTACCTTCAGTAAGAGAGGCAATAGCCAATAGCCTAATTCACCAGGACCTGTATATAACAGGAGCCGGACCGGTTGTGGAAGTTTTTGAGAACCGAATAGAAGTAACCAATCCTGGCACACCATTGGTGGACATAATGAGAATTATTGATAATCCCCCAAAATCAAGAAACGAGAAATTGGCATCCTTAATGCGCAGAATGAAGATGTGTGAGGAATTGGGG
>JAGCCZ010000063.1 GCA_017651425.1 Bacteroidales bacterium
CGTGACGAGCGATCCTTCCGCCACCATCACCCTGACGACAACGGGTATCAACGACTACGAGCTGAACAACGTGGTGGTCTATCCGAACCCGACGACCGGCATGATCCAGATTCAGAATTCTGAGTCCAGGATTGAGAATGTGGAGGTCTATGACGCCTACGGCAAGATGCTGAATGTGGTGAATGTGAATGACAACACCACTGCAGTTGACCTGTCGAACTACGCTGCCGGCACCTATTTCGTGCGCGTGATGACCGACAAGGGCGTCGTGACGAAACGGGTGGTGAAGAACTAAGACGGAAGACGATTTACGATTTGCGAAGTCGTGCATCGTAAAACGCAAACTTTGCGGGATTACCATAAGGGTCGCAAAAAAAATGCGACCCTTATGGTTTTTTAATAATATATTTTGTAATTTTGCGGTTTAGATTTCAAGATTTCTTATTCAAAAAAACCTTATTATGAGAAAAAATCTATTGTTTACACTACTGGTAATGCTGATGCTGCCGTGGGCGGCGAAAGCACAAGTTCCTGTCTTCCAGGAGAACTTCAATGGCGGTACGATACCGACCACTTGGACCATCATTGACGGCGACGGTGATGGATTCACCTGGCAGACAAGTTCGCAAACCTTCACAACCGCGCAAGGGTACAACAGCACTGACTGTGCCATTTCCGGATCCTATGACCACAACACGGGAACGGTGTTGTATCCCGACAACTGGTTGATAACACCGGCCATCACGCTGGGTGCCGGCGGCGGTTCGCTCTCGTTCTACGTGAATGCGCAGGATAACGCCTATCCCGCTGAGCACTATGGCGTCTATGTCTCCACCACCTCCGCCACAGACACCACTTCCTTCACCCTGCTTTATCAGGAGACCATCATCGCCACCCGCACACAGAGTGCTTGGGTGCAGCACACCATCGACCTCACCGCATACGCAGGCAACACCATCTATGTGGCCTTCCGCCACTTCGACTGTCACGACCAGTTCTACCTCAACCTCGACGAAATCGTGGTGACCTCCGTCTCCTCAGACCCCATCATCAGTGTCTCTTCGCAGAGCGTTGATCTCGGCTACTGCATCTTGGGCGACACCACTTCTCCGTTCACCATCACGGTGGCAGGATACAACCTTACTTCAGCCATCAACATCTCCGTGAGCGGCCCGTTTGAGATTTCCGACGACGGCATCCTCTACGGCTCCGCACTCTCCATGCCCGCCACGGGCGGCACGATGTATGTGCGTGGCCTCGCCACGACAACCGGCACGAACTACGGCACCATCTCCCTGAGCAGCGGCATCACCGCCGCTTCCGTGGATGTCACTATGACGGGTCTCGACTGTAGCACCATCATTACGCCACCCTATACGGAAAGTTTCGAGAACTATGGCTCTGAACAGATTCCCTTCTGTTGGCGTGTCCACACCAACTCCGCTGACAACAGCTATCCAACCATCCTGAACAACTCCGCCTACAGTTCCGACGGCAGCAAGAGTTTCTATTTCTACTTCCCGGCCAACACTTACGCATACACGGCCTCTCCGGCCATAGACTTGTCTGCTGCGACTCCCGGCGACATGGCCATCACTTTCGACATGTATATCTACAGTTCCATCTCCTACACCAACCTTGAGGTGGGCTATATGACCGACCCCAATGATGTAAGCACCTTCCATTTGCTGCGCAGATATACGCCGATGGATATTGCCGCAGTGGGAACACACTACCCCCAAACCATCATCTTGCAGGAATCATTTTCCGCTCCCGTCCATCTTGCTTTCCATGTGCCGGAATATTCCACATACACCAATGTGATTGTGGACAAACTCAAAATTGGCCCCGCGCCCACCTGCTCCGCGCCGTCCAACCTGCATTTCTCCAACATCACGGGCACAGCTGCACTGATTTCTTGGGACGCCGCGCCTTTCGGTGTCACCGACTACACCGTGGAATACAGCGAGGACAGTATGAACGTCTGGACACCCGTCGTGGTCACCACAAACAGCGCGGTGATTTCCGGCCTCACCCCGGGCGTCACGTACAACGTGATGGTCTATTCCAACTGTGTGGGCGAAACCGCCGATACCATCACCGGCAATTTCACCACCAACCCCTGTCTTGCCCAAGACCCCAACTCCACCGGAGAAGTTTCCATCGGCACGGGTTCGAGCACGTCCAGCTATCTGCCATTCTATGGCTTATACAATTACAGCTACTCCCAGCAGATTTACGATGCCTCGGAAGTCAACAAGCCGGCGGGCGGCCTCATCGACAAGATCAGCTTCTACTGTTCTTCGGCCCCCACCTCCACTACCACGGGCAATATCCGCATCTGGATGGCCAATACCACCAAATCGACCTTCAGCAGCGTCACGGACTACCTCAGCCCGTCGCAACTGACCGAGGTGATGGTCATTTCCGGCAACCGTCCCATAACTTCGGGATGGAACACGTTTGAATTGGACATTCCTTTCATCTACAATGGCACCGACAACCTGTTGGTGGCCTACTACGAGGGCTACGACACCTACAGCAGTTCTTCCTTCTATGCCCACTCCACGACCACCAACAAGTCGGCGATGCACTATAGCGACACCTACTCTAATGTGTCGTACACCAACCCCTCCACGGCTTCCGGTTCCACCAACTTCTCGATGATGCGTAACAACATCAAGCTGAACTTCACGGGGTGCGACAGCACCACCACGTGCGCCGCCCCGAGTCCCTATGTGCAGGAAGTGGACAACGAGAGCGTCACCATCGGCTGGACACCGGGCAACTCCGAGAGTTCCTGGGAGCTGGAATACAAGCTCTCTTCCGACAACACCTGGACCTCCGAGGGCACAGTGAGCACCTCCCCGTATGTAATCAGCAACCTCACGAGCAATGCCAGCTACGATTTCCGCATGCGTGCCAACTGCGGCAGCGAGTACAGTGCCTGGACTACACCCCTGACGGTTGCCACAGAATGCGCCGCCATTGCCACATTGCCCATAATCGAGGGCTTTGAGAGCGCAACCGCCAGCGGCTCCGGCAATATGATTGACTGCTGGAAGACGCTCACCAACTACACCTCCACAATGTATCCGTACACCAGCAACTCGCAACACGCCACCGGTAACTACTCTGTCTATTTCTACGGATCTTCCTCCAGCTATTCTTGCCTGGTCTCCCCGCGCTTGGACAATGCCATCGCCATGAACAACCTGCAAATCGCCTTCAAGGCCTATAAGACGACAGACGACTACTCCATCAACGTCGGTATCATGAGTGACCCCAACGACATCACAACCTTCGAGTTGCTGGGCACTGTCAGTCCGGGCGTATCCTCCGAATGGCAGATTGTGGATGTGAACACCGCGAACTACACCGGCAACGGCCATTATGTGGCGTTCCTCTGTCCCATCGGCGCAACGAGCTATATGTACATCGACGACATCAATATCGATGTCATCCCGGCCTGCGAGCATGTGGCCAACCTGACTGCCGATGTTGTCACCGACGTCGCCGCCACCATTTCCTGGGATGGTCTCCAGGGTATGAACTACGAAGTGTATATCGCCCCTGCCGATGCAGTCATCGGCTTTGACACGGTCAACTGGATTCCCGTTTATGCCGACACCACCTACACCTTCACGGGTCTGGCGCAGCAAACCACTTACAGGGCCTATGTCAGAACGGACTGCGGCAGCGAGTACAGCGATGTCCGTATGGTCAACTTCCGCACAGGCTGCACGCCCGAAAACATTCCTTACAACGAAGACTTCACCACTTTCACAAATGCTTTCCCACAATGTTGGGAACGCTATTCGGGACTTGCCTCCTCTTCCGTTACCCAGACCACAAACCTGACCGCCACCACGTCGGGATGGAACTTCAGCAGCAACTATGTGTTCGGCACCGGACACGGCAAGGTCAACATCTACAGCAGCTGCAGCTATTGGCTGGTATCTCCCGTCATAGATCTGACCAACGCCACAGCGCCTATCCTCAACTTCGACCTGGCCCTCACCGATTACGCCAATGCCGACCCCATAGAGAATGTCGGCAACCAGGCCGATGACCAGTTTATCGTCTTTGTCTCCACCGACTATGGCGCCACCTGGAGCAGGAGCAACGCCGTTGTCTGGAACAACACCAGCACGGGCGACCATTCCTACGACCAAATCAATTATCAGGGTGAGAACGTCACCATCTCTCTGGCCCAATATGCAGGGCAGCCCATCAAGATAGCGTTTTACGGCGAGTCCACCGTGAGTGGCGGCGACAACGACCTGCATATTGACAATCTCTATGTGGGCGAGGTCATCACCTGCCCGCGGCCGGCTGTGCTCAACTTGGTATCCACCAACTCTTCCAGCGTTACTTTGTCGTGGGTGGAGGCCGGTACGGCCACTGGGTGGAATGTGGTCTATGGCCCCGCAGGATTCAACCCTGACACGGCCGTGAACAACATCGTGAACGTGCAAGATACCTTCGTCACCATCGGCAACCTTGCCGGCGGCACGGTGTATGATTTCTATGTGCAGGCCGACTGCGGCGGCGACCAGAGCGTCTGGCGCGGCCCCGTCTCGGCCACGCCGGGCTCCTATGATATGCACACCTCCGGTTGGGACACCCTCTACACCTGCGGTTCGGTCATCTACGATGACGGCGGATCTACCGGAAACTATTCCAACAGTGTGGATGCCTATCTGGTCATCTATCCTGACCAGCAGGGCAGCTTTGTGCAGATTCATGGCACCTTGGTGGCCGAGAGCAGCACTTGGGACCGTCTGACCATCTATGACGGCGTGGGCACCACCAACCAGATCCTGCAGACCGACCAATCTTCCTCCGGTGTAACCTATCAGATTCCGACCATCACCTCCACGACGGGCCCGTTGACCCTCTACTTCCACACCGATGGTTCTGGCCAATATGCCGGCTTTGAGATTTTCACCACTTGCGTAAACTGTGTGTCTCCGTCCTTGACGGTGGATTCCGCAGGCATCTACGAGGCCTTCGTCAGCTGGAGCAACTACACAGGCACCGCCACGGATTTCGAGCTTGTGTGGGGTCAAACCGGCTTCGACCCTGACGACTCCGTTGCCACGACGGTATCCAATGTCACCTCGTATGTCATCACGGGTCTGAACGACAACACGGCCTACGATGTCTATATCCGCGTACAGTGCGATGACGGATCCTATGCCACCTGGACACACGCCTCTTTCACCACGCTGCCCTCCTGCCCGAGACCTGTCAACTTCATGGTGACCGCAGTCACCGCCAGCAGTGTGACTCTGTCTTGGACCGAAACGGGCCCCGCCATGGAGTGGGAGATTGAGTACGGCGTTCCCGGCTTTACACACGGCACCGGCACCACGGTGCAAGCGACCACCAACCCGTTCGATGTGACCAACCTGACGGATAACACTGCCTACCAGTTCTATGTGCGCGCCGTTTGCTCCACCACCGACCAGAGCGAATGGTCAGAGGCGTTGTTGTGCAGCACGGTCGGCATCAATATTGCCACGCTGCCCTACAACTGCGACTTTGAGGATGCCACCGAAAATGCCGCCTGGACCATCGTCAACGGAAATGAAGCCAACAAGTGGTACATCGGCGGCGCGGTCAACAACGGTGGCGACAGTGCCCTCTACATCTCCAACGACAACGGTGCCACCAACAACTACACCATTTCCACAGCCGCCAATGTGTGGGCTTACCGCGATATCCAGTTCGACAGCAACCAGGATTTCATCCTGTCGTTCAACTGGCGTGCCTACGCCGAGTCGTGCTGCGACTATATCAAGGTGTTCCTGGGCACCCCTGCCCCTGTGGAGGCCGGTTCCAGCTCAACACCCGCAGGAGCCACCCAAATAGGCCAGTATAACCTGCAGAGCAACTGGCAGACGGAGAATGTGACCCTGAATGGCAGTCAGTATTCCAACACCACGAAGCGTCTCTACTTCCTGTGGCATAACGACGGCTCCGTGGGCACCATGCCTCCTGGTGCCATCGACAACATCGTATTGATGGCCCTCACCTGTCCGGCTCCCGCCAACTTTGTCGCCAGCGGCACTACCAATTCGTCTGTCACGCTCTCCTGGACCGCAGTCGGCACGGAGACGGAATGGGAGATTGAGTACGGCGCTCCCGGCTTCTCCCACGGCACCGGCACCACGGTGCAAGCCACCACGAACACTTTCACGGTGACTGGCCTTACCGTCGCCACCAGCTACCAGTTCTATGTGCGCGCCGTCTGCTCCACCACCGACCAGAGTATGTGGGTGGGTCCCATTACGGCGGCCACCGACTGCGACATCTTATCGACTTTCCCGTACACCGAGAATTTTGATGCCGTAACCAGCAGTCTGCCTGCTTGTTGGAATAGCACAGGTTCGGCCACCAACTGGGAGGTTACCAGCAGTTTCCACGGTAGTGTCTCTTCCGCACACTCCGGCAGCAAGGTGATGCAGTTCTATCAGGGCGGCAGCGGCGACCAGGCCACCTTGCAACTGCCGACATTTGACCTTACCTCTCTGACTAACCCGACTCTTTCGTTCTGGTACACCAACGAAGCCTGGAGTGGTGATCAGGACCAAATGACGGTCTATTATCGCACTTCGACTACCGGCTCGTGGATACAGTTGGCCACCTACAACTCCAGTGTGAGCACTTGGACATACGACTCCTTAGCTTTGCCTTCTCCGAGCGCAACTTACCAAATCAAGATTGATGGTATTTCCGATTATGGCTACGGCATCAACTTGGATGACGTCTCCATCTACGAAGGCTCCGGTTCCGGCCCGGCTGTCACCGACCCGACCGTGGCTACCAATGCTGCATCTTCTGTCGGACAGACGAATGCCACGCTGAACGCTACCATCACGAATCCCGACGGCGTGACCATCACGGCGAAGGGCTTCGAGTGGAAGGCCACCACGGGCGGCACCTACGCGCCGATTGCCGGCACCGGCTCTGGCAATACGTTCACGGCCAACCTGACGGGCCTCACCGCTAACACAGGCTACACCTTCAAGGCGTTCATCACCTACAAC
>JAGCCZ010000064.1 GCA_017651425.1 Bacteroidales bacterium
CATCCTAATTAATTTCTTTCTTTTCTTTTTTTGTCTGTCCCGACTTCATCGCTTGCGAATCTCAAAAAAATCCTTGAGTATTTGCTACATCTTTCCATTCTTTCAATGAACATCCCCAACTGTCTTTTCTCTCCCCCTTCTGCTCCGCGGGACTCGTCCCGTTTCCCTCTCAATTGGGACCGCAAAAATACACTTTTTATAATACAGTACAACCATTCTGACCTACTTTTTTTTATTTTTTTTATATCATCCTGATAATCAACGAAATATTTTTTTATAGAGGGTATTTTTTCAACAATAAATTGTGGAAAAACCACCCTTTTTGTTCATTTCAAAGGGTGTGTAAGGAGAGGGTGCGTGGGTGCATTTCGGAACTTTTTGGAAAAATGGCGCAAAAACGAACAATTTTATGGAAGTACAGACAGCTGTTTTTACTACCGTAATATACTCCCGCAAAGAGACGAGAAAAGCCGGTACTGCTATGGTACCGGCTTTCTTCGTGCAATCGAGACAGTAAACAGAATCGGGCAGTTATAGCCCGAAACAATCTTTTACATAATTATTTTACATAGTAGGTCTGACGCATGTTGATGCTCACATGCTTCTGTTTGGAAGAGGTGTTGAACGCACCGCCCCATGAATAGTCCTCGTCGGCGGAGTTGGGTGCCGTGATCTGGAAGACGCCCGTTGTGGCGGTCTTCAGGTCACCGAGGCGGCCACCAGCGTTCTTGGTGATGGTCTCCGCACGCTCGCGTGCATTCTTGGAAGCCTCAGCCAGCATCTCAATCTTCAAGTCAGCCAGCTTGGTGTAGTAATACTCCGGATTCCAGCTGTCAATGTTGATGTTCTGCTCGTAAAGCTCGGAGATGGCGCGGATGACCTTCTCGATCTTGTCCACGTCCTTGGATTCGATACGCACAGTCTGTCTGGACTCATAACCTACAAACCTCTCCACCCAATGGCCGTTTTCCCAATGGCTGTCCATCTTACGATCCGTGGAGATGTTCTTGAAATCCATTTCGGAATCCTTGATGCCTTTGCTCTGAAGGAACTCCTTGACAATGGCTGCTTGCTCTTTGATTTTGGTGTAGGAAGTCTTCATGTCATTCTCGATCACGTCGTACTGGATATTCCAGACGATGAGATCGGAAGTGAAGTCCTTTTCGGCAAGACCGACCACAGAGACCGTCTTGACGGGTTTCTTGGTCTGATAGAATGCAATGCCCAGAGCCAGGGCGGCGAGGAAGAACGCAATGCCAACGATGATGGCGATGGTGACAGATTTGTTGTTCATTGTATTATTAATTTAATGAGACTATTTTTTTCAACACAATGATAAACGCATGAAGGGTTGTATTATTGCAGGAAGAGAAAAAAAACTTCGCTCTCCGAGAGGTTGCACCCCATGGAGAGCGAAGCGTTTATCGTGATGGCAGTATTCTCGACGTTATGGCATGTTGGCAGTCTGCTATTTGCCGTCTAATCAGGCATCAAGCCTGCTGAAACACTACCGTTTGGTCTGTTCTTTCTCTTTTATTTTGACTAACTGCTTTTTAAGGGCATCGACTGCCACATCGACTGCCTCTTCGAAACTTTTGGCGGTTTTGCTGGCGATGGCGTCATTGCCGCGAATCATAATGCGGATGTCGGCCGTCTTATTCTCGGGCGCTTCGGTGTTCTCCAACTTCAAGGTCACCTCGGCGCTGATAATCCCGTCGTGAAGTTTGCTTAATTTTTCGACCTTTTCGTTGATGAATTCTTCTAACTTTTGATCCGTTTTGAAATGTACGGAAGAAATGTTGATAGTCATAATAACCTCCTTTGTTTTATGCCCTAGGATGGGCTTGTTTGTAAATTGATTTGAGTTGTTCCATGGAATTGTGCGTGTAAACCTGTGTGGCGGCCAGACTGCCATGGCCGAGAATCTCCTTGATGGCATTCAAATCCGCGCCATTGTTGAGCATGTGCGTCGCAAAAGTGTGGCGAATCACGTGGGGACTTCTCTTGTCGATTGTTGTTACCATGTCCAAGTATTTTCGCACAATTCTATAGATCGCCTTTGGATAAAGTTTCTTTCCATTGGCGGCAACAAAGATATAATAATTTTGGATATCTGTTCCAAATTTTTTTTCATAATTTCCGATATGCGTTGTTAATAAGTCACGCAGCTTATTGCCGAACGGGATGATGCGTTCCTTGTTGCGTTTCCCCAACACTTTCAAAGTGTTATTGGTGAAATCAATGGAGTTTTTCCGCAGGTTGAGCAGTTCCGAGAGACGCATGCCGGTGGCATAAAACATCTCCAAGACCAGCCTGTCGCGCACTCCTTCGTATTCTTCACCGAACTCTACATCGGAAAAAAGGTGCTCCATGTCGCGCTGCTCGACATACACGGGCAACCGTTTCTGGAACTTGGGCGACCGCACCTGCCGCATGGGATTGTCCGACAAGGTTCCCACTTTCACCTCGTGACGATAGAAGGCTTTCAGGGCACTGAGTTTGCGGTTGACTGTCCTGGCCGTGTCGCCACTGTCCTCCAGCATCGTGATAATCCAGGTCCGAATGTCATCCGCCGTCACATCCTGAAGTGCGCCAATACCCAACGACTCCTCCATATAGCGCGCAAACTGTTCAAGGTCACGACCATAAGCCGTGACCGTATGTTCTGAAGAACGTTTTTCATACCGCAGATAGTCGATGAATGACGAGTAGGAAATCATGCTCATATAACTGTAGTATATATATATTATTGTGTTGAACGGGCAAAAAAAAACAGGGCTGGACCCTGTTTTGTGTTGATTGTCAAAAACCTCTTATTCGTTCTCAGCGTTACGAAGCTGCTGAACGTAGATGGCCTTGCGCAATTGCTCCCTTCTGATGACACTCTTTTTGGTGAACTCCTGGCGCGTACGAATCTCTTTCTTCACACCAATTTTGTCGAATTTCTTTTTCAGTCTTTTGAGCGCTTTGTCAATGGAATCGCCCTCTTTCACGGGAACAATAATCATAGGTAATACCTCTTTCTTTTTTTGGTTAATACTAATTTTTTAAAGGGCGGCAAAAATACACTTTTTTCTTGAAACATAGTTTTTTATCCGATTTTTTTTATTCGTGTTGTATTTGCCGGTTTGAAAGGGCCGTGATCACCGACATCACAACTGGCCCTGAATGGCTTCCTCGACCCTGGACATGGAGTATGCCGGTTCAAATCGCTCAACAACTTCGCCATTGCGATTGATGAGAAATTTGGTGAAATTCCACTGGATATTACCTGGCTTTTTGCTCTTAAGCCATACATAAAGCGGAGAAGCATGGGAACCATTGACATTGATTTTGGCAAACTGCGGGAATGTGATGCTATAGTGATCGGTGCAAAAACCATGTATGTCGTCATAGGACCCTGGAGCCTGGCCGCCAAATTGGTTGCACGGGAAATCAAGGATGACGAAACCTCTATCCTTGTAAGTTTCATAAATTCGTTCAAGGTCTGTATATTGCGGAGTATAACCACATTGCGTGGCAGTGTTGACAACAAGGAGCACCTGACCTCTATACATAGAAAGCGAAACACTGTCGCCATCGCCGGTTTCAACCTTGAATTGGTAAATGTTGTCTTGGGGCTCCTCCGGCACCACAGTGGAGTCGGGTCCCACAATGGGATCGTCGTCAATCGCAACGGGCGGATCGTTTCGGTCACAGGCAGCAAACGTCACCACCGCCATCAGTGCAAAAATGAGTGTTTTGAGTTGTTTCATACTTTTGGATTTTAGTTTACAATAAGTTAGATATGATTACTTTATCAGCGTTATGGATCCGTGCAAAGGATAGGACAACAGGCCGGTGAGGGTGTTGACATAGACATTGCAGGCATAATAAAACACCCCGGCGGAGCAAGGTTGGTGCGTCATCTCATCAGTGCCGTCCCAAAGTATGGCAGGATCCTGAGTGTGGAACACCCGCTTGCCCCAGCGGTTGTAGATGAATATTTCCACCTTCTCAACCCCATGATAGGATTCAAAGGGCTGGAACAGATCGTTGGAACCATCGCCGTTGGGTGTGAAGACATTGGGCAAACGATAGTCAAGGCAATCGTAAATGTCGATGCAGACAGAATCTGTAATCCGCGTGCGATTGTGGTTGGTGTCGGCCACAGCCATGGCGAAGCATCCCACGATCACGTCGGGAGCGGACACCTGATAGGTGCAAGGTGCCGGAAAACAAATGTGGCCCTCCGTTGTGAATGAATCAATGCATGTGAAACTCCCCTCAAGCGTGGGCTTGTAATATATGTAATAGTAGAATGCATCGGAGGCGGCGCTGTCGGACGAGAAAGACCAAGTGTAAGTCACTACGGAGCAATCCGTGGTGATGGCGATTTGCGGAAGCTCCGGTGCCTCGTCATCGATGGGCGTGTCACAAGCGATTTGCGAGCGATTGAAGAGAGGTCCTATGGTATCCGGGAGCCAATAATAGCCCTCCGCACGCACATAGTAACAGTAACACTGTCCGTTCTCCAACCCGAAATCCGTATAGGAAGTCTCCGCCACCGTCGCGATGGAATCCCACAATCCAGAGCCATCGGTGCTTCTATAGACTGTGTAGGCCACGTTGCTCCAAGGCTGTTGCACCTGCCAATTGAGCGCGATGCGGCGGTCACCGGGAGTGGTGGTCACAAAAATGGAGGTGGCAGGGTCGGAATGTTCGATAACAGTATCGGCATTGAAAAAGTCCACGCGATAGGTATAGGGGAAATCGCGTGTATTAAGATCATGGTCAAGACATTCGGATGTATCCGTGCCGATAAACGGATAGGGGGTGGCATTCAGCAACGTCCACTCCACCCCGTCAGAATTTTTCCTGTATAGATTATAGAAGTATGGTGGTGGGAAGGCCACGGAGTCAATTTCGGGCGGGGCTATCCAACGCACTTTCAACGTGCCATACAGGGAATCGGTGGTCACCACATCGGCATTGATCAGCAACGGGGCATCATTGAAGATATGGGTGCAAGCCTCGTCGGAGACATAGCTTTCAGCGCCATCGGCAAAGAGGGCCACCACGCGGTAGCAGTAGTCATTGGCATGATACAACGGCAGTTGGGCACCGTTATCCGTAAAAAGCGTGTCCTCCCATGCATTCGTGCGGCCAATCCATTGGTAGCCAGTCCCGTCAGGCATGCCTGTCTCGCAGTGCGACGGCTCAAACGGGTTACTGCCGTTTCGGCGGTAAATGTCGTAGCCAATGGCGTTGGGACAGGAGTCGGGAGACCACTGAAGGTGAACCACGTTGCCCTCCGGAACCGCCAAAAGGTTCTTGGGCTTTGGTGCCACAATGGTGATTCTCAAGGTCTTGAAAGAGACCAATTCCACCTGCGGTCCGTTGTCACGCGCCTTAAAGAGCACCTCATAGGGAGCGATGCGCACATGGGAGCATTGTGTGTTCCAGTTGAAATGGGTGGTATAGGCCACGCTGTCCGTAATGGGCATAAATTGGGCGGGACCGTCTTCAAGATAGAGAGGCTCACCCGTGGCGGTGAGAGTGACATGCGTGGAGGTGTTGTCGAAAACCTGCACGGGAAGATGCAGCCGGGTGCCGGCCAACACACAGGTGTCCTGCACCAGCACCAAGGGCGGGCGGTTGTTGCAAGGCGCGATGGTAATCTGCATGTCGCGCACCATGCTGCTGATGAGAATGCCGTTGCGCCACTCCCGAATAAGGATGGCGATATTGAACTCTCCAGCCATGGTGGGCGAATCCCATACCAAGTCACCCGACACGGAATCAATGGCGATGTAGTTGGAGGCATACGGCAACTCATAGCCCGGGATCACCTCCCCGTTGTAGCCGCGACAATCCACCAGCGAATAGGAGAGGCTGTCGCCGTCGGGGTCGTATGCTCCGGGGTTATGGTAATATATCACGCCTGTGCAGCCGTTGTCAATGGGTGGGTTCATCAGCTGCGGCGAGGAGTTGCCCCCGACAAAGGGGTTGATGACAATCATGGTCTCAATGAAGAAGGGAATCTCCACAGAACTGGGAATGTTGACAATGCCGGCATTACGGTTGGGGTCCTCGAAGGAGACATAAAAGGTTCCTGACGCGGGAAAGGTATGCCGGGTGACATAGACATTCTTGCTGATGTCGTTGCCCATATCCGTCTTGAGGGTCCGTTGCACCGTCGAGACGGTACCGTCGCCCCAGGTGATGTCAATTTCAGGGCGGTCAGCCAAACTGGGCGTATAGGTGTATGTGGTGACAGTGAACTCGTAGGTGAGGTTCGACACATAGACATAGCTGATCTCGCCGGCACGCTGGTGGGTGGCATAGGCGGAAAACGCGCCCGTCATCAGACAGCACAACAGCAAGATGCGAAGTCCATATTTCCAAAGAGTCTTCATCTACAATTCAATGACCTGATTATTCTTGAGTTGATACTGTTTTCCACTCTCCGGGCAGGTGGCCATTCCAGCTGCATCGAAAGCGAGGGTGTGGCCGAAGGCACTCACCCACCCTATTGGACGGGCCGGGTTGCCGACCACAAGGGCATAGTCCGGCACCGACTTGGTGACCACGGCTCCAGCTCCAATCAACGCATAACGACCAATCTCGCACCCGCACACGATGGTGGCATTGGCGCCTATGGTCGCGCCCTTGCGCACAAGCGTCTGTTTGAATTCCGACTTCCGCTCAATGAAACTCCTGGGATTCAATACATTGGTAAACACCATCGAAGGGCCCAAGAAGACATCGTCTTCCACCTCAACCCCCGCATAAATGGACACATTGTTCTGCACCTTCACATTGTCACCAATCGTAACACCCTCGGCTACAAACACATTCTGGCCAATAATGCAATTTTGGCCAATCCTGCAATGCGGCATGAGATGCGAAAAGTGCCAGATTTTGGTACCTTCGCCGATTTGGCAATCAGAATCAATGATGGCGGTGGGGTGGATGCTGGGTGACATAAGGGGCAAGAGCTTGGTAGATAATGGATAATCGTTGTGGTTTAAAAAACGTTTTTCAATTGTTTGGTAATGTATTGAATCTGGTCGGGAGTGAGTTCCGTATGCATAGGGAGGGAAAACACCTCTTTGGAGAGGGCTTCCGAGACAGGGAAGTCACCCTCGCGGTAACCGAGGTCACGATAGGCAGTCTGCAGGTGCAGTGGACAAGGGTAATAGACCATGGTAGGCACCTCTGCGTCAGCTAACTGTTGCCGCAGGGCATTGCGGTGTTCCGCAGCCACGCGGAGGGTGTATTGGTGGTATGTATGTGTAGAGAAGGATGCCTTGGCAGGCGTGATGACGGCCGGGCAGTCGGCCAGTGCCTCGTCGTAGAGGCGGGCGGCATGCTGCCGCGACTGGATATATTCATCCAGATGGCGCAACTTCACCTGGAGCACAGCCGCCTGAAGCGTGTCGAGACGGGAGTTGATGCCCACCTGATCGTAATAGTACTTTTGCGACATGCCATGGTTGGCAATGCTGCGGATGCGTGCGGCAAGGTCGTCATCATGAGTAAAGACCGCCCCTCCGTCACCGAAGCAACCCAAGTTCTTGGTGGGGAAAAAAGAGATGCAACCGATGTCACCCATGGTGCCGGCCTGATGGACAGAACCGTCGGAGAAAGTCACCTGTGCGCCGAGTGCCTGGCAGGCATCCTCCACCACGAAGAGATGGTGGGCAGAAGCACTACGCATAATCGTCTCCATATCGGCACATTGGCCGAAGAGGTGGGCTGGCAGGATGACTTTAGTGCGGGAAGTCATAGCGGCCTCCAGTTTGGAAACATCCATGCAGAATGTGTCGGGGCGGACATCCACGAACACGGGCTTGAGTCCGAGCGCGGCGACGACCTCGACGGTGGACACGAAGGTGAAGGGCACGGTGATAACCTCGTCGCCTGGCTGGAGCCCCAGCGCCATGAGGGCCAGTTGGAGGGCATCGGTGCCGCTGGCGCAGGTCACGGCATGCGACACACCCGTGTAGGCAGCCAGCGCCGAAGCAAAGTCCGGCACCGCAGGCCCGTTGATGTAGCAGGCCTCCGCGAGCACACGACGCACCGCCTCATCAATCTCTTCCCGTATGTTTGCATATTGACCTTGCAGGTCAACCATTTGGACAGGTTTCATAATCCATAAAAAAACGTGCAAAAATAGGATAAATTTCTGAAAGTTTGTGAAGAGATAAATTTTATGAAGGAGGAACGAAACGGTGCATGTTGTTTATAGAGATAATGCGCACCCCGTCTTTACAAGTCAAACAGGTCATCCATCCGCACCTGCGAATGCACAATGCCGCTGTGTGCGTTTTGCCTGATGCCGTAGGTGGTGATCATGACCAGTTGCAGGGCTTTTCGCGATTTTGTGGCTTCACGGAACACTTGCATCTTTTTTTTGAGATTTTCCTCGTAGTTGTTGTCGATTGTATATTCTCCTACGGAGAACTTGATCTCGCAAATATTCGTTGTTCGGTCACGGCGGTCAATGATGAGGTCGATTTGGGCTTTCCCGCTTTCAGAGGAACCGCGCCATGAGGATATATCCGTCAACAGGGCACTGATTCCGATGGCTTTCTTGACCTGCGTGATGTGATCCTTGCAGACTTGTTCGAAAGTCTGACCCGCCCAATTGCTTTTCGCGGGATTGTCTAAAAAATGGGTCCAGAAATGCTCGTCGGGGTTTTGCTTGCCCTTGAGAAAACGCAGATAGAACAAGGTGAAATAGTCTGCGAGCTGATATACCACATTCTTTTCGTCATAGCCAAAAGTGTTGTAAGCGCTCACAAACCGACTGTCTTTCAGGTTCTTCAGCATCTCTGTAAGCAGCCCGTTGTCTTCCAGATGTGTTTCGCGGATGATCTCCTTTCGGGTGAGACCTGATTTTTTCGTGGACAACGCCTCAATGATTTTCAAATAACCTTTTGACGTGCCGAAAAGGGTTTCATAAAGATGGTCGAACTCATCCCAAAGCGGACCGTTGCGCTTGAAAAAAAGGGTGTCGATGTTGGCAAGGTAAGAAAGACCATTGTCAAGGAGTTTGAGGTAATAGGGGATTCCGCCCATGGTCATGTAACATTCCACAATGTCGTAACGACTCCAACGGATACCCCTTGAAATCAGGTATCGCTCTGTCTCCTGGAGTGTGAAGGGCATCAGGTATAGTCGCCGGGCAGCTCGGTTGAACAGTCCGCCTTTGTCGGAGAGGATTTTATTGGTGATCCAAGTGGTGGCAGAGCCGCACGCAATCAGCATGAGGTCGTCTTGTTGTGCGCCCCAACCGTTCCAGAAGGCTTCAAAGGCGGCCAGAAAGTCACTTTGGCGAGTGTCCATCCAGGGGAGCTCGTCAATGAAAACGATTTTTTTGCGTTTATCCTGGATGCTTTTCAACAGTTTCTTCAGCTCTGCAAAGGCCTCCAACCAGTCTTCAGGCACTTTCCTAATGGAAGACCCGTATTCTTGAAGCGCAAGATAAAAATTCTTGAGCTGCATTTTCTTGGGCTTCTTGTAAAGCCCTGTGACGTGGAAATCGTACTTGTCGTCGAAAAACTCCTTGATGAGAAAGGTCTTTCCGACACGCCGGCGTCCGTAAACAATGATGAATTCCGATTCTTTGGAGTCCCGGTATTTCTCCAGCTGATGGATTTCATATTCGCGTCCGATAAAAAGATTCTTGTCCATGACGAACTTTTTTTTCGTCGGCAAAAATATAAAAAAAATTCAAACAGATAAAACTCACATGCGGAAACACAGTATTTTTTCCCACTTTCCGCACCTGAGTTTCATATTTTCTTGGAAAATGAGCACAACTCGGGTGCGGAAACATGGTATTTTATTACACTTTCCGCACCCGAGTTTGATATGGTAGAGACGTTGCGTGCCCGTCTCTACCATAGTATCCAAAACTATATAATTTTACACGGTTACGGATAAACTATCCGCTATAGTATATCCGTAACTATACATTTTTATGCGGTTGCGGATATGGTATCCGAATATTTTTGTACCTTTGCCGCGTTGAAAAAGTGCTGCCAGCCCTGGCACGGGGAACCACCTGACTCGCCCGTGCGCCCGAACAACAACCCTCCGATTATGAAAAAATTATTGTTGTTTTTTTGTTTTGTTTATGCTATGAAATTTGTATCGGCACAGATTGTGAATATTATGAAACACCTTTTATTACCTGTCTTCACCCTCGTCACATTATGCCTGACTCTGCCCTGCCACGCATACGATTTCAGCGCCGTGTCGCCGAGCGGACATACACTGTATTATACAGTGGTGAATGGTGAAGCCCAAGTCGTAGCCCCATTGCCCTCCAGTTACGGTAATAATTTCACTGGGAATTTAGTCATTCCGGACAGCGTACACCACGACAGCCTCACATATCCTGTCACCGCCATTGGTGTAGGCACTTTCCAATATTGTCACTATCTGACCGGCGTCACTATCCCCAACACGGTCACCACCATCGGCAGCGACGCTTTTTACAGCTGTTCGTCCCTTGTTTCCATGATTGTATCGGCAGGGAATCCTGTTTTTGACAGCAGGAATAACTGCAACGCCATCATTGAAACCAGCAGCAACACCTTGATGTTTGGTTGCAGCAGCACCATCATCCCAAACACCGTCACTTCCATCGGCGATCTTGCTTTCTCCGGTTGTTCATCCCTGACCAACATTTCCATCCCCAACTCCGTCACCTCTATCGGCAACGGAGCTTTCGGCGACTGCACATCGCTGATCAGTGTCAACATTCCCAGCTCCGTCACCACCATCGGTCAGGAAGCCTTTTGGTATTGCAGCACCCTGCCCAGCATCTCCATCCCCAACTCCGTCACTTCCATCGGCGACAGAGCATTCAAGAACTGCTCTAACATAGTGAGTTTCGATATACCCAACTCCGTCACCACCATCAGCAATGGCACCTTCTACGGCTGCCTTTCGATGGCCAGCATACACATACCCAACTCTGTCACCGTCATCGGGAACTCCGCCTTTTCGAGTTGCAGGGCCCTGACCAACATCTCCATTCCCAACTCCGTCTTCTCCATCGGGGAAGACGCTTTCAATGATTGCACATTGGACACCGTCACTTTATTTTGGGAAATACCCATCAGCCGATCATTGGCTTATGCCTCACAACTTCTTTCAAACACCAACATTTTCTCCATTCCATGTGGAAGCATGTACTATTACACCTTGCTTTGGAACACCTCCTATAGTTCCCATAATTATCTGGAAAGGGGTGTGGATTTTCAACTGAACATCTCTGCTTATGAAAGCACTTGGGGCACGGCATCCATCATTCCGCAAGACGGCAGCAACATACGGTGTTCGGACTCCACCGCCATCATCCAAGCCATTGCCAACGACGGCTACCGGTTTTCGCATTGGGACAACGGGGACACTATCAATCCGGACACGCTGCATCTTGTCGGTGACAGTTCCGTAACCGCCATTTTCGCCCCCATCATAGGTGTGGAGGACGTGGTTATGAGCGACCTGCAGGTGTACATTCATGACGGACAAGTCATTATCAACGGGGAATGTGCCATACGGGACGTGCAAATTTACGACATCTCGGGCAAGTTGCTGAAGACCGTCAAGGTGGAAGGAGACCATGCCGTTATTGACATCACCCACTTCGCCGCAGGGGTTTATATTGTGCGCGCCGACACCGCCAACGGCCCCGTTATACGCAAAGTGGCGAGGTAAAAGCGAAACGTCAAGAGAGGAACACCCTTCAGGAATATTTCCATATAGATCCGGCCTACACTTTCAGAAGCCAATGTTCCGGCTCTACTATCCTTGACAAAGCAGATTTCAAACAATCGACATCCCTGCCCGTCCATCCGAGCCCATCCTCACAAATCACTATCCGGTTTCCTTGCTTGGGAAAAATCCGAAGTCTGTTGAGGCTGTTTCCGCCTGGAAGCACACTCCAGCTCATCCCCTCGAATGGAATCACCACTTTATGTTGACGGTTCAAAAGCGTAAAGTGTACAATCCTGATCTCCTGTCTCTTATAATCAAAACTTACAGATTCCACCAGACTCCCCTTATTGATAAGAGAATAATATAAGGCTATCCCCAAAGATATGAGATAAACGAGCGGCCCTTTAAAAAGGGTGGGCATCATGCCCTTATCAAACAAAGAGACCAAGAAGAAACCTACAAGAATCATGAAAGCAATAATGGCAAGACGGAGATACCATCTTGACACTATTGACAATTTGCGTTTGCCTCGGCGGATAGTCCGAACATAACAGGGATATTGTTTGGGCTGTGCTTCTTCCATAATGTTTGTTTCAGTCATTTCGAAATTCTTTTCACGCTGCAAAAATACAATAAAACCTTACTACAGGCCGTCATCTTCTTCCTATTTTCGTTCTTCATGGCAGGGGTGGCATGCGTGGTGGAGAGGTTGTGAGATTTACGGAACCGTCTCGCTAATACAGCAACCCAAACATCCACAAAGGGATGCGGTTGCCGTGGCCTACTTCCGTGTCATCAACGGCCAGGAAGCTGTCAGGCACATCGGCAATCTGGTCAAAAGTCTTACTACTGCCGCCCACCTCGAAGAGATATTTGTCGTTCACCAGAAAATCACCCTGTGCAGGATACTTGACCTCGTTTGCCACACGAAGCTGGCTGTAGAAGAACGTCTCCCGTTCGTTTCCCTTGTCCACGTGCGGACAAAGAACGTGCATCAGGTTGGGATTGCCCAAATAGATTTTGTCAGGTTTGTAAAAGTGCTTGTAACTCTTGGTCCTTGAGGTGAGCAAACCCAGAATTTGCGCTTTGTCGAGCGCGTATAACATACGCAGTCCCAGCTCGTTGTTGGTGTCAAGTTGTTTCCAGAGCCTGGACATGTTCGGCTTAAAAGGAACCCTTTCGCAAATAATCATCAGCAGGCGCTTGACTTTCTGGAGGGTTTCAAACGACACGTTCTCCACAGCTGGAAGGTCGCTGTCAATTACAACAGATACTGTTTCGCGCAATCGGGAAGGGAAATCCTCAATGGACTCACGATAAAAAGGATAGTATCCATGACGCAGGTACACTTCGAAGAGAGGGGCCACCTTGATAGTGCCCGTTATGGTCATGGCATGGGGAACATGGTTCCGGATAAGTTCATTGAAAGGAATCGGGTCGAGATTCAGGGCATTCTCAAAGACAAGATATTCCCGGAACGACATACCATAAAGGGTGTAAATCGTCTGTCGGCGCGAGAGATCCACCTTGGCGTTGTCCATAACAAGTAGTGAACTGCTGGTATAGACAATGCTCATATCGGGGTAGTTGTCGTATATATTCTTCAGATTGACAGACCATTGTTCGTAACGATGCACTTCGTCCAAATAGAGGCGCATGATGCCATGCCGGTTGGCCCAGTCAACGAGTTCGACAAGGGTGTGGGAGGAAAACCAGAGGTCGTCAAGCGAAGCGTAGAGCGTTTGGTCAATATCCTCATAATTCTCGAGGATATGCTGCAAGAGCATCGTGGTTTTGCCAACACCCCGCGGACCTTTGATACCAATCATCCTGGACTTCCAATTGATTTGGGAATAAAGATAACGTTTGAATCGCAAGTCAATTTTGGCTATCTTGCGGTGATAGTTGTTGAATAAAGGCTGTAAATCAGCAGTTTCCATAATTCCGTCGAATTTGAATGACGGTGCAAAGATACATTTTATATTTTAAACTGTAAAAATATTGGTGATTTTTATATTTCAAAATGCAAATCTAAAATGCGCAAGGGGGACAGTTGGACGTCCCGCTGGTGTCCTTCTGGACCAAATCGCGGGTGCAACTCTTCGACAACCGCGTGGGCAACGCCATCGGCTACGCCGTCATCTTCTTCCTGCTGCCGTTCTTCGTGGCGGGGGTGGCGTGCGTGGTGGGGAAATGGCGATGGCCTTCTCGGGTTTACCTTCTCCCGATGTCTTGCCTACCAAAGCGCTGCCGCCCGTGCCAAACATAAAGCCCACGATTCCGATAAACATCAGGAATGGGAAGATCAGGTTCAGGGCGGCAAAGGGTGTCTAGCCAAAAAAACAATCGGCAACTACTGGTTCGGGATTGACATCCTATTCCCTAAAATTTACTATTTTTGCACCGCGAAAAATAAAAACAACAAATAACTTTAAAATATTAATACTATGTCCATTATCAAACCGTTCAGAGGATTCCGTCCTCCCCAATCCATCGTTGAAAAACTCGCTTCCCGCCCGTACGACGTGCTGAACTCTGCCGAGGCACGCAAGGAATGCGAAGGCAACCCCTACAGCCTGCTCCACGTGACCAAGGCCGAAATCGACCTGCCCGAAGGCACCGACGAACATTCCCTCGAAGTCTATCTCCAAGTGGTGAAGAACTACAACAGCTTCAAGGACTACGGCTGGTTAGTGCAGGACAAGGAGGAGAAGCTCTACATCTACGCCCAGAGCATGAACCCCACCGATCCCAACGCCCACTGGCAGTACGGCATCGTGGCCTGCGCCTATAGCGAGGATTATGTGAACAAGATCATCAAGAAACACGAGCTGACCCGCAAGGACAAGGAGGAGGACCGCATGAAACATGTGCGCATCACCAATGCCAACGTGGAGCCGGTCTTCTTCGCCTACCCTGCCGTGGCCCGCATCGACGAGATCGTGGCATCCGTGACCAGCAAGGCCCCGGTTTACGACTTCATCGCCAAGGAAGACGGCTTCGGCCATCGCTTTTGGGTCATCGACGACCGCGCCCTTATCGACGAGTTGGTTGAGCTGTTCGCCACCAAGGTGCCCGCCATGTACATCGCCGACGGCCACCACCGCAGCGCCGCCGCCGCCCTCGTGGGACAGGAGAAGAAAGAGCACAACCCCAACCACACCGGCAAAGAGGAGTACAACTATTTCATGACGGTCATCTTCCCCGACAACCAGCTCAACATCATCGACTACAACCGCGTGGTGAAAGACCTCAACGGTCTCAGCAAGGAGCAGTTCCTCGCCGCCGTGGGTGAAGCCTACACCGTGGAAGACATGGGCACCGAAATCTACAAACCTACCAAGCTGCACGAGTTCAGCATGTATCTCGACGGCCACTGGTACAAGATGAACGCCAAGCCGGGCACCTTCGACGACAATGATCCCATCGGCGTGTTGGATGTCACCATCCTCAGCAACTTAGTACTTGACAAGGTATTAGGCATCAAGGATCTCCGCACCGACAAGCGCATCGACTTCGTAGGTGGTATCCGCGGTCTGGGCGAACTGAAACGCCGCGTGGACAACGGCGAGATGAAAGTCGCCTTCGCCCTCTACCCCGTCTCCATGCAGCAGATCATCGACATCGCCGACACGGGCAACATCATGCCTCCGAAGACCACCTGGTTCGAGCCGAAGCTGCGTTCCGGCCTTGTCATCCACGAATTGGCATAACCAACTCCTTTTACGATGTTCAAAGTTCCTATATTGCTCGTCCTCTATAACAGGATAGAGGTGACTCATAATCTTTTCCAGATTCTCCAGACCATACAGCCCACACAGTTGTATGTGGCTGGCGACGGTTGCAAAGCGGACAACACCCTTGACCGCACGCATGTCTATCAGACGCGCGCGGTCATCCAGCCCGCATGGCCCTGCCAAATGCACACACTATGGCAAGATGAACACCTCGGCAAGTCCAAAATGATTTTCAAGGCCATGCAGTGGTTCTTCGAAAACGAGGAAGAAGGCATCATTCTCTTCGAGGACACGCTGCCCACATACGATTTCTTCCCATATTGCGAAGAACTCCTGCGGCAATATAGGAACGACGAACAGGTATTCAGCATCGGCAGCACATACCTGCGGCATCGGAGCAGGCAGAAATACAAGAAACGTCTCCGCAGGGGCGGCAGCTCCTATTTCTTCTCCTCATACGCCACCAGCTGGGGCTTCGCCACCTGGCGGAACCGCTGGCAGGATTTCACCTACTCCATGGCACAGTATGACAACGAGAAAATCGCCGGCATCGTGGCCAACTACATGAAAAAGCCGAGGCACCGTTCCTACTGGACAAGCCGCTTCAACATCATCAAGAAGAGCAACGCCCCCTATTGGGATTATCAGATCAACCTGCACGTCTGGGCCCACAACGGCATCTGCATCCAACCTTACCTCAACCTCGTCACAAACGTGGGATTCAAAGGGAACGAGAAGCGCCGGATCCGCCACCTGCGCAAGAATGCCTATCCCATCATGCCGCTCACCCATCCCAAAGAGAAGGAGATCAACCACAAAGAGGACAGATTCATGTTCAGGCACATCTACAAAAGGGCCTATTTCTATCTTTTCAGAGATTGGTTGAAAGATATTTTCCCCAACAAAAAAGAAGAAGAAAAATAGCACTGTCCGAGATAGAAAAAAAAAGTGTATTTTTGCGCCCTCTAAAAATAATGTAAAAGAATTATGGCAAGCAACGAAAAATTAGGAAGTAAAAAGATTGAAAACGAAGAAGTTAATGAAAATTTCTTAACTAGATTTTTCGCTTTCTTCAGCAAATACCAAAACATCATCTACGGTATAATTATCGGAATTTTACTCGTAGCGTTGGCACTCATTCTGTTCAACCGTTTCTATATCCAAAAGAAAAACGCGGAGGCTTCCGCCAACATCACCTATCCTGTCAGCATGCTGATGGCCGGTGACAGCGCCTCCCTCCACCTCGCCCTCGATGGCGACGACGAGAACGACGGTTTCCTCACCATCGCCGACAACTACAAGATCACCAAAACGGCCAACACCGCCCGCTACTATGCAGGTCTGTGCTACCTCAAGCTGGGTCAGAAGGATGAAGCGCTCGATTATCTCAAGAAATTCAAGAAAAGAGAAGATGTGCTCTGGTACGGTTGCCAAACCCTCATCGGCGACCTGTACGACGACCAAGGCAACGAGGCTGAGGCCGTCAAGTATTACAAAAAAGCCACCCAGGGTAACGATCCTCTCTACACTCCGATCGCCCTCTTCAAGTTAGGCCAGATGTACGAGAGACAAGAGAATTGGAAAGAGGCGTTGGCTGCATACCAAAAGATAGAAGACAACTTCTATTCCGAATACAACAAGATGAGCATCGCCCAATACAAGGAGCGTGCCCAAGCAAAATGCAAATAAAACCAATGTCAGAAGAGAAAAAGAAGAACCTGTCTGAGTTCACACCTTTCAGACTCAATTCTCCTCAAGATATCAGAATCGGTATTGTGGTCAGCGAATGGAACGGTCACATTACCGATTCTCTTTTTGAGGGTGCCCGCACCGCACTGCTGGAGCAGGGCGTCTTACCCGAAAACATCGTGACGCACCATGTGCCGGGCAGCTATGAGTTGCCCTCCGGCGCCGACATGCTGCTGCACTTCAACCCGGCCCTTGACGGCGTGATCTGCATCGGCTGCATCATCCAGGGTGAAACGCGCCACTTCGACTTCATCGCACAGGCCGTGGCCAACGGCATCATGCAGGTGGGACTCACCCACGGCAAGCCCGCCATTTTTAGCGTGCTGACCACCAACGACATGCAGCAAGCCGAAGAGCGCGCCGGCGGCAAACATGGCAACAAAGGCGTCGAAGGAGCCATCAGTTGCCTCAAGATGATCGCCCTCCGCGAAGAGTTAATCCAAAGAGAGAGAGGACTATGAGAGTAGTGTTCATGGGCACCCCCGAATTCGCCGTCGCCACCCTCGACCGCATCATCGCCGAGGGGCACGACGTGGCCGCGGTGGTCACCACCCCCGACAAGCCGGCGGGCCGTGGCCAGAAGCTCAAGTTCTCCGACGTCAAACAATACGCGCTGGAACACCACCTGCCCGTCCTGCAGCCCGACCGTCTCCGTGACGAGACCTTTGTCGACCAATTGCGCGCCTTGCAGGCCGATGTTTTCGTAGTCGTTGCCTTCAGAATGCTCCCCAAGGCCGTGTACACCATCCCGCCGAAGGGCACCTTCAATGTCCACGCCTCCCTGCTGCCCCAATACCGGGGTGCCGCGCCCATCCAATGGGCTATCATCAACGGGGAGAAAACGACAGGCGTCACTACCTTCTTCCTCGACGAGCACACCGACACCGGCGCCATCATCCGCCAGACCGAGGTGGAAATCACAACCGACGACACCGGCGGCACCCTGCACGACAAGCTCATGGAGGCCGGTGCCGACATCGCCGCACAGACGCTTCGTGACATCGAGACCGGTGACCTTCACCCCGTGCCGCAGCCATCCGTCCTGGAACTCAAGCCCGCACCCAAGATTTTCAAGGAAGACATGCTGCTGCATTGGGACGACACCGCAGAGCATCTCTACAACAAGATCCGTGGCCTCTCCCCCTACCCCGGCGCCTTCACGCGTCTGCACCCCATCGGGGAGACGGACACCTCATCCGGGCATGAGAACAACTCCGCCCGGGAGGTCATCCTGAAGGTTTTCAAAGCCTCCATCTCCGACACCCAAAGTGCGTCAAAGCCAGGCACAATGCGCGTGGAAAACTCAAAAAAATTGATAATTTCCACCAAAAACAGCGAAATTTCCCTTGAAAACGTGCAAATAGAGGGCAAAAAACGCATGAATATTGAGGATTTCTTAGCAGGATTCAGAAAAGAGAATTACACAAACACATTGTTTTAGTGTATTTTTTGTAAAAATTACCGACACCTATTCAACAAGGTAATATTTTTTTTCACATTACCAAAAAAAAGTCTCTCTGACACAGTTTTTTCCACAAAATCCTTTACATTTGCTGCTCATTAATCTAATAACAAACCTTTTAATTTTAACGAGTATGAATAAAAGCGAATTAATCGATGCAATGGCTGAAAAAGCCGGTCTTACCAAAGTTCAAGCCAAGAGCGCTCTTGACGCTTTCATGTGCACCACGAGCGAAGTCCTCAAGAAGGGTGACAAGCTCTCCCTGGTTGGTTTCGGCACTTTTGAAGTGAAGAAACGCGCTGCCAGAAAGGGTCTGAATCCTGCCACCAAGAAGGCCATCAAGATCCCTGCAAAGAACGTGGTCAAATTCAAAGTCGGTTCCAAATTAGGCAACCTCAAGAAATAATTTGAAGCGACAAACCATAAAGAAAGCCCTGAACAAGGGCTTTCTTGCTATATAGAGATCCATGAAACAGATAGAAGACCTGCAACTACGAAGCAAACTGACCGCATATTTGGAACAATTTGTAACCGAAGAGCGCAAGGCGCGCCTGTTGGAAGTTCTTGCCAACCGCACCCGTCATGTGACGATTGTGCTGGAGGATCTCTACCAGACGCAAAACATCAGCGCCGTGATGCGCAGCTGCGAGTGTTATGGCGTGCAAGACGCCTACATCGTGGAGAACCGCAACACCTTCGAGATCCACAAGGACATCAGCATGGGGGCCGACAAGTGGCTCACCTTGCACCACTACCCGCACGCCGCACACAACATGCGGCAATGCATCGACGACCTGCATGCACAGGGCTATTATGTGGTGGCCACGCTGCCTGACGAGAAGCGGACCACCATCAACGACCTGCCTCTGGAGCGAAAAACCGCCTTCCTTTTCGGCACCGAGCTGACGGGGCTCTCGGAGGAGGCTGTCCAGGGTGCGGATTGTGCCGCCCTCATCCCGATGTACGGCTTCACGGAAAGCTTCAACATCTCCAACTCCGCCGCCATCATCCTCTCCCATTTCACCGAACGGCTCCGCCACTCCGACATCAACTGGCGCCTGTCGCAAGAGGAGCACGATGCCCTCTATTTCGAATGGCTCCAAAAAAGTCTCCGCGACCCCGACGGAATGATCGCGCACTTTCTCAAGCAGGAGACCAGTCTCTGAACCACACAATCATCAATCTACCAAGCTATTAAGCGACAATGTGACGGAGTTGGGAAGTTAAAAATGCATCACCCAAGACTACAAACCATCAACTTTTACTTTCAATCACTATTTTTTGTACTTTTGCGGACTTAAAAAACACATCTATGGCAAGCATTAATTTCGAAGGAAAGACTTATGAATTAGACGGCGACGGCTTCATGCTCAAGCCCGAAGAATGGACCGAAGGCCTGGCCGCCGAGATCGCCAAGGTTGACGGCATCAACGAACTGACTGAAAACCACTGGAAGATCCTGCACTGCATTCGCGAAAATTACGAGGAGAAGGGCATCGCCCCCATGGTGAGGGTCATCTGCAAGACCTCCGGTCTGAAGCTCAAGGAGATTTACGAGCTTTTCCCGTTGGGTCCCGCCCGCGGAGCCTGCCGTGTGGCCGGCCTCCCAAAGCCAGAAGGTTGCGTATAGTGGGCATTAGCCAAAAACTTATCAATTATGAGTATAATGCAATATTTGGCGATTGCAGCGGCAGTCATCTGTCTCTGTAGTCTTTTTGTGTTTTTCCTGAAAATCATCAAACTCGGGAAGCCGAAAGACCTTTCGGAACCCAGTGGCGACGTGGCCAAAGGCGTGGCCTATTCCAACACCGTGGCCATGATGCCGCAGAACAAGGAGTCGGCCTACCTGCACCTGCCGGCCTACGCCTCCGGAATGCTTTTTCACATCGGCATCTTCCTCAGCCTGTTGGTGTTCGTGTTTTCCTTCTTCCCCTTCTTCAACCGTTGGATTTCGGGAGCCGACAAGATCCACTACATCATCCCGTGCCTGCTGGCGGTGTCGTCCCTCTGCGGCTACATCCTCCTTGTGCGGCGCGCCTTCTCCACTGATTTGAAGCCCCTGTCGAACCCCGACGACTACATCTCCAACGCCCTCGTCTCCACCTTCCAGCTGATGACGATGCTCTACCTGCTGATGCCCTCGGTCTCCGCCATCGTCACCTTATATTATTTGTCGGCCATCGTCCTGTTCCTCTATATGCCCTTAGGGAAACTGAGACATTCCGTGTTCTACTTCTCCGCCCGTTACCATCTCGGTTTCTTCTACGGTTGGAGAAACGTGTGGCCCAAACGCGAAGAATAACATCACCTTAACCTGTCACAATGAAACTTGACTTTTTAGGCGCCACCGAAGAGGTCACGGGCAGCAAGTTCCTGCTTACCTCCCACAAAGGCACCAAGATATTGCTCGACTGCGGCATGTATCAGGGCAAGGGTCTGGAAACCGACCATTCGAACCGCGATTTAGGATTCGATCCCAAGGAGATCGAATTCCTGCTTCTCTCGCACGCCCACATCGACCACTCGGGGCTGATACCCTACATCTACAAGCTCGGCTTCCGGGGCAAGGTGTTCTGCACCCCGGCCACCCGCGACCTGTGCGCCATCATGTTGGCCGACTCCGGCCGCATCCAGGAGGCTGATGCCCGCCAGTTCAACAAGAAGAAGGAGCGCATCGACAAGGAGCCCATCGAGCCCATCTACACCGAGAAAGATGCGGCGGAGTGCATGGCACAGTTCATCAGCATCCCCCGCGAGCTGAAGTTCTTCATCACCCCTGACATCTCCATCGAGTTCTTTGAGACGGGCCACATGCTCGGCAGCAGCGCCATCTACATCACCTTCAAGGAGGGTCGCAAGACCCGCACGCTCTGCTACACCGGCGACATCGGGCGCTATGACAAGCGCATCCTCCCCGACCCCGAACCGTTCCCCTTCGCCGACTACATCATCACCGAATCGACCTACGGCGACCGGCTGCACACCACCCTCGACGACGCCGACAAGCAGCTGATGCTTATCGTGCGCGACGCCTGCGCCAAGCGCCTCGGCAAGCTGCTCATCCCCTCGTTCGCCATCGGCAGGACCCAGGAGATCGTCTATGCCCTCCACCGCCTCAACAAGGCCGGCGACCTGCCCGACATCGAGATTTTCGTGGACAGCCCCTTGGCCTGCTCCGCCACCAACATCTACCGGCTGCACGACGAGAACTTCAACGCCGACCTGCGCCAGTTCATGGAAAACACCAAGGACCCCTTCGGCTTCGACAACCTCACCTACGTGCGCACCATCGACGATTCCAAGCGGCTCAACGAGTACAATCGTCCCTGCATCATCATCTCCGCCTCCGGCATGATGGAGGCCGGGCGTATCAAACACCACCTGGCCAACAACATCGAGAACCCCAAGACCACCATCCTCTGCGTGGGCTACTGCGCTCCCACCACCCTCGGGGCCAAGATTATGCGCGGCGACTCCGAGGTCTCCATCTTCGGCGAGATGTACAAAGTGAAAGCACATCTCGAGCGCATCGACGCCTACTCCGGCCACGGCGACTACCAGGAGCTCATCCGCTACCTCTCCTGCCAGAAGGGCAACCGCCGGCTGAAGAAGATCTTCATCGTCCACGGCGAGGAGGGCGTGCGCGACATCTACGCCAAACACCTCAAGGAAGCCGGCCTCAGGAAGGGGTATGTGCCGAGGTTCAGAGAGAGCGTTGAATTGAGTTAAGAGTTAATAGTTATGAGTTAAAAGTTATGGAGAGGCAGAGTATCGTAGGGGAGAAGAGTTTGGCCTTTGCGAAAAGAGTGGCAAAATGTTATCGTTTTTTGCTGGATAAAAAGAAAGAGACAATCCTATCCAAACAAATTCTTCGGTCAGGCACAAGTATTGGAGCCAATATTAGAGAGGGGTTGTTTGCCCAAAGTCGTAAGGATTTCATCAGCAAAATGAATATCGCCTTAAAAGAAGCAGGAGAAACAGATTACTGGCTTGAAATAATTTATTCTGCCGACTACTTAACAGAAGTGGAGTACAAATCATTAAAAAAGGACACCGACGAACTCGTTAAAATGTTATCATCTATAGTCAAAACCACCAAGGAAAACACTCAGAAATCCCCAAAAAACTCTTAACTCTTAACTTTTAACTCTTAACTTTTTAGTCAATGCGTAACCTCATCACCCTCCTCCTCTTCCTCTCCGTCGCCACAGCTTTCCCCAACGGCGACCCGGTGGCGGTGGCGTCGGCGATTACCCTTTCGTCGTCACCGATGGCCGTGCATGTGCCGGAAGTGCAAATCCTCAACGAGCAGGTGAAGTTTGTGCCCAATGGCAAATACACCGACGTGGTGGTGCGTTATCTCCTTCAAAACCAGTCGAAAAAGGATTTCAAGGAGTTGCCTTACGGTTTCCCGATCGACTATTACGGCACCGGCGAGGCCCGGTGGGGCTGGGTGGACGATTACAGCGAGAGCCGAAGAGCAATCGGCTGGCGCGACGATTACGTGCAAAACGTCGTCTTCTCGCTCGACGGGCGGCAACTGCCCTGGCAGTGCTCGAAAGATACGGTCATCAAGCCTTCCCAGAAAGTCATCGCTTTTGATTTGCAAGTGGATCTGGAACCTGACAGCGCGGATACATACTCCCAGGCACTCATCCAGAAATTGTACAAAGAGTGGGGGGAAGAACTTTGGTTTCACACCAACCCCATCTCGCGGCGATGGTTCTACACCCGGCTCGACATCCCGGCGGGGCAAACCATCATGCTGGAGGTGCGCTACACCGTGGAGCATTTCTATCAGGAGGGATTGTATGATCACTCCGACTACTTTGAAAATTACAAGGCCAACTATTATTGTGACGGAGCCTTCGAATACGACTTCGCCCCTGCCGCCCACTGGGGCAACGGCAAGGCGCAGCGCTTCATTGCCGAACTGGACGCCTCCCATATTGAAATCCTTTCCGACGAATATTATTTCCGTGGAATGGACAGGAATCATTCCGGCATCCAGGGGCTGAAGATGAAAAAAGGTGCCAACAACGTGTGGCGCTATGAGGCCACGGACTTCGACTTCGCCACGGCCAAGCCCTTCACGGTGGACTTCCATTCGCGGCAGGTCACCCAGCCGGTTGCGAAAATCCTGAGTCACCGCGTGCCACAAGACCGCTACACCGTGACGCTCTCCAGTGCAGACCCGAAGTATCCCGCCCGGAACCTCAGCGACGGCGACCTCTCCACCACGGCGGTCCTCACCGCCGACTCCGCCGGCAAATACTATATTATAATAACAGTCAAGGACACCAATTTCATCCCAAATGGTATCTTATTATACAACGGCTATTGCAAGAACCGGGATGTGTGGCGGAACAACAGCCGGATTGAGACGATGTCAGCTAACGAGACCTATTATTGCAAGAGATTCAACGACCACACGCAAAAATGGGTCGCAGACAACCAATCAAACGAAGTGTTTAACCGTTGGAGCCATTTCTACGAAAACGGGAAACGCATCGACAGACCCAACAAAGTATCGGTAGAGCCCGTTGCATTTGACTGGCAAAACCTGACCGACAACGCCATCATCATTCGCACCGATGAAAACAGTCTGTGGGGCTATTATGCAAACTTCGGGCATATTGAGAAATATCAGCTGCGCATTGACATCGGAGACATCGCCCCCGGCCTGAAATACAACGACCTCTGCATCTCGGAAATCATACTGATCAGATAACAGTTAAGAGTTAGGAGTTATCGCAAACCGTAAACCGCAAAACGAAAAACAATCATAATGAACCACAAACAGACCATCCTCATTACTGGCGCCAACGGGCAGTTAGGCAACTGCCTGCGCGACCTCGCGAAAGACTGTCAGGACCACTTCGAGTTTATCTACACAGACGTTGACACTTTGGATATCACCGACGCCAAGGCCATCGAAAGCTTCGTTGTTGACAACCGCATTGACATCATCGTCAACGCTGCCGCCTACACGGCAGTGGACAAGGCAGAAGAGGATGTGGAGGCCGCCTTCCGCATCAATCGCGACGCCGTGGCCTTGCTGGCCGCTGCCGCCAAACAGCACGGCTGCCATCTTGTACACATCTCCACCGACTATGTCTTCTCCGGCGAGGCGTGCCACCCCTATCCCGTGGACGCGCCCGTGGAGCCCAAGTCGGTCTATGGCCGCACCAAGGCCGAGAGCGAGCGGGCCATCCGGGAGAGCGGCTGCAGCGCCACCATCATCCGCACCTCGTGGCTCTACTCCGAATACGGGCACAACTTTGTGAAGACGATGCTGAAGTTAGGCGACGAGCGCGGGGAGATTGCCGTGGTGTGCGACCAGGTGGGTGGGCCCACCTACGCCGGCGACCTGGCCGCAGCCATTTTGAAGGTGCTGGAAACCGGCATCTGCAAAACAGGGGTGACCATTTACCACTACGCCAACGAGGGCACGGCCAGCTGGTTCGACTTCGCCAAGGCCATCATGGAAATGGGTGGGAAAGAATGCCGGGTGAAAGCCATCTTTACGTCAGAATATCCGGCAAAAGCGTCCAGACCCGCCTATTCAATCTTCGATTTGAGTCTTATCAAAAAAGAAATCCAGATTGAAATCCCCTACTGGCGCAATAGTTTAGAACTGGTTATCAACAAGTTACAAGCAAAATAAAAAAAATAGTCCCAAAAGTGAGCATATTCAAAAAAATAATGTATTTTTGCACGCTCAAAACGACACAAGAAGTGTTCTTTATTTAATGCACAAAAAAAGCCGTTGTAGCTCAGTGGTAGAGTACCTCCTTGGTAAGGAGGGGGTCACGAGTTCAACTCTCGTCAACGGCTCTTTTTTTTATTGTTAATCGAGACCCTTCAACTAAAAAATTATTCACAACAAATTTATAGAAAAAAATGGCAAAAGAGAAATTTGAACGTACTAAACCCCACGTTAACGTGGGTACTATCGGTCACATTGACCACGG
>JAGCCZ010000065.1 GCA_017651425.1 Bacteroidales bacterium
CATGTAGATGCGAGAGATCCGCGGAGATGTATGAATCCCCTAACGGGGATTTGGACCCCTCGCGGGAACGCCCGTGGCTACAGATATGCATCCCCTGACGGGGATGGATGGGCGGTTGTAGCCACCGCAGCGCATTTCCTTACCCAATCCCCATCTGATCACTCTTCACTGATCACTGCTCACTCGTCTTACACCTTCTCCGCAAAAGAAAAGGACTCCGAAACCGGTCTAAGCTACTTCGGATCACGCTATTACAGCAGCGATCTGAGCGTATGGCTGAGCGTCGATCCGATGAGTGACAAATATCCTTCTTTGAGTCCGTATGTGTATTGTGCGGATAACCCTGTGAAGTTAGTGGATCCGAATGGGGAAGAATACAGAATTCCACCTTGGTTATTGTTAAAAGGCATTGCAAGAGTTGTTGAAGCAACCTCCAAAAATGCAGATGTGAAAACCGTAGCTTATTCATTCAATCATCCTATAACTGCTATACGAGTTGGCACAGCAAAAGATGGTGGTAAGAATATTTCATCTGTTGCTAGTAACTTTGCTGTTAATATGTCGAAAGCGGCAGGTTTGAGTTCGGGAGGTGAGGGTAGCCAGCGAAACGCTATAAGGCATGTATTATGGCAAGCAATACTCACAAACAAATTTGGATCAAAACAGGCTGAAAGAATTGGTAACATACATGAAAATGGTCCAAAGGCTGATTTGTCCCAAAGAAGTTTTATGACAATGGGAGAAGCAGACAAGGTCGTTGATCAACTTAACAATGAAATAGGTCGATCGATAGGGGAACGGAATAAAGGAGCAGATAATGTCACTTTGGCAAAACAGGTCGCAGGCGAGTTCTACAATAATGGGTTGTGGACAGTGTCCGAAAACGCAGATAATACTTTTTCCATTCATAAATCAAAAATCTCCAAAGCAGAATATGATAAAGTGATTAACGATATAAAAAAAATGAACAACAATGGTCTTCATGAATAGTAGATTTTTACAAATAATATTTTATAGCTGTATCATCTTTACATCCTGCAAAAAAACAGACAAGATACTTTACTCTTACATTGATTCTGAATATCCTAATATCGAACTGGTTGATTTGAAGAAAGCATTAAAGGTAGATTATGACACAGCCTTCCTTTTCTCGGAGTGTACCAATAACAAAGAAATAGAGATGGTCTTGGGAATGCCCTATCCTCAAAAAACATTTATCCAAGACAGTGAACACAAACTAATACTGTTGAAAAACCACAAAATTACTTACGATAATAGTTTTTACTATAGAAAGATTGAATTTCTATTTCACAATCAGAAGTACCATCTCAAAAAAAACCAGGTAGAATACACGATGTGGACTGATTCTATTTTCAAAGTAACTCTCATAGAAAAGGTGGATGGAAATCATCTATATCAATTACGACTGTAAACATCCCCCTTTTAGGAAAGTTCTAAATTATCTTTGCAACTAATGACCAACAAAAAAAGCGACCTTTTCGGGTCGCTTTTTTTTGTGTATGGGACTGAATCCCTATCCGATCATGGCGGTGTATGCGGCGGCGTCCATCAGCTCGTCAATCTCTGCAGGATTGGTGATGTTGATCTTGACGATCCAGCCTTCGCCGTAAGGATCGCTGTTGACCAGTGCGGGCTCGCCTTCGAGCTTCTCGTTGAACTCGACAACCTCGCCGCCAACGGGCAGCATAAGGTCTGCCACGGTCTTCACGGCCTCGATGGAGCCGAACACTTCGTCCTTGTCCAAGGTCTCGCCCACGGAGGGGATGTCCAGGAAGACGATGTCGCCAAGCTCATTGGCGGCATGGGCGGTGATGCCAACGTATGCGACGTCTCCGTCAACTTTCAGCCATTCGTGGTCTGCGGAATACTTCAGATTCTCGGGAATATTCATAGTTTTAGGATTTTGAAAATGTATTAAAAAATGTGAATAACTGTCGTATTATACGGTCATGATTTCCTTCTCCTTGGCATCCATCATCTTATCGACCTTAGCGATGGCCTCGTCGGTGGCCTTCTGGATGTCGGCCTCCAACTTCTTGACCTCGTCTTCCGGGGTGCCGTCGTCCTTCAGCTTCTTGGCCTCGTCGTTGGCGTTGCGGCGGATGTTGCGGATGTTGACCTTAGTTTGCTCGGCCTCCTGCTTGGCTTTCTTGACCAGCTCCTTACGGCGCTCCTCGGTGGGGGTGGGCACCACCAAGCGGATGAACTCGCCGTTGTTTTGCGGGGTCAGGCCGATGTTAGCGGCCAAAATGGCCTTCTCAATGACGGGCAGCATGTTGCGCTCCCACGGTTGGATGACAATCTGGTGGGCGTCCGGGGTGTTGATGTTGGCCACCTGCTCCACGGGCGTGGGGTTGCCGTAATAGTCCACCTTCAGACCCTCCAGCATTTGCGGGGAGGCCTTGCCGGCACGGATTTTCTGCAAGTCCCTATCAAAAAAAGCGACTGTGGAGTTCATGTTCTCCTTCGCTTGCTTGAGGCATTGTTGTGTGTCCATTTCTTTCGTCTCTTAAAAGGTGTTAATTTCGTTATTAGTTGTTTTGCGGAGTTTCAGTCTTCTCCTCCTTGATTTTGTCTCTTTGAATCGCCGCTTTCAATTCCTCGATTTTCTTGAGCTGCTTGCTGCGCTGCTTCCGGATGCGATTGAGCTCCTTCTCCACCAACGTCTTGTTCCATTTGAACGCAATGCAATAATGGAGGATGACAAGCAACAACCATGCCAAAGTGATGCAAATGAACACCTTGAGGATGGCCCACTTGATGGAATAGTCGGTGACAATAGCATTGAAGAGGGTAAAATAAAGCACCCAGATGATAAGATTGATGAGCACAAACAAACCCAAATGGATTCTGAAACGCATGCGGCTCGTGGCCACGTTCTGCATTTTGGCCTCCTCTTCCACATTCACATCGGGGATGGTGGACTTTTCTTGGTCCGTTGCCGGGATTTTTTCGTTTTCTTCCATAATATACTATTGTAAGAGTGTTCCGATGGGTTCGCCAGTCATCACCTTGAGCAGGTTGCCCGGTTTGTTGGCATCATAGACATAGACAGGCATTTTGTTCTCCTTGCAGAGCGTGAAGGCGGTCATATCCATGATTTTGAGGTTCTTGTCGTATGCCTCGTCGAAAGTCAGCGTGGTGTATTTGGTGGCGGTGGGGTCCTTCTCGGGGTCGGCGGTATAGACGCCGTCCACGCGGGTACCCTTGAGCAGAAGGTCGGCACCGATCTCGACGGCGCGAAGTGCGGCACCGGAGTCGGTGGTGAAGAAGGGGTTGCCCGTGCCGCCGCCCATGAGGACAACGTAGCCGGACTCCAACAGTTCCACAGCCCTGCGCCAGGAGCACTTCTCGCACACACCCTCGATGGCCAACGCGGAGAGCACCTTGGCCTTCAGTCCCAACTCTTCGAGCACGGCCTGCACAGCCATGGCGTTGATGACGGTGGCCAACATGCCCATCTGGTCGCCCTGCCGGCGGTCGAAGCCCTTGTCGGAGCCCTGCACACCTCGGAAGATGTTGCCGCCGCCGATGACCACACCCACCTGCACGCCTTGCGACACGACAGACTGGATTTCGGAGGCATAGTGGCGCACATTCTGGTACTGGATGCCGTAGCCATCTTCACCCATCAACGATTCACCACTCAATTTTAGCAATATGCGCTTGTATTTCATACTTTTCTAATGAGGGGGCAAAAATACAAAAAAAGGGAATGTAAGACTCTCGGGATAAAAAAAAAGAGTATTTTTGCACAAACAATTACGAGTTGTTATGAGTACAGAAATGATGATAGATACCATCCGCAAACCGAGACAAACGACTAATTTATGAGAGAGGAAATTAGAGACGCCGAACGACTTCAACACAAAAAAAACTCTCCCCAAAAGGGAGAGTTTTTTTAAATTCTATGAAAGGATATAACTATTCTTCCGTCTCTGCCACAACCTTCAGGTTGAGGGAGACCTTGTTGAAGTCCTTGTGAAGGTTGACAATAGCCTTGTATTCACCAAGTTCCTTGATATGGTCTTCTTGAAGGACAATCTTGCGACGGTCGATCTCAATGTCGTGCTGGGCCTTGAGGGCTTCGGCGACGAGGATGTTGTTGACGGAACCGAAGATGGTGCCCTTTTCGGAGGCCTTCACGGGGATGGTGACATCGAGGCCTTCGATCTTGCCGGCGAGGAATTCAGCTTCCTTGCGGATCTTTTCAACCTTGAAAGCGCGTTGCTTGATGGTTTCGGCCAGCATTTTCTTCTTGGCGGGGGTGGCGAGTTCAGCCAGACCCTTCGGGATGAGATAGTTGCGAGCGTAGCCGTCTTTCACCTTGACGAGGTCGTCGGCGTAGCCCAAGTTGTTGACGTCTTGTTTAAGTATGATTTCCATAATTGTGATTCTCTTTTAGTAGTTAGACTTAAGGTTGTCGGTCACGAAGGGAAGCAGGGCGAGGTGACGTGCTCTCTTGACGGCCTGGGCGACCTTCTTCTGATACTTGAGGGAGGTGCCGGTGAGGCGGCGGGGCAGGATCTTGCCTTGCTCGTTGACGAATTTCTTGAGGAACTCGCCATCCTTGTAGTCAATGTACTTGATGCCGCTCTTCTTGAAACGGCAGTATTTCTTTTTCTTGATGTCGATCGCAACGGGGGCGATGTATTTGATGTCGGATTGTTGTGCCATAATTATTCTGCTGTTTCGATGTTAGTTTCTTCGGTTTTCACTTCTTCCACTTGAGCCTCGGGAGCGGGTTGCTCGGCGGGAGCCTGGGCGGCGGGTTGTTCTTTGCGGTTGGCGCGGCGCTTCTCGGCGTAAGCGATGGCGTATTTGTCCATGCTCACCGTGAGGAAGCGGATGATGCGCTCGTCACGACGGTATTGCAGCTCCAGGTTGGCCACAACGTCACCGTCGGCTTTGAATTCAAACAAATGATAGAATCCGGAAGATTTCTTCTGGATGGGATACTCCAGCTTGCGGAGGCCCCAGTTCTCTTGATGGACGATCTCAGCGCCTTTGTCGGTGAGAATCTTCTCAAACTTTTGTACCGTTTCCTTCATCTGATCTTCAGATAAAACGGGTGTCATAATGAAAACGGTTTCGTACTGATTAACCATAGTTTTTTTTGTTGTTTTTATTATAAAAAGTGTTTATTTTTTGGGGCGGCAAAAATACACTTTTTTTGATTTGCTCAACTTGCTCATTTCATGTTTTTTTCAACAAATCACCCCGATGGAAAAACCGCATGCGGACTATCACTTTTTTTTGTACTTTTGCCACTCATTTCAATAACAGCACTGCTTATGAAAAAAATATTACTCGTATTAACGTGCGCCCTTATGGTTCTGGGCCAGACCGCTTTCGCCCAAGATTCCGACCAAAGCGGGAAAAAGACCAAAGCGAAGAAAGAGAAAGCGAAGAAGGAGAAGAGCGAAATCCGCACAGGCTGGACTTTCGGCATTCTGCCCGATATCGCTTACGATGCAGACAAGGGATTCCAATACGGTGTGTTGGCCAACATCTACGACTTCGGCGACGGTTCCACCTACCCCGAATACAAACAGTCGATGCGCGTGGAGGCCGCCTTCACCACCAAACGTTCCGGCATCTTCCGCTTCTCCTACGACACCAAGCGCCTCATCCCCAACCACCGCCTGTCGCTCGACGCCTCCTACCTGCCCGACGCCTTGTGCGACTTCTACGGCTACAACGGCTACCAGTCGGTCTATAATGCGGGATGGTGCCGCAAGAAATCCGACGACTACATCTCCCGCGCCTTCTACAAGTCGCACCGCGACCTGCTCCGCTTGGCCGCGGACATCGACGGTCCCATCGGCGGGAAATGGCGCTGGAGCGCCGGCCTCGGACTGCTTTGGTACAACATCGGACGGGTGAATCTCGAGATGCTCAACCGTGGCAAGAAGGAGGAGAACATCCTGCCCGACATTGACGGGATGTATGAGAAATATGTCAAATGGGGACTGATTTCCGCTGCCGAGGCCAACGGCGGTTGGCACCCCTACCTGCGCGGCGGCATCGTGTACGACAGCCGCGACCGCGAGCAGAACACCCACAAGGGCATCTACGCCGACGTGTTCTGGACCTACAACGCAGCCTTCGGCGAGGACAAGGGCTTCAACAACCTCCTGTTCAACGCCGCTTTCCGCCACTATGTGCCCGTCTATAAGGACAGGATCACCTTCGCCTACCGCATCGCCGCCCAGATGAACGTGGCCGGCACCGCACCGTTCTATCTCAACAACTACTACAACAACCTCTTCATCCAACGGGCCATTTATGAGGGCCTCGGCGGCGGCAGCACCATGCGCGGCGTTCTCCGCCACCGCGTCACCGCCCCCGGCTACGCCTTCGCCAATGTCGAGTTTCGCTTCAACCTCTTCAAGTTCGATGTCAAGAAAGAGCACTTCTTCGTCGGACTCAACCCCTTCCTCGACGCCGGCATGGTCCTGCAACCCTACAAGATCCGCCAGAACGAGCTGCTGGCCAACATCGCCCAGAACGACCCCGACTTCGACCTCAACGACCTCGACAACTACATTCTCTTCGGCGACCAGGCACAAATATTCCGTCCCCACTTCGCCGCCGGCATCGGCCTGCGACTGATGATGAACGACAACTTCGTGCTCGCCATCGATTGGGCCGCCCCCTTCGACCGTCGCGACAACCACAGCCTCTCCAGCTTCTATGTGAAAGTGGGCTATATGTTCTAAAACATCTTTGGGATGAAAGTGGAGTTTGACTTTCCTCTAAAAGCGTACAACACGTTCGGCATGGATGTCTCCTGCGCCCGCTTCGTGCAAATCGACCGGGCGGAAGAGATTCCGATGATGGGTGATGTCTTCGATGCACCGCACTATATCCTCGGCGGCGGCAGCAACACACTCTTCACCGGCCACTATGAGGGCACCGTCGTCCACCCCGTCTTCCGCGGCATCGAGAAGGCGGACGAGGCCGGCGACAGCGTGCTGCTGCGCGTGGCGGCGGGCGAGCCGTGGGAGAATCTCACGGAACACTGCCGGCTAAACACCCTCTACGGTTTGGAAAACCTCACCGGCATCCCGGGATTAGTGGGCAGCGCGCCCGTGCAGAACATCGGCGCCTACGGCGCGGAGGCCAAAGACTGCATCGTAAAAGTTGACGGCTACTACACCGACACCCTGCAACCATTCTCCCTCTCCAACGAGGAGTGCCGCTTCGGGTACCGCGACTCCATTTTCAAGCACGAACTCAAGGGCAGGTGCTTCATCACACACGTCTGGTTCCGGCTCTCCACGCTCCCGCGTTTTAACCTCACATACAAGGCCCTCGCCCAAGCCATGGAGGGTCATGAGCCCACGCTCGACAACGTGTCCGAAACTGTGCTGGCCATCCGCAACAGCAAGTTGCCCGACATCCGAAAAATCGGCTGCGCCGGAAGTTTTTTCAAAAACCCTGTTGTAGATGCAGCACAATACACGGCATTGCTGGCCCGCTTTCCCGATCTTGTCTCCTACCCCGCCGGCGAAGGTCAAGTCAAACTGGCGGCCGGACAACTGATAGAGAAAGCCGGCTGGAAAGGCCGCCGCGAAGGCGATGCCGGCGTGTATCCCCTGCAAGCCCTTGTGGTCGTCAACTACGGGAACGCTAAACCTGACGAGATTTGCCAAGTCTATCGCCAGGTCATCGCCGATGTGCAGGACCTCTTTCAAATCACACTCACGCCAGAGGTAAATATTCTTTAGCCGTATGGCACCACATTAACCATGAAAATGAAAAAACGTTCGCTTATAATATTAATATGTATCGTCACAGCGTTCTGTTTTGACAGCTGCGACCTCTTCCAAAGGAAAAAGTTCGATGAGTCTCTGCTGCCGGGGCATTGGCAATCCGGCACCCTGCACGAACGCTACAACGCTGACGGTTCCGGCTACATTTGGGACACAGCGGACGACGTGACCGAGGAGGAGGCCCAACCCTTCAACTGGACCCTCACCGATGCCACTCTGACCCAAAACCACCTCATGGAAATGGGCGGTATCGTGCCCAAGACCTACACCCTCACGACTCTGAACGCCACCACCCTCTCCTATCACGATAACTACGGCAAAAGTTACACGTTCACCAAACAACCGTAACGCGAGATGAAAAAAGGTCTCAAAATCACGCTTATATCCTTGCTCTCGTTGCTTGGACTGGTCATCGTCGGCGCTGCCATCGTGATCTGGTCGCTGCTTTCGCCCGCACGGCTCACCAAACTTGTCAACAAGGAGGTTCCCAATTTCCTGAACTGCGACTTCCACATCGAAAAAGCGGACCTCACCTTTTTCAAGACCTTCCCGCACATCGGTTTGGACCTTCACCATCTTTTGCTCACCAACCCCGTCTATGGCGCCCCCACCGACACGCTGTTGTATGTGAAAAGTTGTGCCACATCCCTCAACATCCGCGAACTCCTCAAGAACAAACATATCGAGGTCCATGATTTCTCTCTTCAGAAAGGCAATGCCAACCTCTTCACCAACCCTGTGGGACAGACCAATTTTTCCGAGCTCTTCAGGACTCCGCAAGACACCACAGAGTTTTCCTACTCCGTGGCCCTCGAGCAGGTGAAAGCTACTGACGTAAACATCTCTTACATCGATCTTCAGTCGAAAATGCGGGCCCATTTGGACGACATGGACGTCAACGTCAAAGGCAACCTCGACAACAAAAACGTGAAGGGCAATGTCCAACTCGCAGCCAAGACGCTCAAATTCCAGACAATCAACGAGCAACCGCTGCTTGCCAAAGGCCATGACATAAACCTCCATTTTGATGGAGACCTGCTACAGTTGGATTCATTGATGGGCATGCTGAACCTCCGCATGGGCGACCTCGTGTTGCATATAGGCGACGACCATTATGTTGACACGCTCGATGTCAGCCTCAACTCCAATCTGAAACTTGTCCTTTCCGACCAAGCCATCGACATTCGGGAAACCAACCTTGCTTTGGGCGACTACAAGCTCGCCGTGGAAGGCAACGCCCGTCGCGACACGGCCAATGGCGACCTAACCATGGACCTTGGCTACCGCACGGAAACGTGGCCTCTGAAGGAGGTCATCGACTTGCTGCCGCGCGCAATTGTCGGCTCAGCTCTCGACAGCCTGCACATTGACGGCCGCGCCGGTTTCGCCGGCACGGTGGCCGGACTGTACAACGAGCAACACACACCCCGCATCACCTCCGACATCACCCTCGACGACGGAACCTTTTCCATGGATGGATTTCCCCTCTCCTTCGACCGCATTCACACCATCTGCCATTTCGACATGAGCCAAGGCAACCAAGCTGACGTGACCATCAAGGAGTTGGATGCTTATAACGGGCGCAACCACCTCACCGCGCAAGGCACCGTCAAGGACCTCCTCGGCAAGATGCTCTGCGACCTTGCCATCAACGGCGACCTGCACTTGCAAGATTACAAGGAGCTGCTGCCCGACAAGCTGACGCGCTGCAACGCCCGCGCCAAGGCTAACGTGAAGACGACCTTCGACTACGGGCAAATCGCCAGCGGAGCCTACGACAAAATCAACGCCACAGGCCATCTTTCCCTTTCCGACGTCGATATGCTCTACGATGACTCTTTGGCTCTAAAGTCGCCTTCCCTTGATGTCGATATCGACTTTCCCGTCAAGGAGAAGCCCTACGGCATTGGCGAGTGGGCACATCTCCGTGTGAAAGCCCCGAAGCTCAACGGCAGCAAAGTGGGCATGGGCCATCTTGAAGCCGCCACAGCGGACATTGACGCATACGTCAACAACCTGCTCGACAGCACCCTCGCGCTCAAGCTGGGCACAAAATACCGTTTTGGCTCCGTGGATGTCCATACAGACACCGTCGTTGCCTTGCTGCAAAATCCTGCCGGCACCTTCGTGATGCGCGACAGCAAGAATTTATCGTTGCAATATGCCGGCGACGGCATTGCCGCCACAGTGGGCAATACGGTCTCCGCCCGCACGGGCAAACTCTCCCTCACGGCCAAGTCGCACTATGACAAACGCGGCACCAACACCCTGATGCGCTGGAATCCCGACGTGAAACTCAAACTCGCACAGGGCAACGCCACCATCCAGAAACTGAACATGCCCGTGGAAGTACCCAATCTCGACGTGGACATCAACCTGTCGCACTGCAAAATCCATGATGGCCAGCTCACGTTAGGGGCTTCCAAGTGCCGGCTGTCGGGTGACATTCGTGACATTGACAAGTACTATGAGGGACGCGGCCTGCTCACCACCACACTTGACCTCTTCTCCGACTATCTCGACCTCAACCAAATCATGGACCTTGTAAGCGGACTCAACGCCCCCGACTCCTTGTTGGCGGAGAAGCCCCTGGCATCGGAATCCGATCCCTTCATAGTACCCTACGGCATTGACGTGCAAGTGAAAACCACCGTCAAGAAAGCGCTCTATGAGGATGCCGAGATCCGCAACGTCGGCGGCTCCATTTCCGTGAAGGACGGCATCCTCGTGCTCGACCAGATGGGCCTCACCTCCGACGCCGCACGCATGCAACTCACCGCCCTCTACAAGTCACCGCGCAAAAACCACCTCTTCCTCGGCCTCGACTTCCATTTGCTGGACATCAAGATCGACAAGCTCATCCAGATGATCCCTGAAGTCGACACCCTCTTGCCGATGCTCAAGTCCTTTGCCGGCAACGCCGAATTTCACTTTGCCATCGAAACGTACCTGAAATCCAACTACGACCTCAAGTACTCCACCCTGCGCGGGGCTGCCGCCATCAACGGTCATGACCTGGTGGTGCTTGACAACGACACCTATCGGAATATTGCCAAGAAGTTGATGTTCAGCAAAAAGACGGAAAACAAAATCGACAGCCTTTCTGCCGAGATCACCATTTTCAAAAACGAAATCGACGTATATCCCTTTGCAGTCTCCATCGACAAGTACCAGGCCATCCTGTCGGGACGCCACAACCTCGACATGTCGTACAACTACAACATCTCCCTGCTCAAGCCTGTCCGTTTGGGCTTGGACATCATCGGTGCCGACAAGCGGAAATTCAAGCTCGGCAAGGCCAAGTATGCCGAGTTCTACAAGCCGGAACGCCAGGATGTGGTGGAGAAAAACGTGATGCAGCTGAAACAGCAGATCAACCAGGCATTGCGCAGAAACGTCAAGGAGCAGGCGCCCTAATCCTGCGGGTCGGATTTTCAGACTTTTCTATTGACAACACGACACAAAAAAGGGGCCCAATCAGGGTCCCTTGTATTTATTAGTAAAAACCTTTTATTCAGCAAGAACAAGCACTTTGTCGTGCAAGACCTCGGCCACACCGCCATTGAGGTCGAAAAAGAGTTCCTGGCCATCCTTGTCCTGCACCTTGGCGCGACCCTTCTGGAGGGCAGCCACCATAGGGGCATGATGTTCCAATATTTCAAACAATCCGCCCAAGCCGGGGAGTTGTACCAAGGTAACCTCGCCGGAATAGACCGATTTATCTGGGGTTCTGATTTCGATTGTCATGGCGTCTTATTTGGCAGCTTCGAGTTCTTTCTTACCCTTTTCGATAGCCTCTTCGATGGTGCCGACGAGGGAGAAGGCGGTTTCAGGAAGGTCGTCAAGCTCGCCGTCGAGAATCATATTGAAGCCCTTGATGGTGTCTTCGATGTTGACAAACTTGCCGGGGATGCCGGTGAACTGTTCGGCCACAAAGAAGGGTTGCGACATGAAGCGCTGCACACGGCGGGCGCGGTGTACAGTCTTGCGGTCCTCTTCGGAAAGTTCTTCCATACCGAGAATGGCGATGATATCCTGCAGCTCCTTGTAGCGCTGGAGAGTCTCCTTGACGCGCTGTGCAGTGCGATAATGCTCTTCACCGACGATGTCGGGCGACAGAATGCGGGAGGTGGAGTCGAGAGGATCGACGGCGGGATAGATACCCAGCTCGGAGATCTTACGGCTCAACACCGTGGTGGCATCAAGGTGGGAGAATGTCGTGGCCGGAGCGGGGTCGGTCAAGTCGTCGGCAGGCACATAGATAGCCTGCACAGAGGTGATGGAGCCGCGCTTGGTGGAGGTAATGCGCTCCTGCATCGTACCCATCTCAGTGGCTAACGTCGGTTGGTAACCCACTGCGGACGGCATACGGCCGAGCAGTGCGGACACCTCGGAACCGGCCTGCGTGAAACGGAAGATGTTATCGACGAAGAAGAGGATGTCGCGACCACCGGTGGTCTCGTCGCCGTCGCGGTAGCCTTCTGCAACGGTCAGGCCGGAGAGGGCCACGCGGGCACGTGCGCCGGGGGGCTCGTTCATCTGGCCGAACACAAGGGTTGCCTGCGACTTGGCCAGCTCGTTCTTGTCCACCTTGGAAAGGTCCCAACCGCCGGCTTTCATGCTCTCCACAAAGTCCTCACCATAGCGGATGACGTTGGACTCGAGCATTTCGCGCAGCAGGTCGTTACCCTCACGGGTGCGCTCGCCCACGCCGGTGAACACGGTCATACCGCCGTAGTTCTTGGCGATATTATGGATCATCTCCATGATAAGGACGGTCTTGCCGACACCGGCACCGCCGAAGAGACCGATCTTACCGCCCTTGGCGTATGGCTCGATCAAGTCGATGACCTTGATACCGGTATAGAAGACCTCCTGCGAGGTGGAGAGGTTGTCGAAAGTGGGCGGTTCGCGGTGAATCTCACTGCGTCTTTTCGAGTCGGGATCACCGATGCCATCGATGCAGTCGCCAATGACGTTGAGCAGTCGCCCATTGATATTCTCGGTCGGCATGGTAATCATTTTGCCGGTGGCAATCACGTCCATGCCGCGGTGCAGGCCGTCGGTGGAGTCCATGGAGATGCAACGCATCGTGTTCTCGCCAATGTCCTGCTCACATTCCAATATGAGTTTCTCGCCGTTGTCGCGAACCACTTCCAATGCATCATAGATATTGGGCAGCGCACACTCCTCGGGGAAATGCACATCCACGACAGCGCCGATGATCTGGGATATTTTTCCTTTTATTTGTTCTGACATATAACTGTATTTTTTTAGTCTGTTTTTTGAGCCGACAAAGATATGAAAAAAATAGGACGTGAAAAGAATAAAAATTTTTTTTTTCAAAAATGACGGAGTATATCAAAAAAAGTGTATTTTTGCCGCGTCAAACTCAAGCGGAAGTAGCTCAGTTGGTAGAGCACAACCTTGCCAAGGTTGGGGTCGCGAGTCCGAGTCTCGTTTTCCGCTCAAACTGTAGAGACGCAATGCATTGCGTCTCTATTTTTTTTCATCTTTCCACCATTCTTCATCGTCATAATAAATGCCACTACAATGCAATACATGCGCTCCTGTTTGCCTATTATCATTTCCTATCTTCGACTTTCCAGTGTTTGAACTTATTTATCCACAACTTCCCAGTATCCTCCTTTGTCAGGGCCGATGCGACGGATAATGTTTAAATTCTGCAAGTTACTGATATGTTTTGCGATACCACGCGGGTTTAAGGCCAGTTGCACAGCAATTTCTGGTATTGTTACAGTAGGCTTTTCAAGGATTATTTCAACAATCCTTAACCGAGTACCTTTCAATGTACCTTTCAATGTACTTTTCAATGTACTTTCCTGTGTGGATTCCTGTGTGGCGCCTTGTGGATTTCCCTTCTTTTTCTCCAGAACCTCATCTACTTCCGATTTGATTTTTTTGAAGTTAAAGATAGTCCAAAAATCATCACCCTTGTGTTTGTATTTGGGTTTGGGCGCTTTCGCCGCCCTACAAGCACCAAAGATTTTTTCAATGCCTCGGCCCCAAGCCTCAATGCCACCGGAACGAAAGAACGCATTGGCAATAAGAGGATTGTAGGGTCTACTATTGTGATGTCCCAGAAAATCTTTCATTGTCCAATCTTCTGGTAGAACACCACTGTTCCATATCATTATCTTATCTTCATAAACTCTGATCTGTATGGGTGTATTGGATTCGTATGTTTTATGTATTATCGCATTCAGACAAGCCTCCCTCAAGGCTTTGCGAGGAACCGGAAGTTCATCTATACGGGTAATGTTGTCATAATGAATGATGGCCTTCATATACTTGGTTGTGAGCAAATCCACCAATTTTTCTACTTGGAAAAACAAACTGCCGTGAATTTCATCCTGAAACAGAATGTCCGCATCATCATGAAAATAACCTACTTTGATGTACGCACCAGTCACATATTTTTCTGGATCCTCAGCGAACAACAGTGCGGCAGCTCTTTTCAGATATTTTCCTTCCACAAGCCGTAGTTTGTTCAATAGCTCCCTATTGATCACCTTCACATCTTTTTCTTCCATACGGTTGGTTCGAATTGCTTCCTTGCGAAAATACTTGAATGCTTCATTGTCCAAATCATCTACAGTGAGGTAAGGAACAGGCACCCCATCCCATGTTTTGCCTTGCTTGCGTAGCATGAATCTGTCCAACGCCGCACCTTTTAGTTCCTGTTTTGTACTTCCACTTCGATAATGATACTGACCCTTATAGTTTACCGGAACCGGATACGGTTCAGTGACAATTTCAAGATAGGATTTACCATTCCTTCGCTTCAGATTTACATCAACAATTATGCCCAAAATATCCTTCACTTTGTTTGGAATATCTTCCAACAAACGTTTTGCATCATCCACACCAATCACGTCACCTTTGTCATTCAAACCTATGTAAAGTACACCTCCCTGCGCATTGGCAAAACCACAAATCCATTTCAAATACTCATCACGCCAAGATTCCTTATATTCAATATTTTGTGTTTCCATATAAAACATGTTATTTGAATGCAAAAATACGAAATGTTGAAAAGAGATGAAGTGTATATACAACACCCTGTTTTACTCGTCGGCAATGGTGCGGGCAATCTTCTCAATATTGAGCGAACGCGCGGACGCATCGATAATATCCTTATAAATTCCGCCTCTTTTGTAGATTTCGTCGGGGTCGCCACTCTCCTCCACACGGCCGTCCTTGAGCGCATAGATGTAATCGGCGTCGATGATTTGTGAAATGCTGTGGGAGATGATGATGACGGTGCGGTTTTGTTTGATGGCATCGATGCTGTTCTTGATCTGCTCGGTGGCGATGGCGTCCAAGCTGGCTGTCGGCTCGTCAAGGAAGATGATGGGTGGATTCTTGAGGAACATGCGGGCGATGGCCACACGCTGCTGCTGTCCGCCGGAAAGGTCGGCGGCATTACCCTTGAACTGCTTCGGCAACTCCATGATCTGGTCGTAAAGGTGCGCCTTCTTGGCGGCCTCCACCACCTCCTCGTGCGTCGCATCCGGCTTGCCGTAAAGGATGTTCTCCTCAATAGTGCCGTCGAAAATGTGGTTCTTCTGCAACACCAGGCCGATATTCTCGCGAAGGTATTTCGTGTCGTAGTCGTTCAGATCGACCCCGTCGAGCATGATGGTGCCCACCTGCGGCGTGTAGAACTTGTCCAGCAGGTTGACCACAGTGCTTTTGCCCGCACCCGACAGTCCCACAAGGGCGGTGATTTTGCCCGGTTCAATTTTCATGTTCACACCGAACAACGCCTGCGTGCCGCTCGGATAGGTGAAATCGACCCCGCGAAGCTCGAAGTTGCCCCGGATCTTCTCAGGACGGTACTCGCCCGTCGGCTCGATTTCCTTGTCGGAGTTCAGAATGCCGAAGAAACCCTCGGCGTAAATCAGCGCGTCATTCACGTCATCGAAAATGCGCTGCAACTGTGTGATGGGCGCGATGACGTTGCTGAAGAGCATCACATGGTACATGATCTTACCGATGCTCATGCCGGGATATTCGATGAGCACCAAATAGGCGGTGAGGATGATGACCAGCACAGTGCCCACTTGCCGCACGAAACTCTTGAGCCCGTTGTAGTAGAAAGCCACCTTGCGGGTCTTCATCTGGTTCTCCGTAACTTGGTTCTGAATGTCGAGCTGTTTCTGTGCCTCGATCTTCTCGCGATTGAAGCTCTTGATGACATTGATGGAGTCGATGATGTTTTTGATGCCCTGACTCTTGCTCTCCAAGTGGCCACGCATCTCGCGCCGCCATCCCTTGAGCCGCTTGGCCTGCCGGTAGGTAATCCAGAAGTAGATGGGCACAATGCCAAGGGCAACCAAGCCCACATAGACGTTGGCTGCGAACATCAGGATGAGCGCCAACAACGCGCTGGTGAACAATGGCAACAAGTCGATGAAGAAATTCTGCACCGTGCGCGACAGCGAACTGACACCTTGGTCAATACGTGACTGGACCTTGCCCGTGGCGTTCTCGCCGGAGTTGAAATAAGCCATGCGGAAGGTCAGCACCTTCTCGATGACACTCTGCGAGAGGTCGCGCGACACGAAGATGCGCATCCTTTCGCCAAAATAGTTCTGCGCAAAGGTGACTATGGCAGACAGGACCTCCTTGCCCAACAGCACAATGGAGATGACGGTCATGATGCTGGCCGCCTTGCTCCAGCTGAAGTCGGTGCCAATCAACGCATTGATGGCATCCACGGTCCGGTCGAGCACGATAGCATTGACCTGTGCCATCAAAGAACCTATAAGTGTGAGAATCAATGTAATGAGTACAAGCCATTTATAAGGCTTTACAAAAGGCCGGATGTTCTTAAAGAGCGAAAAGAGATTCATAACTTGCAAGAGTTCAAAGTTCAGAATTAAAAAAACAAAGGGAAGTCAGGGTATAAATTTGCATTGTTACTCGGATAACGCATATTCGATTTGACGGTAGAGGTCGTCGAAGTCACCGTCATTTTGGAAAACACGGTCGGCCAGTTCCATGCAGCGGCCCACATTTTGGTGGTTAGGGTCTGTGGAGGACATCTCGCGGCGCTCATTTTCAAGAAAAGTCTCGAAGGTCACATGGTCGGTCTCGGAATTGCGGCCCACGATACGCTCGTAGCGGATTTTAGGGTCTGCATCGACGGCAAAGAGGAGAAAATGCTTGTTTTTGCGCAGCGACTCGACCTCGCCGGGGGTGCGAATGCTCTCGATGATGGCGTTAGCCCCGTCGGCTTCGGCCTGTTTGTAAAGCTCGTCGGTGATAAAGGAGGGCGAATGTTTGGCACGCAGGTCGTTGGCCACCTCCACGAAGGTGTCGCGGTTGATTTCCAAGCCTCGCCGTTTCGCCTCTTCGGTGAGGTAACCGCGCACAGAGTAGTGCTTAAAGCCGTAATGTTGAACGAGATAGTCCACGATGGTGCCCTTGCCGGCGCCCAAGGTGCCCGTGATGCCGATAATTTTCATAGAGGGATGGTTTTGAGGAGTTTGCAAATCCATTGGATTTATTTTTGAGATATAAAAAGTGAAACCTTGATTGATTTTATGGCTTTGGGTCTTCAAGATGACAAAATAGAGTGCCAAAAAGGCCACGCAAACAAGCACGCTCACCAGTTCGTTGTGGAAGAGCAAATAGCTGGCCAGAAATGCGAGCATCAACACACAGAACGGCAACAGATACGCCAGGACCACGGCCTTACCGCCCGCACGACCCCGCAAGTTAAGGTTGACGCGCTCGCCGACGGAAACCTTCACATCCTCGGGCACCACCGCCATAATGGTCTCCTGCCGGTGGTCGGAAGGGATGCAGATGCTTTTGGCGTGGCATCCGGCACAGGCGGAACTGACAATAATCTCCACTTCCGCTTCGCCGTTGTGTACCGCCTTCACGATGCCCTCTTTGCAAATGGTTGATTGTTCGCTCATATTCAGACGATTTTAAGGTTGCAAAAATAAAAAATCCACGCCTTCTATTCCTGTTCTTTCCCGAACAACTGCCGCATCACCTCCTCCACCTTGACGACCGGGATGATCTTTATTTTGAAGTCGGAGGTATTGACACCCTTGAGGTTGTATTTGGAGACAAACATGCGTGTAAATCCGAGTTTGTCGGCCTCGGCGATGCGCTGCACGATGCGGGAAACGGGACGCACCTCGCCGCTGAGCCCCATCTCGCCGGCGAAGCAGGTCTTGGCATCAATGGGCATGTCAATGGCGGAGGAGAGGATGGCGGCGACGATGGCCAGGTTGATGGCGGGGTCCTCCACGCGCACGCCGCCGGCGATGTTGAGGAAGACATCCTTGGCGCCGAGCTTGAAGTGACACCGCTTCTCCAACACGGCGAGCAGCATGTTCATCCGGCGGATGTCGTAGCCCGTGGCGGAACGCTGCGGCACGCCATAGACTGCGGAACTCACAAGGGCTTGTGTCTCGATCATCATCGGGCGGTTGCCCTCGAGGATGGAGGCCACGGCATTGCCGCTATAGTCCTCTTCATGCTGGGAAAGCAGTATTTCGGAAGGATTGAGAATTTCTTGCAGACCATCTTGGCGCATCTCGAAAATGCCCATCTCGGAAGTGGAGCCGAAACGGTTCTTGATGCAGCGCACAATGCGGTAGCCATAGTGCTGGTCACCCTCGAACTGGAGGACCGTATCGACGATATGCTCCAAGATTTTCGGGCCGGCGAGGGTGCCGTCCTTGGTGATGTGACCGATGAGGAAAACGGGAATGCCGGCGGTCTTGGCCAGATGCTGGAACTCGGCGGCGCACTCCTTGAGCTGTGAGATGGAACCGGCCGCGGAGTCGAGCAGCGCACTCTGCATCGTCTGGATAGAGTCCACAATGAGGATGTCGGGGCCAAGGGCCTCCACATGCTTGAAGATCTCCTGGGTGCCCGTTTCGGTGAGCACATAGCAGTTGGGAGCCTTGCGGGCGGAAAGGCGGGCGGCACGCATCTTGAGTTGTGCCTCACTCTCCTCGCCGGAGACATAGAGCACCTTGGAGGCCGGCAGGTTGAGCGCCATCTGGAGCAGCAGCGTCGATTTGCCGATGCCGGGCTCGCCGCCGAGCAGCACGATGGAGCCTGCCACGATGCCGCCGCCCAGCACGCGGTCAAATTCGCCGAAAGTGCTGGAAACACGGGGCATTTGCAGCAGCGACACCTCATCGATGGGCTTGGGCCTGCTCTTGGGGACTGTTGCGTTGGAACGGCCCTTGGCGGGCGTCTCTTCCCGCACAACAACCTCCTCCTCGAAAGTGTTCCACTCACCACAAGAGGGGCAACGACCTATCCATTGCGCCGACTGGGCACCGCAGTTCTTGCAAAAGTACATCAATTTGCTCTTCGCCATGCGTCTTGTTTTTTAGACGGCAAAGATAATAAAAAAAAAGACGCGAAAATTTCGCGTCTCTATAGGATATTAATCATCAAGGCCGACAAAATTGCCATTCTTGTCGAATAGCAGATCAACGTCCGTCTCCCAACCATTCATGTCGGATAATCCGACTTTGTAGCGGCTATTTTCTAATTCAATCTCCTCAATGTGCTGGCCGGGACAGTTAGCGGCCACGTAAGTGACGATACTTGCCGGGAAGAAACCCGTGGGCATGAGTCTGCCGTGACAATCCACCTTTTTCCAATTGCCATTGGATCTGAAATCCACATCCGTTCCGTCAACAAGGTCAACGTCATAGTCACCATCCTCGTCTCTGATGACGGAAAGAATGTCAATGCCAGGGAAATAGGTGTTCAGGAATGTCTTTGCCTTGGAGGGGAGTTTATCAGCAGAGACGGGTTTATCGTCACACGACACAAATGCGCTTAAGGCAACCACACTCATCACAATCAAAAATAATTTTTTCATTGTTTTGGATTTTTAAGTGCTTTTAGGAGGACTTCTGTTTTTCACTTCTTCACGTTGTCGCCGGTCTTGGTGCGAAGTCCGTTAAACATCAGGACCGGCAAACGACGCCGCAAAATTAAAAAATTTTTGTTAATTGGATGAAAAAAATCCGAAATGGTTGCGTCTTGTTGATGGTCTTTTCTGCTTTTTATATTTGCGTTTTGCTATAACCAATTAATTGTCAATCTGTTGTGGATTCATCTTGGAACGTAGTATTAGCTCGTACCTGCCTTTACTTGCCATAAAAACATTATTTTTGCAGCCGTGATGAAAAACAACAGGATTTTCTATCTGATTTTGCTCCTTTGGGTTTGTGTGGACCTCTTGACGGCACTGTTTGTCAACATTCACTCAGACGAGGCCTACTACGCCCTCTACGGTGCCCGTCTCGCCTGGGGTTACTACGACCACCCGCCTATGGTGGCATTGCTGGCTCATTGCAGCGCCCTTCTCTTCGACGGCATCCTTGGCGTGCGATTCTGCACCATATTGATGCACGCCGGCACCCTTTGGCTGGTTTGGAAGACCCTTTCCGCCGAGGAACGCGATGCCCCTCACGCCGCCGTGGGGTTCTGCATTATCGCCGCCTCCCTGACGATGTTTGTGATCTATGGATTCACCACCACCCCGGACGCACCACTGCTCTTTTTCACCGCACTCTTTTTCTACCTTTATAAAAAATATGTAGAATTGAAGGCCGGTGAGACATCCGAACTTCCGGAAACGCCACAGAAGGGGTGCCTGCCTTCTGGAAAGGGATGGCTCCTGGCCACGGCAATCGGCGTGACGGTGGCCGCCATGATGTACAGCAAATACATGGGCGTGCTGGTCGTGGCCTTCGTGATCCTCTCCAACTTGCGGTTACTGCGCGACATCCGCGTCTGGTACGCACTCCTGCTTGCCCTGTTACTCTTTACACCCCACCTTGTCTGGCAAGTCCAGAACCACTTTCCAAGCTTCACCTACCACCTCATCGCCCGCAACACTCATTTCCGGATAGCTTTCCCTTTGGAATACATTCCCAACCAATTGCTGGTTTTCAACCCCATTGCCCTCTGTTTGACGCTCTATTTCTGTTGGAAACGTCGCAAGACGGCAGACCTGTTCGAGAAGGCTTGCCTTTACACCATTGTGGGATTCATTCTCTTTTTCTGGGTGATGACCGTCAAGGGGCATGCCGAGCCCCATTGGACGGTGGCGGCCTCCGTGCCGATGCTGATAGTGCTGTTCCGCAACCTGCACAAAGAGGGGTGGCGCAAGTGGATTTACCGGCTGATTCTGCCCATGGCGGCACTGCTTGTTGTGGCCAGAATCGCGCTTTGTTTCAACGTGCTGGCCAAGTCAACAGGCTACGGCAGCAGGAAAGACTATCTGTCGGCCATCCAAAAACTCGACATCGACAGGCCCGTGGTATTCATCGAAACGTTCCAGAATCCCTCCCTGTACCGCTATTACACAAGCAAGGATGCCACTACACTCAGCACCCTTTACGGACGCCGCAGCCAATACGACATCCTGCAACTGGACACCGCTTGGCAAGGCAAGCCTGTAATCATTTTTGGCAATATACCCGGCGCAAAAGACACGGTAATCGACAATATCACCATCCATTATCGAAACACCGGGCATTTTCAGGGCACCAACCGCATAGAGGTCGAACTCAACCAGTGCGATTTCCTGGACGGCGACTCCGTCAGGGTGCATTACACCCTCACCAATCCCTATCCCGTGAACTTCGACCTTGCAAACACCGAGTTCCCCGTCTCCATAACGGCTGTTTACAAAACCAAAGAGGGTTATCAAAAATACGAATGCCCCATCACGGAAAGGCCGTCCCTCTACCCCAACGGCTGGATCAGGTGTACCGCTTCTTTCCCATTGCTACATAATACCCCTATGGTTTTCTCCCTGTATAACGGCGTTTGCGAAACCGTCAACAGCAAACCGCATATTCTGGCACCGTGACGAACCGACTCTTCACCTTCAGTCGGTAAACGGCAGCCCTTGTCGCAATGCTAATGGTTCACCACCACCTTGAATGTGCGGGAACGTCCGTTCTGCGTCGCTTTCAGCAAATAGACACCGCTGTTCCATGTTGAGGTGTTCATCACCATTTGGGTTCCATGGCACTCCGCGGCATAGACCTTCTGTCCAGTGAGGGCATACACCTCCACCTGCACAGCCTCTTCACTGTCGTTGTGCAACACCAACCGTCCGGATGTGGCGGGGTTGGGCGTGACTGTGACGGGCAAGTCCCCATACTCCACCACCCCGGGACCAAAGGTCACATAAATCACCCATTCTTTCGAACGTCCATCCACGGTGGTCAACGTGTAAATGACCGGTGTTTCAGTTAGAAAATTCTGCGGCAAAGAAGGATCCGGAGAACAGGTCACCCACATCGGAAGAACCATAGTGGGGGCAATATCATACCAATCGGGAACAACGCAGCCCACACCATAGAAGAGGGTATCACCCCCCATTGGATAAAATTCCAAATCCATTTGACCATCCCACAATGAGAAGGAGAGAATGTCGGGTTCTATTTGCAAGACCGGCAGGTAATTCACAAGCCCGTACTGGGGATTGTCGGCATAATGGGTGATGACGCTCTCCGCGTATGTGCTGTCGTTGTCACCCCAGAAGTTGCCCACCGCCTCGATATCGCAGGTGGCGTTATTATAAAGATTGTACTCCACCCCACCATTCGAGTTATTGAACAGGCAGTTGTTGCCGGGATCGTTCACAGTGCCCATATCAATCCGATGCTTGTTGATGGCAGTGAGGCCCCACAGGTTGCCCGTGATGAGATTGCGGCGCAATTTGGCTCGGCATGTGGTGTCGCTGCCGTATATGCTGATGCCGCTGCCCCCATTCATGGGATTGGTTTCCAAATTGTTGTCTTTGAAAGTATTGTCTTCTATTATGGCATCAATTCCTGGGCCTTGTTGCGTATATCCATAACGATTGTTCACCACCGTGTTGTTCCGGATGATAGCGTTGGTATGCCCCACACCCAACAGGTTGGCGATGGCAATGCCGCCCGACATCGCAACGCATCCCTCAATGTGGTTGCCCTCAATCACAATAGTGTCGCCGGCATTGCCGGGACCCAAGTTGATTTGAGGTTGGTTGATATTATTCAATACATTGTGATAAAATGTGTTATATCGGATCACAGGAGCTCCCGTCACATTGGCTGCGGAACTGATGACTGCCTTTCGGTTCTCATAAAAAGTACAGTTTTCGATGACGGGATTGGCGTTGGAGTATTTGATGCAAGATTCCTGGAAATAGCGAAACACACACTGTTCAAAGGAGACCTCGCTCTGCATCACTTGGATATGGTTGCCGTATTCGAAAAGGATATTGGCAAAGCGGATGCCTTCTGCATTGTCCAATAGAATCTCGTAAAAGTCGCCGTTGCAGTTGGATGTGTTGCAGGTAACCAGCAGCGTGTCAGTACGGGGAGCGCTGGCCACAGTGCCGTGGATGGTAAGAGTAATCGGGTTGTAGCAGAGTATCTCTTGGGTATTGGCATCCAGCAGCAGCGTGTCGCCCGTCGAGACGGTTATGTCCTGCAGCAATGTATAGTGACCCGAGGAGGGACTGGTCACCGAAGTCGGATAAGCTGTGGCAAAATCTTGGAAAGTGTAGGTTTGGCCCAATCCGGGAGTCACAATCTGGGCCTGCACGAGCGCGACGGAAAGCGTCAGCAAAAGGGTAATAATATGTTTCATAATAATTTATTTTTAGAACGTTGCAAAGGTACACAATTTTGGGTTGTTGTTTGCGAACGGAGTAGGGCCGTCACATTGTGGCGGCTCTATTCCGGCAAATGGCGGCATAAAAAATCAATGGTGATTCGCAGGCAGGCGTCAAGTTTGTCGGGGATGATTTTGAATCTGGGGCCAAAGTAGAAGGCGTGCGGTTCTCCCTCGAAGGGGTGAAGTTCATAGTTCGTCATTCCCAAAGAGTCCATTCTATGGGCAATGCTGTAAGAGCCATAAAGTTTGGGAGAAACTATCGCATAAATGCCCGAATTGCCGTATGTGTAGGGCACAGTCTTGTCGTTGGTGCCGTGAATCATACAGACGGGTGTGGTTTCATCGGCATCGATGACTTCAATATCGGAGACACCGCCCCATTGGTCCACCAGTCCCGCCACCCGGCTGGTGTGCCCGCGGCTGATGTCGAGTCCGGAATCGTCCAGCATACCGAGGTCGCCGCCGAGGTAGGCTTCCGCGGGGCGCTCGTCATCTTTCATGAACACCGCATAAAGGGAGGCGATGCTGCCGGCGGAGTTGCCTAACAGGAAGATGGCCGTGGTGTCGATGCCATAATGGTCGCTTTTGGCCTTGAAAAACCGGATGGCGGCGCTGACGTCCTGAGTGGCCATATAAGCACCGCGCATCATATTGGCGGGCGAGATGCTAAGCGCGGGCACCAGCCGGTAGTCGATGGAGGCCACCACAAAGCCGTGGTGGGCCAGCGTGTCGGCAATGGCCACCATGTCGGCATAGTCGCGCGACCCTGCCACGAAACCGCCGCCGAACACCGTGATGACCATCGGTCGGCGGGCCATCGTGTCGTGATACGGCTCGTAAAAGTCGGCCCGCAGATCCTTCATAACCCCCGCCACATCCTCAGCCCGGTTGAAGAGAATGCCATGCACCACCGAGACCTCGTCAAAGACTCGGTTGGCAAACCGCTGTGCCTGCAAAGGCATCTCAACAGAGAGGAGCATAACACATACCGTAATAGCCAATATAATCCGTGACTTTTTCATCTTTCCAACTTTTTTACGGGAGCAAAAATAATAAAAATGTAATTAACATGGGTCCAATTCTCTCAAAATCCTGTTATTTGTAAATTTTCGTATTTTTGCACGATTTTTTTCAACCAACGACGAAATGTACAAGACCGGCCTCTATTTCGGATCCTTCAACCCCATACACATCGGGCATTTGGTCATCGCCGAGTACCTTTTGGAACACTCGGACCTGCAGGAGCTTTGGTTTGTGGTGTCACCCCGCAACCCGCTGAAAGAGAAAAGTTCCCTGCTGGATGACCGGCAACGGCTCCACATGGTCAACTTGGCCATCGGCGACGACCGGCGCTTCAAGGCCTCCGACGTCGAATTTCATTTGTCGCAGCCCTCCTACACCTGCCACACGCTTGTGCATCTGCAGGAGAAATTCCCCAAGCGCGAGTTTGCGCTCATCATGGGGGAAGACAACCTGCAGACCTTCGACCGCTGGCTCAACTACGAGTGGATTTTGGAGCACTACCCCATCTATGTCTATCCGCGTATCGGATACGACGGCGGCGAGCGCAAGTCGCATCCGCATGTCACCTTCATCGACGCGCCCCGCATCGAGCTCTCCTCCACCCTCATCCGCAACAGCATCCGCGACGGCAAGGAGGTCCGCTATATGTTGCCTCCCAAGGTTTACGACTATATCGATGAAATGGGCTTCTACACTCGTCACTGATTTTTACTCACCCAAAACTCAACCAAGATGACATTCAAACGTTACAACATCGAGAATCTCGAGATCCTCTCCGCCGGCGCCGAGGGCAAGGCCGTGGCCAAGCAAGAGGGGCTCACCATATTTGTACCCTACGCCGTACCCGGCGACTTTGTGGATGTCGAGATCTACAAGCGCAAGCGCGGCTATGCCGAATCCAACCTGCTCTCCATCCGCACGCCCTCACCCGACCGTGTGACACCGCCCTGCGGGCACTTCGGCGTGTGCGGTGGCTGCAAATGGCAGATGCTCTCCTACGAAAAGCAACTGGAGTTCAAGCAGAAGCAGGTGGAAGACAACTTCCGCCACCTCGGCAAGTTCGAGTTTCCGGAGCTGCGCCCCATCATCGGCTCCGCCAAGCCCTACTACTATCGCAACAAGTTAGAGTTCACCTTCTCCACCATGCGTTGGCTCTCCTACGAGGACTTGCGCCGCCAGCAGGATGGCGAGTTCTTCGAGCAACGATGCCTCGGGTTCCACATTCCGGGCATGTTCGACAAGATTCTCGACATCGAGCACTGCTGGCTGCAGGGCGCGCCAAGCAACGACATCCGCCTCTTCTGCCGCAGCTATGCCATGGAACACGAGCTGCCCTTCTACGACCCGCGCGAGCGCACGGGACTGCTGCGCAACCTCATCATCCGCACCGCCTCCACCGGCGACCTGATGGTCGTGCTCGTCGTCACCGACTTCAACGAACAGGCCTCCAACATGATGGAAGCCCTTGCAGAACGCTTCCCCGAAATCACTTCCCTCGTCTATGTCGTCAACACCAAGATGAACGACGCCATCTTCGACCTGCCCTTCTTCCTGTTCAAAGGACAGGATTATATTATGGAAGAGATGGAGGGACTGAAATTCAAGGTAGGTCCGAAATCGTTTTACCAAACCAACAGCGAGCAGGCATACAACCTATACAAGGTGGCGCGCGAATTTGCCGGCATCCATCCCGACGAGGTGGTCTATGACCTCTTCACCGGCACAGGCACCATCGCCAACTTCGTGGCACACCAGGCCAAGCGGGTGGTGGGCATCGAGTATGTGGACACCGCCGTCGCCGATGCCCGCATCAACTCCGAGATGAACCATATCGACAACACGGAGTTCGTGGTGGGCGACATGGCCAAGATCTTCACCGACGGCTTCATCGCCAAGCACGGGCGACCTGATGTCATCATCTCCGACCCGCCACGCGCAGGCATGCATCCCAATGTCATCGAGCAGCTGCTCAAATTAGAGGTGCCGCGCATCGTCTATGTAAGCTGCAACCCCGCCACGCAGGCCCGCGACCTGACGCTGCTCGACCCAAAATACCGCGTCGCCGCCGTACAGCCCGTCGATATGTTCCCCCACACGCAACATGTGGAGAATGTGGTGCTGCTCCAGTTGAAATTTTGATAATACTTTGGAATATGAAACACATAAAGACCCTTTTCCTGTGCCTCTTGATGACTATCGTGGCACTCACCTGCGCTGCCCAAACGCAACATTCACTGAAAGACGCCGTCTCCCTGCAAAGTCCCGATGGACAGCTGGAACTCCAGTTTGCGGTGATCAATGGCGTGCCCACCTATACACTCAATCGCAACGGCAAGGCCGTGGTGCTGCCCTCCCGTATGGGCTTCATCCTTGAGTGGCGCGATGACTTGGCGCACGCCTTTGTCCTCAAAGACAAGGCATACAGCACTTTCGACGAGACGTGGGAGCCAGTGTGGGGCGAGGAGGCCCGCATCCGCAACCATTACAACGAACTGTTGGTGACATTGGAACAGCCCGTCGGCAGCGTGGAGAGCATGGACCACTCCACCGAGAAGCGCCCGACGGTGATGCAGATCCGCTTCCGTCTCTACAACGACGGTTTGGGATTCCGCTATGAATTTCCCGACCTGCTGCCCGCCAACTTGTACCCGGGCAACATCTACAACGCACTCGTCTGCTTCTGGTTCAAGGAAGAGCTGACGGAGTTCGCGATGGCCGGTGACCACACCGCCTGGTGGATTCCCGGCGACTACGACACGCAGGAGTACAACTACACGGAGTCGAAGCTGTCGGAAATCCGCACTTTGTGGGATGCCAGCCACAAGAACGGCGGCTGGCCGTGGACCGCGTTTTCGAAAACGGGCGTGCAGACAGCCATCCAGATGAAGACCGATGACGGCCTGTATATCAACATTCACGAGGCCGCCACCCTCGACTTCCCGACTATGCACCTTGATTTTATAGATGCTTTGTCCAACAACCCTTGGGACACCCTCTTGCACCAACCACCAACCACCAACAGCCAACAGCCGTCATACACCTTCCGCGCCTGGCTCTGTCCCGACGCCACCGGCTACAAAGGCCGCATCCAGGCACCATGCACCACTCCGTGGCGTACGGTGATGGTCTGTGAAAAGGCCTCCGACGTTTTGGCTTCGCGACTGATTCTCAACCTCAACGAGCCGTGCGCTTTGGAGGACGTCAGCTGGATTCACCCGGTGAAGTACATGGGTGTCTGGTGGGAGATGATCAGCGGAAAGAGCAGTTGGAGCTACACCAACGACTTCCCCTCCGTGAAGCTGGGCGTGACCGACTACGTTCACGCCACTCCTAACGGCACGCACGGTGCCAACAACGCCAACGTGCGCCGCTACATAGACTTCGCCGCCGCCAACGGCTTCGACGGATTACTTATCGAAGGGTGGAACATCGGATGGGAAGACTGGTACGGCAAACAGAAAGAGTTCGTCTTCGACTTTCTCACACCGTATCCTGATTTCGACCTGCCCGCACTGAACAAATATGCCCACGAAAAGGGCATCCGATTGATTATGCACCACGAGAGTTCCGCCTCCACGATCAACTACGAGCACTGGATGGAGCAGGCCTACACGCTGATGAACCAGTACGGCTACGATGCTGTGAAGGGCGGTTATGTGGGCACCATCATCCCGTTTGGCGAGGGGCACTACAGCCAGCCCATCAACAACCACTACCACTACGCCATCGTGGAGGCCGCCAAGCACCACATTATGGTCAACTCGCACGAGGCGGTACGTCCCACCGGACTTTGCCGCACCTGGCCCAACATGATCGGCAATGAGAGCGCCATGGGCACCGAGTTCCGTGAGCGCATCCATCCCGGCCACACCTCCATCCTGCCGTTCACGCGCCTGCAGGGCGGCCCGATGGACTACACCCCCGGCATCTTCGAACCCGACATGGGCAAGATCGTGTCGTGGGGCAAGAAGATGAGCCATACCATCTGCAACCAGTTGGGACTCTACGTCACCTTCTACTCGCCGCTGCAGATGGCTGCCGACTTCCCGGAGCACTATGAGCCTTACATGGACGCCTTCCAGTTCATCAAGGATGTGGCGGTGGATTGGGACACCAGCATCTACATCATGGCGGAGCCAGGTGACTACATCGTGACAGCCCGTCATCCGAGAATCTCCACATTGAACAAAGCCGCCGATGGGGTCGGCACGTTATCTGACGGCAAAAAGGGCGTGATAGCCAACGCCACCCGCTTTGTCTATGCCATCCCAGATTCTGTAGAGACGTTGCGCGCAACGTCTCTACAAGGAACAACCTTGCGTGCAACCCGAGGCCCAATGGAAGGCCCACAACCCCGCGATGTCTGGTACATCGGCGGCATCACCGACGAGGACGCCCGCGAGGTTTCTGTCAAATTGGATTTCCTGAAACCCGGCGTGAAATACGAGGCCATCATCTATGCCGATGCGCCCGATGCCTGCGGTCTTCCCGATGATTCCGAATTCCGTTCTTCAGATTCCAAGTTGACATACAACCCGCAAGCATACGCCATCACGAAGAAGGTGGTGACGAGCAAGACCGTGTTGAAGTTGAAGATGGCCCCGTGCGGGGGATTTGCCGTGTCAATACGGGAAAAATAACACACAATAGTTAATAGTTAAGAGTGGGCAATGGGAAAAGACATTGACCCGCAAAACCAAAGATGATTTTTTTCTATCTTTGTCGTTGCATAAACAGAAAAGGAAAACACAAATAGGTTGTAAATACAAATTTGATGGTGAATAACATAATGGATTTCTGGCGCAACGAATGGATTTCGGTCACTGACACGAGTGAGGTGACGGGGGCGGAGGATATGCTCCAACAGGCTAATAGACCTAAATGGAAGTGTTATCGGCGGGCATAATTATGCACATATTATCGGAGAAATGTATTTTTGGGAATTACTATGAAAAAAAAAGTTATATCATTGGGAATAATATTGATGATGGGAGTAGCCTCGCAGGGTCAGGTTTTTGTGAACTACAATCAAAAAATCTCCGAAATAAGTGAACGGTTGAAACGAGACGAGGATGCCTTCTCATTTTTCCAATCTTTGTTGATATTTGAATTGTCGGAGGACCATCCGCAAGTGGATAGCCTATCCTATGATTATTATCTTTGGAAATTTAATTGTGGGAACCCCATGTGCAGGTTTATGATTTTTGATTCAATTATGCAAGTTGTCCCTCAATGTTCCAAAGAATTAATTATTGCGCATAAAGAGCATGATACAGAAACAGAATTGCATGTCAAGGAGGAATTGGTAGAATTATTGAAGAAACAAAATGAAAAGACATTACAAAAAATCGCCAAACAGTATTTCTGGCAGATTTGCTCAAGGCTAAGTTTTTATAATACGGCTGAACAATTATTGGAGGATGATGGGACAATGTATTTGGAAACAGGTGAAATAGATATGCAGTATTATGTCGATGGATGGGAGGGCTGGGAAGAGCCATCAGAGTTTGTGTCGCGCTTCAAGAGAGTCAAGGAGAAGCTCCTGCAAGACGCTAATATGAGAACGCAGCTCTACAACTTCCTGCGAGAAGGCCGCAAAACCCAGCGGAAGGATGTCTCAACCAGCCGTGAAGCTCTTCTACGCTACTACGAGCGGCAGCAAGGCAGCTGGTTATATTCCTTTTATGAATTCGAAGCTCTTTACCAAGCCTGCCGTCAGTATTATGCACGGAAAAATGAGAAGATGCTGAGATGGAAACAAAAGGAAGGATACTGTCTTCCGAAGACGAAAGGGGAGTGGTATGATCAGGTGGTTACTCACTACCGCTATTATAAGCATGCCGATACACAACAACGGCGGGAACTGCAAGAAAATTTTGAACGCTATCTTGCACAATAAAACGTTGATTAATTTTATTATCTTTGCAGTCGCAATTCCTTAGCTGTGGGTAAGAACCTGAAGAATTTGGAATTGTTGCAGAAGTTGGAGATTGTGGAAGGAATCACGGATGCCGAGCAGAAGGAGGAACTGTACAAGAAAGTCTTCGGAGAGTGCTGCGATTGCCCTCAAACGCAAATTATCAACGGGTAACCATTGTTCGATAGAGACGCAAACACATTGCGTCTCTACCTTGTTAAACTAAAATAGTACGATGATGAACAACATAATGGATTTCTGGCGCAACGAATGGGCGGCGGTGACGGATGTGAGAGAGGTCTCTAATATATTATCCAATGACTTCTCACCAATCAGGGAAGTAGTCGTTGTGTTAACCAACAATATAACTGGCACTTACGAAGCTCGCTCGTATCCTAATGATGATTATGATGGAAATGGAATGATTGAATTATATGAGGTTGATGTCTATGAGATTCTCATTAAAGGTGCGGATGAAAATGGGAATAGTATTGTAAAAAAATGGGAAGCTCCCCGCTTTATGCCATATTGGAACAGTCCTCAAGATCCTGATCCCCATTATAAAAATCGAGGCGGCAACACCGCCCGATATTAGGAGTCGTTTCACAAGAGAAGTTCATCCTAGTGAATTATGAAAAAAAACTATTATTTTGTTTTGTCTTTTTTCTTTCTGATAACTAACAGTTTATGCGGACAAGAGCGGACAAGTCTTTCGAACCGACATCAAAAGAAGTTATCCAGGAAGGAATTTGTTGTGGATTCTGCGTTATTCAAAAATGACACAGTGTATTACAAGTGTGGCTTTTCCTCTGAACAATTAGCTTTATATTTGGACAATAAGTATCTGTCCGTTATTCGGAAAAGATACAGAAAGTTTTGCGTCGTAAAAAATGGCGATAATTACCAAATTTACCTATTTGAGTTAAGGGGCAAATATCAAGGAGAAGAGATATCAGAAGAAATGTTTTTAACCACACCCATCCCGAACTATTATGCAAAGATCCAGACAAGTTCTCGATTTCTCATTATGGTGGTTGGATATGTGGAGCAATTTAATGCAAATCAAACTGTTTCATCCGAATCTGTAGAAAGAATACGATGGATTATGCAGCAGATGGTGAATGGAACATCATAAATATATCTTCCCGTCCAGTACACAATAATCCGCCTCACCTTTGCATTAAAAAGCATTATTTCACCAAAACTGACAATTATGATAGACAACCAACTCGAGAATCTGCAATCGCTGCGGAAATATCCGTAACAGGAAAGCAAGCTACCAGCCGCAGGAGTCGTTCGTTTTCTTCGGCGAATGCTGCGGCTGCCCGCAAACTCAAATCATCAACGGGTAACCATCAACGGCAAAGGCGCGATAGACCGCGTCTCTGCCGTTTCTCAACAAATAAACAGTATGATTATGAACAACATCATGGACTTCTGGCGCAGCGAATGGGATGCCGTGGCCGACACGAGCGAGGTGACCGGGATGGATTTTTTTAATAACGGTATTATTCCTGTAACAGATGCAAATGCTAAAAATATAAGTATAATTTCATGGGGAGAGACAAGGGGGATTTATCCAACAAAAAATACATTGAATCCATCAGATAGCGAATTGTATAATCCTTCAAAATGGGATGAAGAAAAAACGACATCTCTATTAAAAGCAAGAGCTGCAATTCATCTGATAGGAACAAGCCGAAATGCTCATGTTCACCAAGCTTCATGTGAATTAAAGGGAATTAATAAAACTTTGGCAGCATATCATTTAATAGATAACTTTCCCGAAGTTGATCCAGTTGTCGCAAACGATGGAACAGTTAAATTCTTTTATTTGTCCTCTTTAGAAAAAGTGGACACTCCATCTATAGATTCCCAGACCTATAATCAAAAATGTGTAAAATCCTATGGCCCGTTTTACAATAACGGAGGAGGTGTCTGAGGAATTCAAGTCTGTCGTCATCAGCAGGCATTATAGGGGAAACAAGGTTCTCAGTTATGCGCTTCGCGATTTGCAGCATGCCAAGACAGAGAAAATCGGAGAATATAGAGTTACTCTTTTGTTGGAATGATTGCAACACAATTACCCGCCTTATATTTTTATTCTTCCGGCAGCGCCTTGAACCCCAGTCCCATAATCTCGGAACTCTCGATCACGTTCACGAAAGATGCGGGATCGAGGAGACGGAGGTTTGATTTGAGCTTCACCAAGTCGGCACGGTCGAGGGTGACATAGATCATCTTACGCTCGGCGCCTTGGTAGAGGCCCGTGCCGGCGAAGACAGTACCGCCGCGCTTCAGGTCGTTGATGATATAGTCGCGCACCTCATCCACCTTGTCGGTGACGATGAACGCCGTCTTGTAAGACTTGAGGCCGTCCACGATGAGGTCGATGATCTTGCTCTCGATGGCAATCAGGATGATGGAGTAGATCGGCAGGCGAATCTGCTTGAAGGCAATGAGGGTGGTGAGCGTAATGCAGGAATCGACAATCAGCACGAGGGTGCCGAGGGAAATCTTGGTGTATTTGTGCAGGATCATGGAGATGATGTCGCTGCCGCCGGAAGTGGCGCCGGACTTGAAAATGAGGCCGATGGCCACGCCGTAAATGACGCCGCCCACCACGGTGTTCAAGAAATAGTCGGGACGGAAGAACTGCTCGCTGTGCGGAATCTGCACAAGGCCGTGGAGACCCTCGCTGCTGTTCAGGATACCCTCGTGAATGATGGGATTGTACCCCCACGTTGTTTCCAACAGCCAGGTGAAGAAGAAAATCAAGATGGTGGAAACCACGGTCTTGACACCGAAGCGCGGACCGAGCACCCAAGTGCCGATAAGCAGCAGGGGAATATCCATGCAGATGGCGTAATAGCTTATCTTCCACGGCCAAACGGTGTTGAGCACGTTGGAAAGGCCATACGTGCCGCCCGGTGCCAACAAATAGGGGTTCACGAACATCACATCGCCCACCGCGAAGAGGAAACTACCCAAGATTAGGAGGAAATAGGCCCACACTTGGTCTTTGAAGGAAAATTTAATTTGTTTATCCATAGTTATTTACATTTTATCAAATCGAGTGGCAAAAGTAGTGATTTTTTTCCTCTTTTTTGTGTACCTTTGCAGCGTCATTTATAAGGCCAATACAACCATTGGCATTGTGACAAATATAACCTTCTTATTGACAGAAAAATGAAAATAGACATTCTGCTCGGTTTGCAATGGGGCGACGAAGGCAAAGGCAAGGTGGTCGATGTGCTCACCTCCCGTTACGACGTCATCGCCCGTTTCCAAGGCGGTCCCAATGCGGGGCACTCATTAGAGTTCAACGGCATTCGCCATGTGTTGCACATCATCCCATCCGGTATCTTCCACAAGGAAAAGATGAACGTCATCGGCAACGGGGTGGTCATCGACCCCGTCATCTTTGAGGAAGAGATCTTGGCCTTGGAGAAGATGGGCTGCAAACCTACGGAGAACCTGCGCATCTCGAAACGTGCGCACCTGATTTTGCCCACGCACCGATTACTTGACGCCGCCTACGAATCGAAGAAGGGCGACCGCAAGATTGGCTCCACCCTCAAGGGCATTGGTCCGACCTACACGGACAAGACTGCCCGCACGGGCCTGCGCATCTGCGATCTTGAATCCCCCGCCTTCGAATCCAAATACCGGCAGTTGATCAAGGCTCATAAGGAGATTCTCGACCAGTATCATTTCGACTATAGCGACAAGCTGCCGGAGATGGACCGCCAATGGCGCGCTTCCTTGGCCAAGTTGCGCCAGTTCCCTTTCATTGACGGTGAATATGAGATTCACGACGCCCTGCAGCAAGGGCGCAGTGTGTTGGCTGAAGGCGCGCAGGGCACCATGCTCGACTTGGAGTTCGGCGCCTACCCCTTCGTGACCTCCTCCAACACCATCGCCGCCGGTGCCTTCACGGGCCTCGGCCTCGACCCGCACTTCGCAGGCCGTGTGTTCGGCATCGTCAAGGCCTACTGCACCCGCGTGGGCAGCGGTCCATTCCCCACTGAGCTTTTCGACGAGACCGGCCAACGCCTCCGCGAGCTGGGCTTTGAGTACGGCGCCACCACGGGACGCCCCCGCCGCTGCGGCTGGCTCGACCTTGTGGCCCTCAAATATGCCGTCATGGTCAACGGTGTCACCGACATCGCCCTCACCAAGGCCGACGTGATGTCAGGTTTCGACACCATCAACGTCTGCACCGCCTACCGCGTCAACGGCGAACTCACCGACCATGTGCCCACTGACCCCGACATCCCCGTGGAGCCGGTCTATACCACGCTGCCTGGCTGGAAAGAGGACATCAGCAAATGCACCCACTACGACGAGCTGCCCGAGAGTTTCAAGGCATACATCCGCTATATCGAGGAGCAAACCCACACAACAGTCTCCATCGTCTCCGTGGGTCCCGACCGCAACGCCACCATCTTCAGGAACTAACTTCCCATGAACGCCCTGCGCCGCATCCTGCTCCTTCTCCTGCCCTGCCTGCTTCTTGTGACGAACAGTCTGGCACAATCCACAACGACAGAGAGGGATCAGGCGTTTTTGCGCATGCTCCAAAAGCAGGTCGATTCATTATATCACACCTTTGACAAGGCCGACGACCCCGTCCGGCTCCTCACTGTGCGCGTAGAGTATCGCCATGACTGCAGATGGTCTGCCGCCATGGGCAACATCATCGGCCAAATGGATGACGAGCGCGCCCAATTGAGCGTCACCATGCGCGTAGGCACCGAGTGGGTGGACAACTTCTCCCCCACCGATGGTCTCTACCCCGACGAGGCACACCGCATCAAGGTGCATGAGATTCCCATGGACGGCAATGAGAAGGCCGTCAAGCAAATGCTTGCCCTGGCGGTGCAAGAGGCATACCAGGAGGGGCGCATACGCTACCACCGCGCACTAGCCGCCCAGAATAGTCGTCAGGTCGCGCCACAGGGCGACTTTGTTCTCGAACCCTCTGTGGCCTACTTCGAGCCACCGCTCAACCTCGAACTGCAGCCAGAAGCCATCAGGCACGCCCTGACCGCTTGCACCGGGGTGCTCAACCACCCCGACTCTGCCCGCTGTTCCGCTGAACTGCACTTCCTACCTGTCCGCAGCTACTTGGTCAACAGCGAGGGCACGTCCATCGTTCAGAATGGCATACGCACCGCGCTGACCGTCACCCTGTCAGGCACGGCCGACGATGGCACACCACTCTCTCTGTACAAGCATTACTACGGCACCGTCCCCGATGATCTGCCCCTTGCAGAGGAGCTCGCGCGCGATGTGCAAGCCATGGAAAAAACCATGACACAGTTGCGCCACTCCCGGCAGGGCACCGCCTCGCTCTGCCCCGTGCTGTTTGAAGACGAGGCCAGCCCCGTCTTTTGGCAGTACGCTCTCACCCCGATGCTGCTCAGCCCCGAAGCGCCCCTCAACGCCACATTGACCCCCTCCCACTGGAAGGTCGTTTCCGACCCCACGGAAACATTATACAATAATAGTAAACTGTTCGGAAGTTATTTCTATGACGACGAAGGCAAAGAGGGCGAGAGACTGGTCCTCATCGACGACGGCCAACTCATCACCGTGCCCTACGCCGCCGACAACATCCGACAGTTTCACCACAGCAACGGCCACGGACGCTCGTCAATTGACCGCACCCCTGTGCCTGTTCCCGCCAATCTGCTGGTCTCGACCAGTACACCGTTGTCTCAAAACGAGCTTTATCAGCAATTCAAACAAACCATTGCCGCCCAGCATGCCGATTTCGGATACCGAGTGTCTGCCGCTTCCATTGAAGGGAATGTGATTCGTCCGTCCGTTATTTGGAAGGTGTTTGCCGACAGCCGTCCCGACGAACTTGTCCACGGCATGGAACTGTCGGGAACATCCCGCATGCTGTTGTCCCAAATCAGCGGTGGCGGCTCCCTCCCCGCCTGTCTTCCCGACACGGTCAACGGTGCCCACTTCCATTGTTGCGCCCCGAGCACTTTAGTCAAACTTATGGAAGCACGGCTTTCCACTCAAATGAGTTTCCCACCTGCCATTGCCTCTCTTGAGGGCAATTCTGACATGGAAGAGGTCCTTGACGACGAGATGCTGTTCAAAGCCATGGAGGACGACATCCAATCGTCTTTAGACTCGTTCAAGACAGATATCCTTCCCAGAGCTTACTATATTCGTCACATGGTCACCGATGCACAGAGCTTCCATGTTTCCAGCATTTTGGGCAGTACAGCCTCGGCTGCATCCCGCCCCGTCAGAACGGTGGAGACGCGTGTGTTGGTGGGTGACAACACCTTCAACAACGACAATGTGATTGACGAGCAGTCGCGCGATGTGGCCACAAGGGATCTGCCTTGGGGGGACAACTACAGCCATATCCGACGTGAGCTGCACGCCGCAACGGAGGCCGCCTACAGACAAGCCCTGTGCCAGTATGCTGAAAAGGAACAGCAGTTGAAGCTGTTGGGCGACTCCGTCCGACACGCACTCCTGCCTGACCGGAAACCGGCATGGGTGACCAATATGTCCATTGAGAGTCCTTACGAGGCCACCACTTCCGCACAACTGGAGGAGCTCGCCAATTCCCTTTCGCACCAATTTTACCGTTACGATTTTCTGACGCTCTCGCGGGTGGACGTGGATGCCTATTGCGGCTCCGTCAGCTTCCGCGGCAGCGACGGCACCCGGTACAAGCAGCCTCTCAACGTGTTGCGCATCCGCGCCGTGGCCGAGACCATTGCCAACGACGGCACACCCCTGCATGACGAGATAGAATTTCTGTATCGGCACATCCAAGACATTTCGCAACGGGATGAAATATTGTCGTCAATTGGAGAGATGGTGGAGAGATTGCAACAGTGGCGTACAGCACCGCTTGTGAGCACATCTTACACGGGCCCAGTTCTGTTCGAGGGAGGAGCTGCCGCCACCATGTTTGCACGCGCCTTCGTGGAAAACAGGCCGAATCTTGTGGCCACACGCCCCAAAATACGGATCGGCTCCCGGAATCTTCTGCCGGAACTGGTACGTTATCCCTCCTTGGTGGACAAAATTGAACAGCGCGTGGTGAGCAATATCGTAAGCATCAGCGCCTTGAATAACAAATCCACAAACCCGCCCATGCTGGGAAATTCCGCAATCGATGCCGACGGTGTAAAAATCGAACCGCAGTGGGAGCTCATTCATCGCGGGAAAGTCGTCTCCCTGCTCCAAACCCGCGTGCCGTCCGATGCCCACTCCGAATCCAACGGGCATCAAAGGCTGGCGCTGCACGATGGGCATATCAGCAGTGCCCCGGGGCCTGGTGTGCTGGAAATGAGCTGCCAAAAGACTGTGGAGAAAAAACAGTTATATAAGTCCCTGCGCAAATTGGCACAAGCCGCCGACCTGAAATATGCCTATGTGATCCATAAGACCATTATGGAAAACGGTAAGGTCAAACCCGTGTTTGTCAGCCGGATGGACGTGACCACGGGCAAATTGACGCCCGTTAGGATTCCCGCCGCCATTGACTGCAACATGAACGACTTCATGCACTTGGCTGCCGCTTCCAGATCGACAATGATCTGCAACTACTTGGCACCAACAGGATTCTCTGACGCTCACCGTAGTGGAGAGAGCCTTGAAGGCATCCCTTGCAGTTTCATCCTGCCCGATGCTTTGCTGATAGATAGTTTTAACATATTGAACAACAGCAAGTAGGGTTGACCATTTTGTTTTTTTAACATAAAAAAACATTTTGTTGAAAAAAAAATAGGGCTTTCTGTTTTCATGCAAAAAAATAATTTCCTATTTTTGCGAGATTTTTGTGGAGAAGGGCTTTAACTTGACGATTATATTAACTACAAAAATATAGGAGGATTTATTTTGCTTAAAAACAGATGTTTAATAGACCCGTCGGACTTCACTCGTGAGGAGTTCCGCGAAATCTTCGATTTGGCGCATCAGATTATTGCCGACCCGAAGAAGTATTGGAAGAGTTGTGAGGGAAAGATCCTGGCAACTCTTTTTTATGAACCGAGCACACGCACGCGGTTGAGTTTTGAGACCGCCATGTTGCGCTTAGGCGGCCAAGTCATCGGCTTCTCGGAGGCTGCGTCCTCTTCGACTGCCAAGGGCGAGAGCATTGCCGACACGTTGCGCACTGTGGAGTGCTACGCCGACATCGCGGCGATGCGCCATCCCAAGGAGGGTGCCCCGCGCTTGGCATCGCACTACATCCAGATGCCGCTCATCAACGCCGGCGACGGCGGGCACCAGCACCCCACGCAGACGCTGACCGACATTCTCACCATCGAGCGCCTGCGCGGCAACGTGGAGAACAAGACCTACGGCTTCTGCGGCGACCTCAAGTTCGGCCGTACCGTACACTCTCTCGTCAAGTTCCTCAGCAACTATGAAGGTGTCCGCTTCATCTTCATCTCCCCAGAGGAGCTGCGCGTGCCCGAATACATCCGCGAGGAGGTGGTCCGCAAAAAAGGCATACCATTCCAGGAAGTTGACCAAATGGAGCCCTACATGGGCGAGATGGACTTCCTCTACATGACCCGTGTGCAGCGCGAACGCTTCTTCAACGAAGAGGACTATATCCGCCTCAAGGACCGCTTCATCCTCGATGCCGAGAAGATGACCTACGCACGCCCCGACACCTACATCCTGCACCCCCTGCCCCGCGTCAACGAGATCAGCGTCGAAGTCGACAGCGACCCCCGCGCACAATACTTCAACCAGGCCAAGAACGGCATGTTTGTCCGCATGGCTTTGATCTTAAAGTTGTTAGGCATATACTAAAACCGGATTCTCCCGAAAATCGCAAATCGTAAATCGCACATCATCATGTTAGAAATCAACAGTATAGAAAAAGGAATCGTCATCGACCACATCAAGGCCGGCTATGGCATCACAGTGTTTAACTATCTGCACCTTGACAAGGCCGACTATAATGTGGCACTCATCTGCAACGCCTACAGCCAGAAGATGGGCAAAAAGGACATCATCAAGATCAACAATGTCATCGACATCAACTACGACTTCCTCGGCCTCATCGACCCGAATGCCACCGTCAACATCATCGAGGACGGGAAAACGGTCAAGAAGGTGAAACTCGAGGTGCCGGAGAAGGTGACCAACATCATCAAGTGCAAGAACCCGCGCTGCGTGACCTCCGTGGAGCACTATTTCGACCACGTCTTCCATCTCGTGAACAAGGAGAAGCGCTCCTATCGCTGCGAATACTGCGACGATATTGTGATCCCCTACCCGAACAAGTAGATTGATACAATATCCATCACCTCCAATATCAATCGTACAATTTTGATTATCAATGTTGTACGATTTTTTTCTCAAAAAAGTCGTTTATATGCAAAAAGTTTGTATTTTTGCAGCCTCTTAACGAGTGGTCTCTTGGCCGAGTGGTTAGGTACCGGTCTGCAAAACCGTTGACTCCAGTTCGAATCTGGAAGAGACCTCAAGAAGCGCCTTGTCAGGCGCTTTTTTTTTCCATCTCTTTTCCTCCCGTTTTTTAGAACAAACCCTTTGACGGTTTGAAAATTTGTCTATCTTTGCCGCTGCAAAATGATTAATAAATCTCTAAAAGTAATGATGATGAAAAAACTCTGCAACTTCCTTGTAATGATTCTGCTTTTGACAGCCGGAACGGCAGCTTCCGCAGCCAGTCTGCCCGCCAAAAGCAACAAGTATGTCAACGACAACGCACAAGTGCTCAGCGGCAATGAGCTGAACCAACTGCGCACGGACGTGAAAGCCATGTGCGACTACTATCCCTACCAGATCGCAGTGTGCATTGTGCCGACGCTCAACGGCATGGAAATTGGAGACTATGCTGCCGCCGTGGGCCAGAAATGGAACGTGACCAACAATGGCGACAACGGCCTGCTCATTCTGGTAAAGACCAAGTCTGGCAACGAATCAGGCCAGGCACACCTCCTCACAAGTCCCGATTTAAGTGCGTCACTCCCTTCGTCAATACTCAAAAAAATCATCCAGCAGGAGATGATTCCGCATTTCCGCAACAATGACTATTACAGCGGCATAGAAGCCGCCCTGGAATTTCTCAACAACTTGCCGCAATTAGAGACGACAACGCCAGCGGCCACAACCACCAACACAGACAATTACGAAAACAATGAAGTTCCCCAAGCCCAATCGCAAAGAAATTTTGGCGGCGGTCTCTTAAAATGGATATTGTTGGGTGTCGGCGCACTTGTTTTGCTGTCCCTGTTCCGCAAGATGATGAGCAAGGCCAAATCCGCGGTCACACCCAGAAGCGGCGCCGAGCAGCGTTCATCCACCAATGACAACAATACTTCCACACAGAATAAGCGACCCGATCTTGGCGGACAAAGACCGAGCAGGCCGACCGATTCGCAGCCGTACAATCCCGGGAACACTTACTCTGACGACCGCGGACAAAGACCTGATCTTGGCGGACAAAGGCCGGGCAGGCCGAGTGGATCGCAACCGTACAATCCAGGGAACGCTTACTCTGACGACCGCAACCAAAGCAAGGAGGACATGATTCGGGAAATGGAAGCTGAACGGCGTTCCATGTCGAACGAACGAACAGGCAGCAGCTATGTAACCGATTTGAACAGCGGACTTCCGCAGGACATGGAGAATGAGCTGAAGCAATATTTTTCCGGCAGCAGCGGTGCCATCGACGAGAAGACTTTGGAGGAGATGCTGAAGAAGATGGCCACACGTCAAGGCAACGGCACAAGCCTGATTGACATGGCCAAGAAGGCCATGAAAGTCGCCATGTCCGTGGGGGCAGGAGTGGTTGCACTCAAGCTCCTCAAGAACATCTTGTTGAGAAATGGCGGCACTGACGAGGACGGCGGCATTTTAGGAAAGATCCTGCGTGGCGGCAAAAGCAGTGCCGACAACGGTCCTCTGGGCGACAAGCCAGCCTCAAGTGGCACGAAACCGAACCTCGGCGGCAAGAAGCCGAACCTCGGTGGTGGGAACAGGGAGGGCAGCTCCGCAACAGGAAGCTGGTAGTCTCCCTCTTGTGTCGCATCATGCAAAATGCCCATGTAACAAACGAGTCGTCAACTAAACGTATAACAAATTTTATTTGTATCTTTGCCCTCGCTTAGAGGATGGGGATTATGCCCTTTCTTCACAGCTCAAAAACAATGTAACACAACAAAAAAGAGTATTATGGAACTGAAATTTTATCGTTGCCCGCACTGCGGCAATATCATCGTCAAGCCTGTGGACTCCGGTGTCAACGTCGTTTGCTGCGGCGCCCCCATGGAGGAACTGATTCCCTTCTTGCAAGAAGAGTTGCGCGAAAAACATCTCCCCGTCGTCACATGGAAAGACGAATGCACACTGCATGTGGAAGTCGGCAGCACGCTGCACCCCATGCTTGAGGCGCACCACATCGCTTTCATCTGCGTGGAATTCGAGAACGGCTACCGCTTTGTCGGGCTGAAAGATCAACCCGTCGCCGACATCTGTGTATGCGATGACAAGCCTGTTGCCGTGTACGAATATTGCAACCTGCACGGTCTCTGGAAAACAAATGTGACTGTTCAGTAAGACTTTAGACTGAAGATCGTAGAACGAAGATTGAAGAACATAAATCGGAAATCGTAAACCGAAAAACGTAAATCGTAAATTACAAATCATATAAACAATGAAAGAGAACAAGTACGCTGGTACACAAACCGAAAAGAACTTGCAAGCCGCATTTGCCGGCGAGTCGCAAGCACGCAACAAATACACCTACTTCGCCTCCACGGCCAAGAAGGAGGGTTATGAGCAGATTGCCGCCCTCTTCTTGAAAACCGCCGAGAATGAAAAAGAACACGCCAAGATGTGGTTCAAGGAGCTGAACGGCATTGGCGACACCGCCGCGAACCTGGCCGCCGCCGCCGATGGCGAGAACTACGAATGGACGGACATGTACGAGGGTTTTGCCAAGACCGCCGAAGAGGAGGGCTTCAAAGACCTGGCCCGCAAGTTCCGCTTTGTCGCCGCCATCGAGAAACATCACGAAGAGCGTTATCGCGCCCTGCTGAAGAACGTGGAGACCGCCACCGTGTTTGCCAAGTCCGAGGTGAAGGTTTGGGAATGCCGCAACTGTGGCCACATCATTGTCGGCACCAAGGCCCCCGAGATTTGCCCCACCTGCGCACACCCGAAGTCCTATTTCGAAATCAACTGCGAAAATTACTAATCGGCCGACGATTCCGTCAGCCTTTTACCCACACGATGAGGAAATTTCTTGTCATCACCACGCTTCTTCTCTCCTGTCTTGCGGGCACTGCGCAGACAGGAGGAAGGAGCGTGTATAATTTCCTCGACTTCAGCTACTCCCCGCGCGTGACCGCGCTCGGAGGCGACTTGATTTCCGTGCATGACGACGACCCCACACTTCTCCCTGTAAATCCCTCGTACATTTCGCTGCGACACCGCAACAATCTGGCGCTCAACTTCACCAACTATTTTGGGCGTACCAACTACGCTTCTGTGCTCTATGGTTTCCAGATTCCCAAGGCGGGCACCTTTGCCGCCGAGCTGCGCTACGTGGGCTATGGCAACTTTCGCGGCGCCGATGCCTCCGGCATCGAGACGGGCACCTTCTCCGCCAACGACGTGGCCCTCACCCTCGGCTGGGGACGCGAGCTGAGCAAACATTTTTCCATCGGTGCCGACCTGCACCTCATCTTCTGCGGCTATGAGCAATACAACTCCTTTGGCCTCGCCGTTGATGTGGCCGGCAGTTATTTTAACGACGACAAGCGCCTCTCGATGACACTGCTTGCCAAGAACATCGGTTCCGAGCTGAAGCCCTTCATCCCCGGCCAATACAGGCATTCCCCCTTCGACTTGCAGTTCGCCCTGTCGCAAAAGCTGGAACACATGCCGCTCCGCTACCACATCGTGTTGCACCACCTCTACCGTTGGAACATGAACTACTATGGCCCGGAGAATCCCTTCCTTGAAACCGATGCCACAACCAACACACCTGTCTATCCTTCCAAAGCCAAGCAGTTCTTTGACAACATGTTCCGTCATGTTAATTTCGGCTTGGAACTGGAATTCAAGTATTTTTCCCTCATGGCGGCCTACAACCACAACATGCATCAGGAGATGAAGGTGGTGGCACGCCGCTCGATGGCCGGCTTCTCATACGGCTTCATGCTCAACATCAAGGGTGTACGTTTCGGATTTGCGCGCCAACAGTACGCCATCGGTGCCGCTCCCAACTGCATCAGCCTGGCTTTCAATTTCGAAGAGCTTGCCAAAAACCACAAAGAGAAACAGGCCCGGAAGTTACAACGACAGGAATAATCAAACCAATTTCTTTCTACAATGATTCCCTTTTCCCCACCCCATATTGACAACAAGATTGTGGAGGAAGTGGTGGCCGCCTTGCGTTCCGGCTGGATCACCACGGGTCCCCGCACCAAAGCCTTTGAGAAACAGATCGCCGCTTTCTGCGGTGTCCAAAATGTACTGTGCGTAAACTCCGCCTCCTCCGGGTTGGAGCTGATGCTGCACTGGTTCGGCATCGGTCCCGGCGATGAAGTTATTGTGCCGGCCTACACCTACACCGCCACGGCGGAGGTGGTCATCCACTGCGGTGCCAAACCCGTGATGGTCGATGTGCATCCCGACTTCCTCATTGATGTCGGGAAGGTGCGCGCCGCCATCACACCCCGCACCAAAGCCATCATTCCCGTTGATATTGCGGGCTATCCCTGCGACTATGACGAGCTGAACGCATTAGTGAACGAGGCGTCTGTGCGGTCGCAATTCACACCTGCAAACGAAGTGCAGCGCATGTTGGGCCGCCCGCTCTTGATGTCCGATGCTGCCCACTCGCTGGGTGCCTGGTACAAGGGGCAGCGCACGGGCGCATTGGCCGATGTGACCGTGTTTTCGTTCCATGCCGTCAAAAACCTCACCACAGCCGAAGGCGGCGCCATCTGCCTCAAATTGCCCGCTCCCTTTGACACGGAACTCCTGTACAAGCAACTCTGCACCTACTCGCTGCACGGGCAGTCGAAAGATGCACTTGCCAAGACGCAAATCGGCAACTGGCGCTACGATGTGCTTGATGCGGGCTATAAATGCAACATGACCGACGTGGCCGCCGCGATGGGCATCGTGGAGTTGGAGCGTTACGATAGCGAAATACTGCCGCGCCGCCGCGAGATATTCGAGCAATATGCCGATGCTTTCCACGATGACCCGCGTTTCCAAATACCAGAATTCGCCACACCCGACAAGACCACCTCGTACCATGTCTTCGCCCTTCGTCTCGCTCATGCCACGGAACCCGAGCGCGATGCCGCGATGCAACGCATCTTCGAACAGGAGGTGGCCGTCAACGTACACTTCATTCCCTTGCCGATGCTGTCGGCCTACAAAAAAAGAGGTTACAATATCCAGGATTATCCCGTGACGTACGACAACTACGCTCGCGAAATCAGCTTGCCAGTCTATTACGACCTCACGGATGAGCAAGTGCAACAGGTGGTGGCTGCCGTGAAAAAGGCGGTTTAACGACTCTTTGACTCTCTTTTTGCACGCTTTTGGGTGTCTCTGATCTCTTTTTTGGACATACTGAATGTGATGGGAATTTGGAAATAACAGCGGACAGGTTTGCCGTCAAGCGTTCCCGGCTTCCACTTGGGCATCGCCATAACTGCGCGTATGGATTCTTTGTCGATGGAGGGATAGAGAGGCACCTTCACTTCCGCATTGGAAACGCTACCATCTTCCTCAACCACAAATTTTATCAAAACTGTACCTGTAATACCTTTTTCCCGAGCATCTTGTGGGTAGCTGATTTCGTATGATAGAAATGAGAAAAGTGCTTTCTGGCCCCCGGGATATTCGGGCATAGATTCGACGAAACGATAGACTGTATCCGCGTCATTATTTGCAGGAGCTTGTCCAAAAAGAGCCGTGGAAAGCAGCAAGGCCATGGCAAAGAAAAGGATCTTTTTCATTTGATAAATGATTTTGGACTGCAAAAATAGCAATAATTTTATATCTTTGCACCCTAAAACACAACATCATGTACGATCAGACACACGGGCTCTATATCGCCCATTGCGCCGACGGCGCGTTGAGTATCCAAGGTAAAATGGCTAACCGTCACGGGCTTATCGCCGGCGCCACCGGCACAGGCAAGACAGTGACACTACAGGTTATGGCGGAGTCGTTCTGCCAAGCCGGCGTGCCCTGTTTCATGGCCGACATGAAAGGCGACCTCTCCGGCATCAGCCAAGTTGGGGCCATGAGCAGCTTCATTGAGAAACGGCTCCCCGAGTTCGGCATCGAGAACCCCAAGTTCCAGTCGTGTCCCGTGCGCTTTTATGACGTATATGGCCAACAGGGACATCCTATGCGCGCCACCATCTCCCAGATGGGGCCGCTTTTGCTGTCGCGACTGCTCGGCCTCAACGAGACCCAGGACGGCGTGCTCAACATCGTCTTCCGCATCGCCGACGAGCGCGGCCTGCTGCTGATCGACATCAAGGACCTGCGCGCCATGCTCGACTATGTCTCCCAACACGCAAAGGAGTACACCACCAAGTACGGCAACATCTCCTCCGCCACTGTCGGGGCCATCCAACGCGCCATCCTACAGCTTGAAAGCCAAGGCGCCGAACAGTTCTTCGGCGAACCCGCCTTCGACATCCGCGACCTGCTCCAGACGGAGGGCGGCAAAGGAGTCATGAGCGTGCTGGCTGCCGACAAGCTGATGATGCAGCCGAAGCTCTACAGCACCTTCCTGCTGTGGCTCCTCTCCGAGCTTTACAGCAACATGCCCGAGGTGGGCGACCCGGACCTGCCCAAGCTGGTCTTTTTCTTCGACGAAGCCCACACCCTCTTTGAGGATACCTCCAAGGCGCTCGTTGACAAGATCGAGCAGGTGATCCGCCTTATTCGTAGCAAGGGCATTGGCATCTATTTCGTCACGCAAAGTCCCACCGACATTCCGGAAATCATCCTCGGACAACTCGGCAACCGTGTGCAGCACGCCTTGCGCGCCTACACGCCCAAGGACCAGCGTGCCGTGAAGACCGCCGCCGACACGTTCCGTCCCAACCCCGACTTCAAAACCGACGAGGCCATCATGAACCTCGAAACCGGCGAAGCCCTCGTCAGCTTCCTTGACGAGAAAGGCGCCCCCAGCATCGTGCAACGCGCCAAAATACTCTTCCCGCTCTCCCAGATCGGCGCCATCACCGAAGGACAGCGTGCCGATATTATTCGTCAGAGCCGAACCTACGGCAAATACGACACTCCCATGGATCGCGAAAGCGCCTTTGAGGTCCTAATGGAACAATCCGAGGCTCTCGCACGTCAGAAAGAGGATGAACTCGCGAAAAAAGAGGAAGAGAAAGCTGGAAAGGGAACGAAAGAGACAAAGGAGAAACCGGGATTGCTGTCAAAAGTGGTCAAGGCCATCATCACGGCCGTCACCGCCACGATAGGTACCATCTTGGGCAATGCCGTCAGCAACAAGGTGACGGGTAAGAAGACCAAGAGCACGACCTCCGCGACGGGCAAGGTGGTGAAGAGCGCCACCAGCGCCGCCACGCGGACCGTCACTCGTGAGATAACGCGTGACATTTTGGGCAATCTTTTAAAATAGCATTAATATGTAGAGACGCGGCGTGGCACAACATTGTAGAGACGCGGCGCGCCGCGTCTCTACAACGTTCGTTTACCGCACCTTCACCCTAACCCCCGCCGAATGCGACTGGAATTCCGGTGCGTACATGCATTCGATGTGCGTGATGCCGTTGCTAAAGTCGCCGGACTGGGTGGCAAAGAGGGTGTATTCGAAGACGTATTTGCCCTTCGGCATCCAATCGATGAAGAAATGGGTGGCTGCATCCTTGGTGGCTTCGTAGTACCAGAGGCCGTCTTGGTATTTGTACTGCGAGAAGACGTTGACCGGCTCGAAGGTGGCGGCGCGCATGTCCTTGAGGTGCACAAACTCCATGTCGCGGTCGCAGGTGATGACCACCCGAACACGCACCTTGTCGCCCTTTTGCAGCGGCTGATTCTCTGAGATAGCCTTTAGCACCTCACCCTTGTCGGTGTTTTCCACCTTGTAGAGCTGCTTCTCGATGATGAGGTTTTTGTCGTCGCTGCGGGTGATCTTGTCAAGGTTTTCGAAATACTGCCAGTAGAGACCGCCCCACGCGGGACCGTCCGTGCCCTTCTCCAAGCGCACGTTCGCCTTGTCGGGGGTAATTTCCTCGGCAGTCCAAGCCTTCTTGAAGTAGCCGGTGCCCGCCTCGGCCTGCACGCTCTCGTCCGGCAGGCGCACGTCTCCAACAGTGAGCGAGAAAGTTTTGTCCTCCGCCACGAGCGTCTGATTCAGCAGCAGCGAATAGACGGCCTCGGTGGTCGATTTGGTGGTGCCCCAGTGCTGGGTCTGCTTCTGCTTGAGCAGCCAAAGTTGCATCTGCGCTAACGACTCTTTATCCTCCGGCGTGATGGTGTGGAACGCCTCGATCAGCATCGCCTGCCGCTCCACGGGCTGCTCGTACCAGAACCATCCCCCACCCTGCTTCTTCCAGAACATGCCCATCTCCTCGTCCTGCTGGGCCATGCTCTTGAGGTACGCCACAATCTTTTTAGCCACCTGCTGGTCGCCGTTGCGCCAGGCGGTGAGGGCAATCATGGCCTGCGTGTAGAAGGTTTCATCCTTCCAGCCTTTCAACAAAGCCTTGTAGCAAGTGTCGTAAGCGGCCTTGTACTTCGAATCCAGATTCTGCTTGTAGAAACTGCGGGCGTAGAGGTAGTGGGTCTCATCGACGTAGTTATAGTGATATTTCTTGCGGTCGAGGTAGCGCTGGTACATCTGCGCATCCATGTAGGAGACGGCGTTGCGGAGAGTGCGGTTGGCTACATCCGTGCTGACACCGAGGGCTTTGAGATGGCCGAAACCTGCCACGATGTGCCGCGTGATGAAGTCGCTGCTCTTGCCGCCGGAGAACCAGGGCCAGCCGCCGTCGCCGTTCTGCGCCTGCTGCAGTTTCTTGAGCGTGGAAGCCTCCTCCTTGGCCATCCGCTTGAAGTCGAACATCGCGGCAAGTGCCTGTTTGTTGGCCCCTTCACGCTGTGCGTCGAGCACCCACGGGGTCTCCTCCAACACCACGGATTTCAGCTCCTGGTTCTTCTCCAAAGCGGAGCAGAAGGCATCGGGACTCTCCACCTGCCAGCGGTTGAAGACCTCCTCGATGACGGGATTGGCCTTCAGGATGTGCGTGGCGAGGGCATTGGCGTAGTAGCGGCTGAAACGCTGCTCGTTGCACTCATGCGGGTATTCCATCATGTAGGGCATTGCCTGGATGGCGTACCAGACGGGGTTGGGGGTGCATTCCACGGTGAGGCGGTAATGTTTGAGGGTTGTAGAGACGCGGCGCGCCGCGTCTCTACCGTCGGACAAATCGAAAGATTCACGGAATTTGTTGAACGTAAATGATTTCGTTCCCTTTCCCGAAATATAGAACGGCATCGTTTCCGTCACCATCATGCGGTTGGTGAGCACGGGGAGGGTCTTCTCCTCGCCGTCGCCGGTCACATCCTGCGGGTCAGTATTGTGGGCGATGATGCGGTAGGTGACGGCGGGAACATCCGCGGGAACCACGATGCGGAAATGGATTTCGGAGGAGGTGTTGGCGGGAATTTCATATTGTTGGGTGCCATTTGTGGCAACGTCACCACGGGGACCGTCACAAATCATCGCAATCGGTTGGTTATTCGCCGCATTGAACATCTGCAACGTCAAATACCCGCAAATGTTCCGACCGCTCATATTGACCACCTTGGCGGAGAAATCCATGGTGTCGCCTTCGCGGAGGAAACGCGGCGTGTTGGGCACGATCATCACGTCCTTGGCGGTCTGCACGAACTTCTCGAAGCGGCCGCACTGAAGGTCGGGATTATGGGCCACGCCTTGCATCTTCCACTTGGTGAGCGCGTCGGGCATGGTGAAGCTGATGAAAACATCGCCGCGTTCGTCGGTGCGCAGCTGCGGATAGAAGAAGGCGGTCTCGTTGAAATTGGTGCGGATCTGCTCGGAGCTATTGTCCGTCACAGCTGGTGCCTTCGACACGCCCACTTTCGCCTCGTCGATGAACGCCATGGCGGGTTCTCCCGCCGCTTCTTCCCACTCGTACGTGAGATCTGTATTCACGCTGATGTTGTCTTCCACTACATTCAACACTACTTCCTGGTTTTGCGGCATCCCATAATACCGTTTCGCCATCATCCGGACACACGATGCATAGAAATTGAAATCGTTGTACGGCAAACGAATGTCTCGATAATCGCGATAATAAATGTCATGGTAATGGAATATAAAACGATTACTCGTAACCACTTCGTCGAACATCCGCGGATAGTTGTTGTATGTGAACGGAAATCCTATGTTCAGCGGGTTGCTTCCTCCCAAAACATCGAGCGAGAAATCGTACATAGTGCATAGCATCTCGGCTGAAACTGGCTTGCCGTCTTTGTCTTTCAGACGGATTTGGTACTCCTCAGGACTGCCGGGCAGGGTTTTGTCACGAAAACGGATGAACTCGAAACGGATGTCATGCCGAGGGTTGACAATCCGCACATTCTTGTTGAAGTCGGTCTTTCTGTTGTCTGACATCAAGAACATGCGCACTTTGACAGAGCCTTCCATATCCTCACTTACAGGCACACGAACGCTGTTCACACCACGCTGTAAATCAACCCATTGTCGTGTAACCAGATTATCGTTATGACAAATCTCGCAGAGAACATGGGCGTCATCAAGGAGGCTGCCGAAACGGACGAGGAGTTCGTCGCCTACCGTCACATCGTCGGGGCAATCGCACCAGAGGGGCCGGTATGCGGTACATTCTTTCTCCTCTCGGCGGTAGAGATGCACGGTTTTGGTTTCCTCCACCCATTCGCCGCCAGGATCCTGCACTTTGAAACAGATGCGGTAATAGCCGCTGGGCAAGGTGGCCATCTTCGGGATGGCAAAGCGTTGAGTCCCCTCCTTACTAACGGTCACACTCCCTTTCTCAATAGTCATGGACGGCCAGTTTTCAGAAGAATTCTCATCGTGGAAGGCCCGCATGGGGAACATTTTCTGCAACTCTGCCTCACTGGTGATGACCACGTCCAGCTCTTTCATTGGATAAAGAACATGGTCGGGAGGAGTCAACTTAAGGATTTCGTACTCTACAACTCCATCCTGCGGAACATTCGAAATATTGGTCAGCGAAATAGGGAACTGGTTGTCGCTCCTGTTTACGGCAAGTTCGTCGGGAATATCCACAGCGAGAACTAAACTACGGCGGCTCACGAAGACTTGCGTAGTGGAGGTATGCGTCTCGCCCGTGATGTCGGTAACCGTGGCGGTGACAAGGTAGCGGTGAATCGACGGTGATTTAGAGGTTTCCGAACTACTTTCGGTGAGGAACTTTATATGGAAACGGCCATCGGCATCGGTCATTGCGCTGCCAGCCACCACATCATACGCAGGAGACTGGTCCCACCAACTCCACCTAAATCCCCAAAAGGAGGATTGCCGCTGCACTTTGAACTTGACTTCGGCATCCGCAATGGGATAACCCGCCAACGCTTCTGCAACACCTTCTATCTCAACCGTTTGCCCTAATTTTATTGCTTCTGTCGGATTGTTCAACGTCACTTCAAAAGTCGGACGTTTATACTCCTCAACAGAAAAATCCTTGTTTCCCAACACTTTACCATCACAAACCACGCTTAGATGATAACCTCCCGTCAATCCATTCTCGGGGAGGACGAAGAAGCTGTCAACAGATCCGAACTCATTGGTCGTCAGTGACAGTTCACCCACTTGCTGCCAGTTGGCATCTTCCAGCTTGACCTTCACGGTCAACCCTTTTAACAACCTGATATTCTGCGTATTATCATTTTTATCAATCTTCTCACTACAGATTCCTTTGAAATAGAGTGTTTGTCCTGGACGGTATAACATCCTGTCAGTCAGCAATTGGCAATCCTTCACGACTTGGCTGTTCGTATCTCCTCCCCACCACCAGCTATTCCGCATGGTGTGCAACCGCTGGTTGCGATACTCCACGGTGAAACCCGCGTTGTAATTGTGCCTGCGCCCATCGTCACCCAGCTGAAGACGTAACTGCGCCAATCCATCTTCATCCGTTGTACACAATGGGGCTCTGTTTTTCTCGTCTTGAAATGAGATTTTCGCGCCTTTCAACGGTTCACCAGTGGTGCGGTCCACCACCAGGAACTCCCAGCCGGTAATCGTTTGTCGCTGATACAGCGCGATGTCTGTCACCTGATAGGTGATGATTTCGCTGCACTCCTTCACCGAACAGGGGAACGGCTTGTCAGAAATCATCAGCATATAGTCACCAGCCGGCTGTCCGGGAAGGCCGTAATAGCCTCCATGCACCCGATAATCCTGCATATCCGGCAGATCTATGCTTTGTTGATAGGCGGGTTTGATGGCAAGCAGCGTGGAAAACTGGTGTTCGTTCAAATCCCGCATCGTCAGCTTGCTCTGCGCGTAAGTGACCGGAACAAGGCGGATGTAGGCTCGCTTGAGGTTTTGGTAATTAATACGGAAAAGCTGCGGTGCCCCCACGGCTACCGGTTCCTCGTCCAGCACTATCCCAACATCCTTGATCTCAATGGTTCTAATCCATTCTTTGGCACTGCTGATATAATCGGAGTTTTGGTTGAGGACATTGGCGGAAGGCGTCTTGAGCGACTGCTTGAACAACGCAAGGGCGGTCGTCAAATCATAGCGGTATTCCGGATGATCGGTTTCATTGAATAACCGACCTCGATCCATATACAAACAGCCCAATCTGTAGGCGATAAAGCCGTAGGTATCCATGCCTTCGTAGGTTTTTCCGAAATCGGTGAGGAAATTAATGTACCAGGTTTCGGAATTATCGGGGGCGAGTCCATGATTCCGCAAGAAATCTATACGGGCAATGGTCAACCGCGCGAATTCCGAATGATGTCCAATAGTTTTGTGGAACTTTGTAAGTGACTGATACACGGCAAGAATATTCCGGGTATCGCTGTTTGTTTCAGACAAGGAAAGCGGCATTTCCAAAAACTGCGTATTATCGCAAAGAGCTGTATTTCCGCGCAAATCCGTTTCGGATTCGGGAATCCGTGACAGCTGCGGACAGACGTAATCGAGATAACGGTAGGCTAAGATGTCGTAAAGGGTGAGCTCGGGACGGATGCTTTTAGCATTTTTCAACAGAACCTTATATTCGGAAGCTGGCTTTCCGGTCAGCAGAGGCCACGATTCGGCGGAGAAGGTGAGTGAGCGGACATACTCCTCCCGCACGCGCCTTCCGAACGTCTTTTCATCCCACTCCTTGAAATCGGCGAGTGTCTCGTCGGCGAGTTCTGTGCGTTGACCAATGCGGTAGCGGTTGCCGCTGTAATACTCGTCGAGGAACTGCGCCAGGCAGCTGTGCCAGATGGCGTTGGCGACGGGGTCTTTCTCCGTGGCCGCAATCTGCTCGTTGAGGATGCGGTAGGCGGAGTCCGCACCTGCGTCGTATTTTTGGCAGAGATGCTGGATTTCGTCCCATTTCTTGGCAATCGCCGCCGGAGACTGGGACTGTCCGGAGGCGGTGATGAGTGTGGTGATGATCATGGTGGCGGTGATAAAGGTTTTCCTCATGACTTTGATTTTTTATACAGATGACTAACGCAAAAACGCTGTCTGTTATTATGATGCAGAAGAACCGAACGGTTGCAGTTTCAGTCACCCATTTTTAACTGTGCAAAGTTACAATACATTTACAGGAAAATTGTACTCTTTTGCAAATTTTCGGAAACTCATCGTTCCCAGTGTACGTCGCGTTTGAGAACAGCCGCCGGGTTGCCGCCGATCACCTGGTTTGTGCCTTCAAAAGCACTTTTCAGCAAGGTGCCCGCTGCCACAACGGTGTTGTCAGGTATTTCCGCGCCTTTTAGCAGCACACATTTGCAGCCGATCCACACATGGTTGCCCACGATGACAGGTTTGTTAGGATTTATCCGTTCACCTTCATTATTGTACAAAGGATGCTCGTCGGTGTCTGTCACGAGAATATCCCAACTCAGCAGGCAGTCGTTTCCAAAAGCGATCTTGTCGGCGCAGACGATTGTACTTTCTGCAGTGATGTCGAAATCAGCGCCGAAGGTCAGCTCACCCCGGACCGAAAGCTTGGATCCGTGTCCTATGCAGGTTCTGCCGTTAAAATTGACGGTGCCGCTCACTTGCCAAATGCTACGGGAACGTTTTCGGTCATAGTGTCCCACGTCGCCAAATCCGATCCTTACCATCGCCGTTTCCACTTTTTCAGGAAGCGTGATTTTTCCGTTCAACTCGCGAAGATAGGTGCGGCGCGACACGAAAACAGGCAGTTTCAAGGCTGTTTTGAGCGAAAAATAGCGCAAGTTGAAGCGAATGGTCTTCGGGAGGGAGCAGAGAATATTCCAAAAATCGAATGTGGTCATAGGGTCAGCTTTTCAGGTGCAAAAATAAGAAATAATCTGACAAAAAAAACGATATATTGGCCGCACCCTTTTTCTTGTGGCTTGAAGAAACGAGCTTTCGTGGTTTTTTTTAAATATCCTCGCAGCAGGACGTAATACACCTACTCAAAATAGTCAAAGGCATCGATAATGTCCAAATAGACCCCGTCGAAACCGGCGTTGAGAATGCGGCTCAGATAACTGTCTTCGGGACCGCAGATGAGGTCTTGCCACTCGGAATACCAATACCGCACTTTGTAGTTGCCATCCCAATGGGGGTTGCGCTTGGCCAGCCATACGGGCCTGTGATGGTCCCACTCCGACTGCCAATAATAACGGTAATCTTCGGCTTCTCCGATGGACAAGTAGCAGATGACCAACCGCTGGCCACCATTCGCTTTATGTTTCAAATGCTCTATCTCTTCTGCTGTGAAGGAAGATCCATCGTTAAAAAACAGATCCATGATGATCAAATCGTAATTGGTGGCCGAGATAGCATTTATGAAGTCGGCGCGACTATTATACCTTTCAGGGTTGATGATGTATAGAAAGTTTTGTATGTCGCATAGTTGTGATATGTCTCTCGCATTTTCTCCCAAAGGATTCATGGCGGGGATCACATCCAGTTCACGGCTGGGGGCCGTGAAGGAGACAAAATCTTCAGCTTTGCAACGGGCGGCCGCATCTGCCGCATATTCAGGCTGATTACAGTAGTCGGTGACCAGAACGGTCTTACCCGCTGAGTGCGAGCGGCGGAGGTAGGAAAGCAGATGGTCGGTTTCGTCCCGGGGTGTCGGCTGATCATCATGGGTATAGCCATAGAAGAGGTCTTCTTGTCCGTGCCCGTCGATGGCAGATAAGTAATCAACAGCTAATTCGTCTTGTGCGCTGAAACCGGTGGCGATTAACTCGATGCCGTTTTGCGGAATGACGATAAATCCCGGATGCTGGGCCTTGGCGGTTGAGCTGATGCGCACGACAAAGTTGCGCATTGCCTGCCTGTAGTCGTCGCAGGGTTCAAGTTCCTGCCGTGTGCAGGAGCACACCAGCAGGATTAAAAGGGAAAGGACTGTAAAGGGTTTAATATGATTTATCATCGTCATTTATCATTAATTGTTCTTTTATTCCAACAAATTCCTCCATTTTCCACATTAAGGTTTATATGTCCGGAGCCTTTTTGGCCATAATTTCACGCCCGTTTTGGGGAATTGTAGAGACGCGGCGCGCCGCGTCTCTACAGGCCGGAGGTGTCCGATTCGCCCTTACGAAACAGGTAAAATGCCGTCAGGAACACCGCAAAAATGCATACGCCCGAAACATTGGTGAAAAAATGGACATGGTTGTAATAGCCACTTGGCTCCAATTTGGAGTAGTGGTCAAAGACAATATTGGGGAAATAACATTTTGTGAAAACAAACAGTGCAAATAGAGCCAGCAGGATGGCAAGGGGCGGTACGATCATCTTCTTGCGGATAATCAGATATATGGTTCCTGCTGTAATGGCGAGAAGCAGCGGGTAAAAGAAACAGTCTAAAAGTGCAGGATGGTATGTATAAGGTCCATAGCTGTTGGCAACGTGATTAACGGAAAAAAGGGCTAATTCGAACGTGTTGAAGAAGAGCATACTCCCGCAGAGGTGTCGGTTGGTTGCGGCCAAGTCATCAGCCTCCTGACCGGATTCCCCCAGGGTGTCAAAATTCCACCAAAGGAAAGACATGATGACGAGATCTGAAATCACCCACGACCACATCGAGACTTTCCGCAGAGTCAGATTGGAGATGTCAAAATGTTTTGTAAAAAAATGGTCACTCAAGCCGGTGTACGAGGCAAGGCCGAACAAAAACTGGACCACAACATACAACGCCACAACGATAGCGAGGTGCTTCCATCTGAGGTTCCAGACAGTGGCTTTGCGGAAGATGAAGTAGAACCAGGCCAGTCTCAGCAGTTCCTTTCCGACGATGACCGGAATAGGGCTCATAAGTCCTTGCAACGCGAAAAAGACGGGTGAGACACCCCACCAGACGAATTCAAACAGCGAATAGAATATGATTCCGAGGAGGAAGAGCCGGTAGTCGGAAGGTTTTTCGAGGGTGGTGATCATAGTATTTATATTATTGTATTTGAGCGGTGGGAGTGTCGTCCCATGTGACGTATGAGCGGTCCAGTGCAATGTTCTTGGGCTCGCCCGCCTGGCCGGCTATGACGTATTGTCCGAGGCGGCTCCGCTGGAAGTACCGGCCCAAGGCTTCCGCAACCCTCGTCCGGTTGATGTTGACCGCGTTGTCGCACGGGTCCATAAGCCTCTCCAGACTTTTTGACATCGCCTCCAGGTCGGTGCGACCCGACACGGTGCAGTATATTTCATAAAGCTCCTTCCTGTAGTCGGACAATGCCTTGAAGGTTATCCCTTCCGGATGTCGCAGGAAGAGCAGGAAGAGTGTCTTGGCCAGCGGGCGCATCTTGATTTCCACGTTGTCCCTGTCCGGAAGCAGAATCCTGTACCATCCTGTGACGTGTATCCTTTCGGGCCTGCTGCTGTCGCCGGGGCCGCAGCATTCGCGAATGGTCTCGTCCGGCACGCCGAGCTCCCGGAGCCGCTGCGACGTCTGCCGCACGATTTCCAGCAGCTCCTCCGCCTCCCGGCGTTCCTTGGCATCCTCGCCCCCGTATCCCGGCGCCGGCTCCTCCACCCGGTCCGCCAGATGGAAGCAGCACAAGGCATCTATGGCAATCAGCGCCTCAATCCCTATGTTAAATTCCTCTGTGTCCATAGTTTTTTATCAATCCAACACCAACTGTTTTTACACTGCAAAATTACAAATAATTTATGATAATTCGAAAAAAAGGAAAGGCTTTCCAAAAACACACGACACAACCGGGCTGATGTATTTTTGCCGTGTGAAAAAATGAAAGAAATATGAAACACTTTGGAAATTTGAAAAGCGGAAACTTTGAGTCAATGGGATTGGGCGGGCACGATGCGATTTTGGTGGAAGGGGAGTCTCTGGATTGGCTGCTGTTAATACAACATGAAATCAACAGGCTTCAGGTCATGGGTGATGACGAGTTGCGGTATTTCTGGATAGAAGTGCCGGAAAACAGGAAGAAGACATCACAGTGGTATGAGGTTTGCTCCAGCACATACAAGAATTTCCATTCCGTACGCATTATCAATGGCCGCGGGTATTATTGCGAGATGGTGAGCGAGGATAGGGGATGCTGCCACCGATATGATGTCTCTTTCTTTCTGAAACGTTTTTATCTCGCTGTCAGCAAACTGATAAACAGTATTCTGAAGAATCCGAACAACTATAACCGCTATGTGGCGGAACATCTGCCCTATATTTATCGGAATGGCCGCATCAAGCGACGGACACTTTACGATATATCTCCAATTTTCAGAACAGAACCTGAAGACAAGGAGGCTTCCATAGAGGTGCTGAAGAAATCCATTGACAAAGGCATTCCTCTATCGGATAGTATGAACATACGGAGGTTCTGCCATTTCTTCCGCATTGCGAACGAGTTGTTTTTCCATGAGGCACATGATAAAAAAGTTTCTGATATTGAATATTATAAGGAACAAAAATTCGGCTATCTTGAAGAGGGAATGGATGTGGATGACGAGGAGACCTTCCGGAAGTTTGCCTACGACCACTATGGGGAACTCGGTCTGTCAAGGGTTAACATAAATGGATATTATTTCCCGGAAGAGAACGGCTGGGCCATCTATGCATCGACAAGCTACTCGGCCTATGTGGAAGAACTGCTTGATATTGCCGTGGCACTTTACAAAGCTGGAGCACCGCTTCGGGTGGGCGATGCGCAAAAACTGTTGAAGATTTTGGAGGGAAAGGACCATGTGGCCATACGGACCTGGACATTTCACGATTACCTTGGCCACCACGAGGAAGGATCGGTTATCCGCCTGCCATACGATGAGGAGTGCCATGACAAGAATTCGCTGTGGACAATGGAAATAAAGCAGGCGATTATAGAAAATGCAGAATGGGAACCGATTGAGCAGGTAGGCGTGAATTTGTGTTGAAAAAAATCAGACAGATAATATGAAAAACGAAATGGAAAATCCGACTTATTGCTTGTACTGCAATGAAAAACAGCTGTTGATAATATCAAAATGCATTGAAGCCTGGTCAAGGCGCTATGCCGGACAACTGGATTTGATATACGATACCGCTTTGCAGGAAAGACTTCATGTGAGAACGTATGGCGACACACAATTGTATTGTAGCCTGCGGGATGAAATACAAAAGCACCTGAATGTGATATACTATCTGCTGTTTCCGGAACTGTATCCGAACGGAGCGTATAGTTACAATGCAGATAACACTGTTGGGAACGCATACCAGATATACAGAACGATATTGCACAAACTGGCCATAGAACACAACTGGGACAATGTGTACTCTTCCCCTCCGCTTCCTTCGGGCAACTTGGGCAAAGTGCTTGTGGAACGGCTGTGTATTTGATAGTTTGATTATGAGAGAATTACGTAATTCTTTTACGATCCCTCAGAGTCCTTGCCAAGATCAAATAATCCAATACAGAAAAACTACGTCCTCACACGTTGTTCAGCTCCTCCATCAGGGCCCGACGATTGGGATATTTGGTCCGTAAGGTGGCGATGACCTTATCGGCCTTCTCCCGCTCGCCCAACTTGATGATATGGCGGATGTATCGGCAGGCGTGCTGGTAATGGGAACGCCCTACGGAAGCCTCCATATACTTCAAAATCAGTGCGGCATACGAGTCTGCAACCTCGCTGGCATAATCCTGGACGAGATATTTCTCATACCGCTCAAGGGTTTGCAAAGATGGTTCCACTTTGATCAAAGCCCACAATCTGTCCAACCATCCTTCCTTGATGAACAAGTCGGCTATTAATCCTTTATCAGGCCACCTTTTTTTCGTCCTAATGTCTTCAACCATGTCATTCACAAAAGCAGTCCATTTCTCCGGTGCCACATGTTGCTTCAAAATCTGATAATAGTCCTGCTCATGTCTGAAATGATCAATCAGCAAATAGCGTGCGTATTCGATGATTTTCGGAACGTTATTCTCTGCTTGCGCGGTCTTCAGCATCCAGTCGTACCATTCTTTCGCCAGCCCGGGGTACTGCTGCATATCCTGCTTCACACCATCTTCGGCCAAACGGTATGCGCTGTCGAAATCATTCTGGTCCAAGGCTTTCTGCAACGCAATCCTTCTAAACTCAGGATTGGCGATTTGCTGTTCCAAAAAGATTTCTGCGGCAGCTTCCCCCTCCATCTTTTTCAAAACATGGTATTTGATGCTTTGAAGTGTTTCCGTTGTATATTTTGATTCAGCTTCCTGCTCCGTCAAGGCGATAATGCGATCAAACTCCTTGCGGGTATCAACAATTTCCGCTGCAAGTTCCAGTATGTCCATGTGCCAGTCCCAGTCTTCAAGCGTTCCTTTCTCATAAAATGACACACACCTGTCAAAAATCTGTTTGCGCAACGCTTCCGATTCGTTCACTTCTGCAATGTCGTAAAGCAGCTCGCAAGCATCGCTGAGGCAACCGCCCATATCCCCGTTGCTGTCATCGGCTTCCTTGAGCGCAGCACCCATTTTTTCCAGCACGGCAAAACAGATATTGAGTGATTTTGGGAAATCCTCATTGTGTATATGATACCGCGCCATGTCAAGCAACTGACTGACAGCCTGCCCAGCCGCGATAGAGCCGTGGTAATCGAGGAAGCCGCACCTGCCCTTTGAGGCCTTCAAGATGGCCTTGATCTGTTGTTCATAACAGGCTTGGGAAAAATCCTCGTTGTAGTGTTCCAATGACATCAGAATATGGTTTTTGAAACCGGCATCCCTTTTTGCCTCATCTCTGATCAACTGTTCCAGTTCCTCCCGGGTCGCCTTCGGCAGCAGTTTGTCAATTTGGGCAGCCGCACTTTTCCGTTTCGGGCTTGTAGATGTGGCCTTCGTCTTCCCTGACGGTTTCTCTGTCAATGCCAGTTTATCCTCCTGCAAAGCGAAAATGACGGCGGCCACATGCTTGCATACTGGCCCCTTGTCATACGGGCAATCGCACGAATATTCCGTCACCACGTTGTTTTCAATCTTGAGCCGCACGGTATAGTCTTCTGTTCCCTCCACCACAGCCTCATAAATGCCGTTTCCGGTCTCCTCCGGTTCCTGGACTTTCCCTTCCTTGAAATAGGAAAGCCCGCGTTTGAGGATGGTTTCGTTGATAACCTCCTCGAAATAGCTTAACGGTATCCGCATAATCGTCTGTTTTGAAAGCGCAAAATTACGAAATAATCGGATAACAGGCACCAACCGCAATCGGCCAAGACATCCTCAAGATATTTTTGTGTATAATTATCCATAAATAACCTGTTTGCTGTCATTAATTGTCTGGAGAAGAATAGAATTTCGAATAGCCTTGTCCTCCCAAAGGTCTATTTCGCGGCCAAAAAGTTTCTGAAGCGATTCCTGCATCTCAAGATAGTTGTCCGCATAATCTCTCTCATCAACATCGGTGAAATCGACAACGAAATCGATGTCACTGTCATCACGAAACCTGTCTGTCAACACCGATCCGAAAACAGCGAGAGTCTTAACCTTGTGCTTTTGACAGATTGTTTTTGATTAAACGTTTATAAAAGCAGACCCATCCCTAAAATCATTGTCTTTTCGAAATTTCAGTGTAAAGTGCCAATCCTTTCTCAGTAAGGTAATAGGCTTGGTCTGGGCGTTTCGGAGCATCAGGATAGAGCATTTGAACATACCCGTTTTCCATAGATGGAACAAGATAACGTTTGCGGAAATTATCCTCTCCTTTTAATTGAAGAGATACCATTATTTCATTAGCAGAAATCGTATTCCCACGAACCGCTAAAACCACTTTTTTTATCTTACCATCTACTTCACCTCTTACTTCACCTCTTACTTCACCTTCTTCTTGTACTCTTTCTTTTACTTCTGGTCGCCAAAGAACAACCCGAAAATCATCATCTTGGTGGAATTCCGGTTTACGGAGTCCATATTCTAAACAGTGGTCGATTATATCGGTGGTACCTGTTCCCATTTGTTCTATATAGCCGGAAAGATAAACGGG
>JAGCCZ010000066.1 GCA_017651425.1 Bacteroidales bacterium
CCTGTAATATAGGATGTGTCCACGCCTTTATTCACCAAATAGGCAATAATCTCTTCGTACATATACAACAGCTTGCTTACGGAATATTCTTCATACCATTCCCTAAGCGACAGGTGAATGTCAACTTCAACGGATTTCACGCCATTATGTGACAACAAGTAGTCCGCAATCGAATCCAAAAGAGCACGATTCTGATAGTCGAAGGTGTCCAAATGCAGAGTAACAAACTGAAAACAAATATTATTTGTTCTGAGCATTACTTTCTTAGAGTCAGAATTCATTAACTCGTGAACGGTTTTGACTACGGGTATGGAATCGTCTTGAAAAGACTCTTTGACCGATTGTGTTCTTGCTATATTTGGCAATATCAACAAGATACACAATCCGATCCACACGAAAATATTATTGTTTTGGCTCCTGCTCATCTTATTGATATTTGTTCTTTATGCTGTCCGGAATCCATTAGACTTTAGCTATTGACAGATTGAAATCAGTAGTTTTCCCCTATCTTCATCGACTTCTAATTCATTAAAGGTTTTCGGATATTTTTTGTCAATTCGAAACGTGTATTCCCGCTTGCGAATGTCCATGCCTACACAAAAATAATCTTGAAGTTTTATCTTTTGGGTGGTCGGCACAGTTGACAAAACGTTGCTGTACATATCATCACCAAGATTCTCCAACAGTTGGATGAGTATGTCACCATGTTCATATCCTGCTGCGTCACCGATGTTGTTAATCATGAGGAGCTCTTTAAGGGCTGTTGTGTCCTTATCCATAGCCCGGTTCACAAGCTTTACGTAGTGGTGATATGAGGATGAATAACGGAGATGCGTCTCCAAGGTGTCTGGAATGATTAGCGCAGGGCGTACACACGCGACACACAAAAATGCAATAATAACAAAGCAACACTTTTTCATGCCGCAAAGATATAAAATATTTGCTATCTTCGCGCCATGAAACCCACCACCACATACCCGCTGCTAACCTCTCGTTTCGACTTGGGGCGTTATTGCCGTATCGATGTCAAGCAAGCGTTCCGCAGAGGGACAATGCATGCGTTATTGTTTGTTTGCGTATTGTTTCAACTCTCCTGTCGTCAAGTTGACAAACAAGGGAACCTTCAGGTTTCGGTTGACACCCTTGCGACCGCACCAACAACTTGCGAACCCGTAAATGAAACCAATGTGGGTGAACCGAATATTGACATACCTTACTTGCTGCCTATTGACAGTCTGTGGAAGTATTACAGCCCCTCAATGACAACCTCCGGCAGATGCAACAGGCCTGAGATTTTTGATGATGACAGCAGCATGAATCTCTCTTATGGATTCTATGTTGTGCTGGATCATCGTTCGGGTTGTACTTCCAATGTCGCGGATGTGATAGTTTCTTACCGTAAGAATACATTTTGGGGAAGTTCGGATACTACGCAAAAAATAAGGATTGTTCACGTCAAAGACAGGCAGTTTGCGCTGCCAATTGCCTCTTTTCATGTCAGGGAGCCCATTCGGTGTATAAAAGACAAGCTGATGTTAAAGAAAGGAAACTATCATTGCTACTCTGGTGAAAGATGCTGCTATGTGGTTGAATCCCATCATGATACCATCCAGCAATTTTTTGTTTTTCCCTCCGAACTGATGAGTGACTGGAATCGTCTCCTAAAATATGTCGAATCCCATTAGGTTTGTCCCAAGTTGTTCATATTGTCGTCCTAAATTAGATAAAGAATGAATGCTGTAATAAATGTTTCCGCCATCTTGGCTGTCGTTATTATGCAATTAGACAATCTATTTGTGTGTTATAAAGTAACAGATTTGGTACAAAACGAAAATCCTGATTTATATAAACACTATAAAGGCCCATATAGCTTGTTCAAGAAAAAACGTCTTGTACTGAATTCCATCTGGTTTACAAAAAAAGATCGTGAGAAACTCTCATCCGAATGCAAAAGACTCTTTTTACGACAACGCATAGACTATTTAGGTTCTGCTTTTGCCGTTGTTATATGGATTATATTAATTTTGGTGATTAATTTTTAATTCAAGGTTCGAAATCTATTAAATAATGAGCAAAAAACGGAATAGGAGTGTTAAGTCGAGGTCACGCAGGAGGAAATCATACGTTCAGAAACATCCTCCGGCCCAAAAGGGATTGCCCCCAGTAAAGGTAGAGGGAAATGACGCGCCGAAATTATTAATAATAATCCTATTAATTATCGCCATTGTTGCCCTATTGCTTCGCTTGATTCTAGGCGGCGGCGGGCACACTTATGATTATTATCCCGGAATGCCGTTTTGGTTGTCAAAATAATCAATTTTGTAAGTCTCCCCATTTAGAAAAAAACCTATCTTTGCGCAATGAAAAGCGAATCCAAACATAAATACTTTCCAATGCAAAATAAAACCAAGTTATTACTCCTATTACTGTGCTCTGTTATGGTTTTGGTCGGTTGCCATTCCAAACAGCAGCCGGAACCGCAACAGTCGGATCTTGAGAGACTTCTGACCGACCTTGTGGAAAACAGGTATGCCTATTGCTACCAATTGACAGACAGCGACACAGTCGTTCGATGTAAATATGCGGACGAAATCATGGAGAAATGCGACCAGTTGTTGGCCAGCAAAGAGCCGTATTGGAAAAGATGCTTGGAACTGCATTCTCTAATGAAAATATACGACATAGATGATTATTATGGAATTAATGGAGCGGATTTAGATTCGGAGGATTTCGCTTTGATGGTCAGGGTGGTGCAGCTATATGCTTTGGAGCAGGAAATCGAATCGTTTTACAATTCACATTATCAAGTAGAATTACTTGGGATTGAATACGCCGGTGATTTTTATGACAAGAATGGAAATCGGGTTGTCCGGCTGCTCCCGAATTATGTCAGTCAGAATCCGGATCTCAACCCAGTCTATTACGTAAACGGCGAAAAATTGTCCACGGATGGCACATACTGGTACTACACGCCACACAACTCCGACTCAATCATCTCGTGTGACTTTGATGTAATGAGATGGGGACAACCATTCCACGGGAATTGTGGCACAAAGCTGTCGTTTAGCCGTAAAAACTCCATTGCGCCATGAAACGTGTCCCCAAAATTATTGTCCTGACATCTCTACTCGTCATTGGGTTCGTAGGTTTAGCCTATATGGGAATTATGGCGTATATACACTATGACGTGTTCGGGAAAAGCCCTTCGTATGAGGACACGCGGCAAAATTTCATCAAGAATGAGCCATATTTTGAGAAAATAGAAGACTGCTTTCTGGAAATTGCCGACTGCTGCTTGCCGGATTCATTAAAAGGAACTCTTCTTTTCAGTATTCTCGAATCGAGTGACAAGTTTATGTTTCGTTTGTTCTTTTCTACAGAAAACGAGACGGAACTTGTATTCCCGATTAGGGATTCCAACATTGAAATAACCCAAGACCAGAAAGATAAATTACAATCCAGAGGTATTGATTATCAAAAAGTACAAACACTCTACTCGGATCTAAAAAAAACAAATTGTCGTGCAATCACAAAAGACGCTGGTAATTCAGATGTTCTGTTTTATATGACATTTAAGATACTTGATTATTGTGCAATTGATTACCTGTTTTACACTCAGCCTATTGAGGCGGATACAATACAACCCATCTCTAATTCACCGCTCGGTCGGCGAGTCACTATTTCTGTAGAATAATTAAATGTTGTCCCCGTTGTCGTCAAAAAAAAGATAAAGTAATGTATGAGCAAGAGTCAAAACAACAACATATTTGTGTGGATCGGATTATGTATCTTGTTGATATTTCCAAATATAGCAAGAACACAATCGATTAAATTAACTTTATTTGTCACAGACTCTTTGACAGAAGAGAGTGTTACAAACTATAGTGTTTATATCGACGACTCCATTGTTCTCCCCTCTTTTGATGAAACCCATATCGCACACTTCGTGTTGAACAATGCCATAGACCACACATTCAGAATCAGAGTGCACAAATTCCACTATTATGACAGAATCTTTGACTTAAAGATGCCAAAGACCTTATCTGATACAACTGTTCAAGTTAAAATGAACTACATTTTTTCAGAACCGCAGCTGCCAATGTTCTTTTTCGACAGTGCCAGCCTCGTTCCCGACACAAATTTCAACGCTATTTATACAGACCCTGTCTTGTGGTTGGGATACATTCAAAAATCCAGAGATTATACCATACAGCTGAATACTTTTTGCCATTCAGAAGACCAAGCACTGTGCGAACAAAGAATAAATTGCGTGAAAAACATATTGGTACAATATGGTGTAGATTCGTCAAAGATTGAGATCCTTATGCATCCTTTTGAACCTTATCAAATATTATACCCGGAGGAATTCGACCAATATTTTCATTTCAAGGACATTTTGGATGAGGAATTTATACGTAATCTCTCCGCCAAGGAAAAATCCAAGGCGATGAAATACAACAGTCGCATAACGGTGACGGTTGCCGATAACTTTTTGTCAACTGTAACACATCCACAAAAGGAGTTTCGCTTCCGCTTTTTTGACAAATTTGGAGCAGAAGTAACCCCTTCCGAGATGTTGGTGCTGGACAATACGGGAGCAGTCTTCCATCTGGACAGTTCCAAATGCTTTCACCATAAAGCGGACACAAGTTATTCCTTTATATTGAAGGTGATAGATAGAAACTATTATTCCTTGGAGAAACAGTATTATGCCCGTATGGAATCAGGCTGTGACACGGTTCGGTTGGAGAATATGGAGTATTCTGTCAAGATGGCGTTCGTTTCTCGCCAACCGAAGTTGAACAACCGACAGAAAAAGCAGATGGCCTCCTTTTTTTCAAACAGCAAGCGCGGTTTCCATCGCATTGACATCCTTGTGGGAAAACCGACACGTACGAAAACAGAAGCGCAACAGTGTGTCAACGACATCATTATGTTATACGAAGAAGATTTGACGAGAAGAAATATCCAGCAAACGCCAGATGTGATGGTGCATTTCTACGATTTGCCCGAAGGGGAAGATACTTTTACGATAGAGATAGAGGGGTATGATTATAAGTGATTGTTGCCCCAAGTTGTCAAAGACAATATCGCCCTCAAAAATGCGTATTTTTGGAGAAACAGGCATAAAAGATTTTGGTATTTTTGGAGAAATTGGCATAAAAAATTTTGGTACGTTAAAAAAAAGAGTATCTTTGCACCTTGAATTAGTTATGGCAATTAGGTTATGGAACGGTTATTCAAACGTAAACTTTATGACCGCCTGCTCGAATGGAAACACGTGCAGAACGGCAAGACAGCCATCCTGATAGAGGGTGCACGGCGTGTCGGCAAATCAACTCTTGTTGAACTGTTCGCCAAAAACGAGTACGAATCGTACATACTCATTGACTTCAACGAGGCATCGGAGGACGTGAAGTCCTTGTTCAACAACCTGATGAATATGGACTATATCTTTCTCCAGCTTCAAGCCATCTACAATGTGGTCCTGAAAAAACGCAAGTCGGTCATTGTTTTCGACGAGGTGCAGAATTGTCCGCCTGCCCGTCAGGCCATCAAGTATCTGGTTAAAGACGGCCGATACGATTATATCGAGACCGGTTCGCTGATCAGCATCAAGAAGAACACGAAGAATATTACACTTCCAAGCGAAGAGGAACGCGCCACGCTTTATCCAATGGATTATGAGGAGTTCAGGTGGGCGATGGGGGACGAAGCCACCGTTCCCGTGCTCCGGACATTTTATGAACAAAGGATACCCCTTGATAGAGCCTTCCGCGAAAAGATTCGCGACTTCAGGCTTTATATGCTGGTGGGCGGGATGCCGCAGGCGGTGGAGGCTTATTTGGAAACGAACAATTTCAGTATGGTGGATTTGGCAAAGCGGAGCATCCTCAGAATTTATCAGGACGACTTCCAAAAACTTGACCCGACAGGACGTTTGGAGACACTTTTTATGGAGATTCCATCACAACTGAGCCAGACAAGCAACCGTTACAAGCCGTATGCAGTGCTGGGTGATGTGGACGAGGATAAATTGATTGAACTGATGAAAGATCTTGAAGACAGCAAGACCGTTCTTTTCTCTTATCATTCCAACGATCCGAATGTGGGTATGTCATTGACGAAGGACATATCGAAGTACAAGATTTTCTGTGCCGACACAGGATTGTTCGTTACCCTTGCTTTTTGGGACAAAGACCGCACAGAGAATGTCATCTATCAGAAACTGCTGAACGACAAGCTCAGCACCAACCTCGGCTATATCTATGAGAATGTGATTGCGCAGACGTTGGCAGCATCTGGCAACAAACTCTTCTACTACACTTGGCCGAAGGACAATAACCACAATTATGAGATCGATTTCCTGCTTTCACACGGCAGCAAGCTATGCCCCATTGAGATGAAATCCTCAGGCTACAAAACCCATAAATCGCTCGATATGTTCTGCGAGAAGTTCTCGGCTCGCGTAGGTGAGCGGTATCTAATCTACACGAAAGACTACGGGCAGGACGGAACCACAACACTGTTGCCAGTGATGATGACGATGTTTTTGTGATTCAGCTTCCACAATTTTTAGTACTTTTGCGGCCTTGCTTTAATTGTTGTGTAACGTAAAGAAACAAAATATAAATGAATAAAATCGCACTTGTGACAGGGGCCGACGGCGGTATGGGGACCATCCATACCCGCACATTGGCGCAAGCTGGCTATGAGGTCATTATGGCCTGCTACGACAAGGAAATCGCCAGACCTGTATGTGAAAAAATAGCGTCCGAAACCAGCGCCACATTGCATCTGATGCAGGTGGACCTCGGCAATTTACAAGACATCATCCGCTTCGCCGACGAGGTGAAGGCGCAGTTCAGCCGGCTGGACATCTTGCTGAACAACGCCGGCGTGCTCTGCCACGGCGCCAAGAACAGCGTCAACGGCATCGAATACACCGCCGCCGTGAACTACCTGGGCCACTACACCCTCACCAACGCCCTGCTCCCCATTATGGGCCAGGGCACCCGCATCGTCAGTATGATCTCCATCGCCTATGTGGTGGGCAAAATACACGAGGACTTCCTGTCGGAAACCAACGACAAGAAGTTCAACCGCTTCACCACTTACGGCAACTCCAAGCGCGCCCTGTGCCACTTCACGCTCGACGCGGCGGAGGCCTGGAAGGAGCGCGGCATCTGCATCAACGTCGCCGACCCCGACATCGTGAGCACCGGCATCATCCGCCAGGGCAACATTGTGGTGGACAAACTGTGCGACTGGTTTTTCCGCCCCATCATCAACACGCCGGAGCAGGGTGCCGCCACGATGCTGGCCGCCGCCCTTAACCCCGAGTTCGAGGGCGTGACGGGCTGCTATTTCAAGAAGAAGAAAATTCGGAACCGCAAAAGGAGTTTCCACACCGATATGAAAGAGCGCGAACTGCTGCGGCGCATCACCCGCGAGGCGCTGCAACGCAACCACATAGAGCTATGACAGTGCCCGAGTATCTTCGTCCCGGCGACACGGTGGCCATCGCCGCCCCCGCGCGCAAGATCTCCCCGGAGGAGGTCGCCCCCGCTGTGCGCCTGCTCGAAGAGGCTGGCTTTCACGTTTATTACGACGACCGGCTGTTCGCGCAAGAGCACCAGTTTGCGGGCAGCGACGCCCTGCGGGCCGGCTATCTGCAGGAGCTTCTCGACAACCCCGACATCAAGGCCGTCTGGTGCGCCCGCGGCGGCTACGGCTCCGTGCGCATCATCGACCGCCTCGACTTCCGCCACTTCCCCGACCATCCCAAATGGCTGTGCGGCTACAGCGATGTCACCGTGTTCCACTCACACTTAAACCGGCTGGACATAAGCACCCTGCACGCCACGATGCCGGTGAATGTGCACGACGGCGAGTTCCAAAGCGCCGCCAACCAATCGCTGCTGGCCGCCCTCCAGGGCAAGCCCCTGCGCTATGAGATTCCCTCGCACCCCTTCAACCGCCCCGCCTTCGTGGAGGCCCCCGTGGTGGGCGGCAACATCTCGATGCTCTACTCCCTGCTCGGCTCCCCTTCCGATTTCGACACCGAAGGCAAAATCCTCTTCCTCGAAGACCTTGACGAATATCTCTACCATATCGACCGGATGATGGCCAACCTCGACCGCAACGGCAAACTGCGCCCCATTGCCGCCCTGCTCGTCGGGCACCTCAGCGAGATGCACGACAACACCATCCCCTTCGGCAAAAACGCCGAGGAGATTGTGGCCGAGTACGCCTACAAATACGATTTTCCCTGTTTCTTTAACTTCCCCGCCGGTCACCTGCCCGACAACCGGGCCATCCGTATGGGGCAACCTATGCGCATCACCCCGTTTGCCAACCATATACAAACCGAAAACTAACCGCTATGAACATACATAAATGTCTGATGAGAATGTGCGGGTTCAAACCCGTGGGCATCTACCCCTTTGAAGCCAAAAAATGTGTCATCATTATGGCACCCCACACCTCTATCGTCGATTTCTTCTTGGGATTGATGATGATACGCTATCTCAAACTCAAGATGGTGATGGTGATGAAGAAGGAGTTTTTTGTGTTTCCCATCAAATACCCCTTGAAATGGATGGGTGTAGTGCCGGTTGACCGCCAGCATTCGCGCCATTTCGCCGAGTTTGCCACCGATATCGTCAAAAACCGCGATGAGGTGGCGCTCATTATCTGTCCGGAAGGCACCCGCAAACTGGTGAGCCGCTGGAAAAAGGGCTTCTATCAGATTGCTATGGAGGCCAACGTGCCCATCGGGCTAAGCCACATCGACTTCCGCACCCGCACCTTAGGCGTGGGGCAGATGTTCTACCCCACCGGCGACTACGAGAAGGATATGGTGGAGATTGAGAAATACTACCACGGTATGCGGGGATATCGCAAAGGCCGTTTCAATTTGGAGAACGAACCCGTGACATCCCACGAGTGGGACAAGAACTAACAGCGCTTGCCGTTCAGGAAATACTGGTCTACCTTGTTGCTTCCGAAAGCGTAATTCATAAAATAGATGGTATTCATCGGCTTGGTGATGAAGAAGTTGGCGGTTTTGCCCTTGGTAATCGTGCCCAACTGCTCCTGCACGCCCATTGCGTAGGCTGTGTTGATAGTCGTGGCGTTGATCACCTCTTCGGGCAGCATCTTGTACATGATGGAGCCCATTGCCACCACCAGCTGCATATTGCCGGAAGGACAGGAACCGGGATTGAAGTCGGAGGCGAGTGCCACAGGCAGGCCGGCTTCCATCATCTTGCGGGCGGGTGCACAAGGCATCCCTAAGAAGAAGGCCGCACCGGGCAGGATGGTCGGCATCGTCTCGCTCCCCAAGAGGGCTGCAATCTCATCGTCACCAGTATATTCCACGTGGTCCACCGACAGGGCGTTGTACTTGACACCCACCTGGATGCCACCGGAAAGGGCCATCTCGTTGGCGTGGATCTTGGGCCGCAAGCCGTACTTGATGCCCTGCATCAGCATACGCTCGGTCTGCTCGCAAGTGAAGAAGCCCTTGTCGCAGAACACGTCGATGTAGTCGGCAAGTTCCTCAGCTGCGACCATCGGGATCATCTCGTTGATGATGAGATCGACATACTCGTCGGGGTTTTGCTTGTACTGCAACGGCACCGCGTGCGCCCCGAGAAAATTGGCCTTGATGGTGAGGGGCGACTCCTCGCGGAGGCGGCGGATGACGCGCAGCATCTTCAGCTCATCCTCGGTGGAAAGGCCATAGCCGCTCTTGATCTCCGCAGCGCCGGTGCCGAAGGAGGCCATCTCCTCCAAACGGGCCCACGCCTGCTCGAACAACTCCTCCTCGGAGGTCTCGTGCAACTTCAGCGAGGAGTTGAGAATACCCCCGCCGCGCTTGGCTATCTCCTCGTAACTCAAGCCCTTGATCTTGTCGATGTACTCCACCTCGCGACTGCCGGCATAGACAATGTGCGTGTGCGAGTCACAAAACGACGGGAAAACCATACGCCCTGTGGCGTCGATTTCCTCAATGTTCTCCTTGATACGCGACAATTTGGCCTCCGTCAGCTCCTCCATCGGACCAAAGTCCTTGATTTTGTCGCCCTCCGTAAGCAAAAAGGCGTTTTCAATGACGGGCAACGTCTGCATATCCCTGCCGGCGCGCCACTTCACGGATTTTGTTTCCGCTTGAACCAATTGCTTGATGTTCTTTACTAATATGGACATTATGGTGGTATTATGTTATTAAGCTATGAATTTTTCGGTCTAAGGTCTTCGGTCTATAGTAATTAAGAAATTAAGAAACTAAGAAATTAAGTCTTAAGTCTAAGGTCTTCGGTCTAAAGTTTCAAGTTTCAGGTTTCAAGTCTAAGGTCTTCGGTCTCCGGTCTCTAATCACTCACATCATACCCGAACTTCCTCATCTGCAGCTCGCTGTTGCGCCAGTCCTTGAGCACTTTGACGGAGAGGTCGAGATAGACGTGCTTTTGGAGGAAATCCTCGATAGAGGCGCGGGCGTCAGTGCCAAGCTTCTTGATGGCAGAACCTTTGCTGCCAATGATGATGGCCTTCTGGGTGGTGCGTTCCACATAGAGGGTCGCGCCGATGCGCACGATGTCGTCCTCCTCCTTGTAACTTTCCACCACTACCTCCACGCTGTAGGGGATCTCCTTCTTGTATTGCAACAATATCTGCTCGCGGATCAGTTCGGAAACAAAGAAACGCATGGGACGGTCGGTGAGGGCGTCCTTGGGGAAATAGGGCGGACTGAGGGGCAGGAGGGCAACGATGCGCTCGCGCAGCTCATCGATGTGAAGCCCTTTGAGGGCAGAGATGGCAAAAACATCCGCATCGGGAAAGACCGTCTTCCAATAGGTGCGCGCCTCCTCTGCCTGCACCTCCTCGTATTTATCTATCTTGTTAATTATCAAAACAATGGGAATACCTAATTTTTTGATATTCTCCACTAATTCTTCATTATAGCGAGTTTCCCCGCATTCAATCAGATAAAGGATGATGTCGGCGTCCTGAAGGGAGTCGGTGACGAAGCGCATCATCATTTTCTGCATCATGTAGGCAGGGTCGAGCACGCCGGGCAGGTCGGAGTAGACGATTTGGAAGTCGTCGCCGTTGACGATGCCCTTGATGCGGTGGCGCGTGGTCTGCGCCTTGGAGGTCATGATGGAGATCTTTTCGCCGACTAACTGGTTCATCAACGTGCTCTTGCCCACGTTGGGGTTGCCGATGATGTTGACAAAGCCGGCGCGATGCTGTTCATTGTTCTCTATGATGGGAGTAGTCATAATTATCTATATCTATTGTTCGTAAAAAAGTAATGAGGGTTTGTCGGCATCCGCTGGGAAAAACATGTAGCTGAAATGGGTAAACCAGTCGCCGATGTTGTAGAATCGGGAGTTGTCGGAGAGGGTATATTCGGCGGGAGTGTGGCGGTGTGCATAGATGAACATGTCCACGGGCTCCTGTGCGAGTATCTGACGGGCATATTGCACCTGAAATTCCTGTTCGCCTTGGAAAGAAAAGAGCGACTCGTCGTGGGAGGCACGGCTCTTGCGGGAGCAGAATTTTGCAATGGCAAAAGCATGCCTTGGATGCAGCATGCTGTATAACACGCGGTTAGGCTTGAAGGCGAAAATGCGCTTGATGAACAGATAACGGCGCTGTCGTCCCCCGATGCCATCGCCATGCCCGATTACGCAACGCTTGCCGTTGAGAATGAAGACTTGCTGTTGGTAGAAGACTTTGCAGCCAAAAGATTGGGTGAAATAGTCTTGCACCCACATGTCATGATTGCCCGTGAAATAGTAAATCTTAACCCCTTTCTCATGAAGTTCCGACAGCATGTTAAAAAGTCTGAAATAGCCTTTGGGCACCACATCTTTGTACTCAAACCAGAAGTCAAACATGTCACCTAAAAGGAAGAGGTGCTGCATGTTTTCCTTTTGTTGTTGCAGCAAATCGACAAGCATCTTTTCCCGAGCCTCGCTATCCATCCCGGCGGGGCATCCGAGGTGGGCGTCGGAGACAAAGCAGGCATTGCCTTCAATGGTGATGGGATGTCGGAAGTCGGGATGTTCCATTATTAAAATTTGTTAATCCATTCGGCCACCTCAAGGGCGGGAATATTGTTCATGCACTTGAAGTGCTTGCGGGGGCATTTGCTGTGACCTAACTTGGAGCAGGGGCGACAGGAAAGGGGGCAGACCTCGTAGTTGCGGAAGAGGTTGCGTTCGTCGGGCATATAGGGGTACATGCCGAATTCGGGCACGGTGTTGCCCCAGACCACGGCGGTGGGTTTGTGGAAGGCGGCGGCGATGTGCATCAACCCGGTGTCGCCCGTGATGACGGCATCGGACTGTTTCAGGATGGAGCAGGACTGGAAAAGGGAGTACTTGCCGCAACCGTTGTAGGCGCGGTCGCCGAGTGCGGCGACAATCTCCTCGCCCGCCTCGAACACATCTTTGCCGCCCAGCAACATGACTGGTTTATGCAAGATGCTTCCGATTTCGATGACCTTGGAAGCGGGGATGCGCTTGGTGGCATGTGCGCCCGCAAGCACGACGGCCACAAAGCCGTCATCGAAAACCATCGGCAGGTCATCCTCGTCAAACTCGCCATCGGCAGGAATGTGGAATTCCAGCCCCTTTTGGTCGTTGTGTACATCAAGCCCGACCACGGCCTCGAAGTAGCGGTTCACGATATGCTGGTCGGGAAGAACGTCCAACTTTAGGGTGACGTTCAAGAACTTGCGGAAGTTGATTTTCGGAAACGACGAAGAGGGGACCCGGAGCTTGCGCACCAACTGGCGGGATCGGTGGTTGCCCTGCAGGTCAACCACAAAGTCGAATTGTTCGCCTTTGAGCTCCTGTATGGTTGCATCCACATCTTCGGGGTCGTAGAGATGCAGCTTGTCCACGTGAGGGTTGAAGACCATCACGTCTTTCATCTGTTTTTTTGTGAGATAATGAAGCTCCACACCGGGCACTTGTTCTTTCACGGCTCGTACCACAGGGGTGGTCAGCACGATGTCGCCGATGGAGCTCAGTCGTACAATCAGGATTTTATTTCTCGACGGGGGTTGAATATCATCCATAGTGTCAGGAATTTGCTATAGGTTTGATGGTTTTTCCAAAATGGGTGTCCACGGGTGTGGCGTAAATATGCAGCAGATAGTGCATCATCTTGTCGGAGGCCACGTCGCGCACGACGGCTTTCCGTTGCAGGTAGGCGAGGAATTTCTCCTTCTCCTCCTCCGTATAATGGTCCTTGTACTCGTCGCTGCCGCTCACTAGGTCGTGGGCGATGTAATTGTTGGCGTAAAGTTTATAGTCACGATAGATTTGTCTGTCAATAAGCTTGCAGACCTCATAGAGTTTGTCGTTGTTGTTGAGATCATCCGGAATGTCGTCCAACTCCGCATCAATGGGGGTGCCGATGACGAGGGAGACGTGCCCTTTGTCGCTGAAGATGCCCTGTTTGATGCTGTCAAAATCCTCGCCGGGCTGTTTTTGGTAGTGGCCGTTTTCACTCAAGGCGAGTTCGCGCGCCTTGAGGGCGTCGCAGGGCTCATATTCGTAAGAGATGGTCAGCGGCGTGATGCGCATACGGCGAATCATCTCAAACAACTCGGAAGGATGTCCCATGGTGATCATCTTGAGCAGTCCCTGCTTGGTGTGGTCGTAGCCGTCCTTGGTGCGACCGTCGCGCTGGGCAATCCAGATGGACTCGTTCTCCTCCAGGATGCTCTTTTGGATGTAAGCGGAGAGATGCTGCGAATTCAGTATCTTCTCCCGCATAGTCCCCGACCGTTTGACCAGGAACATCTTGTTGAGGCGTGCCACCTCGCCGATCACAGGAGTCGTGGTGAGATTGTCGCCGAACGCGATTTTGGATGTTTTTCTTTTTTCTATGAAAAAATAATATTGTAACATCGCCGTGTCGAAAGTGATGTCACGGTGGTTGGCAACAAAGAGATAGGCTTTGTCAGGGGCCAAGTTCTCGATCCCCCTGAATTCCAAACCTTTTGTAAATTGTTTTATAAAGACTTCAATAAAACGGCGGATAAAAGAGGCCTGTATTTCATCAATGCTGTGGAAAGTGTCGAAGTCGCGACGGAAGTCGTCGATGGTATAGTCGGGCAAACATTTGGCAATAGCGTCTTGGAAGCGTCTGTCATCCATGAGACGCCGATAGGCCGCCGGGGCTTCGTCCTCGTTATAGGGTCTTATATCGTCGAAATTTTCCATCTTTTTTTCGGGGGTGCAAAGGTACATTTTTTTTGGGAAATATCGTTGGAGGATAAAATGTGTCATGACGACTGTCACTGGCATAATTTTTGCAAGATGAAATGTCCTAAAAAAAATTTTTTGTCCTCTGTTTCATTTTGAAAAAATGGGGTATATTATAGAGGGATATGTTTTTTTGAAGATGAACAAAATTGTCAACACAAATATTAATACTGTAACCGTCTCTGTTTTGTCGACCAAATAACCACAGACACAAAGGATGCTGACATTATGTCAGTATCCCAGATCAAACATTATGTTCTCTTTTTAAGAGATTCTTCTACTGTAACGCATTGTTATTCTGTCAGTTTTAATTTTGTCAAATTATATGACTAAATGGCAGTGTGTATGCCATTCTGCGGTTTGCCGCAATTGATACGCTGTCCGCCAAGGACCCAACAACAAAACAACTTGAAATTTTACTGTAGATGAAGCAACATTACAATTACCAAATCTTCACCCCTTGTGAAAGCGAGTCGCTGAACCGCTACTTCAGAGATGTCAAACAATACCCCATGCTCAGCGCAATCGAGGAGGCGAAGCTGGCGCGCGAAGCCAAGAACGGAGACCAACGTGCCCTGGAGAAACTGGTCTGCTGCAACCTCCGCTTTGTGGTGTCGGAAGCCAAGAAATACCAGGGACGCGGAGTGTGCCTCGAGGACCTGATAAGCGAGGGCAACTTCGGCTTGACCATAGCCGCCCTGCGGTTTGACGAAACCAAGGGCAACAAATTCATCACCTATGCGGTGCATTGGATTCAGAAAAGAATCCTTCAGGCCCTCAACGAACAGGGCAGTGCTGTGCGCCTTCCGCAGAACAAGGTGAATGACCTGAATCGTGTCCGCAAAGCCAACGGCCAACTTTTCAACAAGCTGCACCGCGCACCGACACTGGCCGAATTGGAGGAGGCCACCGGAATACCCGTGAAACGCTTGGCCAAGATACTTTGGCTGGATGTCACGACAGAGTCCATCGATACGGAAGACAACGACACTCTGTGGGAGAGCCTCCTGTCCGAGGAATCCCACGACCGGGCGGACAAGTATCTGATGATGCAGTCACTCGTCAGCGACATCCACTGCGCTCTCGACACACTGCCGGAGATTGAGAGCCAGGTGCTGAGCCTCGTGTTCGGAATCGACACGTCGCACGAGCACTCCTTGGACGAGGTCGGAGCCATACTGGGAATTCCGCACGAGAAGGCGCGGCAAATCCGCAACAAGGCGATGAGACACCTGCGCAAGTCTGGCAGATCCAACGATCTGGAACAGTACCTCGCCGCCTGAGCATGAGAACTCTTATTACAACTTTTTTTGAATGTCATCTTTATCATTTCTCTTGTATATATTGTGTATGAACAACTTGAAAATTGCCAAATCTTTTACAAACAGGGAGGATGAGTCATTGGACATCTTTCTGCGTGACATCAGCAAATACCCCCTGCTTACTCCCGATGAAGAGGTGGAATTAGCGCGCAGGGCCAGAGGCGGCGATCCTTCTGCCCGCGAGCGGCTGGTCAACAGCAACTTGCGCTTCGTGGTCTCAGTGGCCAAACAGTACCAAGGACTGGGCATCTCTCTGATGGACCTGATCTGCGAAGGCAACTTCGGCCTGCTGAAATCCGTTGACCGCTATGACGAAACGAGGGGGTTCAAGTTCATCTCCTACGCGGTGAACTGGATACGGCAGTCCATATTCAATGCCATCTCCTCACAGGCAAGAATTGTGCGCCTGCCCGTAAACAAGGTGGCGGAGATCCAGAAACTCAAGAAGGCCACTGCCACTCTGACACAGCAGTTGGGCCGCACCCCGACCCTTGACGAGATCGCGGACATGACGGGGCTCCCGGGATACAAGATCGCCGAACTCGAGTGGCTGGACAGCCGGAGCTTGTCACTCAATGCCCCCGTCAGCGCCGACAGCGACACCTGCTGGGAAAGCGTCATCGCCGCGGAGGATTACGAGCGGACAGATGAGCATCTGCTGAAGGAATCGCTCGCCAGCGACCTGTGCCTTGTCCTTGACAAACTGCCCGAAAAAGAGAGCCAAGTGCTGCGACTGTTATATGGCCTTGGCGTCACGCACGAGTACACCCTTGAGGAAGCCGGGGACACATTGGGGCTCTCTCGGGAACGTGCGCGTCAGATCAGCGAGAACGCGATGAGACACCTGCGCAAGTCGGGAGACATCGACTTCCTGCGGCAGTACCTTGCGGCGTGAGGTGGCGCCCATTTTCAAACCACCTCAATAATCAATCTATTTTCTCACCAAAAACAAAAAAAGACTATGGCCAAAAAGAACAATTCCTCCATCAACATCATCGAAACTTTCTGCTCGGTTTCCGAGTTCCTTGCCCATTCCGGCGAGAATTATGTGCAACAGCTGGAGACACTTTCTGAAGGTGAACTCAGAAATCAAGCCAAAGAGGCTGACCCTGAAGGGGCAGAAGGCTGGAGCTGCTTCCTCAAAGACTTCCTCGCTCTCGCGGACTTCCTCCATATCACACCTGAGGAATGTATTGTTTTTGTGGCCCTCTATTCCGAACAAATAGAGCAGCACGATGACATTGACTGGAAAGACATCTGCAATTTTCTAAGCATCAATCCGTTGAGGCATCTGCACTTGCGCAAAAAAATAGAGGACCTGACGAAGAAGGGTTTGCTCCATTGCCAGAACAAGAACGGTGCCGTCTCCTTCAGGAGCTATGTGGCCAGCGTCGAGGTGGAGAATGCACTGCTGGAGAACAAACCTTATAAGCAGAAAAAGCCTATCTTGCTGGACCAATACCGTTTCTGCCGCCTGGTTTCGGAATGCGTTATGGATGGCCGTTTTGAGCCTGTACAGAATGAACTTTACCATAACGTTGAAAAATTGGAGAAGGCGGGCAAACATCTTCCTTTGGTGAACGAACTGAAGAAATTGCAGTTCTCCATCGACAACCGTATCATCTTCTACACGATGTGCGATGATTTCGTAAGGGGGCACAACCGCCGGACGCACATCTATTCTTGTTTGACGGACATCTACGAACAAGTCACAGACACCATGAGGGCCATGAGAAGCTTCTTGGACAAGACCCATCCCTTGCAGACCAACGGTTTGGTGGAACTGTGCGGGGGCGATTTCACCCAGGATGCATTCTCCCAACTGACGAGGAAGGGTAGAGTGCTGCTGTTGGGAAAGGACTTTGACCTCTTCTCCACAGGAGAGAGAAAATCAAAGGACCTCATCCGGCCCGAGAGCATCCAGGAAAAGCGGTTGTTCTTCAAGGAGGAGATGAATCAACAGCTGGGCAAGTTGCGGTCCACGCTGATGGAAGAGCAGCTCTCATTCTTGCAGCAACGTTTGGCAGAGCACGCCATGCCGAAAGCGATGACGATGCTGTTCTACGGCGCTCCGGGCACCGGCAAGACCGAAGCTGTGATGCAATTGGCCAAGGCCACCGGCAGAAGTGTGTTCCATGTGGACATCTCCGCCTGCAAGAGCAAGTGGTTCGGAGAGTCTGAGAAGATAATGAAGGACATCTTCAACCGTTATCGGGCAATGTGCGAACAGGAGACCCTGAAACCCATTTTGCTTTTCAACGAGGCGGATGCCCTTTTCTATAAGCGCAAGGATGCCTCCGTCTCCAGTGTGGCGCAGACGGAAAACACCATCCAGAACATCCTGCTGGAGGAGTTGGAGCGGTTTGACGGCATCCTGGTGGCCACCACCAACTTGGCCACCAACTTTGACGACGCCTTCGCCCGCCGGTTCCTGTTCAAGATTTTGTTCGACAAACCCACAAAGGAAGCCAAAGTGGCCATTTGGAAGGACAAACTTCCATGGCTTAACGACGATGATGCCCAACTGCTGGCGAAAGACCACAACCTCTCGGGCGGCGAAATCGACAATGTGGTGCGCAAGGCAATGATGGAGGAGGTTCTCAACGGCATCCAACCCACGGTGGACAAGCTCTCACAATGGTGTAACGAGGAGAAAATCGAGAGCGGCAATACTCCCACCATCGGATTTGTTGCATAGCAAACCTTTTTTTGAGGGCGGAATACGATAATTTTGTGTATGTTTGCGCCCTCATTAAAAAACCGTTTGTTATGTCAGCAATCACTCATACCGATTTCCATTTTCCAGGTCAGAAAAGCGTCTATCACGGCAAGGTGCGCGATGTGTATAACATTAGCGACGAGGTGCTTGTGATGGTGGCCACCGACCGTATTTCCGCCTTCGACGTCATTTTGCCGAAGGGCATACCCTGCAAGGGGCAAATTTTGAACCAGATAGCGGCTAAGTTCCTCGATGCCACGCGCGACATCTGCCCGAACTGGAAGCTCGCCACCCCCGACCCGACGGTCACCGCCGGTGTGCTCTGCGAGGGCTTCCCCGTGGAGATGATCGTCCGCGGCTACCTCTGCGGCAGCGCGTGGCGCTCCTATCAGAAGGGCAGCCGCAACCTCTGCGGCAACCCGCTGCCCGACGGCCTCCGCGAGAACCAGAAGTTCCCCACCCCGCTCATCACCCCCACAACCAAGGCCGAGCAGGGTGAACACGACGCCGACATCTCCAAAGAGGAGATTCTCGCCAAAGGACTGGTCTCGCCCGAAGACTACGCCATCATCGAGGACTACACGATGAAACTCTTCCAACGCGGCACCGAAATCGCCGCCAAACAGGGCCTCATCCTGGTGGACACCAAATACGAGTTCGGCAAGCGCGACGGCAAGATCTACCTCATTGACGAGATTCACACGCCCGACTCCTCCCGGTACTTCTACGCTGACGGCTACGAGGAGAATTTCGCCAAGGGTCTTCCGCAACGGCAGCTCTCCAAGGAATTTGTGCGCGAATGGCTCATGGCCAATGGCTTCCAAGGCCAGGAAGGCCAACAGGTGCCGGAGATGACCGAAGAGGTGGTCAACGGCATCACCAACCGCTATGTGGAACTCTATGAGCACATCCTCGGCGAAAAGTTCGTGCCCGCCGACAATACCGATGCATCCGCCCGCATTGAACGCAACATACTGCAATGGCTCGAACAGGCTCGCTAACGGCCAAAAACCACTTCGCCAAAGAGCTTTTGGAGCTTTTCTTTTAAGACAATTCTCATCAGTTTGCTTTTTTGGGCACATGCGCTATGCGATGTGCCCACTTTTTTTGTACCTTTGCGCGCTTTTACGGATTTACATCCTAACAAATGTTATGTTTTGATTTTCAAATTGTTGAAATTAAATAATACAATAACAAAACAACAACTTAAACATAAAAAGTTATGGCAGAAAAAAAATTTATGACTTGTGACGGTAACCAGGCTGCGGCCCATGTTGCCTACATGTTCAGCGAAGTCGCCGCTATCTATCCTATCACGCCCTCTTCCCCGATGGCTGAGTACATCGACGAGTGGGCTGCTGGCGGCAGAAAAAACATTTTCGGTGAGACCGTGAAGGTCGTGGAGATGCAGTCCGAGGCTGGTGCCGCCGGCGCCGTCCACGGTTCCCTCCAGGCTGGTGCTCTGACC
>JAGCCZ010000067.1 GCA_017651425.1 Bacteroidales bacterium
TCAGCCTTCCCGGCACACGCCAGGAGCTGTTAGATGCCACGAAAGTATATCGGGATGAGGTGTCGGCGGCGAAGGTTCCGGCTCGCTATAAAACCACGAAGACGGGCTGTGCCAACGAAGATTGTATGGTGGTTGCCAAAAGCCTCATTGACCAAGGTCGGAATCCTGCCATTTTGAATATGGCAAACGCCTACAACGCCTGCGGAAATTACAATACAGGGGATGGTTCCCAAGAGCCCAGTCTCTGCCGCGCCTCCACTCTTTCCCTGACCCTTTACCAATACTATAACAAGTTGTGGGCGAAAAAGGCCGATGTGCCGCTTCGCGAGCCGAGCGGTTACCCCATAGATGTCCGCTTTGGCGGCATCTATTCTCCCAAGGTCACGGTGTTCCGCGACAACGCTTTGACAGGGTTTGCTTTGCGCGAAGAGCCCTTCCAAACAGCCATTATCACTACGGGTGCGCTCAATTTCAACCCGAACCCGAAGATTGCGCCCAGCAACAATTTGGAATACCGTTCCCAGGATGGCGGCTTCACGCCAGAAGGAGAAGAGGTTATGAGCGACAAAATCCGCACCATCTACCGCATCGCCCTGCTCAACGATCACGACTCGCTCGTGCTGGGGGCTTTCGGCTGTGGGACTTTCAAACTTAAACCGGAACTCGTGTCGGCGCTGTTCAAGAAGATACTCGAAGAGAAGAAGTTCAAAGGCAAGTTCCACACCATAGCCTTTGCGATGATTGAAGGTAAGGCAGGCCCGCGAAGAAGAGTTGAAGAGGAAGGGAAGTGGGCCTCTTTCTATAAGGCGTTTGGAAGGTGGGAGTGAGTGAGGTACAAGATTGACCGCTGCCAAATGTGATTAATTATTCATTTTCAAAACAAATACTATGGTTGAAGAGACTCATACTGGATCCAAAATTGAATCCATCAAGGAATTTGTAAACCAAACGATTGAGGATTTACAAAAAGAAAAAACAAGCAATTGTCTGACAGACAGTCAAATCAAAGAGATGCCTCTTCCTAGGTCTTTTAGATGGATGGTTTTGTGTCCCGACGGCACCCATCCGCAGTCGATCCACACCGCCCCTGTCGGAACCATCGCATTGCAGGTGGAAGATCCTGTTGAAGCGGCCATAACGTCTTTTGAATATTTGAAAGATGCTTATGTCAGGAATGCAACGGGATGGAGATGTTTGTCAGATGACGAATTGTCCAATCTTTCATTTTGCTATATGGAAATCAACAAAGTCGAAACAGAGCAAAAAATAGAAAGAATATTTTCAGGGCAAATTCCATCTGAAACCCCATATGATTTTTCGTTCCTTTTTTATGATGATAAAGCCGATATGGATTTCAAGACGTTTTTCCATAAAATTGTGCTCGATATGATGGGCAAAGGGGCGGAAAACAGGTGTGCGGATGTGTGTTTTCATTTTAATAGCAGAAAAACCCGGTTGCAATTATGGTGGGAGGAAGGAAATGGAGGTGTTGTCCATTATAGTATAGCATTTCTGGACGTGAACTGTTGGATTCGTCTTGGAACTTTGTTTAATGACAAAGCGATTCCTTGTGCCAGTTTGTCAGATGTTGATGGGAAGGATTTATCCGCTCAAATACAAGAAGATGTTATGATAGGCGAAATGGCATTGGAAACCTATTTGACTTCTTGGAATATATACATATCTGAAGAGATTGCAGACTTGGAATACGAATTAGAGGAAGATGACGATTCAATCGAAGATATCATTCCTGATTTCCAAGAGTTTATCGAATACTTTGACGCATACGACTATTGGGTCTGTTTCTATCCTTCGAGTGAGTGGCAAAAGCTGATGTATTCTGCTTTCTTGGAGCAGGTAAAATAAAGAAAGATGCAATTAAATATCCTTTTCCTTCACGGTATGGGTGGCGGTGCGAACAGTCCTGTACCCAGAACATTGAGACAAGCGTTGTCTAATAAGCAGTTTACCAAGGATGGCGAACCGTGCTCACTCCAAGTCATCAGCGAGACCTATGACTATGACCCCGAGGTGGCTACGCAGCAGATAGCTCGGTTGAAGGAGACCTATCAGCCAAGCCTCGTCATCAGCGAGTCGATGGGAGCTATCCACGCTCTCGGTATTCAAGGCATACCCCACATCTATATCAGTCCAGCCCTCAACTATGACCGTGCTACGACCATCGCCGGACCCTTTATTGCCTTGGGCAACAGTTTGGGCTTTCACTATCGGACGCAACGCGGCGCAAACCGTCAGCAAGTCCGGGGCGACCATGAACTATTGGCCAGATTCAGACCGATGATACAGTCGTACAAAGAGGCGGTCCTCAGCAGTCAACAGCGTGACCCGTCTTTCGCGTTCTTTGGCAAGAGCGACGAGTTTAAGTGGTTGGGTATCGTCAGCATTGAAGAGTACGAACGGCTCTTTGGTAAGACCTATGAAGTGCATGACGGTGGTCACGTTTTTGGTACCAAGAATGTCAGGCCGAAGCTAATACCCAAGATTGTAGAGATGCTCGGGCTTGAGGTGGTCAAGAAACCACGTACACGGAAGAAGGCTGTGCAATAAAGTGCTGTGCGGATCATTTTTGTATTGTAAAAGTATAAGAAATGATTAATATCTTGTTTTTTAGTATCTTTGCGCAACATTTTAAAACGTAAAATAATCAGATTTAAAACCAAATTATAAACACCATAACTATGTGTACTGAGTCTAACAACCAACAACAGGAAAGACTGAATGAACTTGCATGGGATGCGCAACATGCTAGAGAAAGATTGGCGATGCGCGACCGATTCACCGCAGGAGCTGTTCGCACTGAGGTCTATAGGCATAATCGTATAATCTTCGATGCTTGGAAATATGTGGCCCCTTCCGGTAATATCATCAGCCTTCCCGGCACACGCCAGGAGCTGTTAGATGCCACGAAAGTATATCGGGATGAGGTGTCGGCGGCGAAGGTTCCGGCTCGCTATAAAACCACGAAGACGGGCTGTGCCA
>JAGCCZ010000068.1 GCA_017651425.1 Bacteroidales bacterium
CGGTATTATTACGACGAGCAGGGCCGCTGTATTCGAAATGAATATGTGCCAACCCTTGATGACGAGGATCTTGGATATACGATTATGACACATCCGTTTTCCTATGATTCTGTAGGCAATTGCATCGCAACGGCTGAAATTGTGGACGGAGACACCGTACAAGTTGAATGGTGCAAATACGATAAAGATGGGAATCTGACGGAATACGGTTCCACTTTAATGGGAGAAAGCAGGGATTTGTATTTCTATGACGAAAACTCAAAAAGAGTGAAGGATTTGCATTATTATAACGGAGAACTATCCGGAGAAACGATTTATGAGTACGATGAGAAGGATAGGTTGGCTCGCTATAGGCGTTACGACAAAGACGGCAAGCTGGAGTATGGATGGGATTATCTTTACGACAGTTTTGATAATACGATAGAATGTGTTATGTACAGCTGGAATCCGGATCAGACACTAAGCTATACGATTAAGACCATTGCAGAATTTGAGTATTACGAATCTGACAATTGATCTGTTTCTGGATGATCATTCTTTCCGGGTTAAAGGCTATGAAAGGAGCTATCTTAGGTATGGCCCCGTAACAGACCCCTTATCATCCGCCATCGCCTTGGGCGTTCCCTCGAAGATGATGTCGCCGCCTGTCGCGCCGCCGCCGGGACCGAGCTCGATGAGCCAGTCGCAGGATTTCAGCATCTCGATGTTGTGCTCGATGAGGAAGATGGTGTTGCCCGCCTCCACCATCGTGTCGAAGAGGTTCAGGATGCGGCGGATGTCGCCCGCGTGGAGACCGTCGGAGGGCTCGTCCATGATGAAGATTAGTGATTGGTGATTAGTGATTGGTGATTTGAGGTGAGCGGCTCGGGATGAATGATTTGGGATGAGTGAGGCGTTCAGGTAGGAGGCCAGCTTGATGCGCTGCAGCTCGCCACCGGAGAGGGTGGAGAGCGACTGGTTCAGATGCAGATACCCCAAGCCGACCTTTCGCAACGGTTCCAGCTTCTCGGCAATCACACTTCCGGCAAACAGCTCGGCGGCTTTGTTGGCGGTGAGGTCCATCACCTCGGCGATGTTGAGGCCGTTCACCTTGTAGGAGAGCACTTCCGGCGAGTAGCGGAGTCCGCCGCAGGCCTCGCAGGTGGTCTCGATGGCATCCATGAAGGCCATGTCGTTGACGATGACACCCTTGCCCTGGCAGACGGGACAGCCGCCCTTGCCGTTGAAGGAGAAGAGGTCGGCCTTGGTCTTGTTGGTCTTGGCGAAGAGTTTGCGGATGTCGTCGGCCACGTCTAAATAGGTGGCAGGGGTGCTGCGCAGACTGATGCCGATGTTCTTTTGGCTGATATAGACAATCTCTTCGGGATGCGGATAAGCATTTCGGAAACATTCCATCAGCGAACTCTTTCCCGAGCCCGCCACACCCGCGATGCCGCACATCACGCCCAACGGCAGTTTGACGGAAACATTCTTCAGGTTGTGCAGATGGGCGTTCTCCAACAGGAAGAAATCCTTGGGCGTGCGCACCTGCTCCTTGATGGCACTCGTCGCGCTGAGCATAGTGCCCGTAAGCGTCTGGCTGTGCAGTAGTTCTTCGTAGGTGCCCTCAAAGACAATCTCACCGCCCTTCATGCCGGCACCGGGTCCCATATCGATGATATGATCGGCGATTTTAATAATCTCCTTGTGATGTTCCACAAGGATGACGGTGTTGCCGTGGTTCTTGAGCTTCTGCACCGACTTTTGCATCAGCAGGATGTCGTGGTTGTGGAGGCCCACGCTGGGCTCGTCGAGGATGTACATCACGTCGGATAGGGGAGAGTTGATGTATTTGGCGATCTTGCAGCGCTGCGCCTCGCCGCCCGAGAGCGTGCCGATGGCGCGGTCGAGGGTGAGGTAGCCGAGTCCGATCTCCTCCAACGCTGCCAGCCGCTCGGTGGTGGCCCGCTTGATGTCCTCCGCTAACGGATTGTCGATGGTTTCCATCCACTTTCGACAGTCGCTAATGCTCATGGCCGTCACCTCCGCGATATTAATTCCGTTGATTTTGCAGGAGCGTATCTTCTCGTTGAGGCGTGTGCCGCCGCAATCGGGACAGATGCCCATCGTCAGCATAGGATTGAGCGCCGCGGCATGGAGCAGACCCTCCTCCGAGTTGATGATACTGCGGTACATACGTGGAATAAGGCCTTCGTATTTGGCGGTCTTGGGCCAGTTGGAAGGCGGGTTCTTCAGCTTAATCTGCGGCGAGTGGAGGAAGAGGTCGAGCTCCTCGGGCGTATAGTCCTTGATTTTCTTGTCGAGGTCGAAAAGGCCGCTGTGGGCGTAGCGTATCCACCGCCAGCCGCCCTTGCCGAAGGCGATGTAGTGGATGGTGTCCTCGTCGTTGAGCGACTTGTCGAAATCCACCAGCTTGTGGATGTCCAGCTCGCGGATCTCGCCCAGTCCGCCACAGCGTGGACAACTGCCCGACGGATGGTTGAACGAGAAGGCGTCGGAATAGCCCACGAAGGGTTGTCCGATGCGCGAGAAGAGCAATCGCAGCAGGGCGTAGATGTCGGTGTAGGTACCCACCGTGGAGCGCGAGTTGGAAGTCGGCTTGCGCTGCTCGATCACGATGGCGATGGGCAGGTTCTCGATGTCGCCTACATGCGGCCGCCCGTACTTGGGCAGGTACTGTTGCGTGAAAGAGGGGAAGGTGTCGTTGAGCTCGCGCCGCGACTTGGCCGCTATAGTGTCCAGCACCAGCGACGACTTGCCCGACCCCGACACGCCCGTCACCACGGTGATCTTCCCCTTGGGAATCCTGACGTTGACGTGCTTGAGGTTGTTCTCGGTGGCATCGCGGACGATGATATGATTGAAGTCGTGGGGATGGTCCGTGTTTTCCATTCTATTTGATTTCTTGCTGCTATCTATTTTGAATCGGCAAAAGTACGATATTTTTCATTTTGATAAAAATCGTATTTTCGCACCGAAAAAAAGACTGTTATGAATCATCCTCGCCAAACGGGTCATAATCATTGCTGCCCAGCTGCTCTTCTTGGTGCCGCAGCCCATGTGGGACGTGAAATTGCGGTGACGGGCACTTTCCAAATTGTAAGGGATGATGTCATTTCCAGTAAATAATCAGATCATTAATTAAAAAAACAGTTTTATGGTAAACAATATATGGAAATTTCTGGCCTTTTGGGCTGTTTGCATGGGGATGCTTTTTCCCATAACATTTGCTCAAACTTCCGTGGGGGTGCGTGTCGGGGCACTTGACGATTCTGCATGGGAGTTGTCGCAATGGATCTCTGCGGCGGATGCGCCGGTGGCGGAAGGCCGTGCCGACCAGGTGATACGGGCAGCCGACGGTGCAAGCTGGTTTGTGGCGACACTCCGCAACGAAAAGCCCGTGGTGTCGGCCAAGTGGATGACCACAGGGTTGGGCGTCTATGACCTGTACATCAACGGACAGATCGTGGGCGAGGAGGTGCTGAAGCCGGGATTTACCCATTTTGCCAAGACTAAACGCTCGTTCACATACGATATTACCGATGCTTTCCATGTAAAGGATGGCGAGGAGAACATTTTGGCGGTGCAAGTGACGCCGGGCTGGTGGGCTGACAAAATTGTCACTCCGGGCGGCAACGAGGGGATGGTGGGTCGGAAATGCGCCTTCCGGGGTGTGTTGGAACTGACCTTCGCCGATGGCTCCCGAAAACTGTTCGGCACCGATTGCGAGCACTGGAAAGCCGGTGTGGCCGGTCCCGTGAAACATGCTGCCATCTTCGACGGCGAGGCTTACGACTCCCGGGAGCTGCCGGGATTTGCCCATCCTGAAAAACTCAAGAGGCCTGAGGTGAACGACGAATTCACAGGCGAGATCCTTCCCTCCGACGGAGCGGAGGTCTATCAGCGTCTTGACCTTGCCCTCTCACCCGTAAAGGCTTACGTCTGGAGAGGGGTAGAGAATGAAAAACTCTCGGAGAATCGCAAGGAGACGGAATATGGCAAGGTCGTGGTGCTGAGGAACTACTCCGCAGGGGACATGATGATACTGCGCCCCGGTGAGACGCTTGTGGTGGACTTCGGCCAGAACTGTGCCGGAGTGCCCTCCTTCGTCTTCAAGGCCGAGCGCGGTACCACGCTGACCTGCCTGCCCGGTGAAATTCTCAATGACGGCAACGGCTCCGAGCAGCGCGGCATGGACGGACCGGAGGGGAGCGTTCACCGTCGCAACCTCCGCATAGAGGACAAAGGCATCCGCTTGGACTACACCTTCAGCGGACAAAACGGATTCGAGACCTACACACCACGCTGCACATTCTTCGGCTATCGCTATATCTCGGTCACTGTGACCGGCGAGGTGGAAATTCAATCGGTGGTGTCGGTGCCGGTGACATCCATCCGGAAGTCTCTTGAGACAGGCTCCATCACCACAGGTGACAGTCTCATCAACAAGCTTGTGTCCAACACGATCTGGGGGCAACGCTCCAACTATCTCTCCGTGCCCACGGACTGCCCGCAGCGAGATGAACGGCTGGGCTGGACCGCTGACACGCAGGTCTTCACCGAGACGGGCACCTTCTTTGCCAACACGGACCGCTTTTTTCACAAATGGATGCGCGACATGCGCGACTCGCAAGGGGAGAAGGGCGGTTTTCCGGGGGTGGCTCCCACAGCCCAATATGGGGCCACCGAAAAAGACATGATGCGCCTGGGCTGGGCAGATGCGGGCATCATCGTCCCCTGGACCATCTGGAAGCAGTTCGGTGACAAGGAAATCATTGATGAGAATTGGGATGCCATGGACCGTTTCCTGCAACACATCAACGACACAAAATACGATCACAATGCGCTTGTCGAGGAGAACAGCAACTACCAATGGGCTGACTGGCTGAGTTACGAAGCATTGGAGAGCTGTCTGAACAAGGCATTTGAAAGTGATGAAAGCAGACGTCAGGCGGCGATTTACTGGAGTTACCTTGGAGGGTGCTACTGGCAGATTGACGCGGAGATGATGCGTGATATGGCTGCGGCCACCGGACGTGATGCGGCACGCTACCAGCAAATGGCTGACCGCGCGAATGCATATCTCCGCGAGACATTCCTCAATAACGACGGTGCGTTCCGGCTGGAAGTGCTCAACACCATGCAGACCCCGGCCCTGTTCGCCCTGAAAAACCATCTCGTGGACGGTGCCGCCAAGGAAAAGCTGAAGGACCGGTTGCGCCAGAACTTCACCGACCACGGCAACTGCCTGCAGACAGGATTTCTCGGCACCTCCATACTGATGACTACCCTTACGGATAACGGCATGAGCGATATTGCCTACGAACTGCTTTTTCAGCACAAGGCTCCAAGCTGGCTCTATTCCATTGACAACGGTGCCACCACCATTTGGGAGCGTTGGAACAGCTATACGCCAGAAAAGGGGTTGGGGCCCAACGGGATGAACAGCTTCAACCACTACGCATACGGGTCTGTTTGCCAGTGGATCTGGGAGTATGTCGCCGGTATTGCCGCCGACCCCGCCGACCCGGGATTCCACCATGTCATCATGCACCCCGTGCCCGACAGAAGGTTGGGCTTTGTCAACGCGGACTACCAGTCGGCAGCCGGTCGCATTCAAAGCGCATGGCGTTACGAGGGTGACCAATGGATTTGGGACTTCACAATTCCCGAGGGGGCCACTGCGACGGTCATACTGCCGGGAGAAAAGGAACCGACAAGATACCCGTCTGGCAGCTATCAGATCACGAAATCGCTTCCGGCAAGATAATGGGCATGAACATGCTCTTGTGCTTGTGCCCATCGGATGAATGTGAGATATGAAGTGACATGTTTGCAAGAATTGTTAAACAAACAGGCCATTAATTTCAAAGAGTAGTGTGGGCAATTGAAAAAAAACGTATCTTTGCTCCCCGTAACAAACAGGCCTGTCTCGCTGCAGGCGTTCTCTAAATTGACTCAAAATTATGGTACAGGCAAAGTACATCTTCGTTACGGGCGGTGTCGTTTCTTCCTTGGGCAAGGGCATCATTTCCGCTTCTATCGGCAAATTGTTACAGGACAGGGGTTTTCGGATCACTATCCAGAAATATGATCCCTACATCAATGTGGACCCGGGCACGCTTAACCCATACGAACATGGCGAGTGCTACGTCACCGCCGACGGTATGGAAACCGATCTCGACTTAGGACACTATGAGCGTTTCACGGGCATCCGGACCACCCGTGCCAACTCGATGACCACGGGACGCATCTACAAGTCCGTTATCGACAAGGAACGGCGCGGCGACTACCTGGGGAAGACCATCCAGGTGGTGCCGCACATTACCGACGAGATCAAGCGTAACATCCAGTTCCTTGGCCAGACCGGCAACTATGACTTCATTATCACGGAGATTGGCGGCACCATCGGTGACATGGAGAGTGCACCTTATTTGGAGTCCATTCGCCAGTTAAAGTGGGAGTTGGGCCGCGATGCCGTTTGCATTCACTTAACCTACGTGCCCTATCTGCGCGCTGCCGAAGAACTGAAGACCAAGCCTACGCAGCATAGCGTCAAGGAGATGCAAAGCTACGGCATACAACCCGACATCCTCATCCTGCGTACGGAAAAACATCTGGACGACAACCTTCGCCAAAAGGTCGCCGGCTTCTGCAATGTGGACTTGGAGTGTGTCATACAGAGTGAGGACCTGCCCAGCATCTACGAGGTGCCTGTCAACATGCGGCGGCAGGGCCTTGACGCAGCCATCCTCCGCAAGATGGGCATTCCTGTGGGCGAGGCGCCCATCGCGGGCCCTTGGAACCATTTTCTCGACCTGCGCCAGAACGCGACACAAAAGGTGCGTGTGGCCTTGGTAGGCAAATACGACCTGCAGGATGCCTACAAGAGCATCATGGAAAGTCTCTCGCACGCCGCCACCTACCACCATCGCAAGGTAGACATCCGCTTTGTCAACTCCGAGCATATTGACGAGCACAATGTTGCTGAGCAGTTGGCGGATGCCGACGGCATTGTAATCTGCCCCGGCTTCGGACAACGCGGTACAGAGGGCAAAATCCTTGCAGCACAGTACGCCCGCGAGCACGATGTGCCTTGCTTTGGCATCTGCCTCGGCATGCAGATGATGGTCATCGAGTTCGCCCGCAATGTGCTGGGCTTGTCCGATGCCAACAGCCGGGAGCTGGACCCTGACACGCCCAACAATGTCATTGACCTGATGGAGAGCCAGAAGGACATTTCCCAAATGGGCGGCACCATGCGCCTTGGAGCCTACGACTGCGAGCTGCAGTCCGGCAGCCGCGTCGCCGCCATCTATGGGGAGACGCATGTCCGGGAACGCCATCGTCACCGCTATGAGTTTAACAACCGTTTCCTGCCCGATTTTGAGACGCATGGCATGCGCTGTAGCGGCCGCAATCCCGATTCCGACTTGGTGGAGATTGTGGAGATGCCGGAAAAACGCTGGTACATCGGCACCCAGTTCCACCCCGAATACCAAAGTACGGTCCTGCACCCGCATCCGCTGTTTATGAACTTTATCAAAACCATAATAGAACAAGCATGAATCCCGCATTTCACACGATAGACATCATCATTTTCGTCGCCTATATCCTGCTCATCTTGGGGTTGGGTATTTGGATTGGATTTAGGACGAACCGGAAAAAAAGAACTGCAGAGGATTACTTTTTGGCCAGCAAGTCGCTGCCATGGTGGACGATTGGCGCTTCACTGATCGCTGCGAACATATCGGCCGAGCAGTTCATCGGCATGTCGGGTTCGGGTTTTGCGGGCGGGTTCGCCGTGGCCTCCTACGAGTTCATGGCCGCACTCACCCTCATCATTGTGGCCAAGTTCTTCTTGCCGGTCTTCATCAAGCAGGGCATCTACACGATTCCCGAGTTTGTGGAGCGCCGCTACTCGCCGCAATTGAAAACCATCCTGGCAATTTTCTGGCTGGGCCTGTTCATCTTCGTCAACCTCACCTCCGTGCTCTTCCTTGGCGGCAAGGCTATCGACACCATCATTGGCACGGGCGACGGCTCGCTGATTGTGCCTGCCATCATCGGACTCGCGGTGGTGGCCGCCTGCTACTCGCTGCGCGGCGGCCTCTCTTCCGTAGCCTGGACCGACGTGCTACAAGTGGGCATGCTCATCATCGGCGGCGTCATCACAACTCTTGTTGCCTTGCATTATGTCAGTCCAGACGGCAATGTGATTCACGGCGTGCAACATGTGGCCAATACGGCCGGTGACCGCTTCCACCTGATACTTTCCAAGGACAACCCCGAGTTCAAGAACCTACCCGGCATTGTGATGCTTGTGGGCGGCCTCTGGGTCGCAAACCTTTACTATTGGGGCTTCAACCAGTACATTATCCAACGCGCCTTGGCCGCCAAGTCCATATCTGAGGCCCAGAAGGGCTTGGCATTTGCCGCCTTCCTGAAGCTGCTCATCCCGTTCATCGTAGTCGTCCCCGGCATCATCGCATACGTGATGTTCACGGAGGGCAGCTATGGCGCTGTGGACGCCTTCACGCTCGGCAACGGCGCGCTTAACAACGACAACGCCTATCCGTGGCTTATCAGCACATTCATCCCCGTCGGGTTGAAAGGTCTGGTGCTCGCCGCACTCGCAGCGGCCATCATCTCGTCGTTGGCCTCTATGCTCAACTCGACGGCCATTATCTTCACAATGGATATCTTCAAGCCCTATCTCGCCCCGTCGGTGGGCATCAAGATCGGGCGCGACGCCGACTTGGTAAAGGTTGGTCGCGTCGCAGCCATTGTCGCTTTGCTTGTGGCCTGTCTCATCGCACCGCTGCTTGGCAACGTGGGACAGATGTTCCAGTACATCCAGGAATACACGGGCTTGGTGAGTCCGGGCATTCTGGCACTCTTCCTCTTGGGTTTGTTCTGGAAGAAGACCACCAACAAAGGTGCCATCGTGGGTGTGGTGCTCTCCATTCCCATTGCGCTGGCTCTTAAGTTCCTGCCTATTGACATGCCCTTCCTGGACCAGATGTTCTACACCTGCATCATGACCATGGCCGTCATCGTGATGGTGAGTCTTGCCACTAATCCTGCCGACGATGACCCCAAGTCCATCCCGACGACCAGCGCCCTGTTCAAGACCGACCGCAACTTCAACATCGCCGCGTATGCTATCTGCCTGTTATTGGTCGTCATTTATACCGTGTTCTGGTAATCGAATCCATTGGTTGAACTTATTTGCATATATTGTTGAAAAACAGATGGATGTATGAATTTTAAGAACCCGATATCAAAGTTCAAGATTAAAAATATAGAATACAGTGTCGCCATTGTATTGATTATTATTTTGATGCTTGTGGTCAATGATGTCTTGCGGTTGTATATCGTGCGTCAGAATGCGATAGACACGGAAACCGAGCTGAATGATCTGGACAATCGGATCTCCAAGAGGCGCATTGAAAAGGAAAAGCAGTTGGTGGAGATTGCTGTGCGGGATTTTTCCAAGCTGGCAGAGCAGTACATCCGAGACAATCTTCCCGACAGTCTTTTCTCTGTGGCGCGGTTGACATTGGAGAGCAATGAACACATTTCATGTAGCGGCATCGCCTTTCGTCCCGATTATTTCGAGAATATGAAAGGCAGTTTCATACCATCCGCTTATCGCGACGGCGACACCATCCGCATCGATGTGTACAATGCACAACTGTTCAATTATTACCAGCGCGAGTGGTATCAAAGTTCCCTGGAAGCAAAAAAAGCGATATGGACGGATTCCTATATGGATGACACACATGGGATTCAGGTGTTCACGTATGCTTTCCCGCTTTGGGGCGGCTCGGACAGCATCATCGCCGTGTACTATGCGGACATGCCTGTGGCGTGGCTGGACGAAGCTTCTGTGGTTAAAACGACGTTGCGGGCACAAAGTGAGAAATTGCAGCGTCGAATGTGGGTCATGACCCTGCTGCTCATCTGTATCGACATTCTGCTTCTGGGCTTCATCTTCTGGATTGCACGGAAGATGGTGAATCATCTGCGTGATTCCGAAGAGTCCAAGGCCCGTTTGACAGGTGAACTGCGTGTGGCGGGCAACATTCAGCGGGGACTGCTGCCCGCGTCGTTTCCGCAACGCAAGGACATTGTCTGCCATGCTTTGCTGACACCCGCCAAACAGGTGGGCGGCGACCTCTATGACTACCAATTGCGCGACGAGAAGTTCTTCTTCTGCATTGGCGACGTCAGCGGCAAAGGCGTGCCTGCTTCGCTGCTGATGGCCGTGATGAGCAGTGCTTTCCGCACATTAACTGACCGCGACAGCAAACCCGACCAAATTGTCGCCGCAATGAACAAGACCGTTATCGCAAGCAATTCGCAGAACATGTTCGTCACACTTTTCTTAGGCGTGCTCGATTTGCCGACAGGACGACTTCGTTTTTGCAATGCAGGCCATGGGTCTCCCATCATGCTGGTGGGAGCCGCCGAGGACTCGACTTGGCGTGTGGAACATTTAGAGGTTGAGTCCAATTTGCCTGTGGGCGCCATGGAAAATTTCCCCTTTCAAGCGCAAGAAACAGTGCTTCCGGACGGTGCCACCCTGTTTCTTTACTCCGATGGGTTGAACGAAGCTATGGATTGCAACCATGCGCTCTTTTCTGAGAATCGGGTGTTGGATGTGTTGCGGCGACTGACGCAGGCCAATGACATGGCCCCAGAACGGCTTATAACCGCCATGCAGTCGGAGGTAGCCCTTTTTGTGGGTGACACGGAGCAGAGCGACGATCTCACCATGTTAGCCTTGCAGTATCACAAACCCGTCTCGGCCTTCAAGAGCATGCGCAGCTTGACGCTTCCTTGTGACGTGCAACGCATTCCCGAATTGAACAGTTTTGTGCAATCAGTGGGCCAGGAAGTCGGCATGAGCGAGTCGCCGCTGAAAGAGCTGCAGCTGGCCGCCGAAGAATTGGTGGTCAACGCCATGTCGTATGCCTATCCAATTGGGCATAAAGGAGATGTTTTGATAGAAGTCTCCTGGAATGCGGAAATGTTGCAACTGCGTCTTTCCGACAGTGGCAAACCCTTCGATCCGACAGCCTTGCCCGAGGCTGACATCACCCTCTCTGTCGAGGAACGCAACATTGGCGGCCTGGGCGTCCACCTCGTCCGCCAGCTCACCGACAGCATCAATTACGAGCGAGTGAACGAAAGAAATGTTTTGACAATCAGTAAATCCATTAAATAAATTTTTATGACTACCATTATCATACAAGAAAACGGCATCATGATGGCCAAACTTGCGGGCGAACTTGACACCGCCGCCGTGGTGCAAGTGGAGAAAGATCTCCAGCCCATTATGGAATCCGATATGGATGTTATCCTGGACTGCGAACAACTGACGTACATCAGCAGCAGCGGCCTTCGTCTTTTCCTGAGCGTGTTGAAAAATCAGAAAGCCAAAGACAAGAACGTGAGCATTATAAACTTGAACACCGATTTGCGACGTATCTTTGACATGACAGGGTTTAACAAGCTATTCGGTTTGGAATGAGACAGGTTGTTTTTTTGCTGACATTTATGTGCAGCTTGCTGCTGTTGTCGTTGCCCTCCTCGGCACAGTCTCCCGACACAGTGAAGATCACGCCCGTCCCCGACATTGTACATTCGTTTTCTGTCAATGCCGACATGATGACACGTGGCGAATTTCGTTATGGCGGCATGCAGGCCGAAGACCCCAACGATGTGATCAAGGATTATGCAGCCTTCTTCATGGAGCGTGTGCGGTTGCGTTTGGATTATCAGTACAAGTTTTTGAATATACGTCTTGCGCCCCAACATGCCGGCATTTGGGGACAGCAGGGCGGGGGAGCGTTCAAGCTTCACGAGGCCTGGATCAAGTTGACTGCCCACAACGGCCTTTTCATGCAAGTGGGCCGACAAGCCCTGAACTACGATGATCAGCGCATCATCGGATCGGATGACTGGACGATGACAGCGGCCTCCCACGATATTGTCAAGGTCGGATTCGAAGGCAAGGGCCACAAGCTGCACCTGGTTGTCGCCTACAACCAGAATAATGAACGGCTCAACGGCGGCACCTTCTATGAGAACGGAGCCCAACCGTACAAGACAATGCAGACCTTATGGTATCACTATGACACCAAAATCAATCTCGGATTTTCGTTGCTCTTCATGAACGTGGGGGTGCAGGCGGGTAATGTGAATAATTATCAAACCAAATACCAACATGTCGCTGGCGCATTTCTTCAATATAGACCTCGCAATTGGAACATAGAGGGTTCCTTCTACTACCAGTTCGGCAAGGAGGAACACAACATCCCCATTTCCGCCTACATGGGCAGTGGGAAGGCTGCATACGAAGCAGACAAATGGGGGGTGAGTGTGGGCTACGACTACTTGAGCGGAGACCCGAACTTCCTTGTGCCCGCGGAAGGTCAGCTGGGGCTTATCCGTCATGAAACGATACGCGGTTTCTGCCCGTTGTTCGGCTCCCACCATAAATTCTACGGGGCGATGGACTTCTTTTATATGCAGACATACGTCAACGGTTTTACCCCAGGCTTGCAAAATGCTTTTTTATCAGGTTATTACAGGCCTGTGCCTAAAGTGGACCTTACGGCTGCATATCATTTCCTGGCCACGGCCACAGCCATCAGAGACCATTCGAAAGCACTTGGCCATGAGCTGGAGTTGACCGCCTGCTGGAATATTCTTCCATTTGTGCAATTGTCCGGTGGATATACTTTTATGTTTGGTACCGAGACAATGGAATTCCTCAAAAGAAAGAATCCGTCTTCCCAACTCCATTGGGGATGGTTGATGCTGCGAGTGAATCCCGAACTGTTTAACTATAAAAAATAGCAGATTGAAAAAATGAAACGAACAGCCCCCCTTATATCCTCTCAACTCGGCATCTATGCCGAATGTGTCGCTCACAAAGGTGAACTCTGCTACAATCTGCCGTTTATATTCGAAATTGACGGCTCTTTGGATGGCGAGCGTCTGCGACAAGCCGTGATGGCCATGGTTCATGCGCATCCGGCCTTCTTTACAAGAATCGAATTGAACAACGATGGCGAACTCATGCAAACCATTGACATGGACAACGAGACCTGGACGCTTGAATTGGAAGAGGTCTCGGACATCGAGGCCGAGAAGGCATCCTTCCCGCAACCCTTTGATTTGGAGGGCGGCCGCTTGTTCCGTTTTCGCCTTCTGCGCCAGGGCGACCGCTTTTACTTGTTGATGGATGTGCATCACATTATAAACGATGGCTCCTCGTTCCATAACATGTTGCAGGAAATCTCCGCTGCTTACGAAGGCAACTCTATTGAGCCGGAAACGTTCTCTCTTATGGATATGGCATACGAGGAAGTCGAATTGCGAAAATCACCTGCTTTTGAGGAGGGGAAAAAGTGGTATGCCCGGCATTTCGACTGTGGTGACACATGTACGGAACTTATCCCCGATTTGGAAGAGTCTGTTCCGCGTGATGGCATGAAAAGCCGTGTCCTGCAAACAAGACTGGAGGATATTGATGCTTTTTGCCGCGAAAAAGGCGTCTTCAAAAGCACTTTTTTCACAACGGCGTATGCCTTTCTGCTGGCCAAATTTGTGGGCGACAAAGAGGCCCTGTTCAACACGGTCCACAATGGTCGCAGCGACAAGCGACTGGCACGTACACAAGGCATGTTTGTCAAAACACTGCCTGTATATCTGAAGTTTGACGAGGAGACGACGGTTTTGCAGCTTATGCAATCCTGCCAGGATCTCATGACGGGCTGCCGTATGCACGAGATTTACTCGTACCGCGATTTGATGAACGACCTGCAACTGCGGATGGCCACGGACTTCGTGTGGCACGGGATGCTCCTGAGTGACGATACGATGGGCGGGAAACCGATGAAAGCGGAGCCCATTGGCGTGGAGACCCACCTCTCTCCGTTTTACTTGCGGGCTTACATCCTGGACGGGCAAGTACATCTGGATGTGGAGTACGACGCCGACAAATATTCCGACGCTTTCATCGACCAAATCATGGAAAGCTATGAAGCCGTCGTCGAAGGTTTTCTCTCGAAGGAACATCTTCGCGACATTGCCATTGCCGCCCAATCGCAACTTGCACTTTTGGACAGTTTTAACAACACGGATGTGCCGTATGACGACACGCAGAACATAGTTTCCCTCTTCCGTGAGCAGGTGCAAAAAACACCCGACAACGTGGCTGTTGTATTCAACGACAAACACTTTACATACAAAGAGCTTGACGAGCTTTCCGACAGAATCGCCGCTTTTGTTTCCCTCAAGGGGCTTGGGCGCGAGGATATTGTTTCGGTGTTGATCCCTCGAAACGAATGGATGGCCATTGCGTCGATGGGCATACTGAAAGCAGGCTGCGGATACCAGCCCCTCGACTCGTCATATCCCTCCGAACGGTTGAATTTTATGATGAAGGATGCCCATGTGAAGCTGTTGATTGCGGACGAGGCGTTGCGTTCCATCGTGAGCGAATACGATGGCGATGTGCTGCTGACTCAGGATATCGACAGTCTGCCCCATGCAACCCCGGAGGCGATGGAGCCCTCACCCGACGACCTCTTCATCATGCTCTATACCAGTGGCACAACGGGAGTGCCCAAAGGCTGCCAACTGACACATCGAAATCTGGTGTGTTTCTGTCACATGTTCAAGCTCCATTATGATCTTGGCCCTCAAAACAATGTGGCCGCTTATGCATCATACGGATTCGATGCCAACATGATGGACATGTATCCCACCTTGACATCCGGTGCCACATTGCACATCATCCCCGAAGAGATTCGTCTGGACTTGATTGCCTTGAACGATTATTTTGAACAGAATCACATTACCCACTCCTTTATGACGACGCAGGTGGGCTACCAGTTCGCCACCACGATCGAGAATCACTCTCTGCTGCATTTGACGGTTGGTGGCGAGAAATTGGCATCCCTGACGCCGCCCGCATCATATACGCTCCATAATTGCTACGGCCCGACAGAGTGTACCATCTTCACGAACATCTATATCGTGAAAGAGAAGCTTCTCAACATCCCTATTGGCAAAGCGATGGACAACGTGCATTTGTATGTCGTTGACCCGCAAGGCCATCGTTTGCCGGTAGGCGCTTCGGGTGAACTTTGTATCTCAGGGCCGCAAGTGAGTCGCGGCTATCTGAATCGGCCCGAGAAGACGGCCGAGGTGTATGTGACGAATCCATACGAGACTGATGCAAAATATGCCCGCATGTACCGTTCCGGTGACATAGTACGCTACCTGCCCGACGGCAACATCCAATTTGTGGGCCGGCGCGACGGACAGGTCAAGATTCGGGGATTCCGCATTGAGTTAACCGAAGTGGAGGGCATCATCCGCCAGTTCCCCGGTATCGAGAATGTCACGGTACAGGCATTCGATGAAGAGGGTGGGGGCAAGTTCATTGCCGCCTATGTTGTCAGCGACCAGAAAATCGACATCGAGGCGCTCAACCAGTTCATCATGGAAGAGAAACCACCCTATATGGTGCCCGCCGTGACGATGCAAATAGATGCCATCCCGCTCAACCAAAACCAGAAGGTTAACAAGCGTGCACTGCCAAAACCCGAAAAGAAAGCCGCCGCCGTGGAAGGGTCCAACGCACCGCTCAACGTGCTGGAACAGCAGATTAAAGAGATCGTATCGGAGATTCTGGGACACGAGGACTTTGGCATCACGACAGTGCTGGGCTACGTCGGGCTGACCTCCATATCCGCCATCAAGTTGGCCGTGCAGGTCAACAAGAGATTCAATGTCGCTCTGGATGCAAAGTCTTTGGTGAAAAGCGGCTCCATTCAGAGCATTGAAAATGTGATATTGTCAAAACTCCTCCATCCGGACACGAGTGAAGTGGAGGGGAATGCGGATGCGGAGACGGTAACCACCACCACTTGCGGGTTGAGTCATGCCCAGACGGGCGTCTATTTCGACTGCATGAAAAATCCGCTCTCCACGTTGTACAACATCCCTATGAAAATAGGCTTTCCCGCCGATGCCGACACAGGCAGACTGGCCGAGGCGGTGCGGACACTCGTCAAGCTGCATCCCCAATTGACCGCCAGCTTCGGCAATGAGGGCGGAAATGTTGTGCAAACCACCCATCCCGACATGGAGATAGATGTTCCCATTGCAGAGATGGGAGAAGCGGAGCTTGCAGTACACAAACAGGACTTCGTCAAGCCATATAATCTGAAACAAGCCCCCTTGTGCCGCTTTGAGATTGTCCGGACGGAGAAGGGTGTCTGTTTGCTCTCCGACATGCACCATCTTGTCTCAGATGGCGGTTCCTACGACCTGTTCATCCGTCAGCTTTGCGACTTGATGGAGGGTAATGGCGTGGATGCCGAAAAATTGAGCTATGCCGCGTTTGTCAATGCGGAGAAAGAAGCCGAGCAGACGGATTCTTACGCCGAAGCCAAGCAATTCTTCCATGACCAATTGTCGCAGGTGGATGGCGTCACGGAGCTTTCATCCGATCTCACCAACCCGCATGCCAACGGCACCGTGGGTTGTGTGAGCAGCCCCCTCGACTGGCTGTTTATCGATGAATACTGCCGCATGCATGGCCTCACACCGGCGCACCTGACACTGTCTGCTGTATATTATGTGCTTTCCCGTTTCGCCAACACAGAAGATATCTGTATCACCACCATCAGCAGCGGACGCAGCAACCTGAGCATCCAAGACACCGTCGGAATGTTTGTCAACACGCTGGCTTTGAGTGCAAAAATTGAACATCAGACGGTATCCGACTTTATCCGCCAAACCCGCGACAAGTTCGATGCCACTCTCTTGCACGAAAGCTATCCGTTTGCGCAAATCGCTGCTGACTATGGTCTCTCCGCCGAGATCATGTTCGCCTACCAAATAGGTGTCATCAACCATTACAGTGTCTCCGGCACAGAACTCTCTGTCGAAAGCATGGAACTGAACGTGCCCAAATTTCCGATTGCATTCTACATCAGGGAAGAAGACGGAAAACCGTGCGTGTCAGTTGAATACGATGACGGGCGCTATAGCAAGGGGATGATGCAGGAGATGGCTGACTCCGTGGCCAACGTTGCCAAAGCATTTGTCGAGCAGCCCGATGCCGTGTTAGAGAGTGTCTCCCTGTTGGATAAGGCGCAGACAGATTTGTTGGATAGTTTCAACAAAACCGCTGTGCCATACGATGACACAGAAACCATTGTTTCCCTCTTCCGAAAATCTGTTCAAGCACATCCCCATGACACATCGGTTGTTTTTATGAACAGAAGTTACACTTATCAAGAGGTGGACGAGATCTCGGATCGTATTGCCGCATTCATTGCTTCAAAAGGGCTTGGGCACGAGGATGTGGTGTCGGTGCTGATACCGCGTTGTGAGTGGATGGCTATTGCCTCCTTGGGTGTGCTGAAAGCCGGCTGTGCCTACCAGCCGCTTGATCCGTCGTATCCTGCTGAGCGTCTGAACTTCATGATGCAGGACGCCCATGCAAAGATGCTCATTGCAGACCGGGAGTTGCGTTCCATCGTCAATGAATATGCCGGCGAGGTGTTGCTGACCCAGGATATTCCCAAATTGTCCGATAAGTCCCTCTCCTTGTCTGCGGCTAACCCGGAGATCAGGCCCCACGACCTCTTCATCCTGCTCTACACTTCAGGCTCCACCGGCACCCCGAAGGGGTGTCAGTGGGAGCATCGCAACATTGTGGCCTTCTGCCACTGGTATCACCGCAAGTTCGCGTTGACAGCGGACTGCCGCGTGTCGGCGTATGCATCCTACGGTTTCGATGCCTGCCAAATGGACATGTATTCCGCTCTGACGTGCGGTGCAGCCGTCTATATCATTCCTGAGGACATTCGTTTGAACTTGCCGGAACTGAGTCGCTATTTCGAAGCACAGCAGATCACCCATGCTTTCATGACCACGCAGATTGCCTACCAATTCGCCACAACGCAACAGTGCGGCACACTGCGCTATCTGCTCACGGGCGGCGAGAAGTTGGCGGCACTCACCCCACCCGACAACTACACCTTGGTCAACATCTACGGCCCGACGGAGACCACCATCTGCATTACCACCTTTGATGTGAAGGAGACCTTGAAGGACATTCCCGTCGGAAAGGCACTTGACAACATGCAGCTTTATGTTGTGGACAAGCAGGGTAACCGATTGCCCGTAGGCGCGGCGGGCGAGCTGTGGGTGGCAGGCCCGCAGGTGAGCCGAGGCTACCTGAACCGTCCTGAAAAAACCGCCGAGACCTATATTCCCAATCCGTTTGGCCCCGGCACGGTCTATCGCACCGGTGACATCGTCCGCTTCCAACCCGATGGCAACGTGCAGTTCGTGGGACGCCGCGACGGCCAGGTCAAGATTCGCGGTTTCCGCATCGAACTGAAGGAGGTGGAAGCTGTCATCCGTCAGTTCCCCGACGTCAAGGATGTGACGGTGCAGGCCTTCGACTACGAGAATGGCGGCAAGTACATCGCTGCATACATTGTGAGCGACACGCAAATTGATGTGCCCCTGCTCAACCAGTTTATCGCGCGGCAGAAGCCCTCTTACATGGTGCCCGCCGCCACAATGCAAATCGATGCTATACCTTTGAACCAAAACCAGAAGGTGAACCGCAAGGCTCTGCCCGCACCCGTCATCACGGCCGAGGAACGCGAGTATGTGGCACCCGCAAACGACTTGGAGAAGCTCTTCTGCGACATCTACGCTTCCATCTTGGCCATGGATAGGGTGGGGGCCTCCGACAACTTCTTTGACCTCGGCGGCACCTCGCTGATGGTGACGCGCGTCATCATCGAGGCCGACAAGGCCGGACACCATTTGGCTTACGGTGACCTCTTTGACCATCCCACACCGAGGCTCCTCGCCGACCTCATCTCTGGCAACGCACCGGCTGAGATCCGCGAGTCCGACCCCATTGCCGACTACGACTACACTGCCATCCACGAGATGCTGAAGAGCAACACACTCGATGCTTTCCGTGCGGGCGATCGACAGACCTTGGGCAATGTGCTGCTGACAGGCGCCACAGGCTTCCTTGGCATCCATGTGCTCAACGAGCTGATTCATTCCGATGCTGCGAGCATCTGCTGCTTGGTGCGTGGCAAGGACGATGAAGATGCCAAAAAACGCCTGCAGACGCTGTTGTTCTATTACTTCGACAGCTCCTACGACAGGGAATTCAGCACTGGGAGACTCTCTGTCGCCTGTGGCGATGTCACCACCGATTTTGGAGCTTCCTTCGCCAGAGGCTCCATTCAGACAGTCTTCAACTGCGCCGCCATCGTGAAGCACTTCTCTAAGGGCACGGAGATTGAAGACGTCAACATTGGCGGTGCGGAACGCTGCGTGCAGTTCTGCCTCCAGACAGGCGCCCGGTTGGTTCACATCTCGACCTACAGTACGGCTGGGCTCTCCGTGAACGGGAATCCGGCACCCGGCACAACCCAAACCGAACAGCTCTTGTATTTCGGCCAGTTTATGGACAATGCCTACATCAACTCCAAGTTCATGGCCGAGCGCATCATCTTGGAGGCAATGGTGCGACAAGGACTGAATGCGAAGGTGTTGCGCGTGGGCAATCTTTCCCCGCGCTCCACGGACGGCGAGTTCCAAATAAACTTCCAAACCAACAGTGCGATGGGACGTGTGCGGGCGTTCCGTATCCTCGGCAGCTACCCATACGAGAACAGTGATGTTCCCATGGAATTTTCACCCATCAATGAAGTCGCCGCCTCCATCGTGGCACTAAGCGCCACTCCGAAGGCATGTTGCCTGTTCCATCCCTACAACAACCACTTTGTCCACTTTGGCGACGTGATGAAGGAACTCAGTGTCATTGGGCCTGCCCCGGAACAAGTGGAGGCCGAAGAGTTCGATCGCCGGCTCAAGGCGGTGAAAGATGACCCGCAAAAAGCCAAGTTCCTCTCCAGCTTGCTGGCCTATCAGGATATGGCCCATGGACAGGTGTCCACCATGATCCCGACGGACAACACCTATACCACTCAAGTGCTCTATCGCTTGGGGTTCCGCTGGTCCACTACCTCGTGGGACTACATCGACAGGTTCCTTACCGCCATCGATGGGTTGGGATATTTTGATGAATCATTGTAAATGCTGTATATCAACGACCATATCGACACATTGGACTGGGAGGCGCATCTTTCAGAACTTCCCGAGGCGCGGAGGGAGAAGTGCCTGCGTTTCAAACACGATGCCGGTCGTCGGCAATGCGTGGCAGTATGGCTTTTGCTGCGGGAGGCGCTGCAGACGGAGTTCGGGCTTGCAGACGTGCCGGAAGTGGCTCTTACTACGCAGGGCAAGCCCTACTTTCCGGACAGGCCCGACATACACTTCTCGCTCAGCCATTGCACTGCGGGCGTGGCATGCGCGATGGATATACGTCCCATCGGCGTTGACATCGAGCGGGTGCGCCCCTTCAACGACGATTTGGCGGCCTATGTGCTCAACGAACAGGAACTTGAGTTGGTACGCCACGCAGCCGATCCCGCACTCTCCTTCACCATTTTATGGACCAAGAAGGAGAGTCTGTTAAAGCAGACGGGGGAGGGCTTGCGCAATGACTTGAAAAATATTCTCGTGGAGGCCACGTGCCACTTTCAAACCATAATCGCACCAGATTCCGGTTATGTGTGTACAACCGCACAGACCATTGTTTGATTTGATGTTAAATTGCTAAATGTTTTAATCGTAAAATCACTAAAATGAAGATGTTGTATAAAAATATACTTTGGGTATCCCTTTTTTTCCTTGTCACTGCCTGTACGTCAAATGCGCAGCCGCACAGTGGGGGAGAGTCGCTTGCTGAACAGGATACTGCCGAATACAAACTCTCCATGCTCATAGTCGGCGACCTGATGCAGCATCAAGGTCAAATCGATGCTGCACGCGACACCGATGGCATTTATCGCTATGAAGAGACTTTCCGGTATGTGCGTGACGAGATCATCAGCGTGGACCTCGCCATTGCCAACTTTGAAGTGACACTCGGCGGGAAGCCCTATCAAGGTTATCCCCGCTTCTCGGCGCCCGACGAATACTTGCAAGCCTCCATTGACGCGGGGTTCGATGTGCTGCTGACCGCCAACAACCACTGCTTAGACACACGCAAAAAGGGTTTGGAACGCACCATCAATATGATGGACAGCCTCCACATCCCACATCTTGGAACATACAAAAACCAAGAGGAAAGGAACAATAATTACCCGTTTCTCATCGAAAAAAACGGATTTCGTATTGTATTGCTCAACTTCACATACGGCACCAACGGGATTGAGGTCGAGGAGCCTAATGTGGTGAACTATATGGACACGGCTGAGATAGCAAGTGACATCTTGAAAGCCAAGGCAATGCATCCTGATATACTGATCGCCATCCCGCATTGGGGGATTGAGTATGTGTTGCAGCCCAACCAACAGCAGAAGCAAATGGCGTCTTGGTTGTTGGAGAAGGGGGTTGACCACGTCATCGGCGGCCACCCGCACGTTCTGCAGCCGATGGAACTGCGCAACAAAGAGAAAAATGGCGGCAATGTGGTGGTTTACTCCTTGGGCAACTATGTTAGCAACATGAGCAAGACGAACACCGACGGTGGGGCCATGCTTCATCTGGACTTCGTGAAACGGGGCGACACGGTGACCTTGGAGAATTGCAGCTACAGTCTGGTGTGGGTGTCCAGACCCGTCATCTCGGGGCATAAGAATTTCCGCATCTATCCCATACAAGTGGCCGACAGCATGTTGAATGCCTCGGAACGCGCCAAACGCGACCTGTTCAAGAACAATATGAAGGAGCTTCTCGACAAGTACAACAAAGACGTGCCCGAGCTGAAACCTGTGCCGCAAGTGATCGGTTGGAAAGAGAAGAGTATCTACGACCTGTATCAAGAAGTGCACTCTGTCAGCTTACAATTGCCATATATGCAAATAAGCAGCTGGGACGGCGTGACATTCTTGGGAGAGTAACTTCAGATCAATCCGTCTGTCTTTTCTTTTTCCACGTCCGGAATCAACCGTTTCACAGGCTTGAAATCATAGAAGAAGCGGCTGGCAATGACACGGATGACGGTATAGGCGGGGATGGCGATGAGCATGCCCACCACGCCGCCGATGTGGCCGGCAATGAGCAACACGACAAAAATCTCCAGCGGACTGGCCTTGATGCTCGTGGAATAGATGAGCGGCTGGTAAATGAAAGCATCCACCAATTGGGTGGCCAACATGATGCAAAGGACAATAAGGGCGAAGATCCAGATATTCACGCCCAGACCGATGCCGGCACCATATTTCAAGATGACACACAGCACAACCCCGATCAACTCTCCGATCAGAGGTCCCACATACGGGATGACGTTCAGCAGGCCGGCAATGAAAGCAATGCCGAAGGCATAGTTGAACCCGACACGGGCGATGAGCCAGAGCCCGAGACCGTTGAGCACCACCACCCCGAGAATCTCGACAATCAACCCCACGAAGTAACGGGATAGAAGCCGCTCGATGTCTAGAATGGTCTTCTTCACTCGCTCCTCAATGCTGTCTGGGACCATGGCACCCACGATCCGCCCGAAGAGCGTGTCATCCTTGATGAAGAAGAAGGAGATGAAGATGACCGAGAAGAGTCCGACAGCAATACCTGCCACGGTTGAGGCCACAGAACCCAATATGCCGGAGATGTTCGACAGGTCAAGCACTTCAGATATTTTCTGCATGAGCAGTTGAACTCCGTCGAAATCTTTGTCAACCCATGGAAAAACTTGGATAATCCAGAGGTTGACCTGATCGATGATATTGTAGCCGTCGGAAATATCCTGAGCCTTCATCAAGGAGGCTTCGCCAACAATGCCGGTGACCACAGGGATCACCTGTATAATCAGCAGAAACAGTATGGCAAAAATGATGATGATGGTGATAATTGCCAAAACGGCATCCGGAGCAGATTTTCCTTTGACTTTGATTTTCCGCAGCAGCCGGAGCACGGGTTGTCCAATCAACGAGACCACAAAGGCCAGGATAATATAGGCGAGCACGCTGCTGAAATAGTAGCAAACCACGGCGGCCAGCGCGATGGCGCCGATGATGATAATGTATCGGGCAAGTCTGTCAATACTGCGTTCTTTTTCCATGATGATCGATTATAGTGTCACTTTCCTCAGCTTGACTGCTGAATGTATTATTCACGAGTGAGTTCTCCGCGAAGCGGGTAACCGATATATTTCTTGACCTCCTCCAAGGTCACGTCCTGGCCGAGCAGGTACATCACCTTGGTGACGGCGGCCTCGGTGGTCATGTCATAGCCACTGATGACACCGGCGTCGGCGAGGTGCTTGCCTGTGAGGTAGCGTCCCATCTCCACACCGCCGCCGCCCTTGCACTGGGTGACATTCACGATGATGATGTCGCGTTCCACGGCTTGCCGCAGAATATTGATGAATGCCGGGTTGGTGGGCGCATTGCCCACACCGAAAGTCTCCATCACCACAGCCCTCAGACCTTTCGTGTTGAACACTGACTCCAGGAATTCGTTGCGGATGCCCGGGTATATTTTCACGATGGCCACGTTGTCATCCATTCGGGTGTGGAAACAGAGCTGCTCATCCAGTTTGGGCCGGAAGAGGTTGCTCCTGTGGTATTCCACATGCGTGTTCACCTCCGCGAGAATAGGATAGTTGGGCGAATAGAAGGCATTGAACCGCGAGGCGTTGTCCTTGTATGTGCGATTGCCCCGGTAGAGATTGTTCTGGAAATAGATGCACACCTCTTGCACCAAGGGGGTGTTGTTGATATAATATTCGGCGGCAATGGCGATGGCGTTCAGTATGTTGCGCCGACCATCTGTGCGGATGACCCCCAAGGGGAGCTGCGAGCCCGTGAGGATGACGGGCTTGGCCAGGTTTTCCAGCAGGAAACTCATCGCGGAGGCCGTGTAGGCCATCGTGTCAGTACCATGCAGGATGACGAAACCGTCATAGTTGTCGTATTCGTTCTTCACCATCCGTGCCAGTCGCACCCAGAAGTCGGGGTTGGTGTCGGAGGAGTCTATCAGTGGCAACAGCGACTGGAAAGTGACCTCCGCTTCGATAAGATGCAGCATCGGCAGCTGTTCGTGGATGTGTTCGAACTCGAAAGGCACAAGAGCCTTGCTCGCAGGATCCATGATCATTCCGATGGTCCCGCCGGTATATATAACTAAGATTTTCCGATTACTCATAGGATGGATTTTTAGGCCGCGAAAATACAAAAATTGTAAATGTCGTTTTTTGAAAAAAACAAGGGGGTATGCGGCTCTTCCACACATTTACGACGACCCTGATTTAATTTTCAGCGAATGGAAGATTTTTATTATTTTTGCACTTTTAAAAAAAAGTGTATCATGGGGTTAAACCTGTTGATTTATTGAACTTTAGAAAAATGTAAAAACACAATATATGGATATATCAGTAATTGTACCCCTTTTTAACGAAGAAGAGTCGCTGCCCGAGTTGGCGGCTTGGATCAAGCGCGTCATGGACGAACACCAATACACTTACGAAGTGGTGATGGTGGACGACGGCTCCAATGACGGCTCCTGGGCCGTGGTGGAACGCCTTCACGCCGAGAACCCCAACATCCGTGGCATACGCTTCAGAAGAAACTATGGCAAGTCGGCTGCCCTCAACACGGGCTTCGAAGCCTGCGAAGGCGATGTGGTGATCACCATGGACGCCGACCTGCAGGACAGCCCCGACGAGATTCCCGAACTCTACCGCATGATCAAGGAGGACGGATACGACTTGGTGTCCGGTTGGAAGAAGAAACGCTACGATTCCAAGATCGCCAAGAACATCCCCTCCAAGTTCTTCAACTGGACAACCCGCAAAATGTCGGGCATCCAACTGCACGATTTCAACTGCGGACTGAAGGCCTACCGCAAGGAGGTCGTCAAGTCCATTGAAGTCTATAGCGAAATGCACCGCTATATCCCGCTGATTGCCAAATGGGCCGGATTCAACAAGATAGGGGAGAAGGTGGTCCAGCACCAGAAACGGAAATATGGCGTGACAAAATTCGGCCTCAACCGTTTTGTGAACGGCTATCTCGACCTGCTCACCATCTCGTTCACCACCCGTTTTGGCAAGAAGCCCATGCATGCTTTCGGTGTTTGGGGCACCATCGCCTTTCTCGTGGGTTTCATCTGCGCCATTTGGCTTATCATCGCCAAATTGGTGCATCAGTCCCACGGCGTTCCTTTCCGCCAAGTGACCGACCAGCCTCTTTTCTTCTTGGCCCTGCTGGCCATGGTGCTGGGCTTCATGCTCTTCTTGGCCGGGTTCCTCGGGGAAATGATCGCCCGAAACGATCCGGACCGTAACAAATATCAAATCTCCGAGAAAATCTAATTCCATTAGCCATGATGACTTTGAAACCAGGCACAAAGCTGCCAACGCGTCTGTTTGACATTCTCGATGTCATCTCGTATAACTATGAAAAGGATGATTTCTTTGCCAAACGTGACGGTGACGGCTGGATAAAATATAGTATTCAAGACTATGTGAACTATTCGCATGCCATCGCATCGGCCTTTCTTGAACTTGGATTCCAAAAGGGCGACAAGATTGTCACTATCATGCGAAACCGTCCTGCATGGAACTTCCTCGACATGGGCATCATGCTCGCCGGCATGATCCATGTACCCGTTTACCCGACCTTGAATCCCGACGAGTACAAGTACATCCTCAACCATTGCGACTGCAAGTGCATCGTTTTTGGCATGGAGACCATCTACCGGCGTGTCGAGAAGGTGCTGCCGGAGATCGAGCAACACCCGATCGTCTATGCCATTGACCATGTTGAAGGGTTAACTTCCTCGGACGAATTGTTGGAGTTAGGACGTCGCAACATGGAGAAGTGGAAGCCCGTCATTGATGCCAACAAGCAGAACATCTCTCCAGACGATGTGGCCACCATTATCTACACCTCCGGCACGACAGGGCGCTCCAAAGGTGTGATGCTTACCCACAAGAACATCTGCTCCAACTTTTTGCCCATCGCTTTGGAATACCAGCTGCTGGACTACCATGCCAAGATGCTGAGTTTCCTGCCGCTGTGTCATGTGTATGAGCGCACGGTCAACTACCACTACCAATTTATGGGAGTAAGTCATTATTATGCAGGAAGTTTGGCCACGATAGCTAAAGATATGCATGATATGAAGGCCGACGGCTTCTGTGCCGTACCGCGCGTGTTCGAGATGATGTACGACAAGATTCAGGCGGCTGGCAAAAACCTCAAGGGCTTTAAGAAGTGCATCTTCGACTGGGCGTTCAGAATCGCCACCCGGTACGACTACGAGAACCCCAACAAACTATACCAGCTCAAGTATGAGATTGCCGACAAGTTAGTGTATAGCAAGTGGCGCGAGAACCTCTCCGGCAAGGAGATGACCGTGGTTTCCGGAGGCTCGTCCATTCCCGAGAAGGTCATCCGCCTCTTCACCGCTGCCAAGGTGCGCATCTATGAGGGCTACGGTCTCACAGAGACATCTCCCGTCATTGCAGTCAACGTGCCCCGCAAACATATCATCCGCGTGGGCTGCGTGGGTGAAATATTGCCCACCGTGGAGTGCAAGATTGCCGACGACGGCGAGATCCTGACCAAGGGCCCCTGCCTCATGAAGGGCTACTATAAAGACGAAGCCTACACCCGCGAGGTCATCGACGAGGATGGCTGGTTCCATACCGGCGACATCGGCACCATTGAGAATGGCTCCTTCCTGAAAATCACCGACCGCAAGAAGGAAATCTTCAAGCTTTCGCTTGGCAAATACATCGCCCCGCAAGTCATCGAGACCAAACTCCGCGAATCATCGTTCATCGACAACGTGATGGTCATCGGCGAAAACGAGAAGTTCGTCTCCGCACTCATCGTGCCCTCCTTTGCCAAGATGGACGAGGAGTTCAAAAGACACCGCCTCAGCATCCCCGCCAATCGATCCGAATACATGAGCCACCCCCGTTTCATGGAGGTGATCAACCATGCCGTCAACTCGGTGAACAAGACATTGGCCGATCATGAGCAAATCAAACGATTTCGTTTGATTAACGATGTGTGGAGTATTGAAACAGGCGAGCTGTCGCAAACCCTTAAACTCAAACGCAAAGTCATTTATCAGAAATACGACAACATTTGCCGAGAAATCTACAATTATGACAAACATTGAGAATAGAATTAACATTAAAATAATCAGATACTTACTCCTGTTGCTCATGATGAGTGGGGTGGGGGAGACCCTAACAGCCCAATCGCTTAATGGCCGGGTGCTCGAAGTGACTGAAACAGGCGACACCGTAGCCGTGCAATCCGCCATTGTCCAATGGCTTCATACTACCACCGGTGCTTTCTCCGACAACAGAGGCAATTTTAGCATCCAGCGTACCCAAACTGACACTTTAGTCGTCACTTTCCCTACATTCCAACCTGACACCATGGTGGTGCCGCGCTCCCAAAACGACATCTTGGTGCTGCTATCCCATTCGCACACACTCGCGGAAGTCAGCATCGTGGCACGCGACGGTTCTTATATCTCCACGCAACCCATCCTCACGACAGTCATCTCCCAAGAGGGACTGCGACGTGCCGCATGCTGCAACCTCGCGGAGAGTTTTGAGAGCACCGTGGCTGTGGACATGGAATACGCGGATGCCATCACGGGCGCCCGCCAGATCTCCATGCTGGGACTCGCCGGTATCTACAGCCAGGTGCTCCTTGAAAATGTGCCATTCATCAGACTCCTTTCCCACCAGTTTGGACTTGGTTTCATGCCCGGTTCCTGGATGGAGTCCATCAGTGTCTCCAAAGGTGTGGCCTCCGTCACCAATGGCTTTGAGGCCATCACCGGCCAGGTCAATGTCGATTACAGGAAACCGGAAACCAACTTCGACAGGCTGTTCCTCAATTTCTATCTCAATTCCATGACAAAGAGCGAGCTTAACCTGACAACACGTTTCAAGGTGGGCAAACAAGACAAGGTGCATACGATGCTGATGCTCTACGGCGGGGCTCAATTCCTGAAGATGGACATGAACCACGACGGTTTCCTGGATGTTCCGCTCAACCAGCAAATCAATGTGATGAATCGATGGGACTACAAAGCCAACAAGTTTTGGGAAGGCCGTGCCATGGTCGATTTTGTCTGGGACAACAGGGTAGGAGGGCAACACGACTATGAACCAGACGGGTTCAAGCCAGACCTTGCCCACTATGGTGTCCATGTGGACAACAAGAAATTCGACTTCATCACCAAGAACGGATTCCTTCTCAAGGGAAAAAATGAGAGCATCGGTACCATTGTCTCCTATACGGGTAACTGGACCAAGGCCCTGTTTGGGGCGCGCAGCTATGAGTTTGACCAGCAGAGCATGTACATCAATGTGATGTATAGCAACAAGTTCGGCAAGAGAGAACGTCACAAGCTCACCGCAGGAGCCAGCCTGCAATATGATTTCTTCGACTATCGTCAAGTATCGTCTCCCGACCCTCTCATGCCTATGGTGAATAGAATGGACGAGTGGGTGCCAGGGATTTTTGCGGAGTATTGCTACATCATAGAACCAAAGTTGGTGGTAATGGCGGGTATGCGACTTGACTATAACACGAATTACGGGGACATGACGGGACTTTATTGGACACCGCGCGTGCATCTCAAGTGGCAGGCCACCCCCAATCTTTCACTGCGCGCTTCTGCTGGAAAGGGATATCGCACAGCCCATTACATGGCCGAGAACATGTCGCTGCTGACCTCCAACCGTGATTTCCTGTATGTTGACAGTCAGATGCAGCAACCCGAGGAGGCCTGGAATCTCGGTGCCAGCATGGTGCAAAGTTTCACCCTGCCGGGTGGCAGATCAACCTTCACGCTCGACTATTTCTACACCACCTTCACCAACCAGACCATCATCGACATGGATCAGGACATACATTATATATATGTATATAACCTGAACGGCATCTATAACGGTATCGACAACCGGTCACGCTCGCATTCCGTGCAGGCGGAGCTGACGCTGCGTCCGTTCACACGCTTTGAGCTGTTGCTGGCTTATCGTTTCAACGATGTACGGTACATGACACATGGTGTGATGCGGGAGAAAGTACTGATGAGCCCGCACAAGGGTATCGTCAATGTGAACTACAGCACCCGCTACGACCGATGGAAATTCAACGTCAACCTGCAGGTTTACGGTCCGCAACGACTGCCAGACATGGAGGCCAACCCTGCCGCCGACCTGCCGGAGAAATCACCAGCCTATTGTCTGCTCAATGCGCAGATAACCAAAAAATTCCGCAGATGGGAACTCTATGTTGGCGGAGAGAACCTGACCAACTACAAGCAGAAAAATCCCATTATCGCCCCCGATGATCCTTTCGGCCCGAACTTTGACGCCACTGTTGTCTATGCACCGATTACTGGCATCATGGGATATGTCGGATTCCGATATGTCCTGAAATAAATTTTGTCCATTTAAACTTTTCATATAAACGAATAGTCTTGCAAAAGTTTTTTAGATTTTCATCATTATTTAATCATAAAAATTCAACATCAAAATGAAAAAAGCGATTATCTTGGCTGTTATGGCCATCTTTAGCTTCAGCGCCTTCGCGCAGAAAACCGCCACCGAGACCGTGGTGATCCAAACCAATGGAGTATGCCAGAAATGTGCAGACCGTTTCAAAGAAAATGTCCCATATTTCAAAGGAGTCAAAACATACTCGTATGACATGAAAACGGCCAAGCTAACCATCAATTATGACGCCAAGAAGACCAATCCAGACATCTTGCGCAAGGAAATCAGCAAGTTAGGTTACAATGCTGACAATGTGCCCGCCGACAAGGCAGCCCGCGCCGCACTGCCTGCATGCTGTCAAGGAAAATCCTCATGTGGTTCCAAGGATGCCGAGCACAAGTGCCAGGGGCATGCCGAAGGAGAACACAAATGCCAAGGACATGCCGGTAGTGAGCACAAATGTCAAGGACAAGCCGGTGGCGAGCACAAGTGCCAGGGACATGCCAGTGGTGAGCACAAATGCCAAGGACAAGCTAATGGTGAGCATAAATGCCAAGGACATGCCGATGGCGAACACAAGTGCCAAGGTCACAAATAAGCCATAACAAAACCATACAAAAAAACCGTCTTCGCAAGAGGGCGGTTTTTTTTTATTGAATATTCAAAAAATGAAAACACAATTGCTTTTTTTGTATTTTTGCACCTAAAATTTTTCATCGATGAAAAGAATATCTTTACTGATACTGCTTGCGTTGACATTGTTAAATGCCAATATCTGGGCCCAACCAGGAAAAAAAGCTTTGATTGGTTTTTATAATGTTGAAAATCTGTTTGATACAATCAACGACCCCATCAAAAACGATGAACAGTTTTTGCCGCAAGGCGATTACCAATGGACATCGGAACGCTATCACGCCAAGTTGGAGAATCTTTCCACTGTGATTGATGAAATGATGAAATTGGATGGTGGCTTGGTGGTTTTGGGACTCTCCGAGGTGGAAAACGAGCATGTGTTGTTGGACTTGGCGAACACGGAAAAACTCAGACCCTACAATTTGAAGGTTTGTCACCATGATTCGCCCGACAGAAGGGGAGTGGATGTCTCCTTTTTCTATGATCCCGCCCGTTTCCGTGTCATTGACACGGCCTCGTTCCCCTTGGTAGTGCCCAACGAGCCAGAGTTCATCTCCCGTGACCAGTGGCTGATGACCGGCATTCTCGACAACACCGACACTCTTTACATTTTGGTGAATCACTGGCCCTCCAAGGCTGGGGGAGAGCGCCGGAGCCTGCCAGGACGTCTTGCCGCAGGAAGCCTTTCGCGTGTCATTGCCGATGACATCATGAAAAAACATCCCGGCGCCAAGTTCATCCTTATGGGCGACTTGAACGACAACCCCAATTCCAAGGCCATTATGCAGTGCCTCGGCACTAAGACCAACGAAAAAAGCGTGACCCTCAATGATTTGTATAATCCGATGTGGAAAATGTTCCATAACGGTATCGGATCATACGCGTATCGCGACTCCTGGGAGATGCTTGACAATATAGTGGTCTCCGGCGGACTGATGTGGGCCCGTCCGAACACCTACAAATTCGTGTCGGCGCACGTCTTCCGCAAAGATTTCATGTTCACCAAGACCGGTTCCTACAGAGGTTATCCGTTCCGCACGTTCGCCGGCGGCAACTACCAAGGTGGCTACAGCGACCATCTGCCGGTTTACATCATCCTTTCGAAATAAAATTACAACACCATGGATAAAAGATTGGTCATTATTCCGACCTATAAGGAAAAAGAAAACATTGAGAACATCATCCGTGCCATTTTCGGCCTGATTGACGTGCATATCCTCATTATCGACGACAATTCACCCGACGGCACAGCAGATATCGTGAAGGGATTGATGAAGGAGTTTGAGGGCAGGCTGTTCATAGAGGAGCGCGCCGGCAAGTTGGGACTGGGCACGGCCTACATCCACGGTTTCAAGTGGGGTTTGGAACGCAACTACGATTTCTTCTTTGAAATGGACGCCGACTTTTCCCATGACCCGCATGACCTGCAACGCCTATACAACGCGTGTGTCGAGCAAAATGCCGATTTGGCCATCGGATCGCGCTATTGTCAGGGCATCAGCGTAGTAAACTGGCCGCTCGGGCGTCTGTTGATGTCTTATTTCGGCTCCATGTATGTGCGCACCATACTGGGCATCCCGGTCAACGATACCACCGCCGGATTCAAGTGTTATCGTTCTAATGTATTGAAAACCATAAACTTCGACGAGATAAAGCATGTAGGTTATGGCTTTCAGATTGAGATGAAATACACTACCTACAAACTCGGATTCAAGATAGTAGAAGTTCCAATCATCTTCAGGGATCGTACCATGGGAACGTCCAAGATGAGCGGCGGTATTTTCAAGGAGGCCATCTTTGGAGTCATCGGCCTCAAATTCAGGAGTATGACGAGGAGATGGAAGAAGAACATTACAGTTAAGAGTTAATAGTTAATAGTTATGAGTTTATAGTTTTCCTTGAGCAGCCCCGGCAGGGGCAAGAGCTCGGTAGAAAACAGATATATATTTTCCCTGAAAGCCCCCGACAGGGGCAAGAGCGCGGTAGAAATAAAAATTTAGAATTTACGGTACATGTCAGTGTACCGTTTTTTTTATGTTGACATGATCATTTATATGCATCGTAATGGGGGGAAGCCCTGAGGTGCTTGCTGCCCCATAATTTCTATTTAACATAATATAAATTATCGGACAAACGTGTCTCTGCAAGATTCCGGGATGTACCACGGCGTGTACGGCTGGTTTCGCACATGAAGAAGCTGTGGAAAATGCAGGAAAAACTACAGTCGTTTTGATATCCGTCCGACAATCTCATTTTTCCATGTTGCGAACGTCCCGTCGAGAATTTTCTCACGGGCGGTTGTCACGAGTTCCAGATAAAAATGCAAATTATGGATGCTGCCGATCATCGGGCCGAGCATCTCGCCGGATACATACAGATGACGCAGATACGCGCGTGTGTATTCACGGTCGGCGAACATTTCGCTGTTTGCATCGATGGGCGTGAAGTCGTATTTCCATTTTTCGTTGCGCATATTGAGAATGCCGTCCCATGTGAAAATCATGCCGTTACGGCCATTGCGCGTGGGCATCACACAATCAAACATGTCAACTCCTAATGCAATGTTTTCCAATATGTTGGCCGGTGTTCCGACCCCCATAAGGTATCTTGGCTTGTCTTTGGGGAGAATTTGGCAGCAGTAGTCCGTGATTTCATAGATTTTGTCGGTGGGCTCCCCTACCGCTACCCCACCGATGGCGTTCCCGTCGCAGCCCAGTGAGGCCACATACTCGGCGGAGCGGGCGCGCAGGTCGTGATATACCCCACCCTGCACAATAGGGAACAGTGACTGTTCATATCCATAGAGCGGTGGCGTCTCATCCAGACGTTTCTTGCAACGTAACAGCCACTTATATGTGGTCTCCATCGATTTTTTGGCATAATCGTACTCGCAAGGATACGGGATGCACTCGTCGAACTGCATGATGATGTCGGCGCCAATGGAGCGTTGGATGTCCATCACTCGTTCAGGGCTGAAGAGATGACGCGAGCCGTCGATGTGCGACTGGAACCAAACGCCCTCCTCGGGGTCGATTTTGCGCCGCTGGCTGAGGGAGAAGACCTGGAAGCCGCCACTGTCTGTCAGTATGGGGCGGTCCCAGCCGTTGAACTTGTGCAAGCCGCCGACCTGTTCCAGCACATCGGTGCCGGGGCGCAAAAAAAGATGATAGGTGTTGCCTAATATGATTTGTGCTTTGACTTCGTTTTTCATGTCCCTCATGTGCATGGCTTTCACGGCACCTAACGTGCCCACGGGCATGAAGATTGGAGTTTGGATGTCGCCATGTGCTGTGGAGATCAGTCCAGCACGCGCATTGCTCTTTGAATCAGCACCTTCAATTATAAACTTCATTTTGTTAGTATTTTGCGTGCAAAAATAACATTTTATTGGAATCAAAATAATATTTTTGCTGAACCAAACCTTAACCAACCTATAACCTATGTCCGAAGTGTCTCTTCCGAGCCTCGTCGTAATTATTTTTGGAACCATAACTTTCATAGAACTAGCATATTACTATCTTATATATGCTCGTTTCTCCTTCCAAAGGAAAAAGCCGCAAAAGTCGCTGTACCAGCCGCCTGTATCGGTTGTCATGGTGGCAAAAGATGCTGCTGGTGTCCTTTTGAAGACCCTTCCCAAATTCCTGAATCAGCAATATGGCGATTTTGAAGTGGTGGTGGTGGACGACAATTCCCAAGATGACACCAAGCTTTTGATTTTGGAATACCAACAGCAATACACAAATCTGAAGCTGGTGGAGCTTGACACCGCTGTCACGACCATCCGTGGCGAGAAATTCGCCCTTTCCATGGGCATTCGCTGCGCCTCCCACCCTTTCCTGCTGGTTACAAGTCCCGAGTGCGCCCCCACCTCCACCCACTGGCTGGAGAAAATGGCCGGCAACTTTGAGGGCGGCAAGCAGATTGTCTTGGGATACAGTTCTTTTGAGAAGAAGAACAATCCCTTCAACCGCTTGCTCCACTTCGACAACCTGTCGAATGCCATCCAGTATTTCTCGCTGGCGCGGATCCACTCCCCCTATCGCGGCGACGCCAAGAACATGGGATTCACGGAGCAGGTGTTTACCCAACAACGCGGCTTTGCCAAGCACAACCATATCAGCTATGGCGAGGAGGACATCTTCATTTCCCGCGCTGCGAACAGGAACAACACCGGAATAGAGTATTCCCCCGATGCCGTCACCATCCTGCAACGCGGTGCCCTTCACCACTATTGGAAGGACCACAAGCAAGGCCTGTACTACACACGCCGCTACAACACCTTCCGCAACAGATTCCTGCTCACCAGCTACGCTATTGTCAACCTGCTGTTTTATGTCGCACTGGCCTTTGCCATTGTTTACAGCATCGGAAACATTCTCCTAATTGCCATCACGGCAGGCATTGCCGCTGTGAGAATCATCAGCCAATACTTCGTCTTTGGCTTCGCCGCCAAGAAACTCAACGAGAAGCAAGTGATCCCGGGACTTATCCTCTACGATCTCCTGTTCGCTCTGCTGAATCCGCTATATTTCATTGATGCTCAAATTCGTCACGATAGATTTTTATAATGGAAAACCCCTGCACCACAGAAAAAGCCAGACGTGATTACGTCTTGTTGCGTAAGGCACTCGACAACAATGACCAAAAGGCATACGCCGAGTTGATGAGTCTCTATCGCGACAGCATTTACTACATGCTCATGAAAATTGTCAAGAACAGCGATGACGCCGAGGACTTGACATTGGAGACCTTTGGAAAGGCCTTCCGCTATTTGGACAAATACACGCCGCAATACGCCTTCTCCACATGGCTCTTCAGGATTGCCGTCAACAACAGCATTGACTATATCCGGCACAAGAACAACTCGCCCCAGTGTCTGGAGGACGATCTTTCCACGGCCAACACCCAGCTGCTCATCGACCGGTCGCAGTCCAACACCACGCCCACACCGGAGCAGGAGGTGATCGACAAACAGCGCATCCGCATGATGCGTCTCGCTGTGGCCCAGCTTCCCGACAAATACCGGAAGGTGGTCGAGCTGCGCTACTATCAGGAGCTCTCTTACGACGAGATTGCCGAAGAACTGAATATTTCCCTCTCCAACGTCAAGATCCAGCTGCTGAGGGCCAAAAACATGCTCTCGCAAATCATGGTCAACGTCAAGAACTCCATATAGGGGATTTATTGCGCCCTTGCTGATCCGCAAATTTATTCTTCCACAGGAATCGTGATTCCATCAATGCCCAAAAAGACATTGTCGGGCAAGGTGGGTGCAACCTCCTCATATAGCCCCATTTTGTCAGATATATGGGTCAGATAGGCTTGTCTGGGCTGTAATTGCCTGATGATGGACAAAGCCTGGTCGAGGTTGAAGTGCGAATAGTGCTCTTTCTTCCGCAAAGCGTTGATTACCAACACATCGAGTCCTTGCAGCTTTCGCAACTCCGATTCCGAGATAAAACTGGCATCCGTGATATAGGCAAGTTTCCCGATGCGATAGCCCAGTATGGGCAACGTGAGGTGCCGCACATGGATGGGGGTGATTTCAACGTCCTTGACCGTGAAGGGATCGTCGCGAACAGGGAAAAGTTGCAGTGCAGGCACGCCAGGATACGGATTGGGACGGAAAGCGTAGTCGAAATCTTTGCGGATGACATTGAGCACGCGCTGCAAGCCATAGACATGCATCGGAGCATTCATCATGAAATAGATGGGGCGGATGTCGTCAAGGCCGGCGAGATGGTCTTTATGCTCATGGGTCATCAGGATGGCGTCCACGCGGGTGATATTGCTGCGCAGCATTTGTTGCCGCAAATCGGGACCCGCGTCGATAAGAATATGGACATCCCCGATTTCCACGAACGCAGAGGTGCGCAATCGCTTGTCACGCACGTCTTGTGACTGACAGACAGCACAGTTGCAACCCACCACGGGCACACCCTGCGACGTTCCGGTTCCTAAAAGCGTAATCTGCATCCTTTTTTTCAAATCAGGCGGCAAAAATACAAAAATAAGTGATTAGAGGTTTGTCGGCAGCCCAAGATTCCGGGAAGTCGTGAGGAAACGTCATGCCCTATCGGTGACTAATTGTACTTTAGCACAACTGGCAACCCATCTGCACCCGTGCCACGCGGCAGCGTGACTGACACTTGTCCGCCTTTCAGCTTGTATTTCAACTTCTCGCCCGTGGACAACACGATCAGGTCGCTGTGTTTCGCCGGGAGGTTGAAACGCCATTCCAAGGTCGTACCCACACTGCGATTGTCGCCAACAGTAACAATCGCATACCGTTCAGAACCGTCCTTGCTCTGCGTGAACCAGATGTTGCCTTCGTTGCTGACCACCAAAGGACGTGAGCCGTAAATGGCCTCGCCGTTGACCCGCAGCCACTCCCCTATCGTGGTCAGCCGCTCCACCACCACCGGTTCAATGAGGCCTTGCGGGGTCGGGCCGACCCCTAATAACAAACTGCCGCCCTTGGCCACGACTTCCACCAACGTGTTGAGCACCTCTCTCGGGGTCTTGAACGTTGCGCCAGGCACATAGCCCCAGTCCTTGCTCAAGGGCATGCAGGTCTCCCACGGGTACGACAGCTGCTTGTCCGGCACCATCTTCTCCGGTGTCCTGTAGTTTTCGTACTTGCCCGTCACCGTGCGGTCCACAATAATCAGGCCCGGCTGGTTCTCGCGCGCTTTCTTGGCAATGCGGTCCATGCCGATGTCCTCCTTCGGGGCACGCACCCAGCCGCCATCCAGCCAGAGGATGTCAATTTCACCATAACGTGAGGTAATCTCATCTATCTGATTATATACAAACTCCTTATATCTATTCCAACGATATGGATGATTCTCAATTTTGTAGTTGACGTGCCGGTCAGGTGTGGCGTAGCGGTCCCACCAATAGTCTTGTGAATGCCAGTCGGGCTTGGAGTAGTAGGCGCCGACCATCATGCCTTGGCGACGGAATGCATCGAACACATACTTGGCTACATCGGCTTTGGGGTTGCCGGCAAACGGTCCCTTGGCGATGGAGTAGTCGCTGAACTTGGTGTCGTACATCGCAAAGCCGTCGTGGTGCTTGGTTGTGAAGACCACATATTTCATGCCTGCCTTCTTGGCCGCGTCCGCCCACTGGTCAGGGTCGAACTGCTGGGGGTTGAACATCTTGTTGAGATTCCAATACCAACGTTTGTATTCATCGTAGCGCATGTTGCTGTCGCGCGGAATCCAATCCTCGTCCTCCGAGCAGATGGACCACGACTCCACGATGCCGGGCACAGCATAGATGCCCCAGTGAATGAGCATGCCGAACTTGAGGTCCTGCCACTGGGCGAGCTTGGCCTGCACGGCCGGGTCGGTGGGTGGCAAATACGCGGCATTCAGGTTCAGGTCAGGGTTGGCTTGGTCGGCATTCTGGGCCAGCAACGGCCATGTGAGGGCCACAAGGTAGCAAAGAAGAAGGAAGCGTTTCATATCGTTGTTTTTTGGGAAGCGCAAAAATACAAAAAAAATGTATCTTTGCAGCCTTGTATCAGACCCCATAGACAATGAAAAGATATTGGAACGAGTACCAAAAGGAAATTGCCGATGACCACTTCTTTTACGAGCGGAGTTGCATCCGGCAGACCTTCTTTCCCGGTTCGGAGGCCGCATTTCTGAACATCCTGCGCAACGACCTGGGCAAAGACATCTACGACTCTTCGCATCAGCACACCTGCACAGGCATCGGCTACCATGCCGATGTGGTGCCTTTCGAGACGACCATGACCGTGGTGGCGCGACTTTTTTCGCTGATGTCCGAACACGGCTACGAGAACTATGTGCCTTCCTGCGTCACCTCCTTCGGCGTGATGACAGAGATTATCGAGAAATGGCACGAGAGTCCCGAATTATTGGAGCAGGCACGCGAATACCTGCGCAAGGCCACGGGCCGCGAGTTCGAGATTCCCAAGAATATTGCCCATCCTTCCGACCTGATCTACAAATTCCGCTTCGATCTGAAGAAGAAGATGAAATACCAGTTAGTGAACCGCTTTACGGGCAAACCGCTGCGTGGCGTGGAGCATATCGGATGCCATTATGCCAAGATCTTCCCCAAGCACGGCATCGGCAATGCCGAATTTCCATACGTGTTGGCTGGCATGATTGAGGCGTGGGGCGGCGAGGTCATCGACTACCCGGAACGTCGTCACTGCTGCGGTTTCGGCTTCCGCCAGTATCTCGTACAAGAAAACCGCGGCTACTCAGTCTCCAACTCCAAGAAAAAGTTCGAGTCTATGGAACCATACGAGCCCGATTTCATTGTGGCCAACTGTCCGGGCTGCACGATGTTCCTCGACAAATGGCAATACACTATCGCCGAGATGGAGCACAAGACCTACGACAAAAACGGCTACGGCATTCCTGTCCTCTCCTACGAGGAGTTGGCCGGATTGCTGTTGGGCTATGACCCGTGGACGCTCGGCCTGCAGCTGCACCAAGTGCAGTGTGAGAGCCTCCTCAACAAAATCGGCATTCAATTCGACCCCGACTCCAAATACAAAGGTGTTGATGGGAAGGTGCTTTCCCTGCCCGACAAGCCTGCCGTATTGAAAGTCTGAACCTGAACAAAACATATCATCCAAAACGAAACAATGAAAAACATCGCCATCATAGGAGCTGGCCCTGCCGGCATCGAAGCCGCCAGCATTCTGGCTCAACAACACAATGTCACCCTCTTTGAGAAGGAGAAGACTCCGCTCACCAACATCCGCAACAAAGCACTCCTGTTCCCGGACTTCTCCTCCGCCGACGAGCTGGCCGACCGGTTGGAAGCCAAACTAAACCATGACAACATCACCCTCCTCGCTGAGACGGCCATCACGGACCTGCACCGCGAAGGCGGTCTGTGGATGACCACCGATGACAAAGGGACAAAACGTTCCTACGAGAAGGTGCTCATAGCCACGGGCTACCAGGTCTTCGACGCGACCCGCAAGGAAGAGTTAGGCTACGGGATCTACCAAGGTGTCATCACCTCCCTCGACTTGGAGAAGATGGTCAAGGCTGGCAAAATCGTCAACACCATGGGGGACACTCCCAAGCAGGTGGTCTTCCTGCAGTGCGTCGGCTCGCGCGACGAGAAGAGCGGCAACAACTACTGCTCCAAGGTCTGCTGTGTGACGGCTGTGAAACAGGCTATCGAGGTCAAGCGCCTCTCCCCTGCCACCAATGTACACCTCTTCTACATGGACCTGCGCATGTGGGGCCAAGGTTTCGAGGAGATGTACCGCACTGCGCAAGAGGAGTACGACATCAACTTCGTGCGCGGCCGCATCTCGGAGGCCGCCGCCACATACGACGGGGGCATACAGCTCAAGGCAGAGGACACGCTCATGGGAATCCCGTTGAACATGAACACCGACCTGCTTGTGTTGATGGTGGGCATGTGCCCCTCTAACGGCACAATGGAACTGGCCAAGTCCGTCCATATTGACGGATTGTATGGCTTCGCCCAAAGCGTTGAAGAGCATCTCAATGACAACTTCACGAAGGAAGAGGGATTGTTTGTCGCAGGCAGTTGTAAGCGCCCGATGAGCGTCAACGACACCATCCAGGATGCCCGTGCCGCCGCCATTGCCATGCTTTAATACAACACGATGAAAAAAACTCTCCCCTTCCTGTTAATCCTACTCACCGTGCAGACCGTTTCCGCCCAGTATATCCGGGCAAAAGACCGCTGGGGTGAAAAGCTCTTCTATGTGGATGGCAACACCATTCGCGAACGGGACCAATGGGGGCAGCAGCTGCTCTATTTAGACGGCAGCACCGTGCGCGAGAAAGACCGCTGGGGACAGCAGCTCTTCTACATGGACGGCAACACGGTGCGCGTGAAGGATCGATGGGGTGAGCAGCTTCTCTTTTTCGACGGCCTTACCATCCGTCTCAAAGACCGCTGGGGCGAGAAACTGTTCTATCTTGATGGCCAAACGCTCCGCATCAAGGACCGTTGGGGCGACCCGCTCATCTATTTCGAGACCATCCCGGACAAGTGGATTATCACGGCAATCGCACTCGTGCTGTTGGCTGATTGATTTTAGATTGTATGATTTTGCGGATCTTGTTCCCTGAACCCAAAAACCTATATTCCATTACAAATATGAATTTCGAAGACCTACGCCGGCAATATCCTGTTTTTGAATACAACTCGTACCATTACGAATTGGTGGATAATGCTTTGCATATAACATTCAATTTTGCCATCCCGGACGGAATTTTTTTTCACCCTCACATGGTGCTAAAGCCCGGAAGACATGCCCGATGGCCCGAAGACATTTCCATCTTGGATGGAATCATCTTCAACATTGGGATGATTGAGTTGATCAGCTATTGGAAATGCACCTGTAGCCCTCGCTTGCGCATCCACGGGTACAAGCTTGATGACAACCAGCAGTTTTTCTGGAGAAAGCTCTATTGGAACGGACTCGGCGAGTTTTTCTTCAAAAACCATATCCACAGCAATCACGAAGAGTTTCTCAACTTCGAGTTTCCCGATGAAGCACCGGATACATCGTCGTTGACCTACCCGTTCACAGAGGAAAGCCGCCGGGTGATTGTGCCCATCGGCGGCGGCAAGGACTCCGTGGTGACCTTGGAGGAACTGCGCCGCGAGCGTGAGGTGGTGCCCTTCATCATCAACCCGCGCGGTGCCACGTTGGACTGCGCCCGTGTGGCCGGTTTCACTGCCCCCGACGATATCATCATCCTCGAACGCCAGATTGACCCCATGCTGCTTGAGCTGAACAAGGAGGGTTATCTCAACGGACACACGCCCTTCTCCGCCATGTTGGCGTTCTACACCACCCTGCTTGGCGCCGTCACCGGAGTCCGCGATGTGGCCCTCTCCAACGAGTCGTCCGCCAACGAGCCGACCATTCCCGGCACATACGTCAACCACCAGTACTCTAAATCCTTGGAATTCGAGGAGGACTTTCGTGAATATGTCCATGACTTCATGGGCGACTGCAACCACTATTACAGCCATCTGCGCCCGCTCAACGAGTTGCAGATTGCCGAGCGTTTTGCCCAATATCCTCAGTATTTCCCCGTCTTCAAGAGCTGTAACGCCGGCAGCAAAGAGAACAAATGGTGCTGCAACTGCCCGAAATGCCTCTTCGCCTTCATCATCCTCTCCCCTTTCATTCCACGCGAGGAGCTGAAAAAAATCTTCGGGGAGGACTTGCTTGACAAACCCGAATTGGAACACACCTTCGATGAACTGACCGGTCTGAGTCCCTACAAGCCCTTTGAATGCGTGGGCACCCTCAAGGAGGTCAATGAGGCCATCCATCGCATCCTTGACACCCATCAGGACCTGTATCTCATCAAGCACTACATCAACGCCCAACTCGCCCAACTCGACGATGCGATGATGGAAGACTATATCAATATGGCACCGTGAAAGAGTTAAGAGTTATGAGTTAAAAGTTAAAAGTTAAGAGTTAATGACCGATCACTGATCACTGATCACTGATCACTAATCACTAAATACCAAATACCAAATACCAAATACCAACCACCAATATGACCCCTACATTATTAATATTGGCTGCCGGCATGGGCAGTCGTTACGGTGGACTCAAGCAATTGGACCCGATGGGGCCGAACGGAGAGACCATCATGGACTATTCAGTCCGCTACGCCTTGGAGAGCGGTTTTGACAAAGTGGTCTTTGTCATTCGCCGATCCATGGAAGAGGATTTTAAACAGCATATCTTGCCTCGCTACATCGAGAAGATTGCTGTGCAATATGTTTTCCAAGAACTTGACTTGCTGCCGGAGGGCTTTGTGGCCAATCCTGAGCGCAAGAAACCCTACGGCACGGCGCACGCCATCTTGGTGGCGCGCGATGCCATCCATGAACCATTTACCGTCATCAACGCCGACGACTTCTATGGCCGGCAGGCATTCGAGGTAATGGCTGACTTCCTGCGCGACAGCATCCCGACCGTGCCCCCGACCTTCTCGATGGTGGGTTATCGCCTCGACAAGACACTTTCGCGCAACGGCACCGTCTCCCGTGGCGTATGCCGCACCGATGGCCAGGATTTCCTGACCGCCATCGTGGAGAACCACAAGATTGGCTATACCGAAAACGGCATTGAAAATATTGAAGAAGGACTATACAACCGCTTTGTCGGCGACGAGCCCGTCTCCATGAATTTCTGGGGCTTCACGCCCGATTTCTTCAACGCCTTGCAGGAACATTTTGTCGAGTTCCTGCAAGAGAATCAGGACAACATCACGGCAGAGTATCCTATTCCCAATGTCATCGCCACCCTCATGGCACAAGGCAAGGCCCGCGTCAAAGTGCTGCACTGCGATGCCGAATGGTTTGGTGTGACCTACAAGGAAGACAGGCCGTATGTGGTGGAGCGGTTAGCGCAATTAAAGGATTAATCCTCTATGCAGATCCTCATTTCCGAAATTATTCACTTTAAATTTAATTGATATGAAACTATTACTAATCAGCAATTCCACAAATTACAAGGAACCCTATTTAGGTTGGTGTCAACCGCTGTTGGAGGAATTCATGCAGGGCATGGGCAAAAACGTGGCCTTCATACCCTACGCCGGTGTGGACGTGGCCGGGAAGGTCTATCCCGCCAGTTACGACGCCTATACGGAGCGCGTGCAGAACGTGTTCAAGCAATTCGGCAAGAAAATCAATTCCGTCCATGCTGCCAAAGACCCCGCCAAGGTCATTGAGAAGGCCGACATTATCGTGGTCGGTGGCGGCAACACATTCCACTTGGTGGCCGAGTTGCACCGCAACAAACTCATCGAGCCGATCCGCCGCAAAGTGATGGAGGGCACGCCCTACATCGGCTGGAGCGCCGGCTCCAACGTGGCTTGCCCCACTCTCTGCACCACCAACGACATGCCCATTGTGATGCCCGAAAGCTTCAAATGCCTCGATCTGGTGCCTTTCCAAATCAACCCGCACTACATCGACCCGTATCCGGAGAAAATCAACGATGCCATCCGTCACGGCGGTGAGACCCGCCAGATTCGCATCAACGAGTATTTAGCGGTTAACCAGGAGCGCACGGTGGCCGGCCTGCGCGAAGGAACCGCCCTCTGGATCGACCACGAGCGCATCACACTGCGCGGCACCCGCAAGATGATAGTGCTACGCTACGGAAAGAAGCCTACTGAAAAGAAGCCGGGCGACACGTTTGAGTTCGATTTGAAATAAGAAGCCTGCAAGCGGGAAATGCTCACAAGCGTTCCCGCTTTTTTCATACAATATTTGTCACTGTAATACGTTAGGACATCGCTATTCTAAAACAAAAAATCATGAGAAGAATTGTTTTGTTTCTAATACCCCTGTTCTCCTTTGTCTCGTCCATTTGGGCCCAGGAAGAGACTGGCTGTACCGCCAAAGCGCCGGCGGAAGTGGCTGTGGGACGACAATTTAAATATACGGTTTCGACAACGTCCCAAGGTGAAGTGCTCTCCTACGATTTCGGCAAATTCGAATTGGTCAGTGGTCCCAACATCGGTACAAGCACGTCCATCTCCGTCACGAACGGCACGGTGGAACAGAACACCACCTATACATATACCTACTACCTCGTGGGCAACAAGGAGGGCTCTTTCAACATCCCCGGTGTCACGATCTCCATTGACGGTCGCATCGTGAAAAGCAACCCCGTGGCTGTCAGCGTGGTCAAGACGCCGAAAACGCAGCCTGAGAACGAACAGGCTGACAATTGGTTCCAGTTCGAGATGCCGAGCTGGTCCGATTTCTTCTCCCCGCGCACCATGCCTGAAGAACAACCCCGGCCGAAGTCCAAAGGCGACAAAACGGAATCTGACGCTCGAGTCAACAAGGAGGACTTTTTCGTCAAGGCTACCAGCAGCAGTCTGGAAGCCTATCAAGGAGAAGCCATTGTGGTGACGCACAAACTCTATGTCCGGGATCAAAAACAGGGTTACTCCATTGAACGTGCCGTCTTTGAACCGACGGATGCGTTTTGGAGCAACGGCCTGGAGTTGAAATATCGGGACGAAGGCACCGAAAGCGTCAACGGCAAGACCTACTCGGTGTACACCATCAAGCAGACAGCGTTCTACCCCACAAAGACAGGAAAAATCACCATTCCGAAAATGAACCTTACCTTGCTCGTCAAGGTGCCCACGACCCGTCGCGATCCCTTCTGGGGTACCTATACCACCTACAAGGGGCAAAACATTTCGCTCACTTCCAACGACATCCCTGTCAAGGTGAAGAGCTTGCCCAATGCACGCAGCGCAAAGACCGAGGTGGTGGGCAACTTCACTGTGAGCTCCTCCCTCAACAAGACCGACGTGCATGCCAACGAGCCAGTTGTTCTGACGGTCACCTTCTCCGGAACCGGAAACTTGCACCACATCAGTGCCGATGATCTTCAGATAAACTTCCCCGCCGACTGCGACATCACTTACCCGAAGGTGACAAGCAACATCTCTGCCAAGGGCGACGTCGTGACCGGTTCAAAGACATTCAAATACACCATCATTCCGCGTTCGGAAGGCACATTCCTCATCCCCGGAGCCTCGTATCAGTATTATGACTACGACAGTGGCAGTTACAAGACCATCTCCTCGCAAGACTACCAGATCACGGTGTCGCCCGCCCGGCAGCAGGAGTATCCGTCGGAGAAGCCCGACAAGGGACGAAAGCCCGCCAAGACTTACAAAATATAATGTTCGAGTCGAATTTGAAAAAACATATTATGCAAATAGCGCAGCCATATAGCCAATGGTGCGCTATTTTTTGTATTTTTGCGCCCTGCAACCCCACGCAATATGGCCCGATTCATTAACGTACTGTTGTTGTGCTTATCCATCCTGTTAGGGTCCTCCTGCCATAATAAAACCATCGGCACGGAGCGTGCGCCGCACTGGTTCTCGCATTACACTGCCTTCTCCGCAAAGTCGTATGCGGAACATTTTGCACAGAGGTTGGATGCCATGAACGACAGCAGCCACGTCTATGCGGACGCTTTGCAACACTATTATCAGACACATGCTTGCGAGCCATACTGGACGGCGCGTGGCGTGCAGGAGGCCCGCATTGACACACTCATGCAGCTGCTGGGACGCTCCTACGAGCACGGCATTCCCGACACTTTTCTCCTTCGCCCTGCCATAGACCGCACACTTAACCTGCTGAAATGCCACCAAGTCACCAATGACTCAACTTTGCTCGACACGCTCTATAACTTGGAAATGCGCCTTTCCGAGGCGTATCTCAAGTATGTTTGCGCCTTGCACTACGGGGCTACCGACCCTGTCAAGGCCAATGGCGGCAAGTGGCTGATGAAAAGTCTGAAGCCAGACAACGAGTTCCGATATTCCACAATGGAGCGGATGAAACAGTTTCCGTCCACCATTCACGAAAACGAACCGGAAATTCCAGAATACAAGCACTTGCAGGCGGAGTTGCTGCGACTTTATCCGCTCAAGGACAGCGTTCTCGCCGAAATCGCCATGCCAACGATCCGCAAAGGTCAGCGTAACGCGGCTTTGCAAGAGGTGTGCCGGCGACTCATGCTCACGGGCGAGCTGCCTGCCGACTTCACCGTCACGGACCGTCTCACCGACTCACTGTTGGCGGGCATCAACCTCTTCCGCCGTCACAACGCCATCCCCGAGTGCGACAGCTTGGGCGGAGAAACAGTCCGCAAACTCAACCGGCCCATCACCTATTATCTTGACAAACTGGCCGCCAACATGGAGCGCCTGCGCTGGCATGTTGATCCCGAAAAGGGCCACACCTATATCGCGGTGAACATTCCCGATTTCACACTGAAGGCGATTGTGGAGGACACCGTGGCCTTCAGAACACGCATTTGCTGCGGACGCACGCAGGATCCCGCCAAGAGCCCCGCGCGTACCAAAAGAGGCCTCGTCAGCGCCTACAAGTCCGAGTCGCCGCTGCTCTTCAGCCGAATCAACCGAATAGTGCTCAATCCTGAATGGAGGATTCCTTACGACATCATTAAAAACGAGTACTACTATAAACTTTGTAAGAACAACACCGCCGTTGTCAACCGCGAGAAGCTCTACATTATCGACTCGCGCACCGGCGGCTACGTAACACCGGACTCCATAGACTGGACCAAGGTGAACCCCGGAAACATCCCCTACCGGTTGCGGCAGACCTCCGGACGGCACAATGCCTTGGGCCGCATCAAGTTCGACTTCCCCAACACAGAATCCGTCTATCTGCATGACACCAACAACAAAGGAGCTTTCAAACGCCGGGTGCGGGCTTTGAGCCACGGCTGCATTCGCGTCGAAAATCCCATGGACCTGGCCGCGGTGCTCTATGCCATCAATGATTTCGACGAAAAGAGACTGGAGGAGATCAGCATCATCCTGGGCGAAGACCCCACCACGGAAGAGGGTGAGCAATATTTGGAAAAAAAGATCGAAAAGGAACAAGAATACTACGATAAACTTTCGGATCGGGAGAAACAGTTTTATCGTGAACTTCGCCCCACCACCATCCAACTCAAGAAGACGATGCCTTTATACATCGAGTACTTCACCTGTTTTACGGGCGACGACGGCAGCATCCAATATCGCGAGGACATCTATTACAAGGATGGCAATATCATGCAGCTGATGCGCCGTTAGTGGCAGTGTCCGGAGAACAAATCGCACACCATTTGCATTTCTATAAAAAAAAACGCTGAAGAATTTTCAGCGTTTTACTTGGTTTTTGTAGCGAGTAGGAGAATCGAACTCCTATTGCAAGAATGAAAATCTTGTGTACTAGCCGTTATACGAACTCGCCAAGACTGTCATTATTTGACGCTGCAAAAATACACTTTTTTTGTTTCGCTCCAATTTTTGAAGCTTAAAAAAAATTACTCTTTGGCCTTATCTTGTTCAAACCTGAATCCCAGACGTTTAGCAGTCCGAATATTGTTCTGGTCCTCAATTTGAAGCATGTCATTGACCGAAATGATCTTGGTCTCCTCGTAGTCAGGAACCAACAAATCGAAGTTTATCGTGTAAGTTATCGCAGATTTGAGGATCTCCTTGACGGATTCCTTGTCAATTTTATTGCTGCTGAAATTGTTGAGCACCTGTGCCAGCTCGCGCTTGCCCTCAATGTAATAGTGCCCCTCCTTGTTGATGAGGATACGGCCGATCATATAACCAAGGTCGTTGACACGGTTGTATTTGAACGAGTCGCCGAGGAAGTTGAAAATCTGGATCATGCCGCAGTAAGAGCGGGTTTTGTCCTCCTTGATGTAGGGGGTGCGCATCACCTCATGGTCACGCGAGAATTCGAAAATGTTGCTGTGCATGAGGAAGACCAGCACATCGCCGGCGAACTTCAGCTGGAACTGGTATTGCGTCTTGTTATCGTAACGCACCGGGATGTCCTCATGGTCATCCGCATAGTTGATACGATAGAAATCCTCGAAATTTTTCGAGCATTCCTTGAAAAGCTGCATCGTCTCCAAGGTGATGGCGAAGATGTCTTGCTTGAGTTGTCCTTTGGTAATCAGAAGGTTACACAATGAATCATCCATAAACTTTCTTTATAAGATTTAGATTGCGAAAATACAAAAAAAGTAGTTCTATTCCTCTGGCTCATCTTGATCGACTTGATCCATATTCTCATCTTCCGTAAACAACTCCTCGTCCTCCACAGGCTCGGGGGTCTTTTTGGAAGTGTAGTGATACATGGCGATAAAGAGTCCGAAAAACATGCCATAGAGCAGGTCCATGAGTGCGGCGACGCCTGCATAACGGCCAGGCTTGTCGTAATGCGGCACATGGGCCTTGTTCATGGCAAAACGCGCATCCGCAGGACTGCACTTGTCCAGCTGGCGACCCACATCCTGCACCATCTGTTGCACAAATGGCGTGGAAGGAAGGCTTTCGTTCTGCCCCATATAGAGTGCTGTGGTTTCGACAAGCGTCCGTCTCGCATATTGGTCAAAATGCCCCAACTGATAGTTGTCGGCGGTGTCCACGGCTTTCTTGTCCGTGATCTTGAGCAGGAAGAAGTCGTAAATCATGCCAAACCCTTTGTTGGCATCCGTCTTCAAGGCATCGTTAGCGGTGTCAGGCCAAACAAACGTCTCCTTCTCTTCAGCGAAAAGCTTCTCCACCTCCCCGAGATAGGTTTTTATCTCATCCTGAGTGATGGTGTCTTTTTCGACAATCTTCCGATAATTGTCAAGGGCCACCTCATACTTCGTGGCCAAGCCATTGGGCTCAATGACGGCATAGTGGAGCATACAGTATCCGAAAAAGATCACAGAACCGACAATGGAGATGAGGAGGCATCCGAGGAAAGCCTTTGCGAAAGAGAGACGTTCGGAATATAACTCCTTGAACTCCTTTATGCCTGCGTAGAGAACGAGGATGAATCCAATTATCAGAGCCAAGTCAAGCATCTTGGCGCCGGTGAAATCCACACGGCGCGCAAACATTTTGACCAACTCAAAAGCGGCGAGCATGACGCCGAGCACAGCACCCCATTTCAGGGTGGAGAGATACGCGTTTTTATTTTTCATCGCAGGGATATTAAGAGACTATTCGTCCGTGTCAGGGCAGCAGAATTCGGTCAGCACGCCGCCAGTGGCTTTGGGGTGGGCGAATCCGATCTTCAAATGTTCGGCGCCGCCGCGCGGTTCCTTGTCGATAAGGCGCACACCCTCTTCCGCCAGTTCGTGCAATGTGGCAGCCGTGTCATCCACAGCATAGGCCATGTGGTGGATGCCTTCGCCTCGGTTCTCGATGAACTTGGCAATGGTGCTCTCCGGAGATGTCGGCTCCAGCAGCTCAATCTTGGTCTGTCCCACCTTGAAAAAAGCCGTCTTCACCTTTTGGTCAACGACCTCTTCGATGTTGTAGCATTTGAGTCCCAGGATGTTCTCGTAGTAAGGGATGGATTCTTCCAAACTTTTAACGGCGATGCCGATGTGTTCAATGTGTGAAATGTTCATTTGAATATGGTTTTAATGGGTTAATAATTCGAGTTTCAATCCCTGGCAGCGTCACTGTCGAGCCAATGGGTATGGTGTTTAATGACATGTATTGCAATCAAAAGGAGCGTGCAGGCGGCCAAAATATAGAGCGACGGGCGCAACCATGCCGACGGCGAGACCACATAGCCGTGGAAGCGCACATACGAGAGCACGAACATCAGATAATCGGCTATGGTATAACAGAATATGGTCGAGTAGATGGTGGCATATTCGCGACGTATGAAGGTTTTGAAGGAGAAGCTCATCTCACCGCGCTGGAAAAGGGGCCACTTGGGAATGAACGCGGGCACGGTATCGGCCCATGCCTCGAACTCGTCGCCAAACTGACTGCGCAGGTAAGCCTCTTCCGCAAACATGATGCGCTCATAATAGAGCCAATACACCAATGAGACGATAATGAAGGCCCAGATATTCATGGTGAAAACCAAGATGCCGGCCCAGATGAGATAATTGGCCAGGTAGAGCGGATGGCGGACAACGGAATAGATGCCAACCGTGTTGAGGTGCTTGGCAACCTGCTTGTCGGTGTTGCGGCCGGAAGTGCCCTTGGGGGTGGTGCTGACCGTATAGGCACGCAATACCAGTCCCGACAAGGAAAGCAGTAACGCCACCACCGTAAGAACAATGCGCAGGACGTGACGCTGTCCCACAAAGAGACGCATGTAGAGGTCAGGGTTGCTATAGATGAGTATAGGAACCGCCAGAAGGAAGATGAGAATGGGGATCTGCCCACGATATCTGAACAGGAAATTGCCTGATTTCTCGAAAGATTGCTGTAATGCCACGGGTTGTCTTTTTAGGCTGCGAAAATACAAAAAAAGCGGTCACTTTCGTTTCCGAAAATAACCGCTCTGTAGTTGTCAACGTGGATCTGATTTCTATTATCCTCTGCGCTCTTTGATACGAGCTTTCTTGCCCGTGAGGTTGCGGAGGTAGAAAATGCGTGCGCGACGCACGACACCACGCTTGTTGACTTTAATCTCGGCAATCATCGGGGTTGCGAAGGGGAAGATTCTCTCCACACCGATGCCGCCGGAAATCTTTCTCACCGTGAAGGTCTTGGTGGCGCCGGCACCATTGATTTGGAGCACAACACCTTGGAATTGCTGGATACGCTCCTTGGAGCCTTCCACGATTCTATAGGAAACGGTGATGGTGTCACCAGCCTTGAATTTCGGAAATTCTTGTTTCGTAATGAAATTGTCCTCTACGTACTGAATCAATTCTTGTTTCATCTCTTTATTTCTTTTTATTATTTTTCACTTCTATTTCAAGGCTGCAAAAATACATTTTTTTCGTTACCCCTCCCCCTACCCTGCCTTGTTTTTTCCAATTTGGAAAAAAACATTTTTATTGAATAATAAAAACAATTGATTGTCAGATATTTAAATTGCTTTTTCAACAATTGAAAGATTAAAAAAAGAATCCTCTTTCACAAAGAACAACTGCCTAATCATGTGAATTTTCCGATTAAAAATGTCAGATTTGGCATGATTTTTCCGCAAAAACATGACATGAAATGCCCCGTGCCGCTCTTGACTATTTCCGAACAATAACACTGCCGCTGCCCTGGTGGGTGGCCAAAATGAGCACCTCCGCAATCTGCACATGGGCAGGAGCGTTGGCGGCAAAAACAGCCACATTGGCGATATCGTCGCCCGTCAGCGGTTTGATGCCCTTATAGACGTTGGCCGCACGCTCCGTGTCGCCATGGAAACGGGTGTTGCTGAAGTTCGTCTCCACAAGTCCGGGCTTGAGGTTTGTCACACGCACGGCGCTGCTGGCCACGTCAAGGCGCAGTCCGTCGGTCAAGGTCTTCACCGCCGACTTGGTGGCACAATAGACGTTCCCGTTGGCGTATGCCGCGTCGCCAGCCACGGAGCCGACATTGATGATGTGCCCGCGGTCGCGCGCCACCATCCCGGGCACGATAAGCCGTGTCATCGTCAGCAAACCCTTGATGTTGGTGTCAATCATCGTCTCCCAATCGTCGAAACTGCCTTCGTATTCAGGTTCCAGACCGAGGGCCAAGCCGGCATTGTTCACCAGCACGTCAATCTCGCGCCACTCCTCGGGCAGCTCATTGATGCAACGTGTAGCCTGCTCGCGGTCACGCACGTCGAAGAGCAACGTCAGCACTTCCGTGCCTTTTTCAGCCAGTTCCCTGCGAATTTCCTCCAGTTTTTGCTCATTTCGACCTGTCAAGATCAGTTTGTCACCATTCTCGGCGAACTTTCTCGCACATCCGAGCCCGATACCGCTCGTGGCACCTGTTATCATTACAATCTTATTCATAATCAATATGTTAAAAAGTTAAGGTTCCGATTACAAAAAATGCATTTTTTACAGCCAGCGTGTATTTTATCTCTCCCCCGCCCCGTCGCCGATCTCCGCCACATAGAAATCGGCCTTGATCCGGAACTGTAGCTCATAGGCATCTCCTACTTCCTGGATAAACGCCTCCACTTGGTCTTCCGCAATCAGCGTCACCGTGCAGCCGCCGAAGCCCGCGCCGGTCATGCGGCTGCCGAGCACGCCGGGGAACTGCTGCGCCTTCCCGGCTAAGAAGTCCAATTCGGGACAGGTCACCTCATAGTCGTCGCGCAGAGAGGCGTGCGAGGCGTTCATCAGCTGTCCGAAGCAGGCCATATCGCTGTTTTTCAAGGCGATGATGGCTTCTTTCACGCGAGTATGCTCGCTCACCGCGTGTCGCGCCCGCCTGAGAACGTCACCGCTCAGATGCACCGAAAGTTGCCCGAACTGCTCCATCGAATATTGGCAGAGGTTGTCGGCTTCCAAGTATGGCTGTAGCGTCTCCAATGCCTGTTGGCACTCGCTGCGCCGCTGGTTGTAGGCCGAATCCACCAGCCCGCGCTTCTTGTTGGTGTTGGCGATGACGAACTTCAGCCCGCGCATCTCCAACGGTACGTGCTCGTACTCCAACGTGTTGCAGTCCAACGCAATGGCACAGTCTTTCTTTCCGAATCCGGAGGCAAACTGGTCCATAATGCCGCAGTTCATCCCCACGAAGTCGTTTTCGGCGTGCTGGGCCATCTGCACTAACTCGAGCATCGTGAAAGGCTCCCCGTTGAGGGCGTTGAGGGCCACGGCAGTCACCATCTCGATGGAGGCCGACGAGGAGAGTGACGCCCCGATGGGCAGGTCGCCGCTGTAGTGGAAATCATACCCCTCCACACTCCAGCCACGGTCAGAGAACTCCTTGAACACTCCTAAAGGATAGTCCACCCAAGCCTGCTGCCGCTCGGTCAACGCATCGCCACACAAGGTGAAAGCCTTCGGTTCGTTGTCGGAGGAGAAGCCACAGGAAAAGTGATCAAAGCGTTCCGTCACCGTGAGATATGTGCCCATGCTGAGGGCTGCGGGGAAGACAAGCCCGCCGTTGTAGTCGGTGTGTTCGCCAATAAGGTTCACGCGCCCGGGGGCGAAGAAACGGTGTTGGCGACGCATCCCGTCCGATGACATGTTCCCGCCCATTTAGTTGTACAAATAATTATACGTGTGGACAACTTCCAAACCAGTAGAGGCAACGGCTGACCATGTCTTCTTCACCGGATAATCATCTTCATACTCGTAAGAATATTCGAGACCTATCTCTACATCATAGAGAGCGGAATGGGTGACAGTCTGGGATTCCACAACATTGTTGGCAGAGTAGAGTTCTTCAAAGCCGTTCAACGAGCCGTAGCCGTTGCTGAATAGACCTTTCAGAGGATTGATGGCATTGTCGTATGTCCACTTATAGTTCTTATTGAGCACACCGTTGACAAATTGCTCCATACTGACCAAATTTCCGCCATCCCACACCAACTTGTACACAGCGGTGGCCTTCTCGTCCGACGGTTTGATGACTTCGGCAATCTCATCAGGCAGCACCAGTTGCAGAGGATTTACGACGGCAATGCCATTGGACTTGGAATAGCCCGTGACCGTGATTTCCACCACATTCTTGTCCTCCCTCACAAAGGTGTACACAGCCACATCCTTATCGCTGGAAGTATGGGTGATCTTCATCAGGTTCTTGCCCTCGTATGTAAAATTGTAATCATCGATATCCGATCCCGACACGCAGTGCAACGAAGACACCCGCTTTTTCTTGTCGTATTGCGGCACAATGACGCCGTCAATGTCTCCGTCACCGTCTCTTAAGGTGATTTTGGAGAGCAGTTTGCCCGTCCACTCCCATTCCTGGTAATCGGACACGGCGGTAGTGGTGATTCCCCACATTGAACTGGTCGTGATATGTTCGATTTTGGCAATTTTCTTCTTGGGAAGATACTGGCCCTCCTTTTGGCAAGCGGAGAACAGGAAAGCACCTATAATGAAGCAAACGATGATTTTAGTTAAGTTCTTCATAAGTAATAGTTTTAATAATTATCTTTGTAAGAATTGATATGTGATAATATCAGTCTGCAAAAATAAAAAAAATTATATGAATCTGAACGAAGTTCTGCTGCGGTACACTTCTCCCGGGCGCAAAAATGCATCCGACTCCGGCCAATGCCGGTTGGGCGAGTCGGGAAACTTCTGCGTTTCCAAGCAGACGGCCGATCGTTGTTGGTACTTCACCCCACCCTTCCCGACGACGGTGCCGTCGAGGAAGTTGCCAGTATAGACCTGCATTCCGGGTTCGGTGGTGAAGACCTCCATCGCAATGCCCGTCTCCGGGCTCTCTAAGCGGGCGCAGGGACGGGTGTCGTCGTCCTTCGTGTTCAGCACCCAGTTGTGGTCGTAACCGTGTCCGCGCCTAAGCTGCTCGAAATCGGCGTTGATGTCGCGACCGACGGCTTTGGGCTGCCGGAAATCCATGGGGGTGTCCTCCACGGAGGCCAGCTCGCCCGTCGGAATGAGGGTCTCGTCGATGGGTGTGTAGCGGTCGGCATCAATCATCAGTATGTGGTTGAGGATGTCGGTGGAGGCGTCTCCATTGAGGTTGAAGTAGCTGTGGTTGGTCATATTAATGACGGTCGGCGCGTCTGTAACCGCCTTGTACTCAACATCCAGCGCATTGTCGTCCGTCAGCGTGTAGGTAACGCGGGCGCACACGTTGCCCGGGAACCCGCTGTCGCCGTCCTCGCTGACCAAGCTCAGCACCAAGCGGTTGTCGCTTGCAGATTCCACATTGAACATTCGGTACTGCCAGCCGTCGGGCCCGCCGTGCAGGCAGTGTGGGCCATCGTTCTGCGGCAGTTGATAGGTTTGTCCGTCAATGGTTATCTGTCCGTTGCACAGCCGGTTGGCGTAGCGTCCGATAATGGCCCCGAAGTCGGAGCGGTGGTTTTCGGGCAGGTAATCTTCCGGTGTGTCAAATCCGAGCACCACATCGCGCAGTTGCCCATGTTTGTCGGGCACCCAAAGCGACACGACGCGCCCGCCGAGGTTGGTGATGTCCGCGCGGAGGCCGTGGGGGTTTGTCAGCGTGAAAATATGTATTGAGCCATCGTTATAGTCCGTTTTTGTCGAAAATTTATCCCGAAGCTCAGAAATCCTTTCGATTGTGTCATCCTCTTGCTTTTCGCTAAGCCGCAATCCAAATTTTATTGTGTTTGGAGGTCCATTCTCCAATCGGTAATGTATTCGA
>JAGCCZ010000069.1 GCA_017651425.1 Bacteroidales bacterium
ACGATGTCAGCAGTCCGTACTCCATGCCTGGCCTGATATGGCCCGACACCACCGAATATTACGATCATCTGAAAATGGCTCCGGAAGTGCTGGATGTCAACCGCTTCAATATGGACTTTTTGGCGAATGCGGGTTTCTACTTCCGTTTAGGTTACGGAGGACTGCTCCGCTGGACCATCGGCATAGACCTCCCCTTCAGGGATTTCGCCAGCGGTAACTACTCGGTACGGAATGAGTGGTATGATCAAAACCACGACCTGCTGCCACCCACTTACGACAACGGCACCTTCCGCTTGCGCAGCAATATGTTTAACACGCAAATCACCTTCATCCAGACATTCCAGAAGTCGAAAAGGTGTGCTGAGAAATGTGAAAAGTGGAAAGAAGAAGGGCTGTATCGCCACGAGTTCAAGTTCGATGTGTGCGACCCCACGGGCGTGATGCTCTTCGACCGCTATTTCGTATTCGTCTATCCCGAAGGAATGGAGCCAAACCGCAGTTGGCGCAGTCCGGCGTTCCAAAGCACTCCTGTGTTTTCCCTCGGATACCACTATCGTGCCGCCAAATGGTTTTGGATAGGTCTCGCGTTAAGCTATGCCCATTATACAGATCGTCAAACGCATCTATATGACGTAAACCACACCGGTGAATGTAACCGCAATTTCCATACGGTAGCCTTTATGCCCGAGGTGCGCTTCTCCTATCTGAACCGTCCGCACGTTACCCTCTATTCAGCTTTGTCAGTAGGATTCGCGCAGTTTTTTGGCGAGGAAGAGTGCTCTGATGTCTCTTACCCTGAGAACCGCCATCCTTGGTTCAGCGACGGCATAAACGGTGACTATACGCCCACGCAGTTCTCCACCTTCCACGTGACGCTGTTGGGTGTGAAGGCCGGCTGGCGCCACGTGTTCGGCAGCATTGAACTGGGTGCCGGATACAAGGGGCTGGGGAGTGTTGGTATAGGGTTTGAGTTTTAGTGGAGAATTAAGAAACTAAGAAACTAAGAAATTAAAAAACTAAAAAATTAAAAGAGTTATGAAAATTATGAAAAAGATTGGATTGTTAGCATTAGTGATTATGTGTGTCGGCTTGATGTCGTGTGAGCGCCCGAAGGTAGATCCGAACGTGCGGTTTTACATGGAAGGTCAGGAAATCACCACCGACACCGTTGTGGTGGCGTTGAACTCCTATCAGGAAATCACCATCAAGACCATTTCCCCGGATATGTTCTTCAGTTACTACTGGCAGCTTCCGACAGGTTACCCGGTGGAGCTGGGCAATGGGTCGGAGAATTTCCAGATTTTCCAGCAAAGTACAGGGTATAACGGGAACAGCGCCGTACACACCACAAACGCCCTGTTTAAGATGTTTTTCAGTGACACCCTGTACCACGCAGGCGATGTGTGTCGCTTGAGGGCATACAGTTCTGACTACCAGCGGGTGCTGAAGGTGGTGGTGGAGTAGGGCATGGGTGCCGGCCAACAGGCGGAGAGCTGCCAAGCTTTCCGTGATTATTGATTTTGTGTGGGTAAGATATGTGATAATTTGTTATTTTTGCCGCGCAAAAAAACAACCACCTGATCCAAAAGTGACACTAATGGAAAAGAGAATTGGAACCATCACAGCATTGATTGCGGACCGATCCATGGCGCCGCTCGTCAATGAAATCATCTCCCAACATGCCGACATTGTGCTGGCTCGTCAAGGCTTGCCGTTCCACGACCGTACCGTGGCTGTCATCTCATTGATTGTCGAAGGTGAGGTCAACCAAATCAATGCTCTTTCCGGAAAATTAGGAAAAATCGGTGGCGTAGAAGCCAAAGCCGTAGTCACCAGAACAGGATAGTGGCTTTGCCCTGTTTTGCTCATTTTCTAATTTCTACAATAACCAATAAAAAAAACAATATGCAATTCAATCCGGAAAAATGTCGCATCCCCGACGAAATAGGAAGACCTTTTATCGATCCCGATGAGATTTGGGATTTTATCAACAACACACAGAGCACGCCGGAACGTGTGCGCGCCATCATCCAAAAGTCCCTCGACAAGAACCGCCTCACCATGGAGGAGACCGCGGTGTTAGTGAACACCACCGACCCCGCGTTGGTGGAGGAGATCAAGGAGGGCGCACGGGAGCTGAAACGCCGTGTCTATGGCAACCGTATCGTGCTCTTCGCTCCGCTCTATGTGGGCAACTATTGTGTCAATAATTGTAAGTATTGCGGATTCCGTTCCTCTAACAAAGAACAGGTGCGCACCACCCTCACGGATGAGGAACTCGTGCGCAGCGTGGAGGCTTTGGAAGAGGACGGCCAAAAGCGCCTGATCTTGGTCTATGGCGAGTCGCCGAAATACTCTCCCGAGTACATTGCACACACAGTGAAGATTACATACGCCACCAAAAAGGGCAACGGCTCTATCCGCCGTGTTAACATCAACGCCGCTCCGTTGGATGTGGAGGGATTCCGCACCGTGAAGGAGGCCGGCATCGGCACCTACCAGATTTTCCAGGAAACCTACCACCCTGAAGCCTATTCCTGGTATCATCCCGCCAACACCATCAAGGGCAACTATGAGTGGCGCCTCACCGCCATGGACCGTGCCCAACAGGCCGGCATCGACGACAACGGGCTCGGCATCCTCTTCGGTCTCTACGACTGGCGTTTCGAGGTGCTCGCCATGATTCGCCACACCAACCATTTGGAAGCCTGCTTCAACGTGGGCCCCCACACCATCTCCTTCCCCCGCATCAAGGATGCCTCTGGCCTTGACATTGACAAGAAGTATTTCGTCGATGACGACACCTTCGAGAAGATCATCGCCATCTTCCGCTTGGCCGTGCCCTATACCGGCATGATCCTCACCGCCCGCGAGGATGCTGCCTTCCGCGCCAAAGCCATCCAGTACGGCATCTCCCAGATCGACGGCGGCACGAACCTCCAAATCGGCGACTATAAATATCACCACGAGGAGACTGAAAAGAACAGTGACAAACAGGAGAACCAGAATTTGCACCGCGAGCAGTTCAAAATCGGTGACGACCGCACCCTCGGTGATATTATTGAGGAATTGCTTGACGGCAACTTTATCCCGAGCTTCTGCACCGCCTGCTACCGTCTCGGACGCACAGGCGAGCACTTCATGGAGTTCAGCGTGCCAGGCTTCATCAAGCGTTATTGCACCCCCAACGCCATTCTGACGCTCAGCGAGTATTTGGTGGACTACGCCACCCCCGAAGTGGCCGCCAAGGGCTGGAAGGTCATTGAGAACAACATGGCCAACGTGGACGAGAAATTCCACGATGAGCTGCTGAAGCGCATCGAGCGCATCAAGCAGGGCGAACGCGACCTGTACTTCTAATGTTGTAACATATTAAATTACAAAAACATGAGTGAATATAGAAAATTAACTCGTAGTTTGACAGACCGCAAGATCGCCGGCGTGTGCGGCGGTCTTGCGGATTATCTCAATGTTGATCCTACCGTGGTGCGGATTATCTTCCTCGCCCTTTTGCTCATTTTTGGAGGTGGCTTGCTCCTTTATTTGATCATCTGGATCGCTGCGCCGGAAGCGTAAAGCAACATTTGGTGAGACATTCCCTGCCTCACCGTGTGAGGTTTTCCTTTTATATATTTTCCCATTCTTATTGATGGGTAATACATATTATTTTCTTTGTTTGCACGTGAGTGCAAACACCTCCTAACTCCCCTTCTGTTTCAGAAGGGGTGGCCGTAGGCCGGGGTAGTAACATAAAGAATTATAATACCTTATAAAAGAAACAACCACCATTAACAACAGCAGAATCAAAGACTTCTACGTCCAGAATCTCCCTGTGAAAAGGATTTTGTCGGGTTATGTTCGCACGAACCGTAGGGCGGACAACAAGGATGGCCTAACGGCCAATCTCTCATATAACTACCCCGCCCTTCGGGCACCCCTTCTTCAAAAAGAAGGGGAGTTCTTGAGATGCGGCACACCTGTGCCGCGAGCACTATGGGCGATGGAATCCACGCCGTTATAGGTCTCCTTGGTCAACACTATACCATTGTCTAATTTAATTGCTTAATAAAGTAACACCCTTCTCTCCGCCGGATAGTATTCGTATGCTCCGATATCCGGTGCTCCGTTGCGCAAACGACCCAGCAGGTCGGTGGTGATACCGAGCCCGCTCAAACCAGCGTTGATGGCAGGGGAGTTTTCCTGCAAGTTGCAGTCCTGCCCATAGTTGCTGACAAACAGGGGGTCCCGGTTGAAGCAGTTGATGAAGGAGTTGTTAAACTCCTCCTTCAACACAATGCTGTTTCGGAACACATAGTTCAGCGCGGCTTCGTTGGTCTTGGAGACGGCAAACTCATTTTCATCCATACTGCCGTAAATGATGGAGTTGTTGCACTCCAAGTTGGCATCGCCGATCATATAGACGGTTTCGTATTCGCCAGCGGCGTTGATGTGTGGCACCTCATAGTAGTTGGAGAACAAAACGGCTGGTGTCTTGCGTGCCGGCGTGGCGAAGAAATTGGACACGGTGACGTGGTTCAGCGTGTAATTGCCCACATGCATGGCGATGCTGTAGTTGCCGTTGTTGCTGACCTGGCAGTTGTTCATTTCCAGGTTTGCCGCATGCCCTAACACCCCATACATTTTGTTGTTCTGGATGATAGTGTTGTTCACCACGGTCTTGTTGCCGAGGAACTCTTCCAAAATGTCAAGTTCCAATCCGATGGCCGCGTGGGAGATGACGGCATGCTCGATGAGGTTGTCCTCCGTGCCCTCGTTGATGAGGATGCGGTCCCACTGGGCATAGTCGGCATCGAAGAAGGGCTCCAAATGGTCGCCGCGGATGACAACAGGGTGGTCAACTGTGCCGTTGACATGGATGGAGCCGTAGCGATAGACCCAGATGCCGCCGCCGTGTACATAGACGCGCGTGCCCGGGTCGATGATGAGCTTGCCCAACGAATCCACCGCTGCCCAGCCGTAGATGACCCATGGCTTGTCGTTGGTCCAATGCACCACCTCGTGTTCGTGGGCCACGATTTTGTAGGGCATGGATCCGCCATGGTCGGCCACAATGAAGTGCGCATCCTGCCCGAAAGCCACCAACTGCACTGACTGCTTGCGGTTGGTGTTGAAGAAGACGACCGAGTCGGTGACCAAGTAGGGCGTATTCTGGTTCGTGGGGTTGATGTTGACCTTGACGAAAACGAAGATGCTGTCGCGCCCCGGGATTTCCACATCGTGGAACTCCGTGCCCGCTTTGCCGTTGACGTTGATGCTGTAGTACGACTGACCCGTGTTTGCGGCTCCCGCAAGAAGGATGTCCAATTTGACAGGGTTTTTGCTCGGATTTTTCACCGTAAAGTTTCGGGTTATGGAGGTCACCGTGGTGAAGACCGTGTCGAACATCAAGGTGTCGGTGGAAAACTCTAACTTTACGGAATCATCGAATCCGTGACGGTTACAGCCAGGAAACAGGACTGTTGTGGCAAGCAACAGCATGGCGGCAAGGCCATAAAGGGGGATAATATTCTTAATCATCTGTTTTAATGTCAGGCCAGTTATAACGAACAGTTGTCAAAAAAAGTGCGCAGGCGGGGACAGAGTTGCCGGCCTTGCATCTATCTTTTTGATGGATAATATTATGAAAATCTTCAATGCTTGTTTTTCCAAATCCCACATCGAGCAGGGTGCCCACGATGGCGCGCACCATGTTGCGCAGAAAGCGGTTGGCGGTGATGGTGAACACGAGATCGTCACCCTCCTGCGTCCATTGGGCATGGGTGACGTTGCAGAGGAAGTTGTTGACTTGGGTGTGTACTTTGGAAAAACTGGTGAAATCTTCCGTGTCGAGAAGCAGCTTCGCGGCTTCATTCATCCGTTTCATGTCGGGGGCGCGGAAACTGAAGTAGCGTTGCGGAAAGGTGAAGGGATTTTTGTGGGTGGAGACAAAGTATTGGTAGGTGCGCTCCACGGCGTCAAAACGGGCGTGGGCGCGCGGCTGCACAGGGAAGACATCATAGATGACAATCTCCTTGGGGAGAAAACTGTTGAGCTGGTCGCGAAGCTGTCGGCAACCATCAGGGGAAAGCGTCTCTTCAAGGTCGATGTGGGCGTAGTAGTCGGCGGCATGTACACCAGTGTCGGTGCGGCCGCACCCCGTGACATCAATGTGCTCTTTGTGCAGCAACAGCGAAATGCTCCGCTCCAGAGTTTCCTGCACGGTGGGGTGGTCGGGCTGTACTTGCCAGCCGAAAAAGGGTGCCCCGTTATATGCCAAGTGTAGGAAATAGCGCATCTTTGCCGTCGTCTATTTTTTGAATGAAAAGGATTTAAGATTGAAATAGAGCTTCTCTAAACCGTAGTCGTTTTTGTCCACCTCCATCACATCGTACTTTTCACCGTCAATGATACTGAGGCTTTGGGCGCCAGGGGTCAGGTCGTAGAGGGAGAGCAGGAAGTACTCGTGTTCCACCTCGTTCACATAGAAGGCGGTGGAAGGTTTCATGCCATTGCCGGACTCGATAAGGGCAAGGGCGAAGATGCGTTGCTGGATGGCATATTTGTGAGCCAACTCCGCGCTGTCAAGCTGATCGCAACAATATTGGATGACACGAAACGCACTGACCTTGAAAGGATTCTTTTCCAACACCTCCTGGGCCATCCCGATGAGTGTGCGGCAGTCGTTGTCTCCGATGGAGGGAAGGGAGTGCAGCATCTTTTTCATTTCCGTATCGGAATGGTCGTAGGGGTCGTATTCTTTTTGGAAGACAAATCCATAATAGAGATGAAGTCGCTGCTGTGCGGTGAGGGTGGAGTCGCTGGCACGATAGCGTTCCAGCAAGGTGGGGTAGTAGAACTCCGATTTGGGATCGGAAATGGCCTTCTGGATGGCCGGATAGTCGGGCCGCAGGAACTGGGCGTGCGCGAGCATGCAACCGAGGAACAGCATGATAAGCGATATTTTTTTCATGATGATATGCGTCACTTTTTTGTACGAGACATGTCTCGAGTAATTATTTTTTCAAGGCCGCAAAGATACTGTTTTTTCATTTTGATAATTTGCAAGGAAAGAATACGGTCCCATTTCAAAAAAGGTGTATTTTTGCGCTCTTTATGGAAAGTCTGTTGGAAATCTCGAAACTATCGCTGGAACTGCGGCAAGATGAGGGCTGGAAACCCATTTTGCACCAGGTGGACCTCCTTTTGCCCAAGGGCCAAACCTTAGGTATTGTCGGTGAATCCGGCTCCGGCAAGTCGGTGACGGCTCTCTCTGTGATGCGACTGCTCAACCCCGACATTGCCCGCTACCCCGAGGGGCAGATCTTGTTCCACGAGGAGGGGAAGGAGCAGCCCATCGACCTGCTGAAGGCCTCTGAAAAGAAACTCCAACAGATTCGGGGCCGCCGTATCGCGATGATTTTCCAGGAACCCATGACTTCCCTCAACCCCGTGTTGCGTTGCGGCGACCAGATTATGGAGCAGATTCTCCTGCACACCAACAAGACCAAGGAGCAGGCCAAGGCTCATATCCTCGATCTTTTCCGCGAGGTGATGCTGCCCCGTCCCGAACAGATTTTCGACTCCTACCCCCACGAGCTCTCGGGCGGCCAGAAGCAGCGCGTCATGATTGCCATGGCCATGAGCTGCCAACCCGACCTGCTCATCGCCGACGAGCCCACCACCGCCCTTGATGTCACTGTGCAGAAGGGCATCCTCCAGCTTATTCGCAAGTTGCAGCAAAAACACGGCATGAGTGTACTCTTCATCACCCACGACCTCGGCGTGGTGGCCGAAATCGCCGACCAGGTAATGGTGCTCTATAAAGGCAACGTCGTGGAATGCGGAGGTATCCGCGACATCTTCCTCCACCCGCAGCACCCCTACACGCAGGGACTGCTCGCCTGCCGTCCCTCCCTCAATGTCCGCCTGCGACAGCTCCCCACAGTGGACGATTTCGTCCAAAAGCGGCAGACGGGTGTGCAGGAGGCTATGGCGAACCTCTGCGTCTCCCCCGAAGAGCGGCAATCTTTCCATCAACGGCTGTATGCGGAGAAACCGCTCATCACCCTGCGGAATGTCTGCAAACAATACCCTGTCAGAAAACGCAAACTTTTTGAAAAACGGCAGTATGTCCATGCTTTGCAAGATGTGAGCATCGATATCTACGAGGGCGAAACCCTCGGACTGGTGGGTGAGTCCGGGTGCGGCAAGACCACCTTGGGTCGTTCGATGATCCGGCTGATAGAACCCACGTCGGGGGTGGTGACCTACAAAGGCGTCAATCTCATGGAACTTTCCCACAGCGAGATGCGGAAGATGCGCAAGGATTTGCAAATTATCCTTCAAGATCCCTACTCCTCGCTCAACCAGCGCCTCACCATCGGGGATGCACTGATGGAACCGATGCGCGTACACGGTATCGGCTCATCCGACAAGGAACGGAAGAGCAAGGTCCTCGCCCTGTTGGAACGCGTCAGCCTCAATGAGTCGCATTTTTACCGTTATCCGCACGAGTTCTCCGGTGGCCAGAGGCAGCGCATCTCCATTGCCCGCGCATTGGCCGTGAACCCGCGCTTCATCATCTGCGACGAGTCGGTGTCCGCCCTCGATGTCTCCGTGCAGGCACAGGTGCTCAATCTGCTTAACGAGCTGAAGCAGGAATATCATTTCACCTATATCTTCATTTCACATGACCTCTCCGTGGTCAAGTTCATGTCCGACCGTATTGTGGTCATGCAATCCGGGCGTATCGTGGAACTGGGGGATGCCGACGAACTGTGTCTCCATCCGCAGACCGATTACACCCGTACCCTTCTTGAAGCAATTCCGAAGGGCATTGTCGCAAATTAATCATGGATAAAACACATAAAAAAATACAAATGGCAAGGTTTTTCCCCATATTTCAAACTGTACTCAGGGTGCTGATAGGATTGATTTTCATTGTATCCGCCATTTTCAAGCTCTTGTCGCTCGAAAATTTTGAGATATACATCTACAGTTTCAAATGGTTCGGATTCGTTTTCTCCGGCATTGTGGCCCGATGCGTCATCGCGGCGGAGCTGCTGCTGGGCGCTTTCCTCATTTCCAAAATACTCTACAAGCCCACATGGTGGCTGATCATGGCGATGTTGTTGGGTTTCTCCCTTTTGATGGTGTATGTCGCCTTGTTCCGGCATGACGACAATTGCCACTGCTTGGGCGACATTGTGGAACTCAGCCCCGGATGGACCATCGTGAAGAACATCGTCTTGATGGCCTTGATGTTGCTGATTCGCAAAGAAAAGGATTACCAGTTCCGAGGCAAGAAAGCTTTAGGTATTGTACTTACGGTCGCGGCGGTTGCCGTGCCGTTCGCGCTTTTCCCGATGGACTCGGTATATAAAGTTTTCAGCAGGGAAGAACTGAAGTTGGATGAGGCTAAGTTCGACGCTTTTATGCAGGATTCTGTGGCACAGTCACTGGATTTGGACCAGGGGAATTACATTTTGGGCTATCTGGCTTCAGGATGCAAGTACTGCAAGATCAGCGCAAACAAGCTCCACCAGATTGTCCAGCAAAATGCGTTGGATTCCACCCGCGTGGTTTTCTTCATTTGGGGTTCCGAGGAATCGAAGGAGAAGTTTCGCGAGGAGACCAAAACAGGTGGTTACCGGTATGCTGCCATCAACCCCATAGAAGCTCTCAATATCGTTTATGGTCAATTCCCGACGTATGTCTATCTGAAAGACGGCAAAGTGGAAAAAGTGGCCGACTTGAAGAATTTGGAGGAGCATTATACAGTGTCTTTTTTAAATGAAAAGAGATGAAAAAGAAGAAGATTTCCAGAAGAGAGCAAAAGATAGAGGACCTTTATAGATTCTATCTCAACAATGGGTTTGAACATACCATTGATGAAATATCCGTTTTCATGAATATTGGGCGTAAAACGTTCTATAATCGGTATGTAAACAAGGAAAAATCCATTCAAATGGCATTGCAATATTGCCATAATCAGTTTGTGGACCATTTCGGCGAGCAGGTCTTGCAATGCAACCATTCCATTGAAGAATTAGTGCTGTTGGTATGGGAGTTCCAGCAGTTTGCCAAGAACCAGCATATTTATTTCCAATATGATTGGGATAACAAACTCTTTTTCACAGACGATACGCCGTTCAGGAGCTTGTTGGACTCCATCATTCGAAAGGGGATGCGGAGCTATCACATTTACGAGGACATCAATACGGCGGTCTATTCGGATTTCTTCTATACAAACTTGTCCATGTACGTCATGTATGGCAAGAAGCAAGCCATTATTTTGCGATATGTTCTATTCCCCCTGCTCAACGAGCGGGGCGTGGAGTTGCTGAACGAGTTGGACTTGGAGGCGTTTGCGTAGGGTTACGCTTGTTAGAGCATTTTCACGACTTCATTGACGGCATCTTGCACACCATCGGGGTTTTTACCTCCCGCCATGGCGAGGTTGGGTTGTCCGCCGCCGCCACCCTGGATGTGCTTGCCCGCGGCACGCACCATCTGCGGGGCGTTGTACTTGCCCGTGAGGTCGTCGCTGAGCGCCACCACCAAATTGGGCTTGCCCTCGAAGACACTGCCCAATACAATGACGCGGTTGGACTCACCTTTCAGGTTGTAGGCGGCCTGCCGCAGGATGTCGGGTGCCAAGGTCGTGACCTTGCTCAATAATTGCACGCCATTGACCATGGTGGCCTCCTTGGCCAATTCCTGGCAGAAGGCAATGGTCTGCTGCTTCTCGAAATCCTCCACTTTGTGGCGATACTGGAGATTGTCGTCGCTCAGCTTCTGAATGGCTTGCAGCAGGTTGGAGGTGTTGAGCATCTCCTTGCCCTTCCGTAACTGCTCTTGGCAGTCGTAAAGGATGTCTTCGGCGGCCGTGCCCGTGACGGCCTCGATGCGGCGCACGCCGGCGGCGATGGCACCTTCGGAGACAATCTTGAAGAAGCCGATGTTGCCCGTGGCGGAGGTGTGCGTGCCCCCGCACAGTTCCACCGCATCACCGAACTGGATGACACGCACGAGGTTGCCGTACTTCTCCCCAAAGAGGGCAATGGCGCCTTTGGCGCGCGCCTCCTCGATGGGGACGTCAACATGCTCCTGCAAGGGCAGGTTTTCGCGTATCAGTTCGTTCACCTTGCGCTCCACCTTGACAATCTCCTCGTCGGTGAGCTTGGCGAAATGCGAGAAGTCGAAACGCAGACGCTCGGAGGTGACCAACGAGCCTTTCTGCTCCACATGTGTGCCGAGGACGTGGCGAAGGGCGTGATCCAGCAGGTGTGTGGCCGAATGGTTGTTGGCCGTGCGCTGCCGTTTGTCGGCATCCACCTTGGCGGTGAACATTGCCGACGGGTCGGCGGGCAGCTTGTTGGCAAAGTGGATGGTGAGGTTGTTCTCCTTGGTGGTGTTGTAGATGGCCACCGACTCGGCACCGCTCTCCAATGTGCCGGTGTCGCCCACCTGTCCGCCAGACTCAGCGTAGAAGGGGGTCTGATCGAGCACGATTTGGAAAAAAGTCTTGTTTTTGGCGGTGACGCTGCGGTATTTCACAATGCGGCTTTCGCATTGGAGCTTGTGATAGCCCACGAAGCGGGTGGGGGAGTCCTGGGCGATGAGTTCCACCCAGTCGTCGGCGTTGACGGCGGCGTCCTTGCGGGAACGCTCCTTCTGCTGCTGCAGCCCGCGCTGGAACCCCTCCATGTCGATGGTGAGGTTCTTCTCGGCGGCGATGAGCTGTGTCAGATCAATGGGAAATCCGTAGGTGTCGAACAACTCGAAAGCGAAGTCGCCGTCCACGACGCTGCCCTGCAGTTTGGCACAATAGTTCTCGAACTTGGTGATGCCGGAGTCGAGAGTCTTGAGGAAGGAGGCCTCCTCTTCGCGGACCACTTTTTCGACAAGGGTCTGCTGGGCCTTGAGTTCCGGGAATTGGTGCCCCATCTGTGCCACGAGGTCGGGGACGAGGGTGGCGATGAAGGGCTCCTTGAAGCCGAGGAAGGTGAAGCCGTAGCGCACGGCGCGGCGCAGGATGCGGCGGATGACGTAGCCGGCTCCCGTGTTGGAGGGCAGCTGGCCGTCGGCGATGGCGAAGGTGACGGCGCGCAAGTGGTCGGCCACCACACGCAAGGCCACGTCACTGTCGCGATGGGCACCGTAGGCGATGCCCGACTTGTCGGCAATCTTTTTGATGATGGGCTGGAAGACGTCGGTGTCGTAGTTCGACTTCTTGTTCTGCACGGCCATGCACAGACGCTCGAAGCCCATGCCCGTATCGACGTGCTTGTTGGCCAAGGGCTTCAGCTCGCCCGAAGCGACACGGTTGAACTGCATGAAGACAAGGTTCCAAATTTCGATGACGAGGGGGTTGTCCTTGTTGACAAGCTCACGGCCGGGAGTCTGTTGGCGCTCGGCGTCATCGCGCAGGTCGATATGGATCTCGGAGCAGGGCCCGCAGGGACCGGTGTCGCCCATTTCCCAGAAGTTGTCTTTCTTGTTGCCCTTGAGAATTCGGTCTTCGGGCAGGTATGCCTTCCAGAATTCGTACGCCTCCTGGTCGAAGGCGGTGCCGTCCTTTTCGTCACCTTGGAACACGGTGGCGTAGAGACGCTCCTTGTCGAGTTTCATCACCTCGGTGAGGAACTCCCAGGCGTAAGCGATGGCCTCTTTTTTGAAGTAGTCGCCGAACGACCAGTTGCCCAGCATCTCGAACATGGTGTGGTGATAGGTGTCACGGCCCACCTCTTCGAGGTCGTTGTGCTTGCCGGAGACGCGGAGGCACTTTTGGGAGTCGGCCACACGCAGATGTTCGGCCTTGCTGTTGCCAAGGAAGATGTCCTTGAATTGGTTCATGCCCGCATTGGTGAACATCAAAGTGGGGTCGTTCTTGATCACCATGGGAGCGGAGGGAACGATGTGGTGCGCCTTGGATTCGAAGAAGCGCAGGAAAGCGTCACGTATTTCTGCTGAAGTCATAGTCTTGAAAAATTAAGGCGGCAAAAATACGAAAATTAGCGATTAGCTCTCCACCTATGTTATCCTTTGTTGACCTCTTTGTATTTGATGGCGAGGATGTCCTGTTCCATGGCCGTTTTGTCGATGATTTTCTTGAGCATGACATCCAACTCGCCGCCCTCGCTGTAGTTGGTGGGCGCGATGTAGTCGGCACGGTTCTGCCGGATGAGGTCGAGGCAGATGTCTTTGGATGACTTGGGACGGTGCGGGGTGGCCACCGAGTCGGGATTATAGACCGCGATGGTGGTGCCGCCGTAGAGATTGACCATCTTCATGGCGGGCACGTCGGTCTCTCCGTCGCCGATGTAGATGAGGTTGGAGAAGGGCACGGCGCGGTCGTCCTCCGCCATCGATTTGTTGATGAGCGTGTTGTCGTAGGAGTTGTAGATGCCCTTGTTGATGCGGAAGAGGAATTGCGTCTTGTTGGTGTAGTTGACGGCAAGGGCGGGCCAGCAGGCGTTGCCGCTTTCGTCGTATTGGAAGCCGGACGCGAAGATGGTGCGGAAATGCTTGGCAATGGACGAGCCCTTCACAAACTCGCGAAGACCCGAGGAGATGATGAAGTGCTCCAGATGGATGCGTTGTTTGGCCGCATATTGGTTGATGCGTTCAAAGTAACTTTCCACCCCCTCGAAAAAGGTGATGCGGGCGCCATACTGCATGAAGGTCTCCTCGCGCAAGGAGATGTTCTTCTCGCGCGCCTTGATGAGCATAAGGTGCATGTAGGCAAGCACCTCGTCCATATCGTGGACTTTGGCCATTTGGTTGGCTTCACTCCAAAACTCCCCCTTGTCCATCTGAAGATCTGGGATGAAATTGTGCTCCTGCATGTTGCCGGGAGCAAGGGTGCCATCGAAGTCGTAGGCGATGGCCATGTTTCTGTTTTCTACCATAATATATTATAAATTGGGGCGGGTTGGAAGCCCGCCCCGTAGGTGAATGTTACCACCGAGGACTATTTCACAAGATCCTTGAAGGTGGCAGAATGGCGATATCTCTTGAATTCAGCATCCCTCTTGGCTTTCTTCTTGAGGGAAGGATCCTTTTGGAGTGCAATGGCGAGGTTGGCATAGACTTCGCTCTCGTCTTTGAGGCGGGCGGCGAGCACGGCCTTCAGGTAGGCGGTCTTGGCGTCCACGTTGGTGATGCAGTAGAGCGTGTTGTGTGCTGAGGTGTAATCCTTGTTGAGGATTTGCACGAGGGCGGTGTTATAGTCGCAAGTGCGGTTGCCCATCAGCTGCACGGCCTTGTTGTAGTCGCCGTCGAGAATGCTGTACATGCCCAGCACATAATCTTGGTTGACAGGATCCACGGAGGCATTCTTGGAATTTTCGAACTGGGTGCGGGCCTCGGCATAGTTGCCTTGCAGGAACTGTGCAAGCGCCAAGTTGTTCAGCACAATACCGTTGTTGGGAGTGATGGCGGCAGCCTTGTTGAAATTGCTGACAGCCTCGTCCAAAGCATCCACATTGCCGTTTTCGTAGTACTCGTTCAAAGCTAACACGCCAAGGTTGTTGTAGGCGCGCCAGTCGCCTTCGGTGGCACGGTCGTTGATAAGTGCGTTGTAGATGGCCTTCTGGTCGTCAATGTTGTTGCAAACGGAAGCGGCGTAAAGACGCTCGTTGACGGAGAAATCCTTCGGAGTGGCAAGCACCTTCTGAATGAGCTCGGCATCGGTGTAATTCTCATGCTTTTTGCAGATGAGCTGCATCTCGGCACGACGCAGCGGCGGCAGGATGGCATCCGCGATTTCAGGGTAAATGTCCGTCATCTCGCGAATCTTCTGCTCACGCATGTCGTTGTTGGCCTGCGATTTCACCACGTTGAGGATTTGGTTCTTCTGCGCCATGTTCGACTTCTCGATGGCCAACTCGAAGCCGTCCCAGTCCTCGCCCTTGGCATTGTTGATGTATTCGAAAGAAGGCATGCGAAGGTCTTTCAGCTTGATGTTGTTCTTCTTGGCATAATCCTTCAGATATTTGTTGTACTGTTCCTGGAACCATTTCTTGCCTTGCTCGAAACGGCGTTCCGAGAGACCCTGGTTGTTGCTCTCTTCACCTTCGGGAGATGCCCATCCGGAGATGACCACACGGTCGATGAGGTTGCCCTCGTTGAGGAATTCGATGAATTTGCGGATGGAATCCTTGGCGGCCTTCGACTTGTTGTTGGGGTTGTTCCAGTTCATGTTGAAACTGTTGAGGTCGAAGTAGATGATAGCCGTCTTGCCCGTGTATTCCGGGGTGAAGCGGTGCGGGGCCTGGATGAAGTTGCCTCCGGTGCTGGCATCCTGCGAAATGATGGGCTGCAGCCCGATGCGGGACGCGGTGTTGGAAATGCCCTCGCCGAGGTTTTTCTCAGGCTTCAGGTCGGCGGATTTTTTCTTCATCTTGGCTACTCCGTTGACCACAATCTCGGCGGTCTCCATGGATTCGTCAAACTTGAAGGTGCCGCTCTTGGAGAAGGTGCCGCCCGTCTTGTATTTGATGGGGGTGCCTTCGCCCTTGGCCTTCTCACCCTTGAGTGTGATGGTGGTGAAGGGCTGCAGGTTGACACCGTCCACCTTAAGGGACGGGGAAAGCACCATCTGGGCTTTCTTCTTCATGTATTTCGGAGGGATGGTGCCCTTGATGGTGTAGGCCACCTCGCCGCCCTTGTTTTCCAAGTCCGGATTGTCAAGCGTGATGCTGACCTCGGGATATTTGGATACCATTTTTCCTAAGCCGCAGCTGCCCATCAACATGCTGGTGAGGACTGCCAGTACAATTACACAAATTCTTTTCATCGTCAGTGTTTATTTTGTTGATTTTTATGAAATTATTTTCCACAGAAAAAACGCACAAAAATACACAAAAAATATTCATCTTCAACACCTCTTTTTTTGATTCGGGTGTTTTTGGGAAGAAAAACAGGGCTGCGTTTGTGCCGCCCCATCCAGTTCGGTCTATCCGACCATCAAATATAAATCCGGATATTGGTGTTGCGACTCCTTTTTATGCCGGGTAAGGGCGAAGGCAAGCGTCAGGGTGCCGATACGCCCGATGTACATGTCCAGGATGAGCACAATCTTGGCCAACGTGTTCCATTCGGCGCAGATGCCCGTGGAGAGACCGCATGTGGCAAAGGCGGAGGTGGTCTCGAAAATGGCGTCCTGCAACGAAGCCGCCGGCTCCACTATGGTGAGAATGAATACCGATATCAGGACGAAAAGGAAGGTCATCGTGACAATCGAACTCGCCTTGTCCACCAATTCGTAGGAGATGGTCTTGTGTTGGAATTCAATGTGCTTTTTGCCCTGGATGGTGGCTAACACCGACTTCAGCATCACGAAGAAAGTGGTGGTCTTGATGCCGCCGCCCGTGGAACCCGGCGAGCCGCCAATGAACATCAACACTACAATCATTATAACAGATGGCAAGGCCATGGATCTGATATCCAAGATCATAAACCCTGAAGTTCGGCATGTCGCAATCTCAAAGATAGCTGTGAAGATTTTGTCAAACAGGGTCTCTTGTGTACTCAAGGCGTTGTTCTTTTCGATGAAGAAAAAGAAGACAGAACAAACAAAGATGAGCCACAACGTGGTGATTAATACAATCTTGGTCTGGGGCATCAAACTCTTCCACGGGTATTTTTTGCGCTCCCGGATGTAACGCGGGCTGAAGAAGTCCCGGATAGTGAGGAATCCGATACCGCCCAAAAAGACCAGGATCATGATGATGACCTGCGGGAAATAACTATGGGCACTGCCAAGTTCCAGCAAGCTCTTGTCTATCAACACAAAACCTCCGTTGTTAAAGGCGGAGATGGTGTAGAAGAGCGAAAAGAAGAGGTTTTCGCTGGAGGAGGTGAAGAACCCCGTGTTTTTCCAATAGGTATAGAGCAGGATAACACCTACAGTCTCAATGATAAATGTGGTGATGACAATGCTACGCAACAGGGAGAAGGAGTCGGAGAGCTTCGTGGCCATCATGTCGCGCACCATGTATTGGTAGCGCAGTCCTACGGAGGAACGTGCGAGGAATGTCGTGAAGAATGTTGCGAATGACAGGATGCTCATACCACCCAACTGGATGAGGATCATGATGACAATCTGACCCTTCATCGTGAAACAACCGGAGGTGCTCACCACGGAAAGACCGGTGATGCAGCTGGCACTGGTGGCTGTGAACAGGGCGTCAATGAAGGAGATTCCGTTGACAGTCATGCGCGGCATCATCAGCAACACCGTGCCGAAACAGATGAGGATGAAGAAAGAGAGCACCATCAGGATCGGCGGGCTGAGGTTGTATTTGCCAATCGTGCTGCTCATCTTCGCCATCTCGATGAGCACCATCATCAAAAAATAAATCTGGACAAAAAGAATATAGTAGTTTTCGAAATTCTCGGTGGAGAAAAAACGGAAATGGAAAATGGCGACAGATAGGAACTGTGTGATTAATATGCATATAATAAGAAACTCAAACCACGACCGCTTGATGAATTCCTTACGGTGCAGCGAGTAAAAGAGCAGTATGAAATATTTCAGGATATAGAAAAGCAAACTGCCATAGATGATCCAGCGGATGAGGTTCTTGATGGGCAGGGAGATATAAAGCCCGTGATAGCAAATGATGCAGACGATAGTGATCAGGGAAACAAGCACGCTGAGTATTTGCAAAATGCGCCGCACCCGCCCCTTGTATTGGGCGATGTGCAGACGGCGTTTGCTTTCATAAACCTTTCGCGAATGCCTAAACCAGGACATCAGAGATTGATTTTAATGAAATTGTCAATGTCGTGCTCCTTGCCGAAAAGGACGAACACGTCGCCATCCTCGATTTCGGTCTTGTTGTCAGGCACACCGAGGATGTGCTGGTTGGTGCCGACTTTGTCATTGACGACCTCTTCGAAATTGCGACGGATGGTGATCAAACTGAGCTTGTGGTTGTCGCGGAAATTGATGTCGCCGAGGGTGAGCCCGATGAGGCTGTTGGGGGCGATGACCTCCGCAATCTTGTAGTCGTCGGCGAGCTGGAGATAGGAGATCATGTTGGGGTTGGAGAGGCGTTCGGCGAGGATGGCGCCGACCTCATCCTCCGGGGAGAGGAACTCCGTGATGCCCATCTTTTCGAGGATGGTGCGTTGGCTTTTGCCCATGACGCGGCAGATGATGCGGTTGACCCCAAGGTCGAGCAGATTGGCCGTGCAGAGAAGTCTTCCCACAAAGTCGTTGCCGATGGCCACGATGACGGCGTCAAAATCCTGGATGTTCTCGTTCTGAAGCGCACGCTTGCTGGTGGCGTCGGCGCAGACGGCGTATGCCACCTCTTCCGAGATGTCTTGTACCACACTGATGTTGGAATCCACCACGAGGACTTCGAAGCCCTTTTCGGAAAGGGCGCGACTGATGGCCTGGCCGAAGTGGCCGGCCCCGATAACCGCAAATTTCTCTTGTGCCATATTGCAAAAAATTTCGGCAAAAATACAAAAAAAACTTTCAAATAAAATGTGTATGTTTGCACCTCCAATAAAACAATGCTATGATACCACGTTATTCCCGCCCGGAGATGAGCGCCGTTTGGACCGAAGAGAACAAGTTCGGTGCCTATTTGAAAGTCGAAATTGAAGCCGCCGCCGCATGGAGCGAGCTGGGGGTGATCCCTGCCGATGATGTCCGCAAGCTGCGTGAAAAGGCCACCTTCAAGGTGGAGCGTATCTATGAAATCGAGCAGCAAACCCGCCACGACATTGTGGCCTTCACCCGCGCTGTCAGCGAATCGTTGGGCGACGAACGCAAATGGGTTCACTATGGCCTGACCTCCACCGATGTGGTGGACACCGCCAACGGCTATCTGCTGAAACAGGCTGACGCCATTCTCCGTCAGGACCTCTTGCATTTCATGGAAATACTGAAAAAACGAGCATACGAGTTTCAGAACACACCCTGCATCGGACGCACACACGGCGTACATGCCGACATCACCGCGCTCGGACTCAAATGGGCCTTGTGGTACGAGGAGATGAAACGCAACCTCACCCGCTTCGACATGGCTGCTGCCGATGTGGAGTGTGGCAAAATCAGCGGTGCCGTCGGCAACTTCGCCAACACCCCGCCTTTTGTGCAGGACTATGTTTGCGAGAAACTGGGCATCCACTCTGCCAACATCTCCACCCAGGTGCTGCAGCGCGACCGCCACGCCCACTACATGGGCACCCTCGCCCTCATAGGCTCCACCATGGAGCAGATGGCCATGGAAGTGCGCCATTGGCAACGCACGGAACTCCGTGAGGCCGAAGAGGCTTTCGGCAAAGGCCAGAAGGGCTCCTCCGCCATGCCCCACAAACGCAACCCCATCGGGAGCGAGAACATCTGCGGCTGCGCCCGCATCCTCCGGGGATACATGCTCTCCGCATACGAGGACATCCCCCTCTGGCACGAACGCGACATCTCCCACTCCTCCGCCGAGCGCATCATGCTCCCCGATGCCACCATCCTCCTCGACTATATGCTCAATCGCTTTGGACGCATCCTCGAGAATTTGGTCGTTTTCCCAGACAATATGCTCCAGCATATCTACATGACTCACAAGGTGATCTTTGCGCAACGTGTCATGACAGCCCTCATCAACAAGGGCTTCGCCCGCGAGGCCGCCTACGACCTCGTGCAACCCATCGCCATGAAAGCGTGGTTCGACGGTGAAGACTACCAGGAACTCCTGCTGCAAAATGAGACCATCCGCGCTAATTTCACCCCCGAAGAGCTGGCCCAGTGCTTTACACTCGAATATTACATGAAAGAGGTGCCGACCATCTTTGAAAGGGTGTTTGGGGAGAAAGGTGCGAACTAAACTATTAAATCATTGAATATTAAGAGATTATTTGGTTAAGGTTTGGGGTGATAAATTAAGAAATTAAGAAACTAAGAAATTAAGATATGAATAGTGGTTTGAATATCCTTGGCAACCAGAATTCGTTGTTCAATCAGTTTATCTCCGAGATTCGGAACAGCGATGTACAAAGCGACAGTTTGCGTTTCCGTCGTAATTTGGAGCGCATTGGCGAGATTTTCGCCTACGAAATCAGCAAGACATTGCCCTATGAGGAGCGTGAAGTCGTGACCCCGTTGGGAATCGCTAACATTCCTGTGTTGGCCGACTATCCCGTGTTGGCGACCATCCTGCGCGCAGGCCTCCCCATGCACCAGGGTATGCTCAACTATTTCGACAGAAGCCAAAATGCCTTCATCACTGCCTTCCGCAAGTATGAGAAGGACGGCACTTTTGAAATCGAGGTCGATTACCTATCTTCACCCGCCATTGATGACAAGATTCTGATCATGGCCGACCCGATGCTGGCTACCGGTCAGTCTATGGTGCTCGCATACGAGGAGATGCTCACCAAGGGTGACCCTGTACACACCCATCTTGTCAGCATCATCGCCTCCCGCCAGGGTTTGGATTACTTGCAGTCACACGTTTCTCCCACCAACACCACCATCTGGGTTGGCGCCGTGGACGAGGAACTGACCGCCCACTCCTATATCGTGCCCGGCCTCGGTGACGCCGGCGACCTGGCCTACGGCATCAAGGAATAACCCTACAACGTGATGACTTCATCCACAGGACGGTCGTGAGGTTCCGTGGGAATGGACTCCACAAATTGAAAATCAAAGCATATCCCGATGGTCTTCACCTCGGGATATTTTGAAAGGAAACGGTCGTAATAGCCACGTCCGCGCCCTAAGCGATGCCCGTCGCGGTCGAAGGCCATGCCTGGCACTACAATGAGATCCAAAGATCCTACATACGGCTTGTTCTTTGGCTCAAGAATATGAAAATCACCTTCTTGCATTTCGCTTTCATCGGTCACCTCCACAGGAATGATGTCATCGCCTGCCACGGTTGGCAAAATGATTCGTTTGCTTTTTTTCCAAGTGTCGATAAAGTCCATGGTTTGAACCTCGTCGGGCAACGAGGCATAGAGCATCACCCGTTCCGCCGCAACAAACGCGGGGTGTGCGGCCAATTTCATCATGATGCGCTCCGATTGCGCCTTGAGTTCCTCCGGCGTGTGCTCTTTCTTTCGTCTCCGAATCTCCTGTCGTAAACTTTTCTTGTCCATCATGGCAATTATTTAGGGATAAAGTGTCACTTTTTATTTTTCAAAACAGGTAAAAAAGAATGCTTTAGTTGAAAAGCAGAATTTTTTCATCTTTCGCTGCGCAAAAGTACACAAAAATTGCTAAAAATCAAAAGGAAAAAACCAGTTTTCACCAGACAGAACCAACTGTTTTTTTGCTATCTTTGCGCGCTTTTTACAAAACACTTTTTTTATGAAATATTCTCTTTGGAAAAACTCCCTTTTATTCCTCATTTTACTTGTTTTCACTGTGACGGTCGGCTATGCGCAAGGCATCCGTTTCACCTTGTTGGAATCGACTTCTGACGGTGCCGTGGTGCGTGTGGAGTATCCAAACTACAAATGTACTCCTGTGGATGTGAATGGTGTCGTGATGCAAAAGTTGTCCATGCCGCAGGCCTACCCCGTTTTGGAGACCGGTGCCCCGGAAATGCTGCAGACCGCCGTTTCGCTCATCGTGCCCGACGGTAGTAACCCCACGGTGGAAGTGCTGGAGTCCGACTATACGTTGGTGCGCAATTTTGAACTGGTCCCGTCCAAGGGCCGCCTTTACCGCAACGTGGACCCCGCCACTGTGGGCTATGTGAAGGGAGCCTCCTATTTTGAGAACAGGTTCCTGAACGACAATACGGTCCATGTGGGCGAGACCTACCGCCTGCGCGACTATAGCGGTGTGGCCCTGCATTTTTACCCCTTCGCCTATAATCCCGTCAGCAAGCAACTGAAAGCCTATAGCAGCATGACCGTGCGTGTCCGCTACAACTCCCGTGCGGGCATCCGCCACCTCGACCGCGTGGCCAAGGGCTTCAATGACATCTATGCCACTCACTTCCTGAACTATAGCACCGTCAAGTCCACCCCGCTGGAAGAGCACGGTGACATGCTCATTCTCGCTCCCGATAACTTTTGTGAAGCCATGGAGCCGTACGCCACATGGAAAAAACGCAACGGCTATGCCGCCGAAATCGTTCCCCTCTCCGTGGCCGGCAGCACCAGCACCGCCATCAAGAACTACATCCGAAACTACTACAACAGTCATAACCTGGCATACGTGATTCTTGTGGGCGATAACCAGCAGTTCCCCACCATCAGCGCGGGAGGCAACATCAGTGACAACTACTACGGTGAACTCGTGGGCAACGACAACTACCCCGATATTATCATCGGAAAGATCTCCGCTGAAAACCTCAATCAGGTGAGCACCCAGATCAACAAATTCATCCAGTACGAAAAGGATCCGCAGGAAACAGCCCATCTTCCCGTGTTCTTGGGGATCGCCTCCGACCAAGGGCCGGGTGACAACAACGAGTACGACTACGCCCACATTCGCAACATTGACAATATCTTGATGAACTACACCTATACTTCCGGTTATGAAATGTTCGAAGGAAGCCAAGGCGGACTTGACGCTTCTGGAAACCCGACAGCCTCAATGGTGGCGCAGGCCTTGAACAGCGGCGTGGGCATCATCAATTATTGCGGCCACGGCTCCGAGACCTCTTGGTCGTCATCCAACTTCAGTGTCAGCAATGTCAATAGCTTGACCAACTACAACAAACTCCCGTTCATCATCTCCGTGGCCTGTGTGAACGGCGCCTACAACGGTCGTACCTGCTTTGCGGAGGCATGGCTGCGCGCCGAGAAGAACGGGCAGCCCACCGGCGCTGTGGGTGCGCTGATGTCCACCATCAATCAGCCTTGGGACCCGCCAATGTGCGCCCAAGACCGCATGATAGAACTGCTTACCGGTGCCAACAACACGGCACAACGCCACACATTCGGCTGCATCACGTTCAATGGCATCATCCACATGCTGGATGTCTATAATGACTACGAGGTCTCGCGCACATGGGTTCTCTTCGGCGACCCTGCCCTGCAAGTGCGTACCGCTGTGCCCCAGAACCTCTTGGTTGACCATCCTATCTCCTTGCCTTTTGGCGTCAGCGATGTGACATTCACATCCGCCGTTTCCGGTGCACGAGTCACCTTGATGTGCCATGACCAAATCATCGCCCAAGGCAGTATCCAGGGCGGCTCCCTCGCTATGGAACTCCCCGCCACCTTGACGGTCGGAGATACTGTCCAAGTGTTGGCCACCGCCCTCAACTACGTGCCCTATCAGGGCAGCTTCCAACTCGTTCCCAATGATGGTCCCTTCTTGATATGCCAAAACTTTGTCCTCAACGATGACAAAAACCACAACGGTTTGGCCGACTATGGCGAGACCGTGACCATAGATGCCGTCATGAAGAATATCGGCACCCAGCCCGCCAACAACAGTACGGTGCAGATATCTTCCTCCGACCCCTACATTACAATCCTTGACAACAGCTTGACGGTCGCCACCATGGCAGCGGATGCTATGCAGACCTTCACTGCTGCGTTTCAACTCAGGGTGTCTAACGAAGCCCCGGCCTTCCACGACGCCAATATCCAATTGGCTATCACAACGGAAGGGGAAACCCGTAATTTCAACCGTACCCTGAAACTGCACGCCCCCATGTTCCAGTCGGGTGATGTCGTCGTGGACGATGCCCAGACCGGCAATGGCGACGGCAGGCTCGACATCGGCGAAACAGCCCGCCTTAGAATTCCCATTACCAATGTCGGCAACGGGATATCCCACGTGGGCAACATCACTGCCACAAATCCAGATGGCAACCTGACCATCAATCGTGGTGTTTACGACCTGCCAGGAATGGCTGTCAATGGTATTAAAATACTGGAAATCAATGTGAAATCCAATTCGGAGCAACCCACTTCTTCCACGATACGCCTTACGGTGTTTTCCAATGACGATTTCCGTCAAGTTCTGGAAATTCCTGTGAAAATCGGCTCTGTGCAGGAAGACTTCGAGACAGGAGACTTTACGGCTTTTGAATGGTCGAATAACGGTTCACATCCTTGGACCATCACAACACAAAATCCGTACGAGGGTACATACGCAGCACGTTCCGGGCAAATCGGGAACAGCGCCAGCAGCACCATGTCCATTACTCGTACGCATGAAAGTGCCGACACACTGTCGTTCTATTACAGGGTCTCCTCCGAACAAGACTACGACTTCCTGAAATTCTACATTGACAACCAAGTCAAGGAGAGTTGGAGCGGCAATGTCGGATGGACGCGCTATAGCATTTTAGTGCCCGCTGGCACCCATACCTACAAGTGGCAATATGTGAAGGATGCGTATGTCAGCTCCGGCAGCGACTTGGCTGCCATCGATGCCATCAGCTTCCCCTGCCTTGGGAAAACCAGCACAGACATTGTGGATTATTTCGTGAGCGACATTGTGGCTCTCCCCAATCCTACCACTGGTTCCGTGACGCTGCAGCTGCCCGTCGACCTCGCTGAATCTAACGTCCAGTGCCAAGTTTTTGATTTGACGGGACGGCTTCTGATGCAACAGGAGATTTCCGCCGACAAGTCTGTCATCTCCTTGGAAAACCTGACTGCCGGAATGTATCTCCTCAAAATTTTGGATACATACAATAAAAATGTTTTAGGAACGATTAAGGTTATCAAAAAATAAGAGATGATAGAAAAAAGACCTTTGATATTGGTGGTGAACGACGATGGCTACGAGGCGAAAGGTCTTGATGCCATGGTGGAGATTGCCTCCTCCTTCGGCGAGACTTACGTGGTGGCCCCCGACCGTGCCCAGTCGGGCAAGGCACATGCCGTCACGATGAACGAGCCGCTGCGACTCAATCACTACAAGACTGTGAACGGTGTCCAATATTGGCGCACCAACGGAACTCCCACTGACTGCATGAAGCTCGGTCAGAAGGTCCTGCTCAAGGACCGCCAGGTGGACCTTGTGCTCTCAGGCATCAACCACGGCTCCAACTCATCCGTCAGCCTCATCTATTCCGGCACCATGGCAGCCGCCTTGGAAGCCTGCTTTGACAACATCCCCGCCGTGGGGCTCTCCCTGCTCGACTATTCGCCCGCCGCCGACTTCACCGCCGCTGTGCATTATGGCAAACTGATTGTCGGCCAAGTGCTCGAAAAGGGCATCCCTCCATATACCTGCCTGAATGTCAACTTCCCCAAGGCCTCCATTGAGGAGATTAAGGGCATTAAAATCACGAGACAGACCAAAGGCTACTGGCATGAGGAACTGGAGCCACGCACCGACCCATACGGCGGCACCTACTACTGGCTCGCCGGCTATTTGGTGAATACCGACGAGGGCGAGGATACCTGCGAGTGGGCCTTGCACCACAACTATATTTCCGTGCAGCCCGTTCATCCCGACATGACGGCCTACCAAGCTATGAACGATATTAAATATTTGGAAAATGAATTTAAAGGATAAACTTCGTAAAGACTCTTTTGGCTTGGGCGTTATTCTCGGCCTGGCCCTTCCTATTGTTCTGTTCGCCATTATGTTTGGCGTGCTTTTGATAATGGTGCATGTGCGCCCCGACATGCTGATGCGCAGCCCCGATCTCTACAAGAACGTGGTGCCCAAGCTCATTCTCATAGCCATGTTGCCCTCCATCTTCCTTATGCGGCACTATTTGCTGAACCTGAAATACGACAAGACAGGGCGCGGTATTCTCACTGCCACCCTCATCCTCGCCGTGGCGTTCGTGGTGACGCAGTTCGCGTTGTAACACGTTTTTTGGGAATGTCAAAAAATCATTGTAGGGACGTCACATTGTGGCGTCCCTACATTATTGTGGCATCCCTACATTATGTTATTATATGATGTTGGTTATCTGTTGAAAAACTGTCTTACCCGATTGAAGACACTGCGGTCGTTTTTGCCCGGCTTGGGCGTGAAATTCTCGCGGGTACTCAATTTTTCCATGATTTCCTTCTCCTCCTTGGTGAGTGCCTTCGGCGTCCAGACGTTGACGTTGACGATGAGGTCGCCGACGTTGCGCGACTGTATCTGGGGCAGGCCTTTGCCCTGGAGACGCAGTATCTGGCCGCTCTGGGTGCCTGCCGCAATCTTGATCTTGACCTTGCCGCCGAGGGTCGGAATTTCGACCGAGGTGCCGAGGGCTGCCTGCGGAAAGCTGATGTAGTAATTGAGGTACAAGTTGTTGCCATCTCGCTCGAAGATGTCGTGATCGGCCACCTCGATAACGACGAAAAGGTCGCCGTTGACACCGCCGTTCTGGGCAGCATGGCCCTTGCCGCGCATGGTGAGCTGCATGTCGTTGTCAACACCCGCGGGGATGGCTATGGTGAGCATCTCCTCACCCTGCACTATGCCGTTGCCATGACAATGGGGACAGGGATCCTTGATGATCTCGCCCGTGCCTCCGCAACGGGAGCAGACGGACACCTGCTGCATGATGCCGAACATGCTGCGCTGCTGGTGTACCTCCTGGCCGGAACCGTGGCAGATGGGACAGGTCTCCTTGCTGTGCTCGTCTTTGGCACCCGTGCCGTGACAGTGGTTGCACGGGACGTATTTCTTTATCTTGACTTTTTTCTCCGTTCCAGTGGCCACTTCTTCCAATGTGAGCTTGACTTTGATACGGAGATTTCCGCCTTTGCGCACGGTGCGTTGGCCACTGCTCCTGCCACCGCCGCCAAAAAGGTCGCCGATGTTGAAGCCGAAGCCGCCTCCCCCGCCGAACACGTCGGAAAAATGGCTGATGATGTCGTTGATGTTGAATCCGGAAAAATCGGACGCGGCACCGCCCATGCCGGCATGGCCGAACTGATCGTAACGCGCCTTTTTGTCAGGGTTGCTCAGCACATCGTATGCCTCCGCAGCCTCTTTGAACTTCTCCTCCGCCTCCTTGTCGCCCGGATTCCGGTCGGGATGATATTGCATGGCCTTCTTCCGATAGGCCTTCTTTATCTCGTCTGTCGAGGCGCTCTTGTCCACGCCCAGCACTTCGTAATAGTCTCTCTTTTCTGCCATAATCTTGCGATTTTAAAAGATGTGAACGATTATTGGCCGACCACCACCTTGGCGTAGCGTATCACTTTGTCCTTTAACTTGTAGCCCTTCTCGGTGACATCGATGACTTTGCCCTTGTCCTCCTCTTTGTCGGTGGGGAAATGGGTTACCGCCTCGTGGAAGTCGGTGTCAAAAACTTCGCCAACAGCCTTGATCTCTTCTACGTCAAAACGTTTGAGAAGTTGTAATAATTTGTTGTATATCAATATGAAGCCGTCTTTTATGGCCTGGGTATCCTCCACTTTCTCGTTGGCGGCAATGGCACGCTCGAAATCGTCAAGAACGGGCAGCAGGCTCACAATGACCTTCTCGGAAGCCGTGGAGAGGAGGTCGAGTTTTTCCTTGTTGACACGCTTTTTGTAGTTGTCGAATTCAGAGAAGAGACGCAGAAAACGGTCGTTCAACTCCGCTTTCTCTATTTTGGCCTCCTCTAGCTTTTTTTCCAACTCTTCGATGCGCGCTTTCTCCTTGTGGTTTTTCCTTGAAAAGATGCTTTTTTTGGCATTGTTGTCGGCATTGTCGGATTCTGTGGCGACATCTGCCATATTGTCAGTTTTCGGAGTCTCTTCGGTTACGGGCTCTTGTGGCTCCTGATTTTCAATGGTCGGGTCAATATCCTTTTCGTTTTTCATAATATGTTTATTTTTAATCATTTACAATCCACAATACATTTGCGGGTGTACAGGCAAGCACACTCGCGCGAAGATAAAAGCAAAAAATTTGCCAAACTTTCTGACATGACAAAAAGGGAATTACATATCAAATGGCACAAATTGTTTCATCAGGTATATAACTACAAAAAAAAGGCGGCACCTGATGGCACCGCCTTGTGATTACATTAATATAATGTATTGGTAAGGATTTACTTGGCGAGGTTGTAAGTCTCCATGGCCATGACGAGTTCTTCGTTGGTGGTGACAGAGACGAGCTTGACCTTGGATTCCGGAGTGGAGATGATGCCGTCTTCACCGGCATATTTCTGGTTGGCTTCGAGGTCAAGTTTAGTGCCGAGGAATTCGAGGCCCTGGCAGATGGCTTCGCGCTGGAACCAGGCGTTCTCGCCGATGCCGCCGGTGAAGAGGATGATATCGACTCCGCCCATGGCGGCAGCGTATGCGCCGATATATTTCTTGACACGGTAGGCGAACATGTTGAAGGCGTAGGTGGAGCGCTCGTCACCGGCATCGCGGCCCGCACGGATGTCGCGCATATCGACACTCTTGCCGGAGATGCCCAACAGGCCGCTCTTCTTGTTGATGAAGGTGTTGAGCTGCTTGGTGTCCATGTGCTCGGAGTCCATGAGGTAGATGAGGGCGCCGGCGTCGATGTCGCCGCAGCGGGTGCCCATCACGAGGCCTTCCACCGGGGTGAAGCCCATGGAGGTGTCAATAGATTTGCCATTTTTGATGGCACAAATGGAAGCGCCGTTTCCGAGATGACAACTCACAATCTTGGCCTCTTCGTAGGGGATGCCGACCATTTCGGCAGCCTTGGGTCCCACATACTTGTGGCTGGTGCCATGGAAACCGTAACGACGGATCTTCTTCTCGGAATAACATTCGTAAGGAAGCGCATAGAGGAATGCCTCGGGCGGCATGGTCTGATGGAAGGAGGTGTCGAAGATGCCGACGTGCTTGACGTTCGGGAGCAGTTTCTTCATCACGTCGATGCCGAGCAGGGAAGCGGGGTTGTGCAGGGGTGCCAGCTCGCAAAGCTTGGCGATCTCCTCGCGCTCTTTGTCGCCGATGACCATACTGCGGTCGAAATACTCGCCGCCGTGCGCCACACGATGGCCCACCGCGTTGATCTCGTCCAGTGTCTTGATGACACCGTGTGTCGGGTCGGTGAGTGCCTCAAGCACCAATTTCACGCCCACTTCGTGATTGGGAATGGGGGTTTGCACATAGTGTTTCTCCTTGCCCACGGGCTTGTGGGTGAACTCACCCATCTCCAGACCGACGCGTTCGACAAGGCCCTTGGCCAACAATTCCGGTTGCGGCTCCATCTCCAACAGTTGGTACTTGATGGAGGAGCTGCCACAGTTTAAAACTAAAACTTTCATATTCAGTGTGATTAAGTGTTTGTATCAAAAAAGGTGGCGCAAAGATACAAAAAAAAACGGCCCGCTTCGTTTGAAGCGAGCCGTATTGTGTCTCAGCTGGGATTCGAACCCAGGACCCCATCCTTAAAAGGGATGTGCTCTACCTGCTGAGCTACTGGGACAACCGTCTCTCTCTAAGAGGCTGCAAAAGTACACTTTTTTCCGATATGGCCTTGACCTTAAATACCGTTTTTTTTTCTAATAACACAAAATATTGATAATGAGATATTTATAATAATAATCATTTTTTTGAAAATTTATGCGCAGGATTCGTTGATAATTGTATATTTGCAATGCAACGTGTTGTGAATAAGGATGATAAAAACAGATAACAAAAAACATCACGGGTTGACAGAAAAAACGGGCGTCAGGTAGAAGATGTGTTGAAAAAAGCTGTTTTTCAAAATTCTACACAATTTTTTTGCAAACGAGAAAAGTGCGATGAAAAGATGAAAAAAATGATTTTGAATCCGAAAAGGGATACCATCACCATCTGTTTGCCAACCGACTGGGTGGGCAAGCCGATCGTGTGCATTTTAAAATCCCCCTATGAGTTGGAGGAGGAGGAGATGGTCTCAGTGGTGAGCGAAGCCGCGCTGTGCTACCATGTAAGGAAGCGCAAGTACAGGAAGCCAACGCCCTTGCGCCGTAAACGTCGCCCCAAACAGCGTCGTCGCAGGCGTTAGTGCAGCTTGGCTCCGATGAGGTGCATGAATTCCTGTCGGGTGTTTTCGTTTTTCAGGAATGCTCCTGTGAATTCCGAGGTTGTGGTGACGGAGTTTTGCTTCTGTATGCCGCGCATCGACATGCAAAGGTGCTGGGCCTCGATGACCACGGCCACGCCGATGGGGTTGAGGACCTCCTGCAGGCAATCCTTGATCTCGGTGGTGAGGCGCTCCTGCAATTGCAAACGGCGCGCAAAACACTCCACGACGCGTGGTATCTTGCTGAGCCCCACAATAGTGCCGTTGGGGATGTATCCGATGTGGGCCTTGCCGAAGAAAGGCAGCAGATGATGCTCGCAAAGGGAGTATATTTCGATGTCCTTCACGATGACAATCTGTTTGTAGTCCTCGTGGAAGAGGGCGCTTTCCAGAATGGCCTTGGGGTTTTGCCGATAGCCGTGGGTGAGGAAGTCCATGGCCTTGGCTGCGCGCATGGGGGTCTTGAGGAGCCCTTCGCGGTCAGGGTCTTCACCCATGTTGAGGAGAATGTTGCGATAGGCATCGGCCATCAGTTGCACTTGCTCCTCTTTCAACGGGGCAATGGCGTTGGGATTTGTCTGGCACTCACCGCAGCTGCACTCGGCGTTGAAAGTGGAAATCTTCTGTATGGATTTTTTTTGGCTTACCATATATTATTATTGTAAGAAGGGGTTATACTTTTTTTCGTTGCCGACGGTGGTGGTGTCACCGTGCCCGGGATAGACGACGGTGTCGTCATCGAGGGTGAGGATCTTGGTGCGCACCATGTTGAGCAGGAGCGACATGTCGCCGGTGGGGAGGTCGGCACGCCCGACACTGCCTTCGAAGAGAAGGTCGCCGCAGATGAGGAAATGGTTCCCGGCATCGTGGAGCGTGATGCTGCCGTCGCAATGGCCGGGCGTGTAGAGCACTTGGAGGGCTTGCTCCCCAAAGCGCACTGCGTCGCCTTCGTGAAGGAAACGGGTGGGCTCGGGCATCTTCTCTGTAGGCAAGCCGAAGGCGGCGGCATAGACTTGGGCATGGTGATAGATGGGCAGGGCGGCCTCGTGCATGAGCAGGGGCGCCCCATACTGCTGGACGCACCACGGATTGCCCGCGATGTGGTCGATGTGCGGATGCGTGTTGACGATGGCTTTCACGACAAGCCCGTGGGTGCGGATGTACTCGTCAAGCCGCGCATCCTCGTAAGTGGTGCAGTTGCCCGGATCCACAATGACAGCCTCATGGCTTTCGTCATGCAGCACTAAGGTGTTCACCATGATAGGGTTGAAATGGAAGGTCTGTATGGTCATGTTTCCCGATTTCAAATGGATCTTTTGCAGATATTCTTTCAATAAAACACGTTTCTTGTCCATTGTCGTGGCCAATGTGCGTCGGCTCTTTAGAACGGTCTGCCTTCCGATGGATCAGCCACGAACAGCTCCTTGACTTTCCGGCCGTGGTTGAAAAGCACGCTGTAGTAGAGCTTGCCGTCGGGCCTCCAGCACGACCACTTGCCATCACGCTGGCGGTTGCTGAAGTTGCCCTGGAAATGCTTTGCCCCGTTGTCGTAATATTCCGTGAATTTGCCCTCCGGCACATCATGGACGAAGTTCTGCTCGCGTATCTTCTTCTCATGGACGTTGTAAAAGGCCCATTTGCCCTCTTTCATGTCGTTCACGTATTTTCCGCTGTTGAGAATCTTGCCATTTTGGGCATATTCATTCCATTTTCCGTTCTTGAGATTGTTTTTATAGACGCCTTTGCGCGACATCTTGCCGGTCTCTTCCCAATAGTAGCAGTAGGGGCCGTTGAGTTCGTTCTCCTTGTAGGTCATCACGTATTTCTGCCAGCCGTTTTCGTACCAGCCGGTCCAGGTGCCGTGCATGCGCGCATCCTTGAAAGTGCCTTGGTCCTGTACTTTGCCGTTGGGATAGTAGGAGGTCCAAACGCCGTTTTCCATGTCGTTGACGAAAGTGCCTTCGCGCTGGAGCTTTCCGTCCTCATAGAAAGCTTTCCACTTGCCGACGCGCTTGCCTTCCTTGTAGGAGCCCTTGCGCCACACGGCTCCGTTGTCATAGAAATAGACCCATTCGCCATCCTGGAGTCCTCCGGTGAAATTTCCGGAACTGCTCACCTCGCCGGCTTCATTGTAATAGCTCCACACTCCGTCTTGCAAGCCTTCAATGGTGTTGCCTTCCATGTCTTTCTGGCCGTTGGCCTGCCACCAGCAGGTGTAACCGTTGAGTTCGCCCATCTTGTAGGTGCCCTCAAAGTACTTGGCGCCGTTGTCGTAATACTCGGTTACGGGACCATGGGCGCCGTCTTGCACGTAGGTCACCTCTTTGTACAGTTTGCCGTTGGGATGGTAGAAAATCCATTTCCCATCGCGCTTGCCGTCCTTGAAGGAGCCCTCTGTTTCCACTTTCCCGGAGCGATACCAGCTCTTGAAGGGTCCGTTGTCAGCATGGTATTCTTGGTTGAGGGTGCCGTCGTCGTACCAGGTTTTCCAAATGCCCACCTTGCGGCCGTTGAGGTAGTCGCCCTCGGTCCACTTGGCGCCGTTGATGTGGTAGAAGATCCAATGTCCCTCTTCCACACCGGCTTTTTCCACGCCGATAGACATCAGTTTGTTGTTTTTCCAGTATGTCTTGACAGTGTCTTGTGCGAATGCGTTGGTCCAAAGCAACAATCCGCAGAGCAAAATAGACAATCTTTTCATAGTGTTGGTATTAGGGTGCAAAAATACGCATTTTCCATATTCCTCATTCCGCGTTTTCCATTTTCTGGAAAGCCATGGCATATAACTTGAGCTGCTTGACCATGGAGGCAAGTCCGTTGGAACGGGTGGGGGAGAGGTGCTCCTTGAGTCCGATGGCATCCAGATAGGAGAGGTCGTCGTCGAGAATCTCTTGCGGCGTACGACCGGAGAAGACCCTCACCAACAGGTTGACGATGCCCTTGGTGATGATGGCGTCGCTGTCGGCCGTGAAGAAAATCCTGCCGTCATGGAAGTCAGGGTGCAGCCACACTTGCGATTGGCAACCCTCGATGAGAAAGTCGGCGGTTTTGTGCTGTTCCTCAATGAGCGGCAACTCTTTACCCAATTCGATGATATAGTTGTATTTATCCATCCAATCGTCGAACATCGCGAACTCTTCAATGAGTTCTTGTTCTATTTCCTGAATAGTCTGCATTATTGTTTTATTATTTTGATGGTTTTGAGATATCTTTCTTCATTGAAGGTCCTGATGAAATAGCATCCGGCGGGGAGGCCTTCAAGATCCAAAATGCAACGGGCATCGGAGGAGGTGCGGGTTTGCAGCAGTTGGCCTTGTATGTTGTAGAGTTGGCAGGTGAGCGGGCCTTCTATGGAGTTGGTTACGGTAACTATCCGTTCGGCAGGATTCGGATAGGCGGTGAGTTCCCCCTGTTCGTAGTCGGCCACGGCAACCCATTGTACAAAGTCGAATTGCATGCTGTCGCGACCGGATGTGAGGTTGGTGAAATATATGGGCACAAAGTCCCCGTTGCTGACAAAGGGATACGGGTTGGTCAAGGGAGAGAATTCATTGCGGATGGGGAGGTTTCCACGGAAGTTGGCGGAGGCGATAGTGCCGTTTTCCGTGGGAGTGCCGTTGCGACGGAACACGTAGATCTCATCCAGATTGTCGTCGCCGTTATAGTTGGCATTGCCATGGAATAGAGGGTTGATGCGGTAGAAAACAATGCCGTAACCGGGTACGCCGGTGTCGAACGGGTCCCGTTTGTTGCGGAAGTCGAGCAGGATGTGCTCAAGATGGTTTGGCGTGCGGACACGATAGCACACGCGATCGCCAGTCTCGCTGTTGAGCGGCATGATGGTATAGGTGCCGTAGTGGTCGATGGGGATGATCTGGTCAGCGGTGAGCCAGTTGCCGTATTTGTATTTCATATAGGCGCAGGTCTGCTGCGGTGGTGTGCTGTTTGCAGCCATAAGATCCCAGGATCCAACGGGAGTCATGTCGGTGCTGTCGTGGTAATGGTAGAGGTCGGGCGCGCCGAGGGTGTGGAACATCTCGTGGCACATCACGGAGGTGTTGAAATACCCGCCGGCATCGGCAAGTTGGAAGTTGAAGTCATAGACGCGCTTGCCCCGGATGTACGTTTCGGTGGTGTAAAGTGACCAACGGTGAGGCCACAACAATACGTTCCAGTCCCCCACGTTGCCCTTGACGATAAAGCAAACATTATCAACGTAGCCGTCATTGTCATAGTCAATGTCGAGGTCGGCGGGAATCATATCAGCCACATATTCGGCAGCGCGTGCCAAGAGATAATGCTCGCGCGTGGTGCGGTTGTCGCCATCCACAGTGTCAGTATAGCCGATGGGGTTGGTTTCCGACCACGGCATGAAATAGGCGCGCGGGAAGGAATCTTGGTAAGAGAGAATCTGGTCTCCGACAGGTGCCGGATAGAAGGTGGTGCTGATGAAGAGCTGGTTGTAGGAGGCGCGCTTGAAGTAGTTGTACATCGAGCTGGCCGTGTAGTTGTCCGAGGTGTCGTTGAACATGAGATTCACACTGTTGAAGGAGTTGACAAAGTCGGTGTCGTCGGCAAAGCGAATGAAGACCGCGATGTTGTTCATGTGGCCGTGGTTGGTGTTTTCATCGCGGCTGACATCGCGTTTGGCGGGCACGATCATCTGTCGGCGCAACTTGAGGTACTCCTCGCGGGAGATGCGCAAATTGGCTGTCAGTCCCTTGCTGGCGGGATTGTACTGTCCGGCAATCCAGGGTGAAGGCTTCAAACGGCCCTCTTCTTTCATGGCATAGACGAAATAGCCCGTTTGCGGATTCTGCACGATGGTGTATCCGTCGGCATCGTGTAGCCTGACATAGTATTCGTCGCCCGAAGCAAAACAGTGCAGCGTGTCGCCGTTGGGCTGTACCAAAGTGCGGGGCACGTTGGTGAGATAGGCGGCCTGGAGTTGACAGAAAATAAGTGAAAGCAGCAGTAGAATGACAGTCTTTTTCATGAATGTGAAATTGTAGTAGGTTGATTATTTTCTTCTTGAAGCTGTTCGTGCCACCTCAACGCACCGGGCACGATGGGTTCTATATAACGGAATGAGAAGGATTTCTCCTTGAACTCTTTTTTCAGGATGATTTCGCGACGATCTATACTGTTGAAAGCATATAAAATGACACTGCAGACAATGGCAACCTTAAAAACGCCAAACAACAAACCAAAGAAGTGGTCGATGAATCCGGGGATGACCAACTTGACTATGCGGGATGCGACGCTGCCCGCAATACGGACAAGTATCATGACAATGGTGAGGATAAAGACAAAGGCAACGGGCTTGGCAAGAGAGGTTCCGGTGAATCGGATGGCTATGCTTTCGGCAAAATGGTGTGCCACCCAGCAGCCGAGCACTAAAGCCGCAATGGAGGCGATTTCGAAGATGAGCCCGTTCTTGAAACCACGATAGCCAAACCAGCAGAGGAACACGAGGATGATGATATCGATAATGGTCATGGTTACAGGGTTTGTCGGATGCGTTGCGTGAGGGGTTGTGCGAATATGAAGTCGTTCAGCGGCTTGTTGTCGGAGGTGAGCACGTTTTGGCTGTTGCCGCGCCAGGCAAGTTTACCCTCGTAGATGAAAGAGATGGTCTCGCCGATGACGATGACGGAGTTGAGGTCGTGGGTGTTGATGACCGTGGTGATGCCGAACTCGTGGGTGATGTCGGTGAGCAGCTCGTCAATGGTGAGGGATGTCTTGGGGTCGAGGCCGGAATTGGGCTCGTCGCAGAAGAGATAGCGGGGGTTGCAGGCGATGGCGCGGGCAATGGCGGCACGCTTCTTCATGCCACCGCTCAGCTCGGCAGGATAAAGCTTGTTCACGTTGGGCAACTCCACACGGTTGAGGCAGAAGTTCACCCGGTCGATCTTCTCCTTGTCACCCATGTCGGTCAGCATGTCAAGGGGGAACATGACGTTCTCTTCAATGGTCATGGAGTCAAAAAGGGCGGAGCCTTGGAAGACCATGCCCATTTCGGCACGCAGCTTGCGCTGGTCCGCGTGGGAAAAATGGTGGAAGTTACGACCGTTATAGAGCACTTCGCCCTCTTCCGGGGCATAGAGGCCCACCAGACATTTCATCATGACCGTCTTGCCGGAACCAGAACGACCGATGATGAGGTTGACCTTGCCCTCCTCAAACTGTGTGTTGATGTCGAAAAGCACTTGCTTCTCCCCGAAATACTTGGAAACGTTCTTGAGTTCTATCATGGCTACAGCATAATTTGAGTGATGAGTACGTTGATGATGAGAATCAAGAAGCTGGACACCATGATGCCCTGGGTGCTGGCCTTGCCCAACTCTAGGGCCCCGCCCTCAATGCGATAACCGTAGAAGGAAGAGACGGTGGACATGATGAAGGCGAACACGAAAGTCTTGGTGACGGCGTAGATGATGTCATATACGCGGAAACAGTAGGTGAGTCCGTCCATGAAGTCGTAGGGCGAGACGCTTCCGGAGAGAATGATGGTGATGTATCCGCCCACGAGGGCAAAGCAGATGCTGTAGATGATGAGCACGGGGTTCACGATGAGGGAGGCGATAACTTTGGGCAGGACAAGATGCGAGGCCGGGTTGATGCCCATCACCTCAAGGGCGTCGATCTGTTCGGTGACGCGCATGCTGCCGATTTCGGCCGTGATGCGGGAACCGAGGTTGCCCACCAATAGCAAGCTGATGATAGTGGGGCACAGTTCCATGACAATGGAGGTCCTCGACACGAAACCCACCGTCCAGGTGGGAATCCAGCTGCTCTCAATCTGCATGGCGGTCTGGATGGTGATGACGCTGCCCATGGAAACGGAGACAATAGCCACGATGAGCAACGATCCGATGCCCATGGCGTTCATCTCTTCCACTAATTTCTTAAAAAAAATCCGCCACTTTTCCGGCTTGGAAAAGACTTGGCGGAGGAAGAGGAAATATTCGCCGATTATGGTCAGGAGACGGTGAATCATAGTAGCGATATCTCCATGAAAAAACAGTGTTAGTCGGCGAGGTCCCTGAAGAACTCGCTCATGTCGTTAACCACCTCGTAGGAGGGATGATAGTTCATGGTTTCCGTGACCGAAGGCTTGGCGGAAGAACTTTTGATCTTGTCCATACGCAGGATGGTGGGGATGGACACCTTGGTGTTGAAGTCTTCTTCAGACTCGAAGGGGTCTTCCTGGCTCTCCAACTTGCCAACCACAGGTTGTCTTTCGATTGTGAAGGGTTGGCTGATGACGGGTTCTTGGATGGTGCCCGTATTGGGGTTGCTCTGCTCTGCCGGAGCGGTGAGGGATTCCAGATCATTCACGGAGTCCTTTTTCTCCTCGGTGGAGGTGGGACCGTCGTCAAGGATGGTGGTGCTCGCTTTCAGAGTGGTGTTGAAGATGTCCTCTTCCTTGGCTTTGTCGTTTTCCATGACGATGGAGTGGGTGTCCTTGGAAGCGTTCTCTTCGTTGTTGAAGTTGGTGATGATGATGGAAAGCTTGATGGCGTCGCCCAAGCTCTCGTCCACGCCTTGGCCCCAGATGATATGGGCATCGTCGCTCTGCAGGTCGTAGAAGCGGTCGGTGAGCTGCTCGAGTTCGGTGGTGGAGAAGTTGGCCTCCGTGCCGTAGCTGATGAAGAAGAGGAAATTCCGTGCGTTGGTGATGCAGGTGGTGTCCAACAGCGGGCAGTTGAGGGCGTCGTCGACCACACGTTCCACGCGGTCCTCGCCGCTGGCGGTGGCCAAGCCCAACATGGCCTTGCCGCTGGACTTCATGACGGTCTGCACATCGTTGAAATCGACGTTCTGGTTATATTCGACAGTGATGAGCTCGGCTATGCACTTGACGGCGTTTTTGAGCACGTCGTCCGCGTAGCTGTAAGCCTTGAGCATGCTTTGGTCTTTGTAGTAGGTCAAGATATTCTGGTTCTTGACGACGATGAGGGAATCGACAAAGTTGGAGAGTTCCTCGATGCCCTTGTCGGCAAGTTTCTGGCGGTGCTTGCCTTCGAAACGGAAGGGGTAGGTGACCACGCCGATGGTGAGGATGCCCATTTCCTGGGCCACTTCCGCGATGACGGGGGAGGCGCCGGTGCCGGTGCCTTTGCCCATGCCGGCGGTGATGAACAGCATCTTGGTCTCCTGGCCGATGAATTCCCGAATCTTGTCCTTGCTCTCCGTGGCGAACTGGCGTGCGATGTCAGGGTTGGCACCGGCACCGAGGCCGCTGCCCAACAAAAGCTTCTCAGGTACGGGGTTGTTTTTCAGATGGCCTTGGTCGGTGTTGCAGACGAGGAAGTCCACGCCCACAATGCCTTCGCTGTACATGTGTTTCACGGCATTGCTGCCGCCTCCGCCGACGCCAATCACTTTGATAATGGAGGAGTTTTCTCTTGCGCCGTAGTCTGGAGTAAAATCGATTCTGTCTGTCATATTAGGATTTTTTTAATTCTAAAACAATGATTTTCAGTTATTTTTAATAGGTTGGTTTTGGTTTAATAGACGTTGTCAAGGGTGGACATGAGCCAGTCGTGGACTTTGTCGAAAAAGCCCCAGTTCTTTTTCTGGTTTTTGTCGTCACGTTTTGGGCGAGAGCCTTTGTCTTTTCCAAAAATGTGGATTTTATCGCCTTTTTTCTCATCTTCCGAGCCGTTTTTGACCCGTGTGGCCTCCTCCGTCTCAATGCCGTATTTTAACAGGCCGAGGGCGGTGGCGTACATCGGCTGCTTGAGGTCGGAAGGGATGTTTTTGGAAAATCCGTTGTCGGGCAGGCCGATGCGGGTGGGCATCTGAAGTGTGAATTGGCAGAGCTCGCGCAGGTGCTTGAGGTTGGCACCGCCGCCCGTTAACACGATGCCCGAGAACAGACGGTCCTTGTAGCCGGAGTTGTCAATCTCCTTCTTGATGGCTTGGAGAATCTCCTCCTGTACGCGGCAGTTGATGATCTGAGCCAAGTAGTTCTCGTTGATTTGGATAGGCTCCTGCCCGTGATTGCGGGGTATGGTGATGAGGTTGTTCTCGTTGCTCTTGTCCACCACGCAGGTGCCGAATGAGACCTTGAGTTTCTCGGCCACCTCCTCGGAAATCTTGCACACCTCGGCGATGTCGTGGGTGATGACATTGCCGCCAAGGGAGATCACCTTGGTATAGACGGGGCTTCCGTCAACGTAGATGATCAGGTCGGTGGTGCCGCCGCCGATGTCCACCAGGGCGACGCCGCTTCTCTTCTCCTCCTCGCTCAGGCAGGCCAGACCGGAGGCGAGCGGCTCAAGGATGATCTCGTTGAGCGCCAACTCCGCTTGGTTGCCGCACAAGACGATCTTCTCGATCTCCTGCTCTTTGCCGGTGACGATCTGGTAGATGCCGATGATCTCGTTCCCGAGCATGCCCACAATGTCGGTATCTTTGGCGGGCACGTTGTCGATAAGATAGCGCTGGGGAATCACATCGATGATCTTCTCGCCCGGGGGAACGGCCACCTCGAACACATCCTCCTTCATCTTGTCGATCTCATCTTGGGTGATGGGGCTCTTGTTGCTGTACCGGTAGAGATGACGGGAGTATTTGCTCGTCTTGATGTGATGGCCCGCAATGCCTACATAGACATTCTGGATGTTAAAGTTGGCGTGCTGCTCGGCAAGGGTCTTGGAACGAAGGATGCCTTCCACGGTGCGGTTGATGTTCCGGATTTCTCCGAATTCCACGCCCGTGGACTTGCTGACGCCGTGTCCTGTTACGAAAATCTGTCCGTTCTCGTTGCGATAGCCAACGACAGTGGCGATCTTGGTGGTGCCAATGTCCAGTCCGACTATCAGGTTGTTGTCATTGTAGGAGTTCTCCATAAGCTGTAGTTTATCTGTGTTGCGCGATGATTCTGTTTTTGAAACGGGCGTCCAGCATGGCATATTGGTCATATCCCTTGCGAGAGAGGCCCTCCTTGTAAACGATGCGGAGGTTGTCCAACTTCTCCGCCGCATTCTCCATGTCGCCAAAAAGCACGACTTGGTTGCCAATGGTCGAAACCAGTTCCAACTGGTTATTCTTGTTGCGATAGATCTGCCTGAACTGGGCTCTGTGAAAATCGTCCACATTCAGCATGTTGGCGAGTTCCACGATGGGCTTCAGCTCTTTGCCGGCGGTGGCACCCTTCTTGTAGTGCTGGTGCAGGTTCCCGTTGGCGATAAAGAGATAGTCCTTCATCTTGCCCGTGTAGGGGAGAAGGTTCCCCTCCCCGTCGAGGAAATACTGGTCCCCGTCACTTGTGAAGACATGCAGGAGCACATCCCGAAGCGTGTAGTCTATCACAAGCCGCGAACCGGCAAAGTGTACCACGTTGATCTCCTTGACGTATGGGTTGGCCTTCAACAAGGCCGTGATGGCCGCCAAGTCCACCTCCTTGATCCTCTTGCCTACGGTCTCAATGTCGGCAGAGGCCAGCATCTTCTCTACATCTGCCTGGTCCAGCACCACGCTCTCGTTTTGGGTATGGGTAACCACCTCGACTTTGCTGCATGCACGTTTCGGCATCTGCACCATAGCCAAAACAACTATTACCAGCACGCTGATAATAAGCATGATACGGGCGATTATCCTTACGTATTTCATTTAGGCAAATGGTTTTTCTGTAGAGCTACAAAAATACAATATTTAAAGGCTGCCTTTACAAGGTCCTATAAACAAAAAATAAACAAAAATATGTTGATAAGATGGCCTCTCCAGACGAGGTTTTTCAGCGACTTCAGTGGTTGCGTTTGTCAATGCCCCAAAGCAGTTTTTCGCGGATGACTTCATAGAAGCTGTTGTGCTCGAATTGCAAGGACTTGATGCAGAAATGTTCCTTGCTTACAGTGAGTTGCACGTCTTCGTCCACGACAGTCTTCTGGGAGTCGAGGCACAGGGAGTAGTTGCCGCTGCGAGCCTGCACTTTGATCTGGAGGGTGTTGTCGGCGGGGATGACAAGGGGACGCACGTTGAGCGAGTGGGAGGCTATAGGGGTCAGCACCACGGCTTGGGAACGGGGGTGCAGGATGGGACCGCCACAGCTCATCGAGTAGGCTGTGGAACCCGTCGGGGTGGCGATGATCAGCCCGTCGCCCCAGTAGGTGTTTACGGTTTGCCCGGCGGACTGTACGGTGACAGCGATGATAGAGTCGCTGTCGGTGGTGCGAAGGGTGATGTCGTTGACAGCGAATGGGTTGTCCATGCCCTCCAAAGGGCGACTGCTCTCCACGTGCAGGAGAAAGCGCTCCTCTAAACGGTATTTTCCCTCTTGCAAAAGACGGAAACAGGCCGGGTAGTTCTCCTTTTTGATGTCGGAGAGGAAACCTATGCGGCCGGTGTTGATGCCTACGATGGGGATGTCAAGTTCCCCTACAAGGTTGGCGGCATCGATGAAGGAGCCGTCGCCGCCGATGGAGACCATGCAGTCCACCTTCCCCAGCCGTGACAGCTCATCGTGATTATGGAAAAGAACATGGCAACTGTCGCCAAAAGCGCAGTTGCCATGTAGGAGTAATTCAAACCCCTGTTGTTGCAGGTGTTCGATGACGGTCTGAATGAACTGCAGTTCCTCCGCGCCGCGCTGGCGGCTGTAGAGCGCAAGTCTCATGGCTTTACTGGTAATCTTGGATTTCCACTTCGCCGTTGATGATCATGTTGGCGTTGAGAGCCATGGCCGCCATCTCGTCTTCGCCGGGATAGACAGCGACAGGTGCGATCCATTCAATGTAATTCTTGATGCGTCTGATGACGGGCTTGCCGTATGCGATGCCGCCGGTCAGGATGATGGCATCGACCTTGCCCTTGAGGACCACAGCGTTCTCGCCGATTTGCTTGGCCACCTGATAGGCGAAAGCTTCTTCAAGCAGCTCGGCCTTGGGGTCGCCGGAAATGGCGGCCTTCTCCACGGCAAGTGCGTCGTTGCTGCCGAAATAGCCGACATATCCGCCTTTGCCGACCAAGATTTTCTGCATGTCCTGCTTGGTGTATTTGCCGCTGAAGCAGGCTTCGAGGAACTGGTTCATCGGAAGCGTTCCGGAACGTTCGGGCGAGAACGGGCCTTCTCCATCAAGGGCCTGGTTGACATCGATGACGCGACCCTTTTCGTGGGCACCCACGCTGACACCGCCACCCATGTGACAGACGACGAGGTTCAGCTCTTCGTACTTTTTGCCGTTGTCACGCGCATACATCCGTGCAATGGCCTTTTGGTTCAAGGCGTGGAAAATGGATTTGCGCTCAAAATCGGGATGGCCGGAAATGCGTGCGATCTCGTTGAACTCATCTACCACCACAGGGTCGGCAATGTATGCGTCTTTCAAACCGATGACATTGGCAAGACTCTTGGCAATGAGGCCGCCTAAGTTGCAGGCGTGCTGCCCGTTGTAACCTGCCTTCAGGTGCTCGATCATCAAATCGTTGATCCTATACACACCGGACTTTAACGGTTTTATCAAACCACCGCGTCCCATGATGACATCGATGGAGTGCAAGTCGATGTTTTGGGCCTCCAACTCGGCGATGATCACATCCCGACGGAACGGATACTGGTCCGCGATGGTGGCGTATTTGGAAATTTCTTCCGTGGAGTGCTTGATGTTCTTCACGAACACCTGCTCACTGCCCTCAAAGAGAGCAATCTTGGTGGAAGTGGAACCCGGATTGATGGCGAGAATTCTTTTCATGTGTTTAAGGTTTTGTTTATAAGCAAATTAAAGAACTTCCTTTTTCCAAAAGCAGAGAGTGAAGTTTGCGAACTCCCGCTTTCTTTTGGGAAGAAAATTCAAGGTTGCAAATATACGGAAAATTTCATCATCTTTTCAGAATGAAAAATAAAAATGGAGTTCTTTCGTTACATGTCAAATTATTTGAAAGGATGGCATTAAAGTTACTGCATCTTCTACTGGTGGCGGGCGCCTATTCGCTTGCTGTTATTTATGTGCTGTTCAGGATGTTGCAAATATTTCCTGGCAAAAGCCGTTGGGGAAAAGCGGCTTGCTGGCTGAGTGGCGCGATGTCCCTGTTCTTTATTTTTGTCCTTTTTTTGCGCTTGTTTGACCTGAGAAGCTGGTACCTGCCGTTCCAAACCGTGGCCTATCTTTGGATGACCTTCGTGTTTTATGTCTTTATTTTATGCTTGTTGTTCACCCTGTTCCGTGTGATCACCACTTGGATCCCTCCTCTGCGCCGGTGGCTCGCCCCCCGGATGCTGACCATCCAACGTGGATATGCCCTGTTCACCTTTGTGTTCGTATGCGGCCTGTTGGTCTATGGCATGTATCATTTCACCAAACCCAAGGTGGTGGAACTGACGTTGGAGGTCGATAAACCTGTGCCGGATTGGAAAATCGTGGCGGTCGGCGACCTGCACCTGGGGACCATGTCTGCTGATTTGCTGAATCATCATGTGGACACCATCAATGCCATGAAGCCCGATGTTGTGCTGTTGCTTGGCGACCAGTTTGTGATAAATTGGCGCGATGTGACGCCTATGGGCTATGCTGCGGCTTTGCGCCGCTTGCGCGCGCCTAAGGGTGTGTATGCCATCCACGGCAATCACGAGGAGTATCATAAGATTTCCCATAACAACGATCCCCGTGTGGAGCAGCTTTTCAAATATATGAAAATCAAGTTGCTGGATGATACCGCTTTGGTGGTCGGCGATTCCTTGGTCTTGGCGGGTCGTGCCGACACTTCCCGCTTGTACACCCGCAAACCCCTTGGTGAGCTGGTTGACGACGTGCCGAATTCGCTGCCGATTGTCCTTTTGGATCACAGACCGGACAACATGGGCCAGGCTCACAATTACGGCATTGACGTGCAGCTGTCAGGACACACCCATGACGGGCAGCTTTTCCCAATGAATCTCTGGCATACATGCAAAAGTTTCTTCAATGGGAAATTGTACCATGGATACAGGAATATGGAGGGCACGCATTGCTATGTGACCGCCGGCTTGGGTGGCTCCGGTGCACCGATACGCATCGGGACCACGGGTGAAATCGTTGTAATCAGTTTAAAACAGAAGTAATCGAACTACTGGGCGTTGCGTTCCCTGTTCCGCAAAATGTCAATGGCTAAGTAGATGGCATTGCGCATGGACTGGCCGTTGGCTTGGTTCTTGCCGGCGATGTCGTAGGCGGTGCCATGGGCGGGCGAGGTGCGCACGATGGGCAGTCCGGCGGTGAAGTTCACGCCTTCGGTGCCGAGAATCTTGAAGGGTAACATGCCCTGGTCGTGATACATGGCCAATATCGCGTCGAACTTGCAGTATGCGCCGGATCCGAAAAACCCGTCTGCGGCAAACGGTCCGAATGCATTGATGTGGTTCTGGAAGGCCAGTTCGATGGCCGGGGTGATAATCTCCTTCTCCTCGCTTCCGAGCAGCCCGTTGTCGCCGGAATGCGGATTCAGCGAAAGCACGGCGATGGTTGGGTTGTTGATGTTGAAATCCTGCTTGAGTGAGTTGTGAAGGACCTGCAACTTTTGTCCAATCAGCTCTTTGTTGATGGCTTGCGACACTTTGTCGATGGGCAGGTGATTGGTGACGAAGCCGATGCGCAGTTTGTCGGCCACCATCAGCATGAGGGCTTTGTTTTTGTTGCCGCCGAAATAGTGCTCGAAAAACTCCGTTTGTCCCGGGAACACATATTTGTCCGATTGGATATTGTCCTTGTTGACGGGGGCAGTGACAATGGCATCGATGTTTTTGTTTTTCAGGTCACGGCCTGCGGCATAGAGGGCGCGTTCCGCCATCTGGCCCGCAATCTTCGTGGATGTGCCGAGGTCAATCTTGACCTCTTCGTCGTACAAGTTGATGAGGCTGGGCCGTTTGAGGGAAACTTGTTCGATGTTCTTGATGAACTGGAAAGAAAAATCCTGGATGTCCAGACTTTTCCTGTGATAGGAGGCGACTTTGGCAAGCCCATAGACAACGGGCGTGCATATCTCCATCATTTTGTTGTCATTCAGAGCTTTGATGATGACCTCATAGCCAATGCCGTTGATGTCACCTTGTGTGATGCCTATTTTATACAGTTTATTGTCAGCCATGGAAATAGATTTTTATTTGTTACCGTTGTAGGCGACTTCGTACTCTTCGTATCCTTCGATGATGTCCCCAATCTTGATGTCGTTGCAGCCGTCGATGTTCAGACCGCAGTCCTGGCCGGAAACCACCTCCTTGACATCGTCTTTGAAACGGCGCAGGGAGCCAAGTTTGCCGGTGTAGATGACGATACCGTCGCGGATAAGGCGTATGCGGGTGTTGCGTTGCAGTTTTCCGTCAAGCACCATGCAGCCGGCCACGTTGCCGACCTTGGAGATATGGAACACTTCGCGCACTTCGATGTTGCAGACCACCTTTTCGCGAATCTCGGGTGAGTGCATGCCGGCGATGGCCTCCTTGATTTCGTTGATGGCGGTGTAGATGATGGAGTAGGTGCGGATGTCGATTTGCTCGGCTTCGGCCATCTTGCGGGCACCTGCGGTGGGACGCACCTGGAAAGCCACAATGAGGGCGTTGGAAGCGGTGGCCAACATGACGTCCGTCTCGGTGACGGCACCCACGGACTTGTGGATGACGTTGACCTGCACCTGTTCGGTGGAGAGCTTGAGCAGCTCGCCGGACAATGCCTCGACGGAGCCGTCCACGTCACCCTTGACGATGATGTTGAGCTCCTTGAAGTCGCCGATGGCAATACGGCGGCCGATCTCTTCGAGCGTGATGTGCTTTTGGGTGCGCAGTCCCATCTCTCGGGCAAGGCGGGCGCGCTTGGTGGCGATGCTGCGAGCCTCCGGCTCCGTCTCGCACACCTTGAAGCTGTCACCGGCCTGCGGAGCACCGTTCAGTCCGAGCAGCAGCACGGGCGTGGCGGGGCCTGCCGATTTGATGGGCTGGTTACGCTCGTTGAACATGGCCTTGACCTTGCCGTAGCAGCTGCCTGCCAGAATGGGGTCGCCCACGGCGAGGGTGCCGTTCTGCACAAGCACCTTGGCCACGTAGCCGCGACCCTTGTCAAGCGACGACTCGATGACGGCGCCGATGCCACGGCGGTTCGGATTGGCTTTCAGATTCAACATCTCGGCCTCCAACAACACTTTTTCCAACAGCTCGTTGACGTTGGTGCCGTGCTTGGCGTCAATCTCCTGGCATTGGTATTTGCCACCCCAGTCTTCGACCAGGATGTTCATGTTGGCCAACTCTTCGCGAATCTTTTCCGGATTGGCGTTGGGCTTGTCAATCTTGGTGATGGCGAACACCATGGGCACGCCGGCGGCCTGGGCATGGTTGATGGCCTCGATGGTTTGGGGCATCACGGCGTCGTCGGCGGCGACCACGATAATACAAAGGTCGGTGATCTTGGCACCGCGGGCACGCATGGCGGTGAACGCCTCGTGGCCCGGCGTGTCGAGGAAGGTGATCTTGCGACCGTCGCTGAGCGACACCTCGTAAGCACCGATGTGCTGGGTGATGCCACCCGCCTCACCGGCGATGACGTTGGTCTTTCGGATGTAGTCCAGCAAGGAGGTCTTACCATGGTCAACATGGCCCATCACCGTGATGATCGGGTGACGAGGAATCAGATCCTCGGGAGCGTCCTCCTGCTCGTGTTCTGCCCCGTCCTCCGCATCCGCGCCGATGAACTCCACTTGGAAGCCGAACTCCTCGGCAAGCAGCGAGATCGTCTCGGCATCCAACCGTTGGTTGATGGAAACGAACAGCCCGATGCTCATACAAGTGGAGATGATTTCCGTCACAGGCTTGTTCATCATCGTGGCCAATTCGTTGGCGGTCAGGAACTCTGTGACTTTCAAGATTTTCTGGTTTTCGATTTCGAGCAACTCCTGCTCCTCGATACGCTCGTGGATCAACTGGCGTTTCTCCTTGCGGCGCTTTGCCGCCTTGGTCTTGCCGGCGGGCTCGAGACGTTGTTTGGTCTCTTTGATGCGGCGCTGGATGTCTTCCGGCGAAATCTCCACCTTCTCCACTTCGGCCTTTTTCTTCTCGTCTTTCTTGCCTGTACCGGCTCCGTTGGCCTTCACGCCAGTCTGCTTGAGAATTCTCTTGCGTTTCTTTTTCTTCTTGTCGGCGCTTTCGGCACTGCGTTTGTCATCCTTTCTGGAATCCTTGGACTTTTCGTCGGGAAGTTCAATCTTGCCCATGACTTTGGGACCGGCGAGTTTGGCCACTTCCGTTTTGATGAATTCCACTTTCCTGTCTGAGGCAAAAGGTGATACGGGCTTTTGAGGCTCTTGGACGGGCTCGGGATTCTCCTCCTTGACGGGCTCCGGTGCGGGTTTGGATTTGGACTCGGTTTTTTTCTCGCTCTTCTTCTTGGGGTTGAGGGCGGAGAGGTCGATCTTGTCGATGACTTTCGGCTGTTCCAAGTTGACGACGGTCTCGATGTGCTCGGGTTCCTTGCGCACCTCTTGCACGGGAGCATCTTGCTTGACTTCCGGCTCGGGTTCCGTCGTCGGCTCTGGCTGTGCCTCTTCCTTGGGCTCCGGTTTGGCCGGTTCAAGGTCTATTTTACCCAATACCTTGGGTTTTGGAACCTCAGTATCAATATGTTGCGGAGGATTGATGAGGTTATTGTCCTTGATGATGAGCGCATTCTCCTCAACCGGTTCCTCACGTTCTTCCGTCTTGGTGCTCTTTGCACGGCTCTCGGATTTTGCCTTTGCACTGAAGGTGCCGATGTCAATCTTGTCGGCCTCGGCTTTCACCAACTTTTCGCCTGCAAACTCCTGAAGAAGAATATCGTACATCTCTGCGGAGAGCTTGGCGTTAGGGTTCTCCTCGATTTCGAAATTCTTCTTCTTGAGCAAGGTTGTGATAGTGCCGATGGAGACGTTAAACTCACCGGCAGCCTTACCGAGACGTGGTATTTTTCTTTTTTCCTCTGGCATATTGATTATTTGAATGAATAAGTCTTTTTTTCTTGTTGTTTTGGAAAATTATTCGTTGATATCCAGCTCTTCCTTCACGGCGGCGATCATGGCATCCACGGTCTCCTCTTCAAGGTCTGTACGCTTGACGAGCTCGTCACGGCTGATGTTGAGGACACTCTTGGCGGTGTCGCAGCCGATGTTGATGAATTGTTCGATGACCCAGTCGTCGAAGACATCGGCGAATTCGGTCAACGGCACGTCCTCCTCCTGGTCGATATCGTCGCGGAACACATCGATTTCATAGCCGGCGAGCTTGGAGGCGAGTTTGATGTTGTAGCCGCCCTTGCCGATGGCCAGCGACACTTGGTCGGATTTCATATAGACATTGGCCATCTTGTTCTCCTCGTCAATCTGGATGGAGGAGATTTTGGCGGGGCTGAGAGCTCTGGCAATCAACAACTCAGGGTTGGAGGTGTAGTTGATGATGTCGATGTTCTCGTTGTGCAGTTCACGGACAATGCTGTGGATGCGGCTTCCCTTCACGCCGACGCAGGCGCCGACGGGGTCGATGCGGTCGTCGAAGGATTCGACAAGCACCTTGGCGCGTTCGCCCGGAGCCCGCACCACGTTGCGGATGGAGATGAGCCCCTCGTCGATTTCGGGGATCTCGGATTCCATCAGTCGCTCCAGAAACATCGGTGAGGTACGGGAAATGATGATGCGCGGGGTGGAAGACTGTACCTCCACGCGGGCTACGACGGCGGTGAGGGAATCCCCCTTCTTGTAACGGTCGGCCGGAATCTGCTCCGACTTGGGCAGCACGAGTTCCACGTTCTCGTCGTCATACACCAGGATCTCTTTGCGCCATACCTGGTTGACCTCCCCGGTGATGACCTCGCCGATGCGGTGCTCGTATTTCTTGTAGATGACATCCTTTTCGTATTCCATGATCTTGGTGCTCAGGTTCTGGCGGATGGCTAAAATCTCGCGGCGGGCAAAATCGGTCAACTTGATGTTCTCCACCACCTCTTCGCCAATCTCGAAGTCGGCTTCGATCTTGATGGCGTCGGAGAGGGCGATCTGGTTGGCTTCGTCTTCCACTTCCCCGTCTTCCACGATTTCAAGCGTGTGCTGGATCTCCAAATCACCGCGATCGACATTGACGATGATGTCAAATTGCGCGTCCGGACCGTATTTTTTGGTGAGCGCGGCGCGAAACACGTCTTCGAGAATGTGCATCAGAGTTTCACGATCGATACTCTTGGATTCCTTGAATTCCGCAAAGGTGTCAATTAGGTTTACGTGTTCTTCCATTGTTGTATTTGCTTGTTAATTTATTACTTTCTTGTTTTATCTTATTGATATTGAGTTTAATATATATTCTACATAAAAAAACTCCCACCCTAAGGTGAGAGTTCGTTTTGCAGTTGAGCTAGCAGGATTCGAACCTACACAGGCAGAACCAAAATCTGTAGTGCTACCGTTACACCATAGCTCAATCCATTCGTCAATTGAGGCCGCAAAAATACACTTTTTTTAATATCAAAACTATGGGTGGAAAATTTTTTTATTTTTTTTCGATACAGCATATGAAAAAAAATGTATTTTTGCGCGCTCTAAAAAAGCAATGGCCCCTTAGCTCAACTGAATAGAGCATTTGACTACGGATCAAAAGGTTGCAGGTTTGAATCCTGCAGGGGTCACCACGAAAGAGAAACGTTATTTTGCGCGTTTCTCTTTTTTTTCATCTTTTTTCTTTGAAAAAATCAATCAAAATCTGCGCACATTCCGATTGAAGGATGCCTTTTTCCACATTCATTTTGGAAGGAAGCACGGCTGCGCGGAGCAGAGTATAGCCTTTTTTGGGATCATCGGCACCATAGACAAGGCGGTCAAGTTGCGCGTGTGCGATGGCACCTGCGCACATGACGCAGGGCTCCAAGGTGACATAAAGGGTGCATCCCTTCAGGTATTTTGCCCCAAGGGCACTGCTCGCCGCCGTGATGGCAATCATCTCCGCATGGGCGGTCACATCACGCAATGTCTCGGTCAGGTTGTGCCCGCGTGCGATGATCCGGTCGTTGAGCACGATGACGGCTCCTACTGGCACCTCGTCGGCATCGAGGGCTTCGCGCGCCTCCGCCAAGGCCATTTTCATATAATATTCGTCCTTGTTTTCCATGTCAGTCGTTTGGGTTTTGAGATATAAGTTGCTGCTGTTGCAAGAATTCCACCATCACTTTCGGCATTGGGAAGTCGCCGATCTTTTTTTGCGGCACCAAAAGCTGATGTCCGGACAAGGTGGGCTTCCGTGTCTCTTCCACTATGTAGAATCTGGCGTGGATGACTTGGTGCGTGAGCACTTCACGCAGTTGTGCGATGCACCGGAGACCCGGAAGGGTGGTGTCGGCAGCCGTCTCCTGCAGGGGAAATTGGTAGAGGTTGCGCCAGATGTCGCGCCCAGTCCGTTTTTCCAAAATCATACTATTATTATATATGTGTATGGAAAAATGGAAAAAGCGTTCCCGTTTGGCGGTGCGGCGGATCTTGACGGGCAGGATGTCGGTGAGGCCGTGGGTGGCGGCATGGCATTCGCGTCGGAAAGGGCATTCGTCGCATTTGGGTTTTTGGGGGAGGCAGACGATGGCGCCGAGCTCCATCATGGCCTGGTTGAACTCACCGGGGCGCCGGGAGTCGAGGAGCTGTGTGCAGCGTTGGGTGATGGCGGTGCGGGTGGCGGGGCTGGAGATGTCGTCGGCAATGCCGAAGATGCGGGCGGAGACGCGCAGCACGTTGCCGTCCACGGCGGGGTGGGGGAGACCGAAGGCGATGGAGGCAATGGCGGCGGCGGTATAGTCGCCCACGCCTTTGAGGGCGCGAATCTCTTCGTAGCTGTCAGGGAAGAGTCCATGGTGCTTGTCGACAATCTGTTGCGCGGCGGCGTGCAGGTTGCGGGCGCGCGTGTAGTAGCCCAAACCCTGCCAGAGGCGCAACACCCGCTCTTCCTCGGCGGCGGCCAGTGTTTGGACATCCGGGAAAGCCGCAATGAAGCGCAAATAGTAGTCCCACCCCTGTTGCACACGGGTTTGCTGAAGGATGATTTCGGAAATCCAGATCTTATAGGGATCCTTTTCGCCGCGCCATGGCAGCGAGCGTTTGTGGTCGTCGTACCAGGTCAGCAGCGTATGCGCGAATGGCATGTTAGTTGTTCTGTATCAGCTCGAAGAGCTTGTCAAGGTTGGGGGTGAGAATGATTTCGGTGCGGCGGTTCTTGGCGCGGGCCTCGGCACTGTCGTTTGTGTCGATGGGCAGATACTCGCTGCGTCCGGAGGCGGAGAGACGCACCGGGGCGATGTTGCCGCTGGCAAGGATGGCCTTGACCACGGAGGTGGCGCGCAGCACGCTCAGATCCCAGTTGTCCTTCACTTGGCCGCTGCCGCGGTAGGGCACGTTGTCGGTATGGCCCTCGATGAGGACGGAGATCTCCTTCTCGCTCTCCAGCACGCTGGCCAACTGCCTGATGGCGTTGAGACCTTGCTCGTTGATGGTCCAGCTGCCCGAGGCAAACAGCAGTTTGTCTTCCATGGAAACATAGACCTTCCCGTCTTTTTCCATGACGTTGAGGCCGCTGCCTTCAAAACCCTTGAGGGCGGCGCTGACTTTGTCCTTGAGGGCCTTCACCTCGGCATCTTTTTGATTGAGGATGTTCTGCATCTCGCGGATGCGGGCCTCCTTGGCTTCAAGCACGGCCCTGGCAGCGTTCAGGGAGTCTTGCTGGGCTGCAAGGTCGTCCTTGATCTTGTCGATATTGTCCAACAGCTGGTTCATCTGGCTTTGGTTGTTGACGTTCTGCTCCGCGAAGTTCTTGAGCAGCTCATCGTAGTCGCGGGTGGCCTTGGCCAGATCACGCTCCGATTGGCGGAGACGGCGCGAGAGGGCCAGCGTGTCTTTCTCCAATTGCTCCACCTTGAGCAGCTGGGTGTTCAGGTCGGCCGTGAGCTGTTTCTTGGCGTTGGCGAAATCCACATTCTCGGAATTGGCGTATGTCAGGTCGTCCTGGCATCTCTTGTATTGGTTTTGCAATTCCGTATATTTTTGTTTGGTCACGCAGCCCGTGAACTGTGCCGCGAGGAACAGGGATAAAATAATGATGCTAAATCTTTTCATTTGTACAATAGTATATTGGCGTGCAAAAATAGTGCGGATATTCGGACCATGCCCGCCGATTTGAAAATATTTATAAACATGATTTGTTTAATAAAAAGGGATGTAGAAGGAAATTATATAATCATCAAAGAAAATTGTACTTTTGCGGTCTGTTAAAAACTTCCACATCGTCCAAAAAATGTCACGGGAAAAGGAAATTTACAAGGTCACGTTAGTGGGGTCGGCGGGCAACATCGCCTTGCTGACCTTCAAGTTCATCGCCGGGGTGCTCGGCAACAGCGCGGCAATGATCGCCGACGCGGTGCATTCGCTGTCCGATTTCCTCACCGACCTCATGGTGGTCGCTTTTGTCCATATCAGCGCGAAACCGCAGGACAAGTCGCACGACTACGGCCACGGCAAGTTCGAGACGTTGGCCACCTTCTTTGTCGGGCTGGCGTTGGTGGCCGCCGCCACGGGCATCATTGTCTCCGGTGCTGTGAAGTTAGCAGACTGGCTGAAGGGTGCGCAGTTGGAGGCGCCCGGCAAGCTCGCCTTATGGGCGGCGTTGATCTCCATCCTCGTGAAAGAGGGACTGTACCAATACACGATGCGCAAGGGAAAGTTTCTTGATTCCCAAGCCGTTGTGGCAAATGCTTGGCATCACCGCAGCGATGCGCTCTCATCGGTGGGCGCGGCCATCGGTATCGGCGGAGCCATCCTGCTCGGTGACCGCTGGACGGTGCTCGACCCCTTGGCCTCCATCGTGGTGGGCGCCATGTTAGTGAAAGTGGCCGTCGATCTGCTCAAAGGGAGCGTCAACGAGCTCACGGAGTGTTCGCTGCCCGAGGAGACAGAACATGAAATTGAGGATATTATCACCTCTTTTCCGGATGTGACAGACCCGCACAACCTGCGCACGCGGCGCATCGGCAACCGCATCGCCATCGAGGCGCACATCCGCATGGACGGCACTTTGACGTTGGACACGGTCCACGCCCGCACCACCGACATTGAGCGGAAGCTCAAGGATCGTTTCGGCGCGGACACGCACGTCACGTTGCACACGGAACCGTTGAAGGCGTAGAGACGCGCCGCGGCGCGTCTCTATAAATGCGTCTCCGTGGCGCGTCTCTACAAATGTGTCTCCGCGGCACGTCTCTACAGGAACATCCTCGTCCTTTTGCGATATTCGGCGTAGCCCGGCTTGTTCTGCAGCTGCCGCTTCTCCATCAGCGGGACACTTACGCATACAAAAAGCAAGGTCATCGCAATCGGGCCGCAGATAAGCCAGTCTATGCCTCCCAAAACGCAGTACATCAACCAAACACCCCACCAGAACAGGATTTCTCCAAAATAGTTGGGATGCCGCCCGTGTTTCCATAAACCGACGTTGCAGTATTGTCCTGGGTTGGCGGCACGAAAGTCGTGGATCTGTTTGTCTGCGACAAGCTGGAGGGTGGCCGCCGCAATACATACAAGGAACCCGAAGCAAAGACGGAGGGTCGTGATGAGCAAGGTGTGCATTCCTTCGGTACACAGGCCATAGATGTCTTGGAAAGTGAATCCCCACTCATACATCATCAGTCCGGGCAGCATGGCGCCAAAGACCACGACCGTGGGCATCAGGTTCAGTCCAAACAGGTTGAGGAGGTGGAAAAGGAGCGGGTGCAGTTTGCGGTATTGGGTGTAACGCCAGTCCTCGTGGCCTATCCCCTTGAAGGTGATTGCCCAGTTGCGAGTGAGTCGCCACCCCCAGTACCACGAAGCCACAAGCAACAGGATCACTGGCACTGACCAGGTATGGGTGTGGAAGGCCCAAAACAGGAATGCCAGGGGTGGAAACACGCTCCAGTAGGGATCATAGACGGAGACGTTGCGGAACAGCAGTCCGAAGAGCCACACCACGACTGTGGCCGCCGCATCGGCGGTGAAAAGTTGCCAGAGGTAGTGCCAGCCGGTGTTGGCCAGACTCTTATACACGAGCATCCCGACCGCGAAGGCGAGCGCGTAAACGACTGTGATGATGACAAAACTGAGGCTTCGAGACTCTTTGACGGACATTTTGAGTTGGATTTTTGATTCGGGCGGCAAAAATACAACATTTATCATTTCTTGATTTTACTATTTTTGCACCGATGAAAAAGAATGAAGAAATATTTGATGTAAGTGCCGAATTGGAGCGCGAATTCGGGCCAAAAGGTTCTGAAACCAGAAAGCAGGCGGAGGACAAGGCGTGGGAGGAGTACAACGCGCAGATTCTATTGGATGCGAGAAAGAACGCAGGACTGACCCAGCAGGAACTTACCGAGAAACGTCCATGCAGTCCTGTACTCCGCGTTGCGCTGGTTTTCGTCTGCTTGCTCAGCATTGTTGCACAGACACTTAACGCACAGCGGGTCTTCAAGACTCGCGAATATAGAGAATATGAGGTGTTGTTTTTTCGATGGGATTCTGTGAAAAAGGCGAGAATATTGGGAGGACAAGACTACGATTTTGCATTCCTTTTCCAACCAGGCATTGAAGGCACTGACTACGGGTATGCCTATCGTCACAAAACCCGCAAGCTGGTGCTCAGGAGTTGCGAATGCCCTCTCCGGCTTCACATGCTGTATAATCCGGACGGTACCCCCGTGAAAGATAAAAACGGCTGCTTATTCTTCGAGCCGATAGGCAAGGTGAAGATGCGGCAATTCACGCTCCGCCTGCCCGACAGCATCGGAAGTGCCTTGTCGGAAATGTACCGTTTGGCGAGTCTTACCGCCCGCATGGATACTACCGTGAGCGACGCTCCGCCTGTTAACGACGCTTCTCACTGGAAATTCTATCCCGTAATGAAGCATCCGCCGTTCTACGAGTGTTATATTTGCAGCTGTCCTGATGACACCTGCAACGTACAACGCTTCTTCGACATCCATAAAGTTGTGGATGAGGCCGTGACAGAACACAACCTGCATCTTATTGTGAGGGAAATGCCCGTCATCCGGACGATTATTGCCGACTGGCGGAAATTGGCCGGCCTGCCATCCGATCCCATTCCTTTCGCTGAAAAAATCAGTACAGTACGATTTTCCGGGAATCCTGTCCCTGTGGAAGAATTGAGGATCAAGGAGCGGCGCGATGCCTTTGAGGTCGTCTGCGACATGTCCTACGGAAAGTGGAAAACACGGTGTGCCATTCCCGCATGGTTGGTGGACGAGGCGAAAACTATCGATATATGGATTGTCCCCGACAAGCATAATCGGACACCATTGGTTAATCTGAAAAGGTATTACCATATTAACTGGCATTCGATCAAGGTGGGGGAATGCATACAATGTCCAGAGGGCGTCACTGGGAAAATCGACATCAACTTCACTGTAGATGAGGAGCCGAAGGGATGACAGTTCTCTTTGCCACCTTAGGAAAAACAACGAATCACAACGAACCGCCCTTATGATTAACAAAATCAACCTACTGCTCTGTGACACCTATCCCGGACTGCTGCCTGAAAGCATCCCGAGTCACGAATCCATGTTCTATGAGCTTTTCCGGCCTATCAACCCCGAACTCACTTTCAACATCTACCGCGTGATGGACGGCGAACTGCCCGAACAATTCGAACCAGACACCCTCTACATCATTCCTGGCTCCAACAACGCGGCCTACGACGACTTGCTGTGGATTTCGACGTTGCAGGAGTGGATTCGCGAGGCTGCGGTGCGGAAAGTGCCCCTCGTCGGCATCTGTTTCGGGCACCAGCTCATCGCGCAGGCGTTAGGCGGACGCGTGGAGCGTTTTGCAGGCGGCTGGGGTGTGGGGATCCGCGAAATGGAGGTTCTAGATGCAGACTTGTTCCCCTGTTTCCCCGACCACAAGATGCGCCTCGTCGTCAATCACCACGATCAGGTGCTGCAGCTTCCGGAAGGCGCGAGGCTCCTTGCCACCAGCGATTTCTGTCGTTACGAGGGCTTCCGCATCGGCCACCACATTCTCACTTTCCAAGGTCATCCGGAGTTTACGGTGGACTACGAACGCCACCTCATCCTCAACCATTCCGAGAACGAGGACAATACGGTGAAACGGCGGGCGTTGGAAACGTTGGCGGCAATGCAACCGCAAGGGAGGATGGTGGCGGAATTTCTGATGGGGTTCTTTTTGTAGAGACGCGGCGCGCCGCGTCTCTACGGGGTTTGTTGTTTCAAATCCATACGGTAATTGGCGGATAACATTGATTATTAATACATATCAACGTAGGGGACGAAAACAACGCCAATTTTGAGAAGATATTTGAACATGTCTTTGATGTCAGTTCCCGGAGCATTAGTCAGATGAGCCTTGTATCCCTCTGGCGTTTTCTGTTCCATGACCCATTGGGCTCCATCCAGCATCATCACACAATCGGAAGGGGGCAATTCTTCCAGCCGGATTGCATTCCAATATTCCAAAAATTGGGCATATTGGTTAGAAGTGAGCTCTTTGTCACCTTTCTCAATGAAATAATCGGTCACCTGCCAGCCATTGGGCGCGATTTTCTCCTGTAATTTCTTCCAATAGAGGTGGATATGGTCGTTGTTTTTCGTAACCCTGATCGAAACCGAAGGATGAAAACTGGGGGTGAAGGTTGTCCGGAAGACCTCCTCGTCGGTGCCCAAAGTGTCGTCATACAGAACCGGTTCACCCATCTCCGACAATGTTTTGGAAAAAGCATTCACCCAAAAGAACGAACTTGAGGTCTTGCCTATGTAGTTTGTGCTGTTGTCGAACACACCGTCTTTGGGCCTGTTCAAGAAATAGGAATAAGGGAAATGAACCCCCTTGACGGTGTCATAGGGAAGCTCGGCCAAAGGGTTGTGCGTTTTTTTCAGGTTATATTCCAATTGCAGGATCGGCAGATATAGGTTAATTAAGGTTTCTTTATCAGGATTCAATTGCAAAGCTTGATAGAGATACTTTAAGGCGCTGTCACCGGGATGTGAGACCACCGGTGTCCGGTCATGGAAAGTGGACCAATCAGTTTCGGTAAGCATAGCACCTTTGTAAAACATCGAATCTAAAGCAGTGAGCACAGTTATAGGAGTGTTTTCCAGAAGAAATTCCCCGTAATAAGTACATCCCATACGTACTGCAGCCTCTTTGTCCTTCGGATTAAGCAGCAATTGGCGATGGCACTCCTCAATTCTCTCCCACACATTTTTGTCGCGCTGCGTTTCCAGAACGGGACTCCCGTATTGGGGGCGTATCTTTTTAGGAAGGGTGAACTTGTGGGTAATATGGGCGTAACATCTCACCGTGTCCCCTCTGCGGATGGCCGGTTCCCATTTCGGCATCGTTTTCACCACGCGGATCAATTCGTCGGCAAAGCCATACGGGGATTCCGGCCAGGAAACATCCCGCACATAGCTGACAGAGCCGTCTTTCTCAATAATCACATCAAGATCGGCAGTGAATTCCACTTTATCACGTAAGGCATCATCAGGATAGCGGACAAATGTCTCCACAAACTGCTTGCAAGCGGCCTCTCCGCCAGGGTATTTTGGCTTGATTATTCCGTTTTTTACATTGCCAGAATATACCACCATATCCTCGTATTGCGGATCCACGAGCGACACTAACAGTTTCGTTAGACGTTCCTCTTTCTCTTCGTCCGGGCACTCCGTATAGTGTGCAACGGTTTCCTTTTGGTCCGCATATTCCAAAATAAAAGGAGTGTGAAACCCCCAACATCCGTTTGCGTGTTTATAATGAACAAAATCAATGTCCGTCAGGATTTGCTGAATACGGTTCCACTCTTCCCAGGTCAGTTCTCTGCCGCCCGAGTCCAAAATCCCTTTTTCCCAAGAATTTCCGTAATAATGCTTCTCTGTCACATCCACAAAGCCCGTATCACTCGGTTCCAAGTACCCGGAAGATGTGATATAACCTCTGAAGGCTGTTCCCTTTTGCCACTCCAAGCGGATTTGGTCATGATGCCGACGCACTTGGATAAAGAGTGGATGCGCAAATTTTGGGATATAGTTCAGCCGCAGCAATGTATCCCCCGCGCCCTGTTTCTCTTCAAACAAAGGCTTGATATCGGCGAGGCGCATATAGTAAACGACCTCCCCAACATGAACATGCTTTCGATAATCAGTAGAGTCCGTGGAAAAATAATCTTTCGGGAAGTAGTCATCGTATTTCCAACGGTCCCTGCTGTTCTGGGCCTTCAGGGAAGTGGCGGCGAATATCATCAGCAGCGCGCACAAGGACACGAAAAGGATCTTCTTCATCATGGGGTTTTAATCGAACTAATTACGCCGCAAAGATACAACTTCATTTATATGTATGATGCAGAAAATCCAAAAGGTTGCAGGCGCAGCAATTTTTTTCTCTATCGTATCAAAAAAACGAAGTAGAAACAATATTAAGCTGCAACCTTTCGTTATTTCTGCATCTTATAGGTAAAGATAATAGTCAGACTTTTATGAAAAGACAGATTCTACTATTGGCTCTAATGTTCATCGCCATGCTTGGTATGGCGCAATCCGACATGCGCAGGGCCGAAGGGTTGACCGATCAGGACTGGGAACGGCTCAATAGCCATCCCGACTATGCCAAAGAACTGATTGCCGTGCAGGACAGTCTGCTGGCAGGACGGACAATTTCCGTGGCACACCTCCAGGATTTGATGCCCCTAAATTACAACGATTTCCTTATCTTCGTTAGTATGGATTATTACGCCGTAACTACAAACGAATCTGGAGACTTGCAATTGGAGGATGACAAGGGCATCTGGTCGGTGGCCGCCGACTACGCCACAGCCGACAGTCTCGACATGATGAAGTACTACCTGATGTGGTTCGAATGGTGCGATGGCTGGATAGCAGACGACGTATGGACACGAGCGGTGGAAATCGAACGGCAACACCCGCAGAAGTTCAGGGAATTAATGACCTCGTCCAAATGGTACGAACCGTGGCAGAATTATCGCGATGAGTATATCGAATGGGAGGTGAAAAGTAAAAAATAAATTGTACCTTTGCCCGTTCAATAAAAACATCAATACTATGCTGCAGATTGGAACAAAAGCCCCTTATTTCGAGGGCGTTGACGAGAACGGGAACACCGTGAAACTGAGCGACTTCGCCAGGAAGAAGCTCGTGCTATACTTCTACCCCAAGGACAGCACGCCGGGCTGTACGGCCGAGGCCTGCGACCTACGTGACAACTACCAACGCTTCCTTGCCATGGGCTACGAGGTGCTGGGTGTGAGCCGCGACTCCGCCGCCTCGCACCAGCGATTCATCGCCAAATACGAGCTGCCCTTCCACCTCATCGCCGACACCGACCTCACCATCCTCAAGGCCTACGAGGCGTGGGGCGAGAAGAAGATGTACGGCAAGGTGACCGAAGGCACGCTGAGAACAACCTACGTTATTGACGAACAGGGTGTGATCGTGGATGCGATTGGGAAAGTGAACACCAAGGCGCACACGGAACAGATATTGCGGTAGAGACGCGGCGCGCCGCGTCTCTACAATAGGTCGTGCTGCTGCATCCGGTATGCGGCCATCTCCTCCCATTTCGTGCCCTTGCGCCCGTAATTGGCGTAGGGATAGATGGAAATGCCTCCGCGCGGGGTGAACAGACCCGTCACCTCAATGTATTTGGGGTCCATCAGCCGGATGAGGTCCTTCATAATAACGTTGACGCAATCCTCGTGAAAATCGCCGTGGTTGCGGAAGCTAAAGAGATAGAGTTTCAGACTCTTGCTCTCCACCATCCGCTTGTCGGGGATGTAGCTGATGCGGATCTCCGCAAAGTCGGGCTGGCCCGTAATGGGGCACAGGGTGGTGAACTCGGGGCAGTTGAAGCGCACCCAGTAATCGTTGTCGGGATGGCGGTTCTCAAAGGTCTCCAGCACCTCGGGGGCATAGTCCTGACGGTATTCGGTCTTTTTGCCCAGGGATTGCAATCCCTCGTCTTTACGATTGGTCATAATTGTGAATTTTTGGATTCCAAATACTCCTGCAAGCCTTTCATCCGCAGCTGGCAGGCGGGGCAGTTGCCGCAGCCGTCGCCGGGGATGCCGTTGTAGCAGGTCAACGTTTCGTTCCGCACCAGGTCAAAGACGCCCAACTCGTCGGCGAGCTTCCACGTCTGGGCCTTGTTCAGCCACATCAGAGGCGTATGGATGAGGAACTGCTCGTCCATCGCCAGGTTGATGGTGACGTTGAGCGAGCGGATGAAGGAGTCGCGGCAGTCGGGGTAGCCGGAGAAGTCGGTTTGGGAGACGCCGGTGATGATGTTTTTCGCCCCTATTTCGCGGGCGTGGACGGCGGCGATGGAGAGGAAGAAGAGGTTGCGCCCAGGCACGAAGGTGTTGGGCATTGTCTTTTCCGGCTTCACCGGGTCCATTTTCACGGCCGTGTCGATAAGCGAGCATCCTGTGCTGATCTCCCCGATGAAGTTCACCTCTCTGACGGTGATGGGCACGCCAGCCTGGGCCGCGATTTTCCGGGCCTTTTCCACCTCAATCTTATGTCGTTGGCCATACAGGAACGTGATGGCATGAACCTCCTTGAAGTTCTTTTTGGCCCAAAAGAGGCAGGTGGTGCTGTCCTGTCCTCCGGAGAAGACCACCAATGCTTTGTTGCTATCCATCATAATAAACTATTCTTTGATTTTTAACGGATTATAAGAAATATCCGTTTCATTATTTCTTGTTTTTAAAGTGGTTATCAAGTACACTGAAATTTGGGGCAGCAAAGATATAAAAAAAACGGTTGCCTTCTTTCATCCTATAATGCCTAAACATATCAATATTATTGCTAATAATACTGGTATGGAAACAACCAAGATGCCAATCAAATAATTTTCTTTGTCATAATCGATGTTGTCGAACACTTCATACTTTAGCTTAGTTTTGCATCCTTTCAGCAGCCATCGGACAAAAGCCCCGAGATCTCGTAATTCTGGATATAACATAGTTATTGATCGGATTTTGTTTGGGATTCAAGTTGCGATTTTTCAGGAAAATATTTTTCATTAAGTGCATCGTTGACTCTAATATACGTTTCTGAGCGCCCCTTGCGATCCAACAACAACAGAGTGTCTTTTTCCAGAACAAATTCTTGAACTACCAAATCTGACCACCATATAAAAAAGGATTCACCATTGTCATTCTTCATAATGCTAAATAATTCTTCATAAGTGTCTTGCCAAACTCCTTGATCTGTTCCATACAAAAAATACGCATTACTATCCACTATTGCTAAAGCATTCCCTTCGGTTTGCCTCCACACTCCTTGAATATTCTCATACAACTCTTCTGTATTGCAATCTATCCTGATTTGAGCAAAAGAGTCAAATACCACAATCAATGTCAATATTGATATGAAGAAGTATCTTTTCATTTTAATACGCTTTTCAGTTGTTCATATTTACTTTTCGTCAACATATTCATCAATCTCTATTTCAGAAATATACGCATTCCAAAATCACATTTTCAGGTTGCAAAGATAAGAAAAAATCACATTTTCGGAAATTACGGGAAAGCCCACAAAAACATTGGATGTTGTCCCTTCGGGACACTGATTTACGATTTGCAAGGTGCGATTTATAACCGGAGACATATACAGCCTCGGAGAGGCGGCACGCACGGAGTGCAGTTAACACCATACGCAGTGTGGTGACAGGATGCGCGGCGGATACCCATCGCACCGCAGGAGTCTCTTGCCCCGAAGCACAGCGCCGTCTCGGTGCGAAAGGGAGACGAGTTGTTAGATGCCCTATTTTGTGCCATCAAGTATATGATTCCCAAAAAATTTCTTTGTTATCATTTTGGAAAGACAATTAATTACAGTAAAATACAAATAAAAACCACCCACAAACACTACATAATAAAGAATTTTCATAGTTTCAGAATTAATCAGTCGGCACAGTATCAATATTAGCACAGATAAATCAGTGTTGATATCGTAAAGGGCGTCCAAAGCAAAAATATCGTTAGCCTCAGTAAACGAAAAAATGAAAACGATGCTTATCAGAAAATATGCTGTGTTAATAATCATAGTTACTTTATGCGGATTTCTGAAAAACGAACAGAACCCCAAAACTGCGACCAGCAATATAATTCCGGTAAAAATCTCTTTATACCCTGTTCCGTGACTTGAAAAAACATCTTTCAAATAGACGAGGCATTGGTTATTTGTGGCATGAATGATGCTTATACAAACAACATTGATTGCCAAATTAAGCAAAATGACAATGGAGCAATATAGTGCAGATGATAATATTCTATTTTTCATTAAGTGCATCGTTGACCGCCTTGGCATTTTTACTACAGGATGTTTGTTCTAACTCTTTATTTTTAACGAACGACTTGATAACATAGGTTATTATCCCCAAAAAGGCGGATATGCCCATAACCAATAATCTAACATTCTGCTTCTGATGGATTATCTGCTTCTCTTTGGCATACAATTCAGGACAAGACCGGATATTGCTCTCAACCTCGTATTTTTCTGTTACTAACAGATCCAAATACGCATTGAATTCTATTAGAAACAACACGATTAAAACAACGAGTACTACATTTAACACTCTGTGAAGAGTCCTATTATTAATCCTTTTCTGCATTATCTTTAATACGCTTTTCAGTTGTTCATATTTCTTTCGCAGTCTTTTAGTACATTATATTCCGCCAAGTCGGAACGGGAGGATTTTGGCGGGTATGTGGTGATGAGAATCATAGTGCAAAAATAGGATTTATCATAGAATATGTATGGAGGCAACGGTTATTTGTGTTTTTTCGGACATTTTAGTAGCAGTATGACCTCAATGATCAATGTGACAGCGACAAACAAAATAGCGATTTCGTTGTAATGCATATCCCACTTTAGTTGTTGTCCATAGACACTGATACTCACCCATTCACGTGTGGGTTGTTGGTGGACATCAAAAGAATACGATAAAACATTACTCACCAAAATGAGAATGGAAACTATGAGAAAACAGACACAAAGGACTATTCCAACGATTAATAAGACACGACTATTCTGTTTTTTGGCCATATTCTTCTTTTAATTCTATAGTGATGTTTTTAATGATACTCCCATTTGTTGATCTCATAAACAGAAAACCAAACATTATCGTTTTCCCCGTTGCGAGCTTTTCAGCCACCTTTTGATCAGGAATCCCATACCAATCGTAAATATACCCATCAATCTCTATTTCAGAAATATACGCATTCCATAATCACATTTTCAGGCTGCAAATGTAAGAAAAAATCACATTTTCGGAAACTCGGCGGGTGTGTTGAGGAAGCATGCCGCGAAGATAGGAATTTTTCGGCTCGGAAAGACAAGGTATGTTTTTTGGACGACAACGGGGATAACAATCTATCGTTTGGTTATAATAAATTCCACCCTCCGGTTCAGTCTGAAGTCATCATTGTCGAAGCAGTTTCGCGCTTCTTCACCTGACAATTTGTTGCAATCGACTATGGGGTAGTAATCATAGCATTGCCTTCCTGTAATATAGGATGTGTCCACGCCTTTATTCACCAAATAG
>JAGCCZ010000070.1 GCA_017651425.1 Bacteroidales bacterium
CGCAAACCGTACCACTCAAATTATTGTCCCGGAGGGACACAATCTTATTAACCCCATATAAGCGACTGAAAGGAGCGCAATATGGGGAAGAGGCGCGCAACCGACAACCCTCGCGGCGCGGGAGCCGGCATCCAAGATGCACAAAACTTGCTCGCCGCGAAAGGGAGGCGTTGGAAAAAAACCGTTGTTTGGAGAGCTGTTACTACTGGCCTTGTGCCATCAGGTATATAACTGCCTTGGTTTTTTCCCTTTCATAACGGTTATTCTTTCAAAAACTTCTTTGTCACAGTTCTTTTACTATCCCTATAGGTCAGGAAATACATTCCTGCCGGCAAATCCGCCACTGGAATCCGGCAACGGATTCCTTCAGCATTCTGTTGGTGGCATACTCTGCCTAATATGTCCGTAATGGTAACAAGAGGTTCTTGCCTGTATAGAAAAACATCCAAACTGCAGCACGGCGGATATCGTCGCTGCAACAGGCTTCTCATTGAGCACCGTAGAGCGCAGCATCGTCGAACTCAAGCAGCAGGGCCTCATCGAGCACACCGGCAGCAAGAAGACCGGCGGCTACAAGGCCGTCAACAACCCGCCGGAAGAAAACGACGAACCGACAGCCAACAACCAATAGCCAACCCCCAACTACCAAATCAACCCCAACTCCAATTTCGCCGCTTCCGACATCTTGTCCATGTCCCAGGGCGGGTCGAAGGTGATGTCCACGACCACGTTGCCCACGCCGGGGATGGCCGACACCTCCTTGCGGACCTCCAAAGGCAAGGACTCTGCCACGGGACAGTTCGGCGCCGTGAGTGTCATGAGGATGTAAACGTCATTGTTGTCGTTGACTTCCAATTTGTAAATGAAACCTAATTCCCAAATGTTCACGGGAATTTCCGGGTCGTAGATTTTGCATAACACGTCAATGACTTGTTCTCTGGTCATGGTTGTTGAATCGTTAATGATTAGTGGTGGTTGAATTTGAACTTTGAATTATGAGCATTAATTCAGTGCTTTTTCCCGAAGCGAGGTGAATCCATTGCCGAGGGTCTCGGAGGCATCGAGGATGGAGACGAAGGCTTTCGGGTCTATTTCATGGACGAAATGGATGAGTATGGGCAATTGTTTGCGGGAGAGGGAGGTAAAGATGATCTTCTTCTCATCGTTGTTGTACATGCCTTCGCCATTGAGGAAGGTGCCGCCACGGTCGAGCTCGTCGAAGATGTGCTGGCGGATTTCGTCGTAGTAGTCGGAGACGATGAGCACCACCTTGTCGGAGTGGAAGCCGACGATGACCTTGTCCATCACCACGCCGGTGACGTAGATGATGAGCCAGGAGTAGAGGGGGATGGTCCAGTCCTTGAAGGCGACCAAAGCGGCGAGCACGATGGTGGAATCGACGATGATGAGCAGGGTGCCAAGGGGAATATGTTTGACATACTTGCCAATGATCATGGCGATAATGTCGCTGCCGCCGGAGGTGGCGCGGGTTTTGAAAATCAGGCCCAATCCGATGCCGATGATGACACCGCCGCAGAGGGCGATGATGAAGTTGGCCGCCGGGTCGGGGGTCATGGGGTCTCCAGGCAGGGCGATGAGCGGCGCGTAGCCGTAAATTTTCTCCCACAGGGAGATAAATGCCGGCAACGTGATCACACCGACAATGGTCTTGGCCCCGAACTTGGGACCGAGCCATAGGGTGCCGATGATCAGCAGGGGGATATCCAGACAGATGCCCGACAAACCGATCGGGAAGTTGAAGAGGTGGTGCAGGATGATGGCGATACCATACACGCCGCCGGGTGCTAATTTCAGCGGCGACACAAACACCACATATCCAATCGACATGATGAACGTGCCCACCACAATCAGCAGGTACGTCTTGAAAAATTCTTTCCAATCAATGTTCTTCCAATCAATTTTTTTAAAAAGTGCCATATATGATTTACAAAATTCAACGTGTTGTTATTTCCTGTTTGATGTCCGATGCCGCTGGTTGTCCCTACCGGCTTACCACGCGGTTCAATCGTTCCGAAACGCTTTTCCGGCATTTCACCAAGAGGTTGATGTGGGCCAATATCATGATTTGGTCATCGTCACTATAATCTTTTTGTTTCAGTTCGTTTCTTAAAAACATTATTCTCTCTTCAAGAATGCGAAGTTTTAGAGAAAGAAGCGTGTCTTGCACCACCTGTTGCAGGTTCTGGATGCTGTTTTCTGCAAAATGGGTGTACATGTCAAAACGTTTTTCCCAGTTAGGGCTGTAGGGATAGCTTTCGCCTTCCAAGTTTTCGATGGCAAAGGAGTATTCATCTTGGTCTTCGCTATAGACGAGGGTGCGCTGCAGGGTTATGGGGTCTTGCAGCACGGCGGCCCTTTCAGCGTAGTTTTCGAACAGTTTGTGCAGGATGGGATCCTGAATGGCGATACCGTCGTTGTAAAGGTCGTTGAAGACAAACTCGTCCACACGCTGCTTGGCATAGCCGTTTTCGTTGTCGGCCTCCACAGCGATTTCATAGAGGCCGTATTTATAGAGCATGACAATCAGTTCCTTTTCAGCTTCGCGGCGGAGGTTGGCCTGGGGGCGCAGCTGTTGCTCCGCTTGTCGTTGCTCACGTATCTGCACCTCTTGCAGTGGTGTGGGTTCCGGTGCGGGTACCGACTCGTTGCGGCGACGGTCGTTGCTGGCTTTCCAGAGGATGGAGCGGATTTTGCTGCCAAGGGTGACCTCGGGCAGCTCGAACAGGCGGGCACACTCCTTGATGTAGAAAGATTGCACAATGTTGTCCTGTATCTTGGCGATGCTGTCAAGGATGTTGTTGACCACGTTGGCACGTTTGAGGGGGTCGTTGCCAGCCTCCTCGAGAAGGATCTGCACCTTGAAGAGGATGAAGTCGGTGGTATTTTGAGAGAGATACTCCTGCAACTCGCTGTCACGGTGTTTCTTGGCGAATGAGTCGGGGTCTTCGCCGTCGGGCAGCAGACATACGCGCACGTTCATGCCCTTTTCGAGCAGCATGTCGATGCCGCGCAAGGATGCCTTGATGCCGGCGGCATCGCCGTCGTACAGCACCGTGATGTTCTTGGTGAGCGAGTAGAGCAACTTCACCTGCCCGTCAGTCAGGGAGGTGCCGGACGAGGCCACGACGTTTTCCACGCCCGACTCGAACATCGAGATCACATCGGTGTAGCCCTCCACGAGATAGACGTTGTCCATCTGGCGGATGGCCTTTTTGGCCAGATAGAGGTCGTAAAGCGTGTCGCTCTTGTGGTAGATTTCGTTCTCCGGGGAGTTGAAATATTTGGCGACCTTCTCGTCCTTTTTGAGAATGCGCCCGCCAAAGCCGATGACTTTCCCGACCGTGTTGTGGATGGGGAAGATGACGCGCCCGCGGTAGAAGTCGTAGAGCTTGCCCTTTTCGCTCTTCTTGGTGAGGCCGAGTTTGAGCAAATATTCCTCCTTATAACCTCGCTTGAGAGCCTCTTGCGTAAAGGTGTCCCAGCCGCCGGGACAGTAGCCGAGGTGGAATTTGTCAAGCGTGGCATCCTTGAAGCCGCGTTCTTTGAAATAGTTGAGCCCCATCATTTTCCCCTCATCACCGTTGCGCAGCTGGTCCATGAAATATTTCTCCGCGAACCCGTTGACAATGAAAAGACTGTCGCGCTCGCTGCGCAACTCCTTCTCTTCTTGGGTCTCGGGACGGTCGTACTCGACGGTGATGTTGTATTTTTTGGCTAAATACTCCAACGCCTCGGGATAACTCATCTTGGCATGTTCCATCAGGAAATGCACGGCGTTACCCTTGGCGTCGCAGACGAAACACTTGTAGATGCCTAAGCGCGGCGTGACGTGCAACGAAGGGTTCTTGTCGTTGTGGAACGGACACACCCCCACGAAACTTTGTCCCTGCCGACGCAAAGTGACAAAGTCGCCCACCACCTCTTCAATTTTGGTGGCGAACATGATTTCGTCTATGGTCTTCCTGGATATCACTATTCGTCGTCTTCGTTGTAGAGTTTGTCGCCCTTGCCAAAATAGACCTTGAATTTCTTAAAGATCTTCTTGTTGTGCATGATTTTGAGGGCTTGCTGGAACGTGTCGTCACTTTCAAGGAAAATACGATAGGCATCGCCGTATCCATAGAGGCCGCGGGCTATTTCGAAACGCAGGTAATCTTTGATGAACTGGTCGGCATGTGCCTCATTGCGCAGCCGCATGGCTTCGCCGTAATTTTTGTCCACATAGTGGATGAACATCGTGTCCAACATGTGGATGTTGATGTTTCGGGCAGAGGTGAACAGAGAGTCAAGTTTCTCCTTGTTGGTTTTGAGGAAAGCGTCTGCATAATTGGAAAATTTGAAGGCTGCACTGTCGCTTACCCCTTCTTTTTTGGCAAAAGCCATAAATTCTTGATAAAACTCGTCGGTAATTTTATAGTTTTTCTCAAAATCCTCAAATTCAGGATAGATAGCTTTCAGTTTGTCGCGGTTGTCCTCCAAGAAGTCCATCACGAAGTTTCCGAAGACACCTTTCCGGACGATTTCGTTGTAGAGGGTGGAGTATTTGGTGGTGTCCAACGGGATGAAGATGTCGGGCATGATACCGCCACCGCCATAGACAATTCTGCCGTTCGGGGTTTTGTATTTGAGGGAGTCGGGGAACTGGATCTTGTCGGCGGTGTAGAGTTCGCCGTTGTTGGCGCGGGTCTGCAAGTCCTTGTAGTAGGCGTCGAGGCCGTCGTCGTAGGGTTTCTGGATGCAGCGTCCCGTGGGAGTGTAGTAGTGGGAGATGGTGAGGCGTACTTCCGATTGGTCAACCAGCCGCAACGGCTTCTGCACAAGTCCTTTGCCGAATGTGCGGCGACCCACCACGAGGCCACGGTCCCAGTCTTGAATGCATCCGGAGGTGATCTCGGAGGCCGATGCGGAATTCTCGTCCACCAGCACGATGAGCTTGCCCTCCTCGAACAGGCCGTTGTTGCCGGAGTAGAAGCTTTCACCGGTCTTGCGGAAATTGTCCGTATAGACAATCATGCGTTTGCCGCTGATAAACTGGTCGCATATCTCGAAGGCCACGTTGAGGTATCCGCCGCCGTTGCCGCGCAGGTCGAGGATCAGATCCTGCATGCCACGGGCCTTGAGCTTGCGGAGGGCGTCCGTCAGCTCTTTGGTGGAGGTGGCCGCAAAGCGTTCCAACTTGATATAGCCGGTGGTCTCGTCCGCCATGAAGGAGACGTTGATGCTGTACATGGGGATGGCACCGCGCGTGATGGTGAAATCGATCAGCTCGGGACTGCGTCCGCGCTTGATGGAGACCTTGACCTTGGAGCCCTTGTTGCCCCGCAAATGCTTGCGCACCCAGTCGTTGGTGATGTTATCGCCACAAGCCAATGTGTCATCAACCTTCACAATCTTGTCGCCGGCCAACAACCCCACCTTTTCAGACGGGCCGTTGATGATGACCTCTATCACGTTGATGGTGTCCTTGATCAGTTGGAAGGTCACGCCGATGCCGTCAAAGGAGCCCTGCAAAGGTTCCGTCATCGCCTGCACATCCTTTTTCTGGATATAGGAGGTGTGCGGGTCCAACTCTTTCAGCATGGAGGAGATGGCCTTGTCCACCAATGGATCGAAATCCACGGAGTCCACATACATCTGGTTGATGGAATTGATGACTTGGTCCATCTTGGTGCGACAGGGTTGGAAATGCTGGTTCTGTGCAGGCAGATAGATTGATAACAAGCTAATAATCAGTATAATAAAAGCAATTTTTTTCATAATTCGGAATAAGGTTTAAAAAAGCCGAAGTCCTTAGGTTAAAGGGCCGCAAAAATAGTCAAAAAAAGGGAAATATATACTTGATGGCACAAATCAGATTTTCTACATTCTTTTTTTTATTTGGGCGTGCCGGCGCGGCGAGCAACGCACAATCTCTTTTCTTTGTCCGCACACACGTGCGGACACCCCATAACTCCCCTTCTGATTTTCAGAAGGGGTGCCCGAAGGGCGGGGTAGTTAATATATAGATTGATAATACCTTATAAAAAGAACAACCACCATTAACGGCATCAGAATCAAAGACTTCTTTATCCAGAATCTCTCTCGTGAACAAGAATTTATCGGGTTATAATCGCATAAACCGCAATGCGGACAACAAGGATGGCCTAACGGCCAATCTCTCATATATCTACCCCGCCCTTCGGGCAGAGGGTGACTAAAAAGCAACTTTACGGTCACCCTCTTTTTCATAGCAAAGAGTTCCAAGCAAGCTGAAGTGCACAAAGTGAAGACTCGCC
>JAGCCZ010000071.1 GCA_017651425.1 Bacteroidales bacterium
GATGGGGGCGAAAGCAGTGTTGGCAGGTTGGGTGATGGTCACCGTGGCCGGCACGTTGCCGGGCGTGGAGAACACCAACTTGATGGGCCGGTCGAAGTTCGTCGGATTGTTCCACTGGCACACCTCCGGCGCCACGAACCAGAACGACGTGTCCAACTGGGCGTGACAGGCGATGAGGGAAACCCACGACAATGCTGTCATGACGAACAGTCGCCTGACACTTGACACACAGCCGTTTTCACACCATTTCGACATAAGCTCGATTATGCTTTTTTTTTCCACGCTTTATATAACGCTGCAAAAATAACATAAATTTCCGGTAACGACTATTTTTTGTATCTTTGCCGCCTATTTATATTAAAGAATAAACCTATGAAAGTAGTCATTCTTGCAGGCGGATACGGCACCCGTATCAGTGAGGAAAGCCACTTGAAACCCAAACCGATGATTGAAATTGGGGAGAAACCTATCTTATGGCATATCATGAAGATATACTCTCACTTTGGTTACAACGATTTCATCATTTGCTGCGGATACAAGCATTATGTTATCAAAGAATGGTTTGCGGATTATTACCTCCACAACAGCGACATCATGTTTGACTTTACAGAAGAAAACAAACTTACCGTTTTAAATACCTCCGCTGTCGAGCCATGGAAGGTGACCTTGGTGGATACCGGGTTGAACACCATGACGGGAGGCCGGGTCAAACGCGTTCAGAAATATGTCGGCAACGAACCTTTCATGCTCACATACGGCGACGGTGTGGCTGACATTAATATCAATGAACTGGTGAAATTCCATCAGAATCACGGCAAAATTGCCACTATCACGACTGTGAATGTGGGCCAGCGTTTCGGCGTCATTGAAATGGACGATTCCGACACCATCAAGGCCTTCCGCGAAAAATCCGACTCCGACGGCAGCGTCATCAATGGCGGATTCATGGTCTTTCGTCCCGAAATATTCGATTACATTGACGACGACACCACCGTTTTTGAGAGAAAACCCCTTGAATCCATGGCCAAAATGGGAGAATTGAAGGCATATAAGCACAACGGCTTCTGGCATTGTATGGACACCCAGCGCGACAAAATGAATCTGGAAGAGTTGTGGGCATCGGGGAAAGCACCGTGGAAGTTATGGTAAAATCTCTGTAGAGACGCGGCACGCCGCGTCTCTTATAACAAAAAAGAATATGCAGACATTCAAAGCCAAGAAGGTTTTTCTCACAGGCCACACCGGCTTCAAAGGTGCATGGCTGACGTTTATGCTCCATCAAATGGGCGCGGAAGTCATGGGGTATTCCCTGGAACCCAATACCGAGCCAAGCCTTTACAAAGTGATTGACGGCGACAGTCTTTGCCGCTCCGTGATTGGCGACATCCGTGACCCGGAACATCTGCACAGATGTATGGCCGGCTTTCAGCCGGATATTGTTTTTCATCTGGCGGCACAGCCTATCGTGCGCACTTCATACAAGATTCCAGCGGAGACTTTCGAGGTCAACGCCATCGGCACCGCCAACGTGTTGGACGGCATCCGCCTGTTGGAAAAGCCCTGCGTGGGCGTGATGATCACCACCGACAAAGTTTACCAGAACAATGAGACGGGGCAGGCCTACAAGGAGGACGACCGCTTCGGCGGGTATGACCCCTACAGTGCCAGCAAGGCCTGCGCCGAGTTGGTTATCGACTCTTATCGGAAATCGTTTTTCAACCCCGCCGATTACGAACAGCATCGCAAGGCCATCGCCTCCGCCCGCGCCGGCAACGTCATCGGGGGGGGCGACTGGGCCGCCGACCGTCTGGTTCCCGACATCGTGCGGGCATTGTCCAAAGGCGAGGCCATACAGATTCGCAATCCCAAGGCCGTGCGCCCGTGGCAGCATGTGCTGGAACCGCTTTCCGGCTACATCCTGTTGGCGCAAAAACTGATGGAAGACCCCGTCCAATACGCCGAGGGCTTTAACTTCGGCCCCGATCCCGCCGACACGCTGACCGTGGAGGAGATGACGCAGATGGCCACGGAAATATGGGGCGCGGGGACTTTTGTCTTCCCGAAGCTCACCAACCAGCCCCATGAGGCCGGACTGCTCTCGTTGGACATCACCAAAGCCGACAAAGTGTTGGGCTGGCGACCACACCTCAACGCCCGGAAAGCACTGGAAATGACGCTGGAATGGTATAAGACATACTATCAGGGAGGAACTTTATCAATAGCGGAACTGATGAAGGAACAGATACAAAGCTTTGATATTCAATAAAAAACACTTTTGTCATTTTATGATTATCATTTTATGACAAAATTTTTGTACTTTTGCCGAAAGATTTAAATAGTGACCTATAATGAATCCATTTGTGACAAACGGCTATGCGGGAGCGGATTATTTTTGCGACCGTGTAAAAGAGACGGAAGACATCTCAAGGTGGCTGCGAAACGGCAACAACATCGCCTTGATTTCACCACGCCGTTATGGGAAAACCGACCTGATCCGTCACTGCTTTGAACAAAAAGAGATAAAGGATCATTATTACACTTTTATCATTGACATCTATTCCACCAAATCATTGTCGGAGATGGTGAACAAAATGGGACGTACCATCCTTGAGGTTCTCAAGCCCAAGGGGAGAAGTCATTGGGAAGCTTTTCTCAATATTGTCCACTCACTCCATGCAGGAATTACGTATGACGCCATGGGCCTGCCTTCATGGGACATTTCAGTGGGCGACATTGTCAACCCTAATAACACGTTGGATGAAATTTTTCACTATCTACAGCAAGCCGACAAGCATTGTTTTGTGGCCATAGACGAGTTCCAACAAATTCTCAAATACAGCGACACCAATGTTGAGGCGGCATTACGCACGTATGTCCAATATTGCAGCAATGCCAATTTCGTTTTCATGGGATCACAGCGTCATTTGATGGGCACCATGTTTGTCTCTCCCAATCGCCCATTCTACCAAAGCGTCACTGTGATGAACTTAAACTTGATCACGTTGGAGAAATATTGGGATTTTTGCAAGATGCATTTTGAAAACGCTGGAAAAACTATCGACAAGGAGCTTGTGGAACAACTGTACAGTTGCTTCGAAGGCGTGACATTCTATCTTCAAAAAGTGATGAATGTACTCTTTATGCAAACTGCGGAAGGCACACACTGCGGCATAGCCGAGCTGCAGCCCGCCATCGACTATATCATTGACTTCACTCAACCCACTTACGAAGACCTGATGTATCAACTCCCCGAGAAACAAAGCATTGTATTGAAAGCCATTGCGGAAGAGGGCAAAGCACAGCAAATTACTTCAGGAAAGTTTGTCAAACGATATAGTCTCACCTCGTCCAGTGCGGTAAAATCGGCGGTAAATGCACTATTGGACAAAGACCTGGTTACACAAAACAAAGGTGTTTACCAAGTATATGACAAATTCCTTGAACTTTGGCTGAAAAGGCAGAAATAATGGTTTTGCCATCACGAATAAAATCGTAACGAAAACACATCACATTTGAATAACACAATAATATATTATGTTGAACCATAAAGAATTACGAAAACAAATCACGGCACTGACCGCCGAATACTACAAAGCCCGCTTTGAGGAGAAAGAGTTCATGCCCGGCAAGACCAAAGTGAACTATGCCGGCCGTGTCTTTGACGAGGAGGAATTGCAGAATGCCGTAAACGCCTCTCTGGATTTTTGGCTGACAGAAGGAAGATTCTCCGAAGAGTTCTCCAGTAAGATCTCCGACTTTTTGGGAGTGGAGAATGTGCTGCTCACCAATTCGGGCTCTTCCGCCAACCTGTTGGCGTTTTCTGCCCTGACTTCCGAGAAACTTGGAGACAAAAGGCTGAAACCTGGCGAGGAGGTAATCTCTGTGGCCGCAGGGTTCCCCGCCACCGTGACACCCATCATCCAGAACGGACTTGTACCGGTGTTCGTGGATCTCAGCATCCCGACCTATAATATTGATGTCGAAATGTTGAAGAAAGCCATCACTCCCAAAGTGAAGTGCATCTTCTTAGCACACACCCTTGGCAATCCTTTTGACATTGATGCCATCATGGCCCTTGCCAAGGAACACGATCTGTGGGTGGTGGAAGACAACTGCGACGCTTTCGGTTCCGAGTACAAGGGCCGGAAGACCGGCACATTCGGTCACATTTCCACCATCTCGTTCTATCCCGCCCACCATATCACCACCGGCGAGGGCGGGGCCATCTGCACCAACGATCCGCAGTTGGCGAGAATCGTGCGCGCGTTCCGCGACTGGGGACGTGACTGCTACTGTGCCGGCGGCGACAACAACACCTGCGGCAAGCGCTTTTCCCAGCAGTTTGGCACCTTGCCCTTTGGCTTTGACCACAAGTATGTCTATTCGGAAATCGGCTACAACTTGAAGATGACCGACATACAAGCTGCTATCGGAGCCGCCCAGATGGACAAGCTGCCCGATTTCTGCGAGAGTCGCAAAGCGCATTTCCAAGAGTGGAAGCGTATTTTCGGCAAGTATCCGCAGTATTTCATCACTCCTGAACCCACAGAGGGAGCCGACCCCGCATGGTTCGCCTTTATCGTCACCTTGAAGGATAACTGCCCGTTCAAACGCGATGATTTGACCAAATATCTGAACGATAATCTCATAGAAACCCGTAATCTCTTCGCTGGCAATATGACCAAGCAGCCTGCCTTCATCGGCAAGAACTGGCGTATTGCCGACCACCTGACCCAGACAGACTATATCATGAACAACACTTTCTTCTTGGGCACATACCCCGGCCTGACCGATGAAATGTTCAAGTACGCAGAAGAGAAATTGGATGAATTCGTGAAACAATATTAACATTATGCTGGCAAAGAAGTATTTATCAGAGGTCGTCTCCATAGCAAACCCGTTCAAGGGTATCTATACCGTGGAATTCAAGTCGCTGGAAAGGCCATACAAATATGCCCCGGGGCAGTTTCTCCATATTGCCATTGACGAGGAGTACGACGGCATCGGACAATGGCCTGAATCGCGCTGCTTCTCCATGCAGAGCGATCCTGCCGAGGATGTCATCCGCATCACTTACGCCGTGAAAGGGAACTTCACGCAAGAGATGGAAAAGACCTTGGAAGTGGGCAGGGAAGTGTGGCTCAAACTTCCGTTTGGCGAACTCTTCACACAGCCGCACAACAAAACCAACACCGTGTTCATTGCCGGCGGCACGGGCGTGACGCCCTTCCTTTCGCTCTTCACCCACGAATCCTTCAGGGACTATGCGGACCCGAAGATTTACCTGGGTTACAAGAATGAAGATTACTACATCTACCAGAAGGAGTTCGCCGCCATCAAGAACGATAATGCCCAAATCACCATTTTCTACGAAAACAAGGATGGCGTAATCGACATTGCGAAGATTCACGGGCAGAACGGCAACGATAGCAGCTATTTCATCTCCGGGCCTCCCGTGATGATCAAAATTTTCAAGGAAAAACTCATTGAACTCGGCGTGCCAAAGGAGCATGTGCTCACCGACGACTGGGAATAATGTAATGTTTGTTGGATAGAAATATCTCATAATCCGTATTAAAACACAATCAATTCATAACATCTGGCACAGAATAATAAAAACAGTGAAAACAATAAGGGAATCTTGTGAAAGATAATCTATTATGCTAAATCATCAGAGAATACAACTATTGGACGCAACGCTTAGAGATGGTGGGTTAGGCCTTGAGGACGAATTCATCAATCATTTTAACGATGCGGTTTTTACCAAAGAGATGATTGGACAAATTGCAGGCCTTCTGGTGGATTCAGGTGTTGACATCGTTGAACTTGGATCCATTCATCCCCTCGGTGATGACCATAGCATGTTCTCAAAGTTCCATTACTTGGAGCAATTGTCCGAAGTCATTCCTTCACCTCGCACTACAAATCAAATGTATGTGGGGATGTATGTCGGGCCGGACACCCCTGACGACAAGGTTGTCGCACACAATGAGTCTCTCTTGGATGGAGCTCGTGTCATTTTGCGTTATTCTCAATTGCAAAAATCGCTTGATTTCTGCGAAATGTTGGCGGAAAAAGGCTACAAAGTGTTTATCCAGCCCATGCTGACGATGAGGTATTCTGAAAAAGAGCTGCAATTAATCGTTGATACAGCCAATAGGATAAATGCCTACGCCCTGTACTTTGTGGATAGTTACGGATACATGATGGAGGAAAACGTGAAGTATTTCTTCCAGTTTTATGATTCTTCGTTGAAACCGGACATCAGGATTGGTTTTCATGCACATAACAATATGAATTTGGCATTTGCAAATGTGCAGACTTTCCTGTCAATTCCTTCTGAAAGGGAAATCATTGTGGATTCATGTGCGACGGGGATGGGGCAGGGTGCAGGAAACCTGCAGACAGAATTGATCCTTCCCTATTTGAACCAGCATTTTGGGAAGAAATACAATTTTGATCCGATATTGCAAATATGCGAACTGTTAGATGAGACCTATGACAACCGCACCACCTGGGGATATTCCGTTTTCCGTGCCTTGCCTGCCATTTACAGGACCGCATACAAATACGCTGTGGTTTTGCGCAAAAAGCATAAACTGTCCTATTGCCAGATCAATGAGATATTACGACAGATGCCTGACCAGCTCCGCCCGCAATACACCCCCGACAATCTCGAAAAAGTATATGATGCATATTTGAAGCAAAAGAACAAAGCATGACGGTTGCAGAATACATAGTAGAACATTTGATAAACATCGGGGTGACGGATTTGTTCGGAATCCCGGGCGGTGTGGTACTTGATTTCTTGTATGCCGCTGAGGCCCGCAAGCCGGTTATCACGCCCCATTTGACTTATCATGAGCAGACGGCTGGTTTTGCAGCATGTGGCTATGCACAATCCAGCGGCAAGTTGGGAGTTGCATACGCGACCAAAGGGCCTGGCTTCACCAACCTCCTGACCCCGATGGCCGATGCCTATTATGATTCCATTCCTGTTCTTTTTATCACGTCGCACTCGTCGGCACCGTCTCCCAAAGGCATCCGTACGATGACGGATCAGGAGATGGACACTTGCGACGTTGTCAGGTCTTTCACCAAATACGCGGTACGCATCGACACGATAGAGGATGTCGTCCCACAAGTGAGCAAGGCTTGCCTTGCTGCTATTGGCGGCCGCAAAGGCCCTGTGTTTGTTGATGTCAATACAAAGTTATGGAATGAGCCCCTTCCTGTTGGGTCTTTTCGTGCTGTAGCAACGGAAGAAATGCTTGATATGAGCATGGATGACACCATAAGTCAGATACGTGCGGCAAAACGCCCTGTCATCTTAATTGGTGACGGCATTAATCAGGCGGATGCACGAAATGATTTCAGAGAATTGTCCAAAAAGTTGAATCTGCCGATCGTTTCCAGCAGATTCACGCACGACATTGTCGGATATATGCCAAACTACTATGGATATGTCGGCAGCCATGGCATCCGCTGTGCAAACTTCATCCTTTCCAAAGCGGATTTGATCATCGCTTTGGGAAACCGCTTGAATTTCCCCGTCCATTCTCCAAGTTATGAGCCCATTGTCAAGCAAGCTAAAATCATCCGATATGAGATTGACGAAACGGAGCTTTTGCGGGACATTCCTAATTCCCAGCCATATGTTACGGACATTCAGCATCTCATCAAGAAATTGGTGACAAACAACTATGATTTTGGCGATCATTCGGAATGGATGAGGACCTGTGACTATCTTTACGAAGAACTGAAGAATGAGGATTGCCCGGATGTCGTTTTATCGTTAGCATCCTTGTTGCACCATATTTCTGAAGAATCGATTCTTGTTACGGACATTGGAAACAATGAGTTTTGGGTGTCACGCGCCTGTGTGTTGAACCGGCAAAAGAACAGGACCCTGTACAGCAAGTCATTTTGTGCATTGGGCAACGGATTGGGCAAGGCGATCGGTGCCTACTATGCCACCCGCAAACCCGTTGTCTGCTTCATTGGAGACCAAGGCCTGCAAATGAACATCCAGGAACTGCAGTTCATTTCACAGCACCAGTTGCCCATTGCCATTGTAGTGCTTAATAACAAAACCTCCGGAATGATAAAAGACCGCGAATTGGCGACAGGGCACACGACCCCATTGCATACCACCAGCGACAGCGGTTATCTTGCTCCTGACCTCGACAAACTTGCAAATGCTTACGGCATACAGTACCTGCATTTCAGAGAGTTGCCAGAAAACAAAACTGTTTTGTCAAAAATCGCCAGTCTGCTTCTCATAGAATTGCCCGTTGACCCTAATCTAAGTTTGTCACCCTCGTTGCCTAAACAAAATGTATGTCAGAATCTTACACCCTATTTAGACTCGGAAAAATATAATTATCTTGACCAATTATAATGGAAATGCACTTGTTCTAATGATTATCAACATTACCAACCAACAACATAAAAATGTCAAATAGTTTACTACACAAAGTTGCCTTAATTACAGGTGCTACATCTGGTATTGGAGCCGCAACGGCTATCAGATTTGCGGAAGCAGGTGCATTGGTAATATGCACGGGTAGGAATAAAGAAAGAGGCAATGAAGTTGTGAATCATATTATCACTCGTGGATATAATGCGCTTTTTTACGAAATGGATTTGACAAGTGATGAATCCATACAATCAGTAGCTGACATAGTAAAAAAAGAATTTGATAGTTTGGATATTATTTTCAATAATGCCGGAATATTCCCGATCCTACCCCCTTTAGAAAGCATAACCAGAGCCGATATAGATGCTGTCACTAGTACAAATATATCTGGTTTTATGATGGTGACAAAATATTTCTTCCCTCTTTTAAAAAAAGGGGCAACAATTCTCAACAATGCATCAATCGCAGGTCTGCAAAACTATACCAGCGGACAAAGTTACGCATATAGCGCATCCAAAGCAGCAGTCATAAAAACGACACAACTGCTGGCAAAAAAATATGGAAACAGAATCAGGGTAAATGCTATTTGTCCTGGAGTAATCAAGACACCTATTTTCAAAAATTTCGACGAAGAGCGTTTTGCAAGTATGATTCCTATGGGCAGGACAGGTATGCCTGAAGAGGTTGCCGCTGTAGCCAACTTTTTGGTATCCGATGATGCCAGTTATATCAATGGAGCTATTGTTCCCGTTGATGGAGGTCAATCCTTATAAAATAAAATAAAAAAAATGGTTTTAGATTTAATAGATAATCCTGAAGTTCTAAAAAGTCTTTCTTTACAAGAACTCGAAACACTGGCGGAAGAAATACACAAAGTGCTTATTCACAAAATGAGCATGAACGGAGGTCATTTGGGGCCTAATCTAGGAATCGTTGAAGCCACAATAGCCTTGCACTATGTTTTTAATTCTCCAACAGACAAGTTTATTTTTGACGTTTCCCATCAAAGCTATACCCATAAAATCCTGACAGGCAGAAAAGAAGCCTATCTTGATCCTGAACATTTTGATGATGTCACCGGATATTCCGAGCCCAAAGAAAGCATCCATGATTTTTTCACCATGGGACACACCTCCACCTCCATAAGCATGGCTTGTGGCATGGCCAAGGCTCGGGATCTAACAGGAAAATCTGAAAACATTATTGCCATAATAGGTGATGGTTCTTTGAGCGGTGGTGAAGCATACGAAGGACTGGGATGCGCTGCAAAACTAAACTCAAATTTCATCATCATTCTGAATGACAATGAGATGTCTATCTCAAACACCAATGGTGGCCTATACACCCATCTGAAAGAACTACGGGATTCGAAAGGCACATCAGAAAACAACATGTTCAAAGCCCTTGGCTACGAATACAAATATCTTGAAGATGGTCACGACATAAAGTCACTCATCGACATCTTTCAATCTATAAAAAATATTGATCATCCCGTAGTGGTGCATATTCACACCCAGAAAGGCAAGGGCTATAAATTTGCCGAAACAGACAAGGAAGTTTGGCATTGGCACCCACCCTTCCACATTGAAACGGGCGAGAATATCAGACAGATGACCAGAGAAAATTATGATGATTTGGTAGCTGATTATCTACTGAAAAAAATGAAGAGCGATCCTTCGGTTATCGCCATTGCTGCGGCTGTGCCACTTACTATTGGATTCAACAAAGAAAGAAGAGAACTGGCCGGAAAACAATTCATTGATGTTGACATTTGCGAACAACATCTTATATCCATGGCTGCCGGCATTGCAAAAAACGGAGGCAAACCCGTTGTAGCCACCTTCTCTACCTTCTTTCAGCGCGCCTACGATCAGATTTCCCAAGACATATGCATCAACAAATGTCCTGTCACTATTTTAATCCGAAACGGCTCTATTTGGGCCGGAAACGATGTCACCCACCTCGGCTGGTTCGACATCGCCTTGCTTTCCAATATTCCTAATCTGGTTTTCTTATCCCCAACAAATTGTGAAGAATATTTCGCTATGTTAGACTGGAGTATTGAACAATCAGACTATCCAGTGGCTATCAGAATTCCAAGAAACGGAGTACACCATATCTCTGATCCTGTTGATACTGATTATTCCGTCATCAACAAATCACTCATGACCCAAAAAGGTGAGCGAATTGCTGTCATTGCAGTCGGCGATTTTTATCAGATGGGAGAAAAACTCGTCAATTCAATAAAAAGTACTTTGGGAATAACCGCCTCCCTAATTAATCCGAGATATGTAAGCGGTTTGGACCAAGACCTCCTGAAATCCCTCCAACAAAATCACGAAATTGTTATCACCTTGGAAGACGGTATTCTTGATGGTGGATATGGACAAAAGGTGGCAAGTTTCTTTGGGGATTCCAATATAAAAGTACTGAATTACGGATTAAAAAAAGAATTTTTAGACGGTTATAATCCTACTGAAGTATTAAGGGAATATGGCATCACCGATGATAATATTATAAACGATATTCGTAGAATAATGGACTATACACATTGAGAAGGTTGATGTGATTAACATAAACAATTAAATCAAAAGAAGATGAAAAAAATCAGCGTATGCACACCTTGCCTCAATGAGGAAGAAAACATCATGGAGATATACTCCCAGGTTAAACATCAATTTGACCTTTTGAGTGACAGATACACTTATGAACACATTTTCATTGACAATGCCTCTTCCGACAAGACAGTGGAAATATTGCGGGAAATCGCGTCCAAAGACAAAAATGTCAAAATCATTGTAAACGCCATGAATTTTGGACCGGTTCGTTCTCCCATTTATGGAATTAAGCAATGTTATGGAGATGCCGTAATTTTTATGGTAGCAGACTTGCAAGATCCGCCAGAACTTATACCGGAATTTCTTGCACAATGGGAAGCTGGTCACAATGTCGTTGTGGGTATCAAAAATCAGAGCAAGGAAAATCCTCTGATGTATGCGCTACGCAAATTATTTTACAAAACCCTACGAAAAATGTCTGAAACAAGGCATATCACAAACTTCACAGGATTTGGACTATACGACAAATCATTTATGGATGTTTTCCGTCAAAATGATGACCCCTATCCATATTTTCGTGGTTTTGTGGCAGAATTTGGTGGTGACATTGGTAAAGTCTTATACACCCAACCCAAAAGAGAACATGGACATACCAAGAACACTTTTTACACTTTATACGATCAAGCCATGCTCGGTTTCGTTAATCACTCAAAACTACCTCTTCGACTGGCCAGTTTTATCGGTTTCATTGTAGCTTTCCTAAGTCTGATTGTCGCTATCGTATATCTTGTATACAAGCTAATCTATTGGGACAACTTCATAGTTGGCACAGCTCCATTGGTCATAGGACTTTTCTTCTTCTCTTCCGTTCAACTCATCTTTATTGGAATCATCGGTGAATATATTGGAGCTATCCATACACAAGTGCGTAAAAGACCCCTCGTAATCGAAAAGGAACGCATAAATTTTGATATCGACGAAAAAGAAAGTGAAAATAAATAATTGTCTCTATCATGAAAGAATTCTTCAAAAAAAACAAAAAAAATCCTTGGTTCTGGATTTTCATCGGCATTTGTTTGGCCGGACTGATTGCACTGCCTCTTATGAGCAAACAAGCCGGCAACTCCGGTGATGAGCATTTCCATCTGGAACAAGCCGAACACGTTTACGACTACTATGCTACAGGCGGAAAAGACAGCACCGCAGCAGTCGTGACTCCGGATTGGAATCTTCCATACTATGGACAAGTGGTGGACAACTTCGCCTATTTCATCACCAAAACATTCCATATCGATGAAATATACGATGCGCGCCATTTCATCAACAGCATATTCGGCTGGTTAGCCATGTTTTTTGCGGCATTAATCGCATATCGCATCGCCGGCTGGCGCGCCGCGGTGTTCACTTTTGTGCTGATATTTCTTTCCCCAAGATTCTTGGGCCATTCTTTCAACAATCTGAAAGACTTGCCGTTAGCCACGGGAACAATTTTCGGGATATACTGTCTTACCCGATTCCTGCAGGAATTTCCCAAAATCAAATGGAGTACCGCCATACTGTTTGCCATCTCCATCGGTCTTGCCACCAGCGTCCGTTTCGCAGGCATACTGATTGTCGCCTATTTCGGACTCTTCGGCATCATGATGTATCTCAAACGGAACTGGAAACCAGGATTATTCAAAAAAGAGAGCGGCCGCGAACTCGGGACTTTGGCAGCCTGGGGCGTGGGCATCTCCTTGGTGGGTATCCTCCTCACAGTCCTGGCTTGGCCTCTCCTGCTGAAACACCCTGTCAGCAACTTCAAGGCTGTCTTTGAAAACATGTCCGCCTTCCCCACCTCTATCCGACAGGTCTTTGAGGGCAACATGCAGTGGTCCGACTACCTGCCCTGGTACTATACTCCGAAGTTTATCCTGATCACCATCCCCATCGCGGTCATTATTGGACTTCTCCTCTTTTTCGTCTTCTGCTGGCGCAAACGGGAAGACCGGTTCTGGTCTTTCATGATCTTTTTCACCTTCTTCTTCCCTGTGTTCTGGATTGTCTATACCAAAGCCAACGTCTATGGCGGCTGGCGTCACGCCATGTTCTCGTATCCGCCCATGGTGGTGGCGGCAGGCTGGGGTTTCGATGGCGTGGTGCGCTGGGTGGAATCCAAATTGGGAATTAAGAATGAAGAATTAATAATGAAGAATGATGACGCAAACGATGGTAGAGACGTGCCAGGGCGCGTTTCTACAAAGGGCATTGTCGTGAACGTTGGCGCGGTGGTAATCCTCCTCGCCCTGCTCATTGGCCCCATCCGCCATATCATTGCCAACCACCCCTACGAGTACGTCTATTTCAACGAGTTGGTGGGCGGCACCAAGAAGGCGCTCGGACAATATGAGCTGGACTACTACTACCACTCCACCCGTGAGGCTTCCGAATGGGTCATCGCCAATGCTCCCAAGAAATCCGATGGCACCAAGACGCGCGTGGCCACATGGCACACGGCTTCCGTCAATTACTTCTTCCGTAACGACACGGCCAGCTTCCAGCCCAGGTTCGCCCGTTGGTACGAGAAGGAAAACTCCGACTGGGACTATGCGATCTTCACGGTCACAGGCATGTCGCCGGCCTATTTGCGCAGCCAGAATTTCCCGCCGAAGAACACGGTCAAAACTGTTGAGGTGGACGGTGTTCCCATCTGCATTGTCCTCAAACGCCAGGACAAGAGCGACTTCCTTGCGGCTCAACAGAAGGATGCCAACAATCTTGACTCCGCCATCATCCTCTACAAACAGGCTTTGGCGTTGGATCCCGACAACCTCGGCGCCCTTTTGGGCATCGGCGAGTGCTATGTGCGCACCAACCGTCCCGACAGCGCCCTGATCTACCTCAACCACTACCACGATCTTGATCCTGAAGCGGAGATGGCCAACTACATGCGTGCATACGCCCATGTGTACAAACAGGATATCAAAGGTGCCCTCGACATCCTTCACGACGTTGAGAACCACAATCCTAAGTATGCCGGTGCCTATTCTTTGGCCATTCAGCTCTATCTTCAACAGCGCGATTTTGTTAACGCCAAGAAGCAGTTTATGAAGGTCATTGACGTGGACCGCATTGATGATAGTTTCGTGAAACTATGGCTCCAATACTGCCAGATGCAGAACATTGACCAGAATAACGCCTATCGCCAGCTGTACAAGGCCATGGCCAAGAGCTACGAAAAGCGGGGCATGAAGGAACAGGCCAAGCAGTACCGCGAATATGCGGGATTGAAAAACTAATAATCACGATATCAGAGCGGCTTTGTTACAAGGCCGCTCTTTTTTTGGGGAAAAGTCCGAATATGGCAGTCCCGCTGCCGGTCATGGCGGCATAGACGGCACCTTTGGCGTACATTTCTGCTTTGATTTCCGCCAATTCAGGGTAGCGTTGGAAGATGCTGTCTTCGAAATCGTTGTGCAGCAATCCGCGCCATTCCTCGACGGGGCGTCGGATGATGTCGGTCACGTTGAGGACGGGCACACGGGGTGTGATGCCGGCGTAAGCCTCCTTGGTGGAGACGGAGAAGTCGGGTTTCACGATTTCAATGCGATAGTCGCTGAGGTCGAGGGAAACGGGGGTGAGGATTTCGCCGCGGCCTGTGGCGTACATTGGGGCGTTGTGGATGAAAAAGGGCACATCGCTGCCCAACTGCGCCGCATAGTGGTGCAGTTGCTCAGAGGAGAGGGGCAGATTGAAATGCTGAGCTAATGCTTTCAGAGCAAAGGCCGCGTCTGCCGAGCCGCCGCCCAACCCCGCGCCGATCGGGATGCCTTTTTCCAACACCATCCGCACCCCGTGGATGCCATAATCCTTCTGTAACAAACGGAAGGCTTTGACGCAAAGATTGTCGCTGTCAGCCCCCGTGTCCCACGGACTGCGGCATACGAATTCCAACTCCTGTGTGGAGGGTTCGGTTGTCAGCATGTCGCTGAAAAAATCGGTAGGGTAGAACACCGTCTCCAAATCGTGGTACCCGTCCGGACGCTTGCGCACGATGTACAACCCAAGATTGATTTTGCAATTGACGGAAGTAGTGGTCATAATGGCGGTTTGCGGTTTACGATTTACGGTCTTCAGTCTAAAATCTCCGTTCTTACAATTTCAGTTTGTCAAAGTTCTTCCCAAACACGCTGGCGGTCTTGGTGATGGTGATGAAGGCGCCTTCGTCGATCTCCTTGATGATGCGGGTGACGCGTACCTTGTCGGTTTTGTGGGCCACAATGAGCAGCACGTCGCTCTCCTGTCGGTTGTAGGAGCCGTAGCCCTTGAGGAAGGTAGCTCCGCGGTGCAGGTCGCGGTTGATGCGGTCGGCAATCTCCTTGTTCTTCTGCGAGAAGACCATGAACTGGTAGGTCTGGCGGTAGCCGTCGATCACGATGTCGGCGACGAACATATAGACGAAGAGGACCACGAAGCTATAGACCAGCTTTTGCACGTCGTGGAGGACGAGGAAGGAGCATCCGACGATGAAGAAGTTGGCGGTGACGTTGACCTTGCCGTAGGAGATGTTGCGGTACTTGCCGATCATGAGGGCGATGATGTCGAGGCCGCCGGTGTTGCCGCCCCAGTTGATGGCGATGCCCACGCCGGCGGCGGAGATGGCCGCGCCGATGATGACGCTCATGAACATGTCATCGACGAGAGGGTGTGTGAAGATCTGCTGTGCGATGCCGAAAAAGAGGGACAGGATGGCGGTACAGATGATGGAGTTGACGCAGAAGCGGGTGCCCAGGATTTTCCATGCCACGGCGATGAGGATGCCGTTGAGCACAAAAGTTGTGAGGCCGATGGGGATGGAGTGGTTGGCGAAATAGACCAATGTGGCGATGCCGGCCACGCCGCCGCCTGTCACCTCGAATGGTGTCATGAATGCGGACCATCCGAACACAAAAACTGCCAAACCCAACGTGATGAAGAGGTAGTTTTTAATCTCCTTCCATATCTGGTTACCCGTAAGCATAGTGCAAGTCCTCCTTTTTACTTTATTATGAATCAATGTTTTATAAAAAAGTTTCCGAAGAAATTTTTGCAAAAATAAAAAATTTCCGTTATATGTCATACGGTATCAAAAAAAATGTATTTTTGCAGCCGTTAATCCAATGGGGTTAGCGAACCGCTTCCTTAGCTCAGTTGGTTAGAGCATCTGACTGTTAATCAGAGGGTCCAAGGTTCAAGTCCTTGAGGGAGCGCAAAGAAAATGAGGCACTTGCAAAGCAATTTGTGAGTGCTTTTTTTTGTGGTACTAACAAAGGTACTAACTTTTAACTGCAGACCGACTACAGGTCGGCATCCTTTCTTGGTGGATTGGGATATCCCACATCAAATCTCCGATGGACATCGAAATAGAGTTTTTCCACTCCGAAGTCGTTCGGCTCGAATTCGATGCAGTCAAAACCATCTGCTAACAAACTTTGTCGGGTTATTCTCGGCATATTGTAGAAAAAGATTTCATCCATCAGCTCGTACTCTTGGTAGACATCGATGACACAGAAGGCAGTCTCGAGTGTTTTCCCGTCACCAGTGCTCAGTATGGTGTTAATAATCTGTTCGGTCTGGTATTGATAAGTGTCTATAAGATCGTCATCCTCAAGGGAATCGTCATCTTCAAGGAAATCATCATCTTCAAAGAAATCGTCATTGTAAAGAATGTCCTCCCAATGCCGGACGCTGAACGGACTGTCTTGAAAGCTGTTGACGTATTCATCGGTAAAGGTGTAGCCGTACATCAGCCCGCGCAGGGTCTCTATCGGGGTGTCCTTGCCAAGTTTCCCGTCAAGGAATTGTTGGAGCAGCTCCTTGGTACAACTGTCCTTGTACTCTTCATAGTTGACTTTGCGAAAATCATCGCGGACGCCTAAGAGGCGAATCGGTAAATTGTTCTTCATAATGTTGATTATTAAAATATTACAAATTGTCAATGTGCAGCATCTTCACAATGCGTACCTTGTCGGCATTGAAGACGGCGCAGTTGCGCAGGCCGTCAGGTTTGTTCTGTGCCTGCGGCCACACGTTGCAGATCACGCCAATCTCGTCCAAGAATTGCGCCGCAGCCTTCTCTTCCGCAAATCCGGACTTCTTGCCACCCGTGAGTGTCATGCCAATCCACTTGCGGAACTCCTTGCCCATAAGGGTCTTCTCCTCGGGAACGGACCGGCCCAGCTTCGCCTCTGCCCGTGCGACGATGGAGGCCGGCACCGGTTTGGCCGAGACGATGTGGTTGTCTTCTGTCAGTTCCGGGATCTCCACGGTGTAGAGGCAATGGTCTTTCATCGGGGGCATGTTGCGGGGTTGGGAGTAATGCACGGCGCTGGCCTCCGACTCGGTCAGATATACGCCGAAACCGAACTTTATGCCCGTGCCTTCACCCGCCTGACTCAAATCGAATTTGTCGAACCAAAATGGTGAACCATGGTAAAATTTTGCCATAATATGTTGTTTTTGAAGTAATTATTATTGTTTCGCCTGAATCATCCCTTTGCTGCCCATAAAGCTCACACTGCGCGAGGCAATTGCCGCAGCGGTTTCCAACACCTTGCGCACCTCTTCCTCCGTGAGCTGGGCGACATCGAGTTTATCCAGCTTGCACAGTTCGGCGATGAAGACCGACGAAGTCCAGTCACCCGCCCCTTCCCAATCCACCACATGGTTGTTGGGCACAGGGGCGATCTTCTTCCAACCCCGGCCGCACAGGTTGAATTTCATTCCCGCTTCTCCCATGGTGCAGATGAAGAGTTTGTCGGGGTAATCATCCACAAATGCCGTATCTGGAATGTTGGCACCCGAGAACTTGATGACATCGCTGACCTCAACGCATCGGAGGAATTTGCTTGTCTCCTTATTCCCTTCAGGCTCGTAATAGACCAACGCGCCACGTTCCTTCAACGTTTTGGCCAGTTCACGGGGACCGGCATCCGACACGTCGAAGAAATAGACATCGGGAATGAAATCGAGTGCCTCGACAAACCCCGGTACCTCATCCTTCAGGAGTTGTTTCCGTTTCGGAAAGCGGCTGTTTGGCGCGGTGGCGCGGTGGCTCATAATATGCTGTCCGTTGGCATCGAGCTTGTGGATGCAGGTCATCAAGGTGGTGCCGCCCTTAGGACTGTTCTTGACAAAGTGCGTGTTGGCGCCATAGCGTTTCAGGTCGGCCGTGATTTTCAGCCCTTGTTCCGATTCGTCGAAATGTCCGATGGGATAGGTCTCCACTCCCAGATACGGCAGCATGCACATCACGTTGCCGCAGGTGTTGCCCACCTCTTCGATGATCTTCTTGTCAACAAAGGGATTGCGTTTTTTAGCAGTGTCGAATCCTTCGGGATATTCCCGTTGATAGATGATGTCCAAGGCGAAATTGCCCGTGCCCATCACGCGTTTACTTGAAATCATATCTAGCTGTTTCGCGGCCATGTAAATATCCCATTGGCCAACCATTTTGGCAACATCTTCGCCTGTGACAGGGTATTTGATCTCCATCCTCTTTAGTTTTTAATTTTCTAATTGTTCTCTTACCTTGTCAAGTACTTTACCAAGAAGATTTGAGCCTTCCCAATTGGATTCGTCATCAATAGCCGGGTTGGTGTATCTCATTCCCACGCCCCATTTTGTATCACTAGGACTTCCTTCCACAAATTTTTTACCCTTATACTCATCGCTCAAGATCAAGCGTTTCAAGTCGTCATTTTGTGAGAATTTGGCCAACACAATGTCAAACATAATTGATTCTGAAACAAAATTCCAGAGGAAATTAAAATTTTTAACCTTCCGTCCTAGGGCCTTGGCTTCTTTTGGGGTTGTTGAGTTAAGGATGCGTTCATACGATTCATCATCCTTAAAGTACTTTGCCTTCATCGCCATAAAGCACTGCTCGGATGACTTCCACTCAACATCTTTATATACAAATGTGCATGGATGAAAATTCGAGAAGGGGGAGCCCCAGAATGCCACGTGGTTTTGATATACTTTCAATCCTTTCATATTGATTAATTTTAATTTTGATTTGAAATGATCTTCAGAAGATCATCGTGTTCGACGGTTCAAAATCTCGCAAATACCGTGCCAAGGATGTGTGAAAGTTGGATGCCGTCCATTGACAATTTTCAATCCAATTATTGTTCACAACGGCTTATTCACGAGGCTTGCTATCACTCTTTCAGCGATAATTCCCATCTCATCGGATTTTCGCTTCGGGTAGGTTACCTTTACCACCTCCAGAATGTTGCCGTCGTCGCTGCCGGGACACATCCGGATTCGTTCCAGGTAGGTTCGTCCAGTTTCGTCTATGCCGCCGTGGACGAAGACATTCTCTTCCGTACGTCCGAACGTATCGGTGGGAAGAGTGTACCGTTCCACCACTTCCTGGAGCGTGAGCAAAGTCCCGGTTTCATAATTCAGGTTTTGGCAACCGTAGGCCACAATTTCCATTCCTCGACCGTGACAGGAGAATCCGTCCCCATTTTCGGGTGGCGGATCCTTCTGCATAAAAGAAGGATACTCCACCTCGAATCCGAAGCGGTAATTATGGTAGCGGTTGTACTGCACCTCCTTGGGATGACAGCACACAAGAAGCAGCGCCAGCACCCATGCCGGCACTGCCTTGAAAATATATCTCATATTTGGTTAATTCCAATATTGATAATCACTTTCGCGCCATATCTTCAGATCCTGCGAGGTCCGTTAACACAATCTGAAAACATAACGTCTCTTATTATAACTTTCCAAACAGCTCGTAGAAAGAGGCCAGCTTCCCTTCCTCCTCAACTCTTCTTCGCGGTCCTGCCGGACCTTCAAGCAACGCAAAGGCTACGGTGTGGAACTTGCCTTTGAACTCCTTCTCTTCGAGTATCTTCTTGAACAGCGCCGCCACGAGTTCGGGCCGGAGTCTGAAAACCCCACAGCCGAAAGCTCCCAACACGAGTGAATCGTGACCGTTGAGCAGGGCAATGCGGTAGATAGTGCGGATTTTGTCGCGCATAATCCCCTCGCCCTCCGGGGTGAAGCCTCCGTCATCAGTGCGATATTCCATGTTGTTGTGTGGGTGACCTCCTTTGAAATTGAGCGCTGCCACAGAGATGATGGCAGTCTGGAAGGGTTCCTCGCGCAGGGCGAATCCTGTCGCACCATTGTCGCGAAACACCGTGACCTTGGGAGAATAAATGCCGCCAAAACAGATGTCCATCGGGTATCCACTCTCTTCACGAAGCGGGACACCGGCCCTCGCGGCCCACAACCTGTTAAAGTATTGGTAAAGGGTCAGCGAAAGGGTGGAAGCACGACAGATGCTCTCTTCCTGCGCATTCGCTCCGCCATTGTACTTACCACAAGCGTGGTATGCGTCCGCTAAGTTCAAGACGGCAGGGTTCAGACCTTGGTCAATGAGGTTTTTGGCAACCACCATACAATCTTCGTTGGCACAGCCCGTCTTCGTGGTTTTATAGCGAGCCGGAACCTTCGCCGCCGACACCTCATCCCGATATACTTTCGTGGCATCTAACAGCTCCTGGCGTGTGCCGGGAAGGCTGA
>JAGCCZ010000011.1 GCA_017651425.1 Bacteroidales bacterium
CGCTCTCCATTGAGAGCACCGAAGCCCTCTATTACCAGTGGTCCACGGGAGACACAACCCCCGCCATCACCATCGACAGCGCGGGGAGCTACTCGGTTACCGCCGCCAACCTCGGCTGCACCGCCCGCCTCGACAGCTTCCGAGTCGATTTCTACGAACCCTCCCATGTCAACTTCGGCAACGACAGCACCCTCTGCGACCAGGCCACCCTCCTTCTGGATGCCGCACAGACGCACCCCGCCACCTACGAGTGGCAGGACCACTCCACCAACACCACCTACACCGTCGTCCACGACGGCGAGTACTGGGTGGTGGTCACCGACCACTGCCTCGGCGCCTCCGATACCATCGCCGTGGAGTACCTGCACGACTTCGATGTCAACCTCGGCGCCGACACCACCCTCTGCGAGGGCGACGAGCTGGTGCTCTCCGCCGACCTGCTGCCCTTCTGCAGCTACCACTGGCAGGACGGCAGCACCGAGCCACAGTATGTGGTGCGCCAACCGGGCAACTACAGCGTCACCGCCGCCAACTTCTGCTACTCCCACAACGATGACATCGACATCGCATACGAGCCTTGTGCGCAGGAACTGTGGGTGCCCAACAGCTTTACCCCCGACGGCGACGGCCTCAACGACCGCTTCGTCCCCGTCTTCAGCTACCCCGGCGAGGTCAGGAACTTCGAAATGATGGTCTATGACCGCTGGGGCTCGATGGTCTTCCTCACCACGGACCTCCACACGGGCTGGGACGGCGGCAACAAGCCCGAAGGGATGTACGTTTGGGTCATCCGCTACAAGACCGCCCTGGAGGGAATGAGGGTTGAGAAGGGGAGCGTGATGTTGGGGAGAAGGTGATGTTGATAGTTAAGAAATTAAGAAATTAAGAAATTGATTTCAGACAACAGCCAATAGTCTTACATCACCTCGCGCGATCAGAGCGCCATCTCTTCCACTTGTCCGTTGCGTTTCAGATTCTCGGTGAACACGTCGATGGTGTGCAGTTCTTTGGGAATGTTGATGCGTTGCGGGCAGTGTGTTACGCAGTGGCCGCAGCCGATGCAGTGGTTAGCCTGCCGCAAGCGGGGCACGGAGCGGTCCATGCCCACCAAGAAGGCCCTGCGCTGTTTCCGGTACTCTTCCGACTGCTTGTTGTGCGGGAGCAATCCCTCCTTGATCATCTTGTTGTAATGCGAGAAGATGCTGGGGATGTCGATGCCGTAGGGGCACGGCATGCAGTAGTTGCACTCGTTGCACGGGATGGTCTTGAGGTCGTAGATGTCTTTGGCGATCTCCATCAGGAAATCATTTTCTTCCTTTGTGACCGGTTCCAGCGGCGAATAGGTGCGGATGTTGTCTTTCAGATGTTCCATATAGGTCATGCCGGAGAGGACCGTGAGCACCTTCTCGGGCGTGCCGGCGAAGCGGAAGGCCCATGTGGCCACGTTGTCCTCCGGGCGGCGACTTTTCATCTTGGCCACGATGGGGTCGGGCACGTTGGCCAACCGCCCGCCCAACAGCGGCTCCATGATGACAGAGGGGATGTTGCGCTTCGACAGCTCGTTGTACAGATACACGGCGTCGGTGTTGCGCGGGTTGATCTCGTTGGCATAGTTCCAGTCGAGGTAGTTCAGTTCGATTTGGACAAAATCCCAATGGTATTTGCCTTCGTCGTGCCATCGCAACAGGGTGTCGAACACTTCCACATCGCCGTGATAGGAGAAACCGAGGTTGCGGATGAGTCCCTTGTCGTGCTGTTCCACAAGCCAGTCGAGCAGGCCGTTGTCCATGTAACGCAATTGGAAGGCCTCCATGCCGCTGAGGGGTTTGCCCTCGGCATCTTGGGAGGGCATGCCGGCGCCGTGCAGCAGCAGATAGTCCACATAATCGACTTGCAGCAGCTTGAGGGAGTTTCCGAACATCTCCTTAGAGGCGTCGAAGCCCCATGTGGCGGGGGAGAAGTTGCTGAGCTTGGTGGCGATGAAGTATTTGTCGCGGGGATGGCGGTGGAGCGCGATGCCGGTGGCGGTTTCCGACAGTCCCTGACAGTATGCCGGGGAGGTGTCGAAGTAGTTCACGCCGTGGTCGATGGCGTAGTCCACCTGGCGGTTGATCATCTCTTGGTCGATGGTACCGTCGGGATGTTCGCGCATGGAGCCGCCCTCTTTGACGGGCAGCCGCATCATGCCGTAGCCGAGCAGCGACACCTTGTCACCGGTCTTGGGGTTGACACGCATGGTCATCTTGTCCTTGGGCGGCTCAACGATGGCGGCGGTGGTGCGCTCTTTGTCATCGGTGCAGGCGGCCAAGGCGGTGGCACCGATCGCAGCGCCGCCGAATATCTTGAGGAAGTCTCTTCTGTTGATCTTTTTCATTGTTCGTCGGGTTTAGATTTCTTTGTGTACTTCGTGACCTTCGACATAAATGGCGGAGAAGGGGCGGGCGGGGCAGAGGTTCTCGCAGGCACCGCAGCCGATGCAGCGCGCCTCGTTCACGGCGGGCACCATCGGGGAGGTGTTGTCTGCGGCGTCCAGCGGCACCATCGTGATGGCCCCTGCGGGGCAGTGGCGCGCACAGTTGCCGCAAGGCGTGCCGTTCGCCACGGGGAGGCAGTTCTTCTTGATCCAGACGGCATGGCCGATCTGGGTGCTCGACTTCTGCGGCAGGCTGATGGGCTGGATGGCCCCCGTAGGACAGACCTCGGAGCATGTGTGGCACTCGGGACGGCAGTAGCCGCGCTCGTAGCTCATCGTCGGCTGCATCAGAGTCAGCAGGCCTGTGCTGGGACGGAGCACACCGTTGGGGCACTTCGAGACGCAAAGCTGGCAACCGGTGCAGCGCGTGCGCATGTTGGCCGCCGAACGCGAACCCGGCGGCGTGATGGGCGTCTGGCGCTCCGGAATCAGCTTGTCTTCGACATCGGCCAGGCCACCGTCCACCTTCTTCTTGTCCTGTGCCATGGCGATGGACGCCGTGGCGATGGCGGCGCCCACGAGGAACGAGCGGCGCGACGTGTCGGCGGGAGTGCCGGATGCGGTGTTGTCGGGCGCGCTCACGGCAGGTTGCACTTTCCGGGTGGAGACCATCTTGTAGTGCAGTGCATCGAAATTGCATTGTTCCACACAATTGCCGCACACCACGCAACGCGACAAGTCGATGTCCATCGCCTTGAAGTCGATGGCTGAAGCCTTGCAGTTGTGCTCGCATTTGCCACACTGCCTGCATTTGTCAGCGTCGAACTGGACGCGGAACAGGGAGATGCGGGAGAAGAAACCTAACAAGGTGCCCACCGGACAAATCGTATTGCAGTAGGTGCGTCCTCCGCGCCAGGCCAGCACCGCGATGACGGCGAAGGTGGCCACCGCGATGATGAAGGTGGGCAGCGAGCGCATCCACACCTCGTGGGGATGGAAGGCGTAACTGCCGTAGTGGTCTGCGATATTGGAACACAGGTTGTTGATCCAGATGGCAATGGGCTGGAACATGTTTTGCACAATGCGGCCGTAGCTGCTGTAGGGAGCCAGCAAGGCCACCAGGGAGTTGACGCCGATGATCAATGCTACCACGAAAATGGCAAGCACAGAATATCGCAGCCATTTCTTGGCCGGCGAGTAGGCGTAGCGGTTTTTTTTGCGTGGTCGGAACGCGATGAGGTCCTGCAGGATGCCGAGCGGACATATCACCGAGCAATAGATGCGCCCGAAGAGGAGTGTCAGCGTGACGAGCACGATGACCACCACCACGTTGAGAGCTAACAGCGCGGGCAGGAACTGGATCTTGGCGACCCACCCCAACCAGCGGTGCAGCATCCCCGTGAAGTCGAGGAGCAGCAGCGTGACAAGGGTCATCATGACTGTCGCAAGCGCGATTCTGAGTTTTTTCAGCATATTGTTGAGTTATTAGTGGGTGATTGGGTTTGTTGTTTCTTTCAGATGTTTTCGTTCCGCCCCTTTCACGAGCAGGATGCTGGCTTCGTAGAGCAGCCAGACGGGGAGGGAGACGATGACGAGGGTCATCATGTCGGCCGTGGGCGTGATGATGGCGGCGAGCACAAGGATGACCACGATGGCATGGCGGCGGTACTTGCGCATCCATTGGGCGCGAAGCATCCCGAAACGGGCCAGGAGCCAGGCCACCACAGGCATCTCGAAGACGATGCCGAAGATCAGGGACATGCTCAGCAGCGCGTCTGAGTAGCTGCTGATGGTCAGCATGTTGTGGACATCGGTGCTGACTTGGTAGGTGCCGAGGAAGCGCACGGTGAAGGGGAAGATGACCAAGTAGTTCACGAGCACGCCCACGAGGAACATCAGGTATGCAGCCACGGTGACGCGCACGGAGTGGCGCCGTTCGTTCTCGTAGAGGGCGGGGGCGATGAATCGGAACAGGAGGTAGAGGATGTAGGGGGAGACCACGAGCAGGCCCGCGACGGTCGAGACCTTCAGGTGTACCAGCATCTGCTCGGCGAGGCCGGTGTTGATGAGATGCAGCGAAAAGGGAGGCGCGTGGAGCCAGCGATAGACGAAGAAGCCGGACTGTGCGGGGGCCAGGACAACGGTGAAGAGCCACTCTTTCAGGCAGAAGGCGACAACAGACATGAGGACGGCGGCCACGATCATCTTGACGAGGCTGCCGCGAAGCACTTCGAGATGGTCCCAGAAAGTGAGGTTCTCGGAAGGCTCTCCTGCCGGCGGGTTCTGCTCCGACATGGGCTATCTCTTTTCTTCCTCGGTTTTGGACGTGGTTTCAGAAGGCTTTTCCTCGATGCCGTCAAGGCCCTCCTTGAAACTTTTCACCCCTTTGCCCATGCCTCTCATGAGTTCGGGAATCTTCTTGCCGCCGAACAGCAGCAGTACGACTAATAGGATGAGGAGTATTTCCTTTGTGCCAATCATGGTGTGGTCAGTTTTGGTTGTTGTTTAATGGGGATTGTCCGTCGAAAGGCAATCATGCGGCAAAGATACATTTTTCTCGCTATTTTCTGTGAAAAAAATATAAAGTTTTCTTGTGTTTTTTTTGTAACAAAAATGAGGATAAATGAGTAAAAACCGGATGCTTTTATATTTGCTTTTATATTAATGATTTATTTAATGTAATTTTTGTATTTTTGCGTCCCCAATCCCTTTGTTGGCAATAAAGAGGTGTTTTGTTTGCAAATATCTTGTGGTCAGATATTTGCAAATTGTCTATGACAATTTATCAACAGTTGAATGTTGAATAACGAAGAGGTTGGATTATTTTTTGGTGAAAAATTAAAACACATTTTCATATTGAGTGTATTTATGAGTGAGATTTACAAAACAAAAGCACAAGCCCTGAAACGTTTAGTCAGAGTTGTTATTGGAATGATCCTGTTCGTGGTCGGATTGGTTCTCAGCACGATGGCGCAGGAGAGTGGAAAAGTTTCAAACACACCTCAGCGAAAAAGCTGCCGAATTGACAAGAACGGCAGCATCGTTGACTTCACCGTGACGGGCCGGATGCCTGCTGGCACGATGGTGACTGCCACCCCAGTGGAACGCACGGATGCGGACGGCACTCCCATGCTGGTCGCCTATGACATCACGCTCACCGACAACGGCAGGGATTGGCAGCCTGCGTACGGACAGCCCGCCGAGGTGACCATCACTGATCCCTGCTTCGGCAATGGCAGGAGCCTCGACATCTACCACGAGACGGACGAGGGTAGGGAGTATGTGGCCACCGTGCTCTCCGTGAACAATACCGTGACTTTCCATGCCAAGCACTTCTCGGTCTATGTGGTAGGCGCTGCCGACAATAACCGGCTGGTGGTGATGTTCTCACGGACCTACAACCCCTATAACGACCCGAATAATCCTGATTATGAGAACCCCTTGACTCCGGCACATCAAAACTATTCCGTGCCGGACACCGTCTGCATGTTGGTGAAGCGCGCCGACACAGTTAACAACGGCGAATTCCTCAAGACCCTCATCTCCGCGCCTGGCCCCGGCTATCTGTGCCCTGGCGTACACTTCTTCGGTTGGGCCGACACTCCCGACTACTCCGCCGACCCCGATAACCAGATGACAATCCATGATGTGCGCGACTCCGTGTACAAAAAACTTCTCGCCGATAATTCGTTCAACGACCTTGACACCTTGAAGTTCTTCCCTGTGCTACTGCGCAACTACAAAGTCTATTACCGAACCCCACGCCACCCCAGAGTGGCGGTCGGTATCGATGATGTCCTCTTCCGCAGTGATTCCTCTAACATTCGCCCGTACGTCGTAAACGAGAGTTACGTGCCGGAAGTCAAAAACGAGAACTTCAACGGCTGGAAGTTGGTGGATGGTGATGCCAATGTCACATACGGTTACAAAGGGGCTAATTCATTGTACTTAAGCGGCGACTCCCTAAACATCAAAGGTGACCTCACCTTCATGGCGGACATCTCCTACGGTTACTGGATGACGTTCGACGAAAACGGCAAGGGCGCCACCTATACCGCTCCGATGTTCTTGGAATCTCCTGGGTTTGACGGCCAAGAAGGCGACAAATTGAGCGACCTCAATATCGAAGATCCAAATCGGTTCGGATATACCTTTGGCGGCTGGTACGCCGATGCCGACACCACCGTGCCTTTCGTGTTTAGTGATGGATACCTGGATCGAGACACCAGCATCTATGCAAAATGGATTCCCAACGAAAGAGCCAACTATACGGTGATGATATGGCGGCAGAACCAGGACCGCACCGGGTACGACCTCGCGCTTTCCCTCTCCGATTCCGGCAACGTGGGTCAAAGCATTACCGATGTGGCGAATATCACGACTGGCACCATCGGTCAACTGACCTATGTGAATGTGCTTGGTCAACAGTACGGTGGGGTCATCCATGTGGAGAAAGATACTATAGGTAAGGTTAAAGTGCCAGATCCTTTTGCGGGATTCACCCTTTCCACCATCCACCCCATCCAGGACACGGTAGTCGCTCCGGAGGGGCACTCGGTGGTTGACATCTACTTCGACCGCGTGCGCTATACCCTGAAGCTCTACGTGACCCGGACAAATGCGACCGGAACAGGCGGATTCTATGGGGCTTCAGTAGGAAGCAACGGCAATAAGAATTTGCCGCCGTTTAATAGTCTTACTGTGGACACCATGAGCTCAGATGGTTTTTATCTGGGAAGATGGGAGGTCGATCTTGGTAGTATCACCAAAATAAATGGAGAGATCCCTGCAAACTATGTGCTCAATGGGAATAATCGGTATTATTACCACACCATCACGGCCTACTATGGCGAAGACATAAGCGATCGATGGGTCTCCTACGATAACATTCAAAGCGGGGCAAGTTTCGTCAGCTGGATCTTAATGCCCTGGGCTAAAGCATGGACCTCATCATCAAACGGCGGAAACACGCTGAAAGGCGAAGTGAGAGTCATGGACGAAAAGATTTTGGGGAACTTGGCCGACTCCACAGGCAATTTAGTCACCGCCCGATACGGGGATTATAGAGATTGGTACTATTGTATTTTCCTCCAAGATGAACATGGGAACTTCCCGGCCGTGCCTAATGACACAATCTACGCGAGATCGGCTGGAACACTCGAAAACAACAGGGGTAAAGTGCCTTCTGTTATAGGTTATGAATACAATGGTCATACTGAGACTCCGGGGAACAGCACCACAATATGGCATTACTACGTCCCCCAAAAGTACAGCATCGTTTATTTGGACGGCAACTATGTGAACGGCAACGAACAGTCCATCCAGAACAAAAAGCACAACGAGTTGTTTGCTGTGCAGAACATCCCCTATAACTCTGATATTTCTTCGTATGCCGATACCGTTCCCCGCCTTCCCGAAGGGGAATACGGTTATGTCTTCGAGGGGTGGTATGCCGACGAGGCTTGTACACAGCCATACGTTTTCACCACAATGCCTCTCGGTGGCGTACGCGTCTATGCCAAATGGCGTCAGATTCAGTACCGTGTGTTCCTGCATCCGCAGGCAGGCCACGACCAGAGTCTCAACTGGGGCAGTGATAACCAAGCCATGAACTTCCGCATCAGTTATGGTGACAAAGTCAGCCCGCCCATGTTCGGACAGCGCGACCTTTACACGTTCGGCGGCTGGTACTCCGACCCGGAATGCTCGGTGGTTTTTGATCCCAGGGCCAATCCGTTGAACGAGTACCGCGTCACTGCCGACTACGACAAGTACGGAGAGGATTTGACTGACTTGATGGACAAATGGGGGGACCTCCAGAACACCATCAACGATTCAAGAAACCCGAATGGCCCGGATGGAGCGCCCTACAACAGCGACATTATCGGCTTTAACGGCGGCGACCGGTTCTGGATCACCAAGAAATTGGACCTCTACGCACAATGGAGGTACAAGTTCGACGGTGCGGAAGGCGCGATAGTGGAGTATGTGTGCGCCAGTTGTGTGCCGAGTTCCCTGCCGGTGGACACCAACCGCTACCTTGACAAATCCAGGGTGGTATCGATGCCCGGCCCCACGCCCTCTTCTCCTGACAGTGTCTTCACCCACTGGATTATCCAGCGTTGGAATGCCGCGGAGGGCAAATATGTGGACGGCACCTTCACCTATCCCGGAGGTCCGTTCATCATGGATCTCATGGCTGCCAGACGTCAGCAGATTACCCCTGACAGTGCCACCTACACGTTCCGCCTGCGTGCGAACCTTGAGCCCGCCACCGCGAAGAGAACCTTCATCGTGTGGTATCGCAACATTGAGGAGAGCTCTCTCAACGACACGGTCAGGTTTGACGCACCCGACACAATGTTCTACAACAAGGAAGTCTCCATCCCTTATCCAGGAGACCGGGTGGGCTTTGTTTTCAAAGGATGGCACCGGAAGGACTACCTGTCCGAGACTGGCAAGGCTGACATCCATCCGGAAATCAAAATCGGGAGCGACACCACCAAGGTGAATTTCCTTTGGTACAAGGAGGGTTCATTCTATACCGACAGCATTTTCGATGCCGAACATCTCGCTCATGGTGTGGCCGCCGACCAGCGGCAGCCCTACCATTTCTTATATGCCGTCTGGAAACCCATCACCTATACCGTTCGCTTCAACCCGAACGTTCCTGATGGTGTGGAGCCCGGCTGCGAAATGCCCTATCAGAACTTTACCTATGACGAGGAGAAGAACCTCCTTCCCAACTGTTTTGTGTGGCCTTGCCACAAGTTCCTCGGATGGACTCGCGAGAGCGACAACTCCGGAGACACGCTTGCCGACCAGAAGTTGGTGAAAAATCTCTCTTTGATAGACAAGGACACGGTGGATCTCTATGCCGTTTGGGCGGCAACGGATCCGACACTCACCTTGCATCCTGACAGTGCCACATGTATCAATCCAGGCTCCCTTACCATAACGGTGAACAATGAAATGCCAAGCTATCATTATATGGTATATGGTTTGGACATCACCCAGACGCCAGCTGTGGAGACTGCAGAACCTATTTGGGAGGCCACCCTCGACGACGAGGTCACTGTGCCCAATCTCGACCCCGGGCATTATCGCGTGAAAGTTGTCACTGCCACAGGCTGCCCATTGGAGAAAGACACGGCCATTTTCATCAAGCCCGCGGAAATCACCCCTGCTGATGGCAGCAGCATGACTTTCTGCGGAAATTCCACCTTCAGCATCCAGCCCAGCAACAATCCCAATGTGAAATACTTGTGGAGTAACCCCATCATCTTCCCCGAGGAGGCCAGGGACAATGTGAGCGTGACCCCTGGGAAGAATACCACGACTCCGAAAAGTAACATATCCGGCACGCTGTTAAACAACAGCAACTATGTGGTGACCGTCACCTACGAGGTGTATCCCATTCTCGGCAACTGCCAATTGGGAAGCATTGGATTTCCCTTCAATGTGGGTGTTGCATCACCCCATTACGAACTTTCGCTCAGTGGGCCGACGGATGACTTTTGCGGTGGCGATAACGTTATGGTGACCGCCACGGCGAACGAAAACATTTACAGTGACGACTACACATTGTACTGGGTGATCAATGGAGACACCACCCGTCGGGACCTGCCTGCCAACACGGCCACGAATGACACCACTCTGACCATACCCGCCAATCTCTGTGAGGGCAACTTCAACGTGGAGGTCTTCTATGATAATTCCGTGAACGGGTGCCAAGTCAATGCAGCCACCCCCATCAGCGTTGTTGTGAAAGGGTGGACTATGCCCGCTGACGGTGAATCCACTATCACCTGCGTGACCGACACCCTGCCGCCGCACTTGCTGAATCCCAGTGTAATGCCCAGTGTTACTGATGGGTGTGGCAATTCGTTGACCCCCACGTTTACGGGTCGCACAAAGAATCTCGGCCCTCACGACTGCAGCGGAACCGTGACATACACCTACCAGTACTCCGACTGCACCGGCGAGACGAAATACTGGAGATATGTTTACACCATCCAGCCGGTGGATCCTGTACTGACCATCAACAGAACGCCAACATCCAATCCCGTCGGGAACTGTCGTCATAGTATTCCAGAGATAGAATATACGGTGGAGGGCTGCGGCAACATCACCGTGACACAAGATCCTGTCGCTGGCTATGAAATCAGCCAAGGCGAAGATCCTCAATATATTACAGTCACGCTGACCGCTACTGATGCGTGCGGCAAAACTGATGTAAAGCGTACTGAGGTGCTCATTCCAGCCAGGCCGACGATAACTGTCGAGGTTACGCCAAGCACAGTCTGTCCCGGCACGCCCATAGCTTTAAGTGCCAATGTGACCGGCACAGATGAGACACCCGTCTGGACATCCAATCCATCTACGGGAGTCTTCGGTGATAACACATTCACATCTGAAGTCGCGGGTAACTACACACTCACGGTGAGTGTGGGTAATATGGACGTCAGCTGCCTTGCCAGCACCAGCATGACGGTGACGGTGAACCCACCGGTCACCCTCACGGCCACCGACACCACCCAGACCGTATGTAAAGGCGAGCCCATCAGACTCATCCATGTTAGCTATACCGCTGCCAGCGTCAGTGTTACCGGTCTGCCTGACGGAGTGGGCTTCAACGATGACCCCATCGACCCCAATATCAACGGAACCCCCACAGAAGCGGGTACGTTCCACTACACCATCACGGCCACGAGTAACAAAACCCCGTCGTGTGGTGTCAAGACTTTGACGGGCACGATCACGGTGACGGAAACTGGCGGTGTAATTCCCATTTCCAGCGATTCGCTCTGCGAAGCTGGGACCGCCACCTTGGTTGTTTCCTCGACAACAGGATCGACATACGCTTGGAAGAAAGACGGTGTTGATCTCGAAGCGACCACGCGTACACTGACCGTTTCGGAAGCAGGCACCTACACGGTGACGGTTACTTCACCGCACGGATTGTGTGTCAGCACAGGAAGCATAACGCTGACCAAGCACGAGATAGATCGTGACACATTGCGCAAAACCATTTGCGATGTCATGTTGCCCTACACTTGGGATTATGTGAGGTTTGAGGCTGCCGGAACCCGTTCGGACACTTTGACCTCTGTGATCGGTTGCGACAGCATTGTGACGAGAATACTGACGGTGGTCGAGAATCTCAATGTGCAACTCGCTAACATAGAGGTCTGCCCGAATGTTGAAACTGCCGACATAACAGCTGCAGTGACCAGCTCGCACACAGCAGATTTCACGTATGTTTGGAGCGGTGATTTGACCGTTGCCTCGGCTGCCAAGGCGGCCGACCAGTTGAGTGAAACGGCCACGGTGCAGATTCCCGGCGCACCCGGTTCCTGCGGACAGGACTACCCCATGTCGGTGACCGTGACGGACGACTACGGTTGCGAAGCAACTGCCAGCAATATTGTGAAAGTGAAAACACTTGCCGGTCCTGTGATTGCCAACCTGCCTGACACCACCGCCACGGCCAACCTCAACTGTACATATAAGATACCCGACCTCTCCGCCTACACTCTCCGCAGAACCACCGTCGAATGCGGCACACCCACCTTTGTGAGCCAGAGCATCATAGCCGGTACATCCTATGCACAAACCGATGCGGAACAGTCTATTGAAGTAACTGTGACTGTGAAAGACGAATGCAACAATGAGAAGACCGCGACGGTGAACGTCATCATCCCGGCCAAGCTGAGTGTGAGCGCCGCCGCTGATCCGACTCCCATTTGCTTGGGCAGTTCCTCCACGCTGACGGCCACCACGGCCAATGCCATAGGTGACGTGACGTACACTTGGACTCCGAGCAGTACATTGAGTCCTGCCAACGCCGCCACGGTGGTCGCCACCCCAACGGCCGCTGGTGACAACGCTTACACGGTGAGTGTCCAGGATGAGAACGGTTGTTCCGCCACCGCCAACGTTACCGTGGTGGTGAACGACACCGTGAAACTCTCCGCCGACAACCTCACGCAAAACATCTGTCTCGGCTCGGCCATCACGCCCATCAATATCACAGCTGAGAACGCCACCCTTACGGTTTCTGGACAACCCTCTGGCGTGTCGCTTTCTGGCTCGACCATTACGGGCATCCCGACCGATGCGGGCACCTACAACTTCACCATCACAGCCGCGAGCGACAAGACCCCGTCTTGCGGCAACAAGACCCTCACGGGCACCATCGTTGTGAAGGATCTTGCCGTTTCGGCTACCGGCAGCAATTCCAACTGTGACAACAAGTCCGGCAGTGCCACGGTGACTGCTTCTTACGGCTTTGAGCCTTACACCTACAGTTACGCTTACAAGTATCCTTCCGCCACCCATAATACCAATGTGAGTCTGACGGATGTGAACAACCTTAACACGAACAATCCGACCGGCTTGGACACCGCTGTCTATGTGGTGACCGTGACGGATGCCAACGGCTGTTCAAAGACAGCCGAGTTTACCGTGGGCCTGACCAACGACTTGACGGTTACGGTTTCCGCCGTGCCGCAGCACATCTGTTCCGGCGGTTCCTTTGTGATCACGCCGACCGCTCCTGCCGGCACCACCTATGCCTGGGCGAAACCTGCGCAGAATCCAGCTTGTAGCCCGGATTGTGACTATGTGAGCGGTACTGCTGCGGATGCCAATCAGACTACCGTACACGGTGAGGACTTGGTGAACAATTACACATCTACAGTGGTGCTGACCTATACTGTTGTTCCAACCTATGGTGTCTGTGTGGGCGCTTCCGTGCCAGTGACAGTAGCTGTGGATGTGACCACGCATCCGATACCTCCCATTACAGTGAGGGACACCACGGTGTGCGCCAATGTGGGTCATGTTGGCCTTACTGCCACATTCGCCAACGTGACCGCCACGGTGGACACTGTCTCCTGGAAGTTCATCGGTGCCACCACCGATAGTGTGGCACATGTCAATGCTGTTTCTGCTTCTGATCTCATTGATAACTACTTGGCTTCGGTTCCAGCTTCGCCATGCAATGATATGACCTATCCCTATGTGGTCTATTACAGCGACGAATATGGTTGCAAGAGCCAGCGTTCGGCCAATATTATCGTGAGTATGCCGGCCACCTTCACCATTACGGGTGGTACCGATCACAGCACCATCGAGTGTGTGAAGGATACGTTGGCCCCGCACCTCATTTCACCGAGCGTGATGCCGACGGTGAAGGATGCCTGCAACAACGACATCTCCAACCAGTGGACGCTAACCCGTCCCACCAACACGGTGACCTGCGAAGGCACGATGGAGTTTGTCTATACCTATAAGAATTGTGACAACAAGACAACGACTTGGACCTACACCTACACCATCAAGCGTACTACTCCGCCTGCTGAAGTCGACGGTCCTGTGGCCACTACGGCTATAGTGGAATGTGTGAGTGCCGCCACCGCTCCCACCACGTTGCCAGTGGTGAAGGATGTGTGCGGCAATGAGCTGACGAACCCCACGCTGGTGAGAACCGAAAACATCACCAATTGCGAGGGCACGGTTACCTACACCTATACATACAAGGATTGCGTGGACAGCCAGTTCGTCTGGAACTTCGTCTATACCATCGACCGCACCACTGCTCCCACGGTGAATACCACGGGCATTGAGGCTGCCAAGACGGTGGACTGCATTGACAAGGCTACGGCTCCCACTACCATCCCGACGGCCACCGGCAAGTGCGAGGACACTCCCATTACAGGTGTGCTCACCCGCACGGTGGACAACCCGAACCCGCTTACCTGCGAGGGCACCCGTACCTATACTTACACCTATACCGACTGCGCCGGCCAGACCGCCACGTGGAGCTATGTCTATACCATCGAGGCCGAACCCTTTGCCGACCCGACTGACGTCACGAAGGATGTGGCCTGCATCGCCGACACCTTCGCCCCACACACGAATGCCACCCTGATGCCGACTGTGAAGGACAACTGCAATGGCGACATCGCCCCGACGCTTCCGCCCACCAAGACGGTGAACTATGACGGCTGCTCCGGCACGGTGGCCTACACCTACGTGTATGAGGACTGCGAAGGCAACACCCAAGACTGGACCTACACCTACAATATCGCCAAGCCTACGGCTCCCGCTCTGACGGGCACCTGGCCGAGCGACCAGACGAATGTGAACAGCTGCTACGCCGACAGACCCGCCTTCCCGACGAAGGCTGCCGTGAAGGCTCTCTACACCGCCTCCTGCGGCAAGACCCTGACGGTGGACTCCGTGGAGACCGTTGAAAAAAGCGACAATTGCGATTGGAAGATCAGTTGTATGTACACCATCACCGACGGATGTACTCCGTTGAACCGTGCCATCATTTACAAGGGCGGTGACAATACGGCGCCGGTAATCACGGGTTCTTTGGCCGACATCACGGTGACGGGATGTAGCTATGACAATGCTCCCGACGCGTATGCGAACGCTGCCGCATTGGCAGCTGCGTTGCAAGGCGATGGAGCCGGCATCACGGACAACTGTTCAGACATCGCAGATCTGACTCTGAACGTGTCTGACGGCGAGGTGTCTGGCACCTGTGCAAAGACATTTACCAGAACGTACACGGTGACTGATCTGTGCGGCAAAACCAGTAACGCTGTGGAGCAGACGATTACGATCGCCCACAGCACCGCCCCCGCTGAGGTGGGCGGACCTGTCGCCACGAGCAGCATCGTCGAGTGCGCCTCCGCCGCAACCGCTCCCACGACATTGCCGGTGGTGAAGGACGTGTGCGGCAACACGATTGACGCTCCGACGCCTGTCGAGGGCGGCACCTACACCGACTGCCAGGGCACCAAGACGTACACCTACACGTACACAGACTGCGCGGGCAAGGAGTTCGTCTGGACCTACACCTACAACATCGTACGCTCCACCGCCCCCGCTGAG
>JAGCCZ010000072.1 GCA_017651425.1 Bacteroidales bacterium
CAGAATTTTATAGTTTTGCGCTGTTTTATAAAACGCTATTTAATAAAATCAATTTATAGATAATTCGACCATTGACCTTGAACCTTGAACATTGAACCCTAACCTTCAATGATCAATAACCATTAAGAAATGACCTACTACACCTTCGACAACACCCTTGACGGCCTCCTCACCGCAGTTTTCGAGGCCTTTGAGCTGCACGAACAGCCGGAAGCGCTGTTGTCGGCTGGCGACCCCGTGCCGCTCTTCTGCGACAACCTGCATCAAGTGCAGACCGACGAGGAGAAGGCCCGCCGCGTGTGGAAGGGACTGGAGAAACGGCTGTCGAAGGAAGCTGTCAAGATGATAATGGTCAGCTGGTTGTCGGAGTTACCCGAACTCAACAACGCGCTGTTTCAGTACATCTGCAAGGTGTTCCGGCAGCCGGAAGGAGGCGAGAGCATCGAGCGGAACTTCGCCGACCCGGATGTCTTGGCCGTGACCAATATCGCCCGCAAGGTGCTGCACGAGCAGTTGCGGATGAAACAGTTCATCCGTTTCCAGAAGGCCAAGGACGGCACCTATCTGGCCGTCATCTCGCCTGACCACAACGTGCTGCCGCTCATCACCGACCATTTCGCCGACCGCTTCACCGACCAGCCGTGGCTCATCTACGACGCCAAGCGCCACTACGGGTATTACTATGACGGAACGGGCGTGCCGGTGCGCATCACCTTCGCCGACGAGTCCGCCGTGGCCTTCAGCCTCACCGACGGCCGTCTGAACGACGACGTGCTGAGCGACGACGACCACCTGCTGCAGGACCTGTGGCGCACCTACTTCAAGGCCATCTGCATCAAGGAGCGGATGAACCCCCGCAAGCAACTTCAGGATATGCCGAGAAGGTACTGGAGGTATCTGACGGAGAAACAGGCGGAAAGATAATAGATAATAGTTAATAGTTAATAATTGATAATTCATAATTCATGGCTAATGGCTAACGGCCAAAGTTCATAGTCATAATTCATAGTTAATAGATGACTATTATTCCTTAAGCAGCCCCGCAGGGGCAAAAGCTTGCTAGATAATAATTTGGAAGAACCGCAAAAGGTCGGATAATAACGGGGGACATCGCTACAGATGGTTTTCAACCATAAACCAAAAAGCCACAACGGACGCAATAATAACCAGTAACACTACGATGAAAATCAACCGGGACGGCCATTTTCTTTTCCTTGCCAAGTCTATTTCTTCTCTGGGCACTCGAGCTGCTTCGCCATCGGGGCCAAATGCCGCGGCCACCCTGCGGGAATATATATCGTCATATTCTCTCCGTATCGGGCATCCTTTTTGCTTCAGGAACTTCAGCAAAAACATCAGTCGTTTGCTGCGTATCGGAAAGAACACTCCTAACCACCCATAACATACATTCTTGATATATCTTTGGCGAGATTTGGTACTTCGGGCAAGAACATACTCCAACGCTTCGTAACCCCGTAAACTCTTATAATCAACGTGAGCAATATCCTCATATCGGATCATCACTTTGCGCTTGAAAGGACGTAACGGAAAGAACACCACAATCTCATCTTCATAAAAATAGTTACGTTGCAAGAACAATACCCATATCAAAACAAACAATCCTGCATAGGTAGTGTAAAAGAAAGCATTATTCCATTCATACTTTAAGAGGCCTATCCCAATATACACATACCCGAACATAAACAGTCCGAAAACGCTAATCGTCAAAAGCAGTAAAGCTTCAATATTCCACAAACTCTTATGCAAACATTCTCCGCGCATAGGGTGAATACGATTTTTAGGAGCGCTTGATATCTTAAGCAAGTAAATCAACCACCTCTTCTTTTAACACCGGCAAATGCTTTCGCACAATCACCCAGATAGTAGCTGTGTCAACAGAATCATAACCGTGAATAAGGAGATTTCTAGTATTAACGATTTTTCTGGCAGACGTAATTGAAATTTCAGGCGAGATTTTCAACAATGAGTTTACAGCTTCTCCGATAATTTCAATATTCCTTTCCACAGCATTTTGGAGTAACGTATTGGAATGAAAATCATCAAAAGAGGCTGTCTCCTTCGTAAAATCATCTATTCTATTGATACAAGCAAGAATGTCAGAAAGTAGCTTGTTAATTTGCATCTCCATAAATCAGATATTTTGTTCTATTTAGTTCGTTAATGAAATAGGGATTTGTTAGCGAATATTCCGTCAAAAGATCCACATCTCTTTTGATTTCATCTTGCAGAGCAATTTGAAGGTCCAACAACAATTCCCCTCGTTCCATAGGATCCATATTCAGATCAAAATTCACCAGAAAATCAACATCACTGGCAGGATTAAACTTGTCGGTAAGCACAGAACCAAACAAATAGGCGTTCTTCACCTTATGTTTTGCTAAAATCCCTATGATATTGGGGAGATGTGTGTAGAGTTGATCGTTGATTCTCATTGTTGAATATTTTTTGCAAAAATACGTTTTTTTCTTTTCCCAGAAATTCAGAAAAAAATGGGAGCAGGTACATTTCCCCACTCCCATTGTCAATTCTTAATTTTTAATTTTTCATTCTTAATTCTCCAGTTCTGCCTTGATGGCTTCGTTGATGAGGGTCACGAAATCGCCGAGCGGCATCGTACCGTCGTTGATGTTGCCGTGGCGGCGCACGCTGACGGTGCCGTCCTTCTCCTCATTCTCACCCACGATGAGCATATAGGGAATCTTGGCGGTTTCGGCGTCGCGAATCTTACGGCCGGTCTTCTCGCTGCGCTCGTCGATGTAGCAGCGGATGTCCTGCTCGTCCAAAGCGGCGCGCACCTTCTGCGCGTAGTCCATATACTTCTCGCTGATGGGCAGGATGACGACCTGGTCGGAGGTGAGCCACAACGGGAAGTTTCCGCCGGTGTGCTCCAACAACACAGCCACGAAACGCTCCATAGAGCCGAACGGGGCACGGTGAATCATCACCGGACGCTTCTTCTGACCGTCAGCATCCGTGTATTCCAGACCGAAACGTTCGGGCAGGTTGTAGTCCACCTGGACCGTACCTAACTGCCACTCGCGGCCGATGGCGTCTTTCACCATAAAGTCGAGTTTCGGTCCGTAGAAGGCGGCTTCGCCCTCCACCTCGATGGTGTTGAGTCCCTTCTCAGCGGCGGCCTCAATGATGGCGCGCTGAGCCTTCTCCCAGTTCTCGTCGGTGCCGATGTATTTCTCCTTGTTGTTCGGGTCGCGCAGGGAGACCTGAGCCTTATAGTTCTCGAATTTCAAAGTCTTGAAGATGTAGAGGATGATGTCGATGACCTTGCAGAACTCCTCTTTGATCTGGTCGGAGGTGCAGAAGAGGTGGGCGTCGTCCTGCGTAAAGCCACGGACTCTCGTCAGGCCGTGCAACTCACCGCTCTGCTCGTAGCGATACACGGTGCCGAACTCCGCCAAGCGGAGAGGCAACTCTTTGTAAGAGCGCGGACGGGCGGCGTAGATCTGGCAGTGGTGCGGGCAATTCATCGGCTTGAGGAAGAACTCCTCGCCCTCTTGCGGTGTGGTGATGGGACGGAAGGAGTCCGCACCATATTTGGCATAGTGACCAGAGGTCTTATAAAGGTTCACATTGCCGATATGCGGGGTGATAACCTGCTGGTAACCATACTTTTTCTGCACTTTGCGAAGGAACTGCTCGAGGCGATCGCGGAGGGCGGCACCCTTCGGCAGCCACAATGGCAGACCTTGTCCCACCAGCGGGGAGAAGGTGAACAATTCCATCTCACGACCCAGTTTGCGATGGTCGCGTTTGGCGGCCTCTTCAAGGAGAGCCAAGTACTCGTCAAGTTCCTTCTTCTTCGGGAAGGTGACAGCGTAGATACGGGTCAGCTGTTTGCGCTTCTCGTCACCGCGCCAGTAGGCACCGGCCGTCTTGAGCAGCTTGATGGCTTTGATGGCGGAGGTGTCGTGCAAGTGCGGACCGCGGCAGAGGTCGGTGAAGGGACCGCTCTCGTAGAAGGAGATCTGTCCGTCTTCCAAACCGTCGATGAGTTCCAGTTTGTACTCGTCGCCTTTCTTGGTGAAATAGTCGAGAGCCTCGGCCTTGGGCACCTCGCGGCGCACGAACTGGATCTTTTGGGAGGCCAACTCCTTCATCTTCTCCTCGATTTTCGGGAAGTCGTCAGAGGAGATGTTATAGTCCATAAAGTCGATGTCGTAATAGAAGCCGGTCTCGATGTGGGGTCCAATACCGAACTTGACGCCGGGGTACAGCGACTCGATGGCGGCGGCCATCAAGTGGGCGGAACTGTGCCAGAAGGTGTCCTTGCCTTCGCGGTCGTTCCAGGTGTAGAGGGTGAGGGTGGCGTCCTCGTTGATGGGTTTGTCGAGTTCGACCAGTTGGTCATTCACTTTGGCCACCAAGACGTTGCGGGCCAAACCTTCGCTGATGGCGAGTGCCACCTGATAGGGGGTAACACCGGGCTCAAACTGTTTTGCCGAGCCGTCAGGCAGTGTGATATTTATCATAGTATTAGTGCTTTGGATTAAAAACAAAACGCCCAAAAAAGGCGGGCAAAGATACAAAAAAAAGCGAAAAGGCAATCGTATGTCTTCTAATCGTATAATGCCTTTTGTATTTCCTCCACGCAGTGCCACCCGAAGTCCTTCAGGTTCGCGTCGGTGATCATCAGTAGGATCACGTCTTTCCTGCGCAGGACTTCCGGCAGGGTCCGCTTGTCGATATAGTATGCGGTGGGGTCCCAGATGTGTGGGTATAGGGAGAGGTTGTAGTACCAGAACTCGGGCTGGTCGAACCACTGCTGCAGGATGCCGTGGTTCCAAAGACTCCAGACATAGCTGTCGGCGATGACGAGCGCGCGTGGGCGCGAACCCGTGACGGGCTGCGGCTCCATGACGGGGAAGCAGAGCTTCTCGTGCGGCAGCTCCGACAGCAGGTTCATCGGAGGCTCCAAGTCGAAGTCGAGGTCTTTGTTGATCGTGGAGAGTGAGTCGCCGACATGTCGGAACGAGGGCAGTGCCGTGTGGCATTCCTGTTCGATGAACCGCTGCAGCGTGTCGGCGGCGCACCACATCCCGTAGGTGGTCCAGTGTATGCCGTGGCGGCTGTAGAGCGGGTAGGGCTCGTTAGCGATGATGGACTGGAACCAGGCGTTCAGATCCAACATGCGCACGCCCAGTTCCTTGGCGAGGTGCGTGTAGCTGTCGTAGTTGGTCTGTGCGCCCTTGCGGCAGCGTTTCGGCAGATATTCGGGCATGCAACGTGCTTTGCCTGGTTCAAATACCAATAAAAGCTCTGTTCCCTGATGGTGTAAAGAGTCTTGCAACTCCTTGAATTTTATCAGATTATTTCTGATGACATCATCTCCTGAAAAATCCTTGCCCTGATATTCGTCAACATAGACGTTCTCATAGAAATAGTCGTCCTGCCCAATGATGAGCTTGGGCGCTGCCGAGTATTTGAAAAGGCGGTAGTTCAGCTCATTATAGAATCGCACGGCGTGGTTGCACCCCCCGACGCTCTGTTTGACAAGCCTTTCATCCCTGTCGTGGGAGCCAAGATAGAGCATGATGGGCGTCCTCTTTTTGTCGGGGAGGGGCGGTATGCCGAAGAGCGGTTTGCCCCTTGTGGCCGGCACAAACATCAACACGCCCGGCAGCGTCATGAGGACGAGCAGGATGGCGAAGAGGATGCGGTAGTGTCGTTGTCTATGTGTGTCCATGGGTCAGAATCTGAAATAGATGAAGGGGTTGAAGCCGCCGGCAAGCAAGGCGCTGCCGTTGAGCACATATAGCGCCACCATGACGAGGGCGACAACAATGGCGCGGTTGGTGGTTAGTGAGCGTTCATACAGCCCGTTGACCGCCGACTCTATCTTGCCGAAGATGCCGGAGAAGGCGCATAATGTGGCTGCGATGAGGATCGCCACAAAGCGGGTGTCGAGCAGGATGCCGTCGGCGGGCGCGGCAAACGCGAAGAGGCGACCGATATATTCGGCGGCGTAGCCCAGCGTGTCGGCGCGGAAGATCACCCAGCCGATCATCACGAAAAGGAAGGTGAGCAGGGTGGAGGGGATTCTGCCCGCTTTCTCCAGCAACTTGCGCAAGCCCCACTTGTCGAGAACAAGGAACATGCCATGGTAGAGTCCCCAGATCGCGAAGGTCCAGGCCGCGCCGTGCCAGAGGCCGGAGAGGAAGAAGACGGTCACGAGGTTGAGGTAGGTGCGCGCCGTCCCTTTGCGGTTGCCGCCGAGCGGGATGTAGAGGTAGTCTTTCATCCAGTTGCCCAATGTGATGTGCCACCGTTTCCAGAATTCGGTGAAGCTGCGCGAGATGTACGGGAAGTTGAAGTTCTCGGGGAACGAGAAGCCGAACATGCGGCCCAGTCCGAGCGCCATGTCGGAGTAGCCGGCGAAGTCGAAGTAGATCTGCATCGTGTAGGCCAACATCCCGAGCCAGGCGGTGCCGGCAGCCAACTCGCCGGGCGCGGTGGCGAAGATGGCATCGACCTGCTCGGCCAGCACATTGGCAATTAACACTTTTTTAGAGAGTCCGATGAGGAATCTGTAGAGACCGTTGAAACGGTTACGGGGCGTGTCCTGCGCGCTGCGGTCGGCCAATTGCGCCACGATTTCCTTGTAGCGGATGATAGGGCCGGCGATGAGCTGCGGGAACATCAGGATGTAGAGGGCTAACACGTCCCAGCGGCGCTGCGCGGGATGGTCCTGGCGATAGACATCCACCATGTAGGAGATCTTCTGGAAGGTGACGAACGAGATGCCCACGGGCAATGCCACCCGATGCCACTCAAACGGCTCTAAACCAAACCAGTTATAAAACTGTTGTACATTCTCGATGAAGAAGTTGGCATACTTGAAATAGGCCAGGATGCCAATGTTGAGCACCAAGGAAAGCGCCAACCATCCTTTCCGCTTTTTGCCTTCAGCCTTGTCCATGGCACGGGCTATGAAGTAGTCGGCGGTGATGGAGACGAGGAGCAGGGCGATGAACCGCGGCTCGCTCCAGGAGTAAAACAGCAGGCTGGCGACCAGCAGCCACACGTTCCGGCCTCGTGCAGGCAGCAGGTAGTATAGGAGCAATACTACCGGCAGGAAGATGAACAAGAAGGTGGCGGAACTGAAAACCATAGGGTACGGGCAGTAGTTTTAAAGCGTTAAATTAACTTAAAAGGCCGTCGTTTATTGTTTCACTACTTTCAGCGTGGATGTTTTCCCATTTTGGAAACGAACCTGCAACAGGTAAAGCCCTGGGGCGAAATCCGATAGATTGACGGAATGGGAAAGCCCCTCGCAGGGGATGGTCTTGAGCGTTCTGCCCGAGAGGTCCCGGATGGTGACGCTTTCCAACTGTGCCAGCCCGCTCTCAAGGGTGACGAGACCCTGCGTGGGGTTGGGAAATACCGTCACGGGCAGTGCTCCCGTGGGGCGCGGGTCCTCCACCGACACCCTGTTGTCCAAGACTATTGGGATGCGGTAAATGGTGTCAAGCTCGGGGACACTGACCTGCAACAGGGCTTTGTAGCTGCCGGAGAAATAGCCGTTGATGTTGAAGTTGAGCGCAACGTCGCGGCTCTGATGGGCGTTGACAGATCCGTTGGGCGTGGCAACCTCCACCCAGCCGACGGGGTTGTGCTGCTCGTCCTGAAGCTCGGTGTCGAAAATAAGGTAGATGTCCGACTCATTGGTGAAATGCAGCGTGCGAGTGAAAACGGAGGAGCCGCCGTCATCCAGCGATACCCCGATGCTGTCGGGCGTGATGGCAAGCGACGGGTATCCCTCGTTGTAGTTGCTCAGGCAGATGTCGTCAATCCATACGCAGTCGCTGCCCGTACTCACAGAGTAGTCCTTGGTGTATTGCCACGTCAGGGTGTGCGTGCCCGGCTGTACGGCGAACGAGATTTCTGTCCAGTCGTTGGCGCCCGACCAACGCCCTTTTTGCACCCCGTCGATGAAGAAATAGAGCCAGTCGTAGTTGTTCTCGGTCGAGGTTCTGAAGGCGAACGAGACGTAATGGCTATGGTTGACGGTGACGGGCATATTCACCTCACTGGTGTCGCTGTGGGAGATGGCGCCGCTGCGCAGACTGTACAGGCCGCTGTGGGCGCTCAGAGAGTCAATGCACCAGTCTGTCCAGACGGAATCCCCGTACATCATCGGCGGGTAGATGCCGTCGCTGAAGTCCTCGCAATTGGCGACGCCCACGATGGGGACGATATAGCTGCCGATGGGGACTTGACTGTCCTGCCGGGTCACTTGGATGCGGACATCGAAGGTGGTGCCGTCCGCAAAAGGCGAGCCGGCCCGGATGACGGCCCGGAAGGGGAACGTCTCGTCGCCCCAGAGGGAATCCTTGGTCATCGGGGCGGATACCACCTGTATGCCGGGCTGGTCGCACTCCAACGAGAACACCAGGTTTTGGAGCTCGCGGTTGTCGTCGTTGTGGAGCGTGAAGAGCAGGGTGTCCGTCTCGCCGGCATTCACGAGGCTGTTGTAGTTGCCGTTGTCGCGGATCTCGTAGCCTACCACCGAGAGCGAGCAGGCCTGCACCCTGTAAGAGCGGTAGGCAATGGCCGATTCGATGTCGTTGGTAATCAGGAAGGCGAAGGTGATGACGCGCCCGTCGGGGATGTCGGGGCTGATTTGGCAGCTGGCGCAGTTGTTGAGCGCGTATTGGTTGCCCGGGGCGATATAGTCGAAACTCTCCGTGCTGTCGTGGAAGGTGACATAGGGGTCGATGGTGGTGACGTGCAGCTCGCAGTTCTGGAACGGCACCGTGCCCGCGTTGCGCACTGTCACCGAGAACACGAGCTCGCCACCCGCTTCCAGAGCGGGAGAGGCATTCCCGTTGGCCGTGATGAGGACGAACTCCAGATTCTCCGTGAATCGCCCCACGGATTGCGCCCAGGATGTCTCCGTGAAGAATAAACATCCTATCAGTATAAAACAGTATTGTAGTATGTGTTTTTTGAACGACAGCATTGCGATAGAGTAATGGGTTAAGAAATTAAGAAACTAAGAAATTAAGAAGTTAAAATGTTAATTATTAATAGTTTAATAGTTTAATGTTTTAATGATTTAATAACTTTAGATGTTATGGTGTCTCCGCCTTCCATCACGATTTTCAGCAGGTAGATGCCGGAGGGCAATCTTGACAAATCGATGTTAGTCTGGTAGTCGTTCACCGTGAAAGCTGCCACCGTGCGGCCGTAAAGGTCGGTGACGGTCACACGTTCGATGAGGGTGCTCTCGTGTTGCACGGTGACACTTCCGTATGTTGGATTGGGATAGACTTTCAGCTCGCGGGACTGCTCCACGGTCGGGATGCCCACGCTGCTGACGTGCATCGTGACGGGTATCAGCTGCTCGCCGCCAGTGTGGCGGATGCGCAGGGTGGCGTGGTGGTCATCCTCCGCACAGCCGTAACTGTTGAAGTGCAGGACGACCTGCCGCTGTCCGTTGGCGTCAATGTAGTCGTTGCCCGGTGCACAGGTGACCCAGGTCGGCGTGTGCCCGTCTTCATCTTCCAACACATTGTTGAACAAGACGATGCCGCTGAAAGTGCTTTCCAAAGAGACGAGGGCGCTGTCGGTTGTGCAGGTGTTTGTCCCTAACGAAACCTTGATGCTGTCAGGATGGACGCCCAAGTCGAAATTATCGTCGTTGAATTCCGTGAGACATACGTTGTCAATCCAAACTCTGTGATTGACATCGTCCACATTGCCGAAACCTCCTTTCACGACATTCCAGGTGATGGTATGGTCACCTGCAGGGATGGTGAATTGTATTTTAATGCTGTCACCCCAAGATGAGCGTGTCCAAGTGCTTTGCAGTATGTCGTCAATGTATATATAGCAATAATCGTTGTTGATAAATAATGTTTTCCAGAGATAGAAAGACAACTGTGCGCTTTGTAAGATATGCACGTCCATCTGGAGTGTTGCGGTGTCGAAATTATTGAGCGGACCGCTGCATAGGCGGGTTGAACCGGAGGGGTAAAAGGGGAAGATGCTGTCGATGATCCAATTCGAATGGATGCCGTCACCGTGGAATGGCGCAGATATCAAGCCGTTCTCAAAATCAAAGCAGAACTTTTCGCTTGTGAGGGTAATGGTCTTGGTTTCCAGAAACATTCCCTTGACGTAAATGTCCAAGTGTACATTGAAGGTGGTACCGTCCACGAAGGCGGGGGACAGGTCAAGTAGGGATGAGATAGAGAAGGGTAGATAAGTGATGGTGTCGAAATGCCAATGGGATGTGGATAGGTTCACATCTGTCTGTGGGGTGTGCAGATAAAAGTCCACGTCATATATGGGCGCCTTGTTGTTCTGCAACGTGATCACGAGGGTGTCGGTCTCGTCTGGATGGGGGATGATGTCGTTGGCGGACAGGAAGGCGTGCTGTAGCAGTGAGATGTCGTAACGGTGGGCTGTGTAGGTGCGGGAAATGTTTGCCGATGAGATGTGGTTGTTGAGATGGACGGAGAAGGGGATCGGGTGGTTGTCGGGTGTGTTGCGATGCACGATGCAGGCGACGCAGTGACTGAAGACACGGGGCTCGCCGGGCAACATATCCCCAAGGGTTTCTATGCTGTCGAGGAATGTCACAAATGGGTCGTCGCTGTGGACAAGGATGGTGCTGTTGTGATAGGGTATCGTGTCGGCATTGAGCAAGGATATGTCGAAGAACAGCGTGTCGCCGGCATAAATATATGGGTCTGACTTGCCGTTCACAGTGATGTCAGAGACCAGCACGCGGGAGACGGCACGAGCGGAGAGGCGTATGTCCTGGGTGGTCTGTACGTTGTTGTTGTCGGAGCAGGTGACGGCGAAGGTGGTGTCTTCGAAAGTGTAATCAACTGTTCCCGACAGGATGCCATCCGAAGAAAGGGTGAGCCCCTCGGGCAGGGTGGTGGGGGTGAAACGATAGCTGCGATGGTTGATGTCGGCGGCAAAATGCCCGGACGCAGAGGTGTGTTGGATGAGTTGGTTGTCGCCTCTCACCAACGCGGACCAGAAACTGTTGCCCATAAAGTTCATTGATCCGTAAAGGAATTCTATGCTCCCCGTTGAGTGTAGTCGGACGGCGAAGTTGACCGTTTGGACGTTGCCGTTGATTTCAGAGTGGAATACCAAAGTGAGATTGTCGCTCCCGACAATCTTGCGTACCGAGCAATTCGTCAGATCCGACTTGAATGGGCAGATGGAACGAATGGCCATAGCCTGCATAGTTGTGGCTTGTGAATTGATGTTGGACAGGAAAGGCCAATCGTTGGGCTGGTGGTGGAAGGCGATATAGCCGTCGGCATAAACCACGATTTTGTCATATTCATCACCGTAGTAAGGAAAGGTGAATGGCAGTTCAACAATGGCATAGCCGTTGTTAGCGTTTGAAAGCGGAACATCTTGGCCCGATTCCGTCGGGAAGGTGGCATTGGTTTCTTCAATTTTGTATTTCCTGTTCAATTCCCAGTGGTAAGGAGGTTTCCCCCCTGTGGCGTGGAGTGTCTGTTGGTAGTTGGAGTCCACCTCCATGTCGGGGAGCAGTGTGTTTTGGATGACGGGTTTGGAGAAGTTGATGACACGCACCACCGACAGCCAAAGGGTGTCTCCTGGCAGAAGCGCAACGTGGGTGGATGGACAAGCTTGTTCAACAGGCGTCCCTGAGGTGTAGTCCATCAGACTGAAATTTTGCACGACACCTTCGCTGGTATGATACATGTCGGAAAAGGAGGAGGCGATCAGGAAGAACTTGCAGGGCTGTCCGGGCTCCACAAAGTTGAGCAAGGGGCTGACATCAAGTCCCAGTTCAAGGGTCTTGTTGGATTCTGTGGAATTTCCCCCTTGCATATAATAGCAGCCTCCTTGCCGGTTGAAAACGTTGAATTCCAATGTGTTTGTGGGACGTGTGGCATTGGTGTCGTTGGCTATTCCTGCTGTGAGTTTGAGCATCTCGCGGCAAGGATGGGTGATGGTGGCCTTGAAGGTGATTTGCGGGAAAACCTCGTCCCTGACTTGCACTACATAGACGCTCTTGTTCCAGATGCCGCCCTCTGCGGGCAGGGAGGCCAACCTGGAATAGGGCAAGTAACAGTAACCGTTGTCGCCGAACTGTTCGCCGTAGGTGTTGCAGATGATGACGGCGCCGATTTCCCAGTCCCGAAGGTCCACAATGCCATCCCCCGTGATATCTATGTTGTTGGTGTACTGGCCGTCATTGTTGTAATCCCAGCGGACATCGTCGTTGTAGCCGACAATGGTCATAGAATGGTTTACGGTTGAACCGAAATAACACATTATGTGCTTTCCAGCGTCGGGGTTGCCTTGCGGGATAACAGACAGGAAGCTGTTGCCGCGGTAGGTGCAGTAGAAATTGGCCAACCCGCCGCTGCTTTCCCCGGCCAGATGGTCGTTCAGCCAATGCTTGAGCGTCAACAGCCCCTCCTCGTCGTCAATGGGGATGGCATACATCTCTGAAATGCGGTTCTTCATCGCGCTGTGATAGGTCTCGTATCCGCTGACCCAACGCCCGGTCCCTCCCGTATTGTACCATCCGCCCCATTCCGTCACATTGGGTGTGCCCGCCGTGCGGATAACCTCCCAGGAGTCCAGGAAACTTACTCCTTCATTGCTTCCTTTGTTGCAGAAGTTCCAAGCAAAATGGGAAGGGTATGCGTAGTTGAGTCCCCCGATGGCATACGGATCTCCACGTTTGCGCATAAGCTCATAACTCAAGGTGTAACAAATGGTGCTGGCTTGCCCACACTCCATTGCACTTTGATAGAAGATGGGAATCATCCACGGTTGAAGGCTGTTGTTCACAGAGGAGGGAAGAGGAATGTTCCGCTCCGCCTCTGACAGCTTCAGCCGTGGTACGTTGGCAAGCGCAGGGTTATCGAGTTCCAAGGCGGGCATTTGGGCATACAGACTGTCCAAATATGCTGCCTGTGCGGACATCGCTTCGTGCCCGGGCGCATCTTGCGCACGAAGTCCTCCAATATGGGCTGCCCATATCAAGGAGAGGATTGCCAGTATCAGAATGCACTTTTTCATAAGGAAAGGAATTTAAGGGTTGCTTCCAATAGATGCGTCTTTGTTGCGTATTGTTACATTGTCACTCCTTTATGATTTTGTGCATTATGTGGGAGCCGTCCACCTGTTCTATGCGTAGCAGATATAGTCCATTGGGCAGCGAGGATAGGTCTATGGCGCCTGTATAGTCGTTCACCGGAACAGCCGCCACCGTGCGGCCGTAAAGGTCCGTGACGATTACTTCCTCGATAAGCGCGCTTTCGTGTTGTACAAAAACTCTGCCGCTTGTGGGGTTGGGATAGACTCTGATGTGGGCGGGGGATTCCACGGTGGGGATGCCCACGCTGCTGACGTGCATCGTGACGGGCACCAGCTGCTCGCCGCCCGTGTGGCGGATGCGCAGCGTGGCGTGGTGGTCCTCCTCCGCACAGCCGTAACTGTTGAAGTGCAGGACGACCTGCCGCTGCCCGTTGGCGTCAATGTAGTCGTTGCCCGGTGCACAGGATACCCAGGTCGGCATTTGTCCGTCCTCGTCTTCCAACATATTGTTGAACAACACGATGCCGTTGAAGGAACTCTCTATTGTGACGAGGGCGCTGTCGTTTATATGGGCGGATACGCCCATCGTGACCTCCACAGATTCCGGATGGATGTCCAATTCAAAGGAGTTGTCGTTGAATTCCGCAAAGCATACGTCGTCAATCCAGACACAGTCGCTATTGCTGCTGGTGTTGACGTCTTTGATGTATTTCCAGGTGGCGACGTGGCTGCCCAGGGCCACGGGATAGTGTACTTGGGTCCACGCGTGTTCACCCGCCCAGCGGCCTTGTTGCACGTCGTCGATGAAGAAATAGAGCCAGTCGTACTTGTTCTCTGTGGAGGTGCTGAAGGCGAACATCAGATGCTCGCCCTGCACGGAGTTGAAGGCGATCTGCACGGTGCTGGTGTCGTTGTGGCTGATGGCGCCGCTGCGCAGACTGCCCATGCCCGAGTGCGCCTCCGTGAGGTCGATGACCCAGTCGGCCTGCGACACGCCGCCCGTGAGTTGTGCCGGCACGGCTCCGTCCTCGAAATCGAAACAGACGGTCTCGCCAATGACAGTGACGGTCTTGGTGTCCACCAACACGCCATGGACGTAGATGTCCACGTAGGCGTTGAAAGTGGTGCCCGTTATGAAGCCAGGGGTGACATAGAGGATGGCGGGCAGCGCGAAAGTCGCCTCGTCGGCGATGGTGTCGAAGTGCTTTGCCGCGACGGGGACCTCCACTTCGGGAAGTGTGCTCCGTAACCGCAGTTCCACGTCGTGGATTTCACCTTTGTTGTTGCGCAACGTCACCAAAAGCGTATCCAACTCGATGGGATGCAGTATGCCGGTGTTGTTGCCGTGATTGAGAATGGCGTAGTGCAGGAGGGAGAAGTCGTAGTTGTGGACGGCAAAGGAGCGCGTGGATGTGACGGAGGCGATGTCGTTGGCGATCTCAATGGAGAAGGGAATCTCATGTCCGTCCGGGATGCCTCTCAAGACAACCCCCGTGATGCAGTTGTTGAGCGTGTACTCATTGCCCGGTCCGATATAGCCAAAATACTCGGTGTCATCAATGAACGAGACGAAGGGATCTGTACTGCGCATGCGCAGGATGCCGTTGGGGTAGGGCATCGTGTCGGTGTTGAGGACAGAGACGGTGAAGTGCAGCGTGTCGCCCACAAAGAGGTTGGGGCTTTCGCTTCCGTTGATTTTGAGGCTCGACATCAAAAGTCGCGATGTGTACAGGCTGGAGATGTGGACTTTCCGGGTGGTCTCCACATCGTTGTTGTCGTAACAGGTGACAGAAAAGCTCACATCGTCGAAGGCACGTTCGGACTTGCCTGCCAGGATGCCGGAGGAGGAGAGGGTCAGGCAGTCGGGGAGGATGCTGGGCGTCATCGAGAAGCTGCGGTGCGCGATGTTGGCGGCACCCAGTCCGGAGACAGGCGTGTGCTGGATGCTCTTCTGGTCACCACGCACCAATGCCGACCAGAAACTGTTGCCCGTGAACGACATATCTCCATACAGGAACTCTATCTCGCCTGTGGCGTGCAAGGTGACGGCGAAATGAAGCGATGAGGAGTTCTGGCCCGCCATCCGTCCCGTATAGACTAAGGTGATGAAGTCGCTGCCTGCAATTTTCTGCACAACGCAGTTCGAAAGGTCCGCCTTGAAGGGACAGATGGCGCGGATGGCCATGGTCTGCAGGTCGGAATATTGCAGGAATGGCCAGTTGGCGGGTTGGTGGTGGAAGGCGATATAGCCGTCGGCGTAAACGACAATCTGGTCATAGTCGTCACCGAAGTAGGGGAAGTCGAACGGCAGGTTGACGATGGCGTAGCCGGAGCCGCTGTTGGAGAGGTTTATAGTTTGTCCCGATTCGGTGGGGTAGGGTGTGCCGGTCTCCTCAAGCTCGAATTGGCGGCTCACCTCCCAGCGGTAGGGGGGCTTGCCGTTTGTGGCGGCGAGGGCGTGTGTGTAGGGCACAAAGGCCTCCATGGAGGGCAGAATAGTGTCTTGGATTTCAGGTTTGGTAAAATTGATGGCGCGCACCACCGAGAGCGTGGTGGTCGAGTTGTCGGCGATGGCGACATTGGTGCTGGAGCAAGCCTGCTCCACCTCGCTGCCGGAGGTGTAGTCCATCACGCTGAAGTTCACGATGGCACCTTCGCCCACATGGTCGGGGTCATTCTCTGTGACCATGAGGAAGAACTTGCAGGGCGTGTTCGGGACGGCATGGTTGAGCAGCGGGCTGATATCGAGTCCCAGCTCCAGAGTCTTGCCCTCTTCCACTTCGTTGTCGCCTTGCATGTAGAGGTCTCCGCCTTGATGGTTGAACACGAAAAAGTCGAGGGTGTGCTCGGGTTGCGTGGCGTTGGTGTTGTTCGCAATGCCGGCGGTGAGTTTGATTTTGTCGCGGGAGTTGTGGCGGATGGTGGCCTTGTAGGTGACTTGTGGGAAGACCTCGTCCTTGGCTTGCACTACATAGACGCATTTGTTCCAGATGCCGCCGTCGGCGGGCAGCGTCGCCAACTTGCAATAGGGCAGGTAGCAGTAGCCGTTGTCGCCGAACTGTGTGCCGAAGGTGTTGCAGAAGATGACCGCTCCGATTTCCCAGTCCTGCAGGTTGATGACGCCGTCGTTGTTGATGTCCATGTTGTTCGTGTATTGTCCGTCGCCGTTGTAGTCCCAGCGCACCTCGTCGTCGTAGCCGACGATGGTCTTGGCGTGGTTCACGTTGGAGGTGAACTGCGGGAGCAGGTGCTTGCCGGCACTGGGGTTGCCTGGCGGGATGACCGACAGGTAGTCGTTGCCGAGGTAGGTGCAGTAGAAGTTGGCCAGGCCGCCTGAGGTCTCACCCGCGAGGTGGTCGTTGAGCCAGTGCTTGAGCGTGAGCAGTCCCTCTTCGTCGTCGATGGGGATGGCGTACATCTCGGAGATGCGGTTCTTCATGGCACTGTGGTAGGTTTCGTAGCCGCTGATCCAGCGGGAGGCGCCGCCGAAGCTGTACCAGCCGCCCCACTCTGTGACGTTGGGCGTGCCGGCGGTGCGGATGACGTTCCAGGACTCCATGAAGGCCACGCCGCGACTGTGTCCCTCGTTGCAGAAGTTCCAGGCGAAATGCGACGGATACTGGTAGCTTAGGCTCCATACACTGGTCTGGTTGCGTCGGCGGGCAAGCTCGTAACTCAGGGTGTAGCAGATGCTGCTGGCTTGGCCGCACTCCAAGGCGGCTTGGTAGAAGATGGGGGGCATCCATGGACGCTCGGCGTTGTTGACGCGCACAGGCAGCGGAATGTCGCGCTCGGCTTGCGACAGCTTCAGCCTCGGTACGTTGCTGAACGCTGCAGCATCCAATGCCTCCAAAGAGGGCATTGCCGCATACAGGCTGTCAATACTGTATGCCGCCGGCCCCGGCTGCGCAATCGCAACGGTCGTCAATAAAGCCAGTATGGTGAATAGAGCAGTCCTCTTTTTCATATTTCTCATATCTGTAAAACAAAACGGCAAACATACAAAAAAAAATGGTCGATGCGCTTTTTTTTTGTTTAATATTCTCGATGTTTTCGCGTGGTTGGACTGTCATGATGTTTGATGACTGAAAAAAACACGCCATCGTCATTCGATTTTGATTTTTGGTTTTCTGATTACTTTATTTTTTTGTATTTTTGCCGCCGATTGGCGAGGTGGTGCGAAGGGGATTCAACTTCGCGACCTCGTGAACAATGTAACCTTTAACCCTAATCTAAAAACACTCACACTATGGGAAGAGCTTTTGAATATAGAAAGGCAAGAATTTTCAAACGTAATGCATATCTGGCCCGCACATTCACGCGTATCGGCAAGGAAATCACCATGGCAGCCAAGGCTGGCGGACCCGATCCCGCCCAGAACTCCAAGCTCCGTCTGCTCATCCAGACGGCCAGGAACGAAAATATGCCCAAGGACAACATCGATCGCGCCATCAAACGTGCTTTCGAGAAGGACCAGTCGGACTATAAGGAAATGGTCTATGAAGGACGTGGCCCGCACGGCATCGCCATCATGATCGAGGCCGCCACCGACAACAACCAGCGCACTGTGGCCAATATCCGCAGCTATTTCAACAAGTTTGGCGGATCCCTTGGCACTTCCGGTATGCTTGACTTCCTCTTCGACCACAAATGCATCTTCACGGTGGCCCGCACCCCCGAAATCGACATCGAGGAGTTTGAACTCTCCATGATGGATTTCGACGCCGAAATCGATGCGGACGAAGAGGAGATCATTGTGATGGCCGACTTCACGGCTTTTGGTCCCATCCAGAAATATTTGGAAGACAACAATATGGAAATCAAGAGCTTCAAGCTCGATCGTATTCCCAAGGAATTGAAGACCCTTACGGACGAACAACGCGCCGAGGTGAATGTCCTGCTCGACAAAATCAACGAGGACGAGGATGTCACCAACGTGTATCATAACATGGAGGAGCCCGAGGAACCTGCAGAGGAGTAGTATTCAGCCCCTCTTTTCCAATAACCCTTAACCATTTAACGCTATGTATTACTACAAGTTCAGAGTCTATTTCGATGAAGTGGAGGATTTTGTGCGCGATGTGGAAATCCTCGCCAACGACAACTTTGAGTCCTTCCACAAGCTGCTGTACGACTGCATCGGCTTGAAAGGGAACGAGTTCGCGGCTTTCTCCATCTGTGACCCCAAATGGAACAAGCAGAAGGAAATCACCCTCATGGACACCTCCGACGATGAGGTCTATGACGAGCCCGAATACGACGAGGACGACCAGTACAGCACCAAGTCGCACATTCCGACTTTCGTGATGTGCGAAAGCCTGCTGAAGGATTTCATCTCCGACCCGCATCAGCACATCATGTATGAATACGACTTCATGAACCCGAAGGTGTTCTACATTGAGCTGCAGAAGGTGCTACAGACGGACGAGCCCTCCTTGTTCCCGCGCTGCACCTACAAGGCGATGGAACTGCCTGTGCAACTCACTGCTGCCGACATCCCGGATCCCGACGACCTTGAACTTGACGATGAGGATCAGGATTCCGAAGAGGATGATCTCTTTGATGGCGGATACGATGAGGATGACTTCAGTGGCCTGAATGAAATCCAGGACTATTAAGCCGCGCACGCTGCTGGTCGTCACGGGCCCGACCGCGGTTGGGAAGACGGACTACACCATCTCCCTCGCGGAGCATTTGGGCACCGTCATCATCTCCGCCGACTCGCGCCAGATGTTCCGGGAGATGAGCATCGGCACCGCGCGCCCCACGGCGCAGGAGCTGGCCCGCGTGCCCCACTACTTCGTCGGGACACTTTCCATCCATGACTATTACAACGTCTCCATCTTTGAGCAACAAGTGCTTCAATTGCTGGAGACGCTTTTTGTTTCCCATCCTGTCGTGATCATGACGGGCGGGAGCCCGCAATATATCGATGCGGTCTGCAAGGGCATCGACGAGATGCCCGACCCCAATCCCGTCATTCGTGAGCAGGTACACCGATTGTTGGAGTGCAACGGCCTCGAGGCTGTGCGCGCACAGCTCGCCCTGTTGGACCCAGCCTTCTGCCAGCAGGTCAACCCCAACGACCATAAACGGATTTGCCGCGCTCTGGAAATCTCCCTGCAGACAGGCAAACCTTACTCTTCCTTCCTGCGTGGAACCCCCAAGGAACGCCCTTTCCATATCGAAAAATACTACCTCAATCGTCCGCGCGAGGTGCTCTTCGAGCGTATCAGCCGTCGCGTCGATCAGATGATGGAACAGGGGCTCCTCGACGAGGCGCGCGGCCTGCTCCCGTATCGCCATCTCAATGCGTTGAACACGGTCGGCTACAAGGAACTTTTCAATTACATGGACGGGAAATGCACCCTCGAAAGGGCTGTGGAGGAGATCAAGACGCACACCCGCCGCTATGCCAAGCGCCAGCTGACCTGGTTCAAGCGCGATTTTGAGGAAGTGATGTTATAAAAAACAGAATCTGTCAATCATACTCAGAAATTTGCTATTTTTGCATCACCTTTTCCGGAAGACTTTTGATGCCATCTGAAAGATGTTTTTTTAATTGGAATTGTAACATATATAAATATTGTCATAAACTAAAAACAACGCCTATAAGGAAATAATCCTCTTCATACTAAAGCAATTGCTTTTGTCTGACCATCTAAAATCTGGAAAATTTTCGACTAAGACAAGAGACGGTTGCTCACGTTCACGTGAGCCTCTCTTATTATTTAGTCGCGGGCTGATCCAGATGCCTTGATGGTAAATATGGGGAGGTTCGCGTTTTTTTGAAATTCAGGTAAGGAAATGGACACATTGCAAGATAAGGAGAACCGACTCTCATTGCTCAAGAATATCATTACAGATTTGGAACGTGCGGGCTCGGGGGTCGATTGCCGGCTTCGCTCGCTGGTGCGGAAAATGGAGCAGGAGTTGGCCTTGCTAAAGAGAAAATGTTGATTCTACCGCATGGCAGCCGCCATCTTGAAGAACAGGTCGGTGAAGATGAGGCTTGAGTTGCCGTTGCGGCTGATATGGTAGAGGGCCTTGTTGCATTCGTCTGAAATGAGCGTGATGCGCTTGAGCGTCATGGCGCTCTGTAGATTGTCCAGTGCCGCCCGTTCAGAAGTGGTCGCCTTGACCATTTCCGGGTGCTTTGAGTTGAGCATCAGAATGTTGCGAAGCATTCGCAAGGTGAATTCTAAAAATTGTTTCTGACTTTCACGTCCTTGGGCGATGATTTCGCTGAATTCCAGCTGCACGGACTCATATTGCAGGGAGTCGAGAGGCATCTGCTTTGAAAAAGCTATGACTCCGTTCATCATGGTGGTGAATGCGGACAGGTTGGCATTGAGAGCTGTGTCGTCTTCGTGGATCTTTATGGCCTTGTTATAGTCGCCCTCTGCCAAAACGGCGATGTCCTGTGCCGCTTGCTCATCCATGTCTGGGAATTTCTGCCTCAAGGCGGAGATGATCTGCTCGTTGGTCAGTCGCGGGATTTTGACCAATTGCGTTCTCGAAAGGATGGTGCTCAGAATCATTTCCGGTTTTTCCGAAATGAGGATGAAAAGAGAACGGTTCTCGGGCTCCTCAAGGGTCTTGAGCAGTTTCGGGGCCGCAGTGTGGTGGATGCGGTCGATGTTCCAAAGGATGTAGATCTTATAGCCGCCGGAGTAGGAGCGGATACTGTTGTGGTGAATGATGTCCGCACAGTCGCGAATGTTGATGGTGGCCTGCTTGTTCTCGCCGCCCAGCTCCAAAAGCCAGTCCTGGATGTCAATGAAATAGTCGTGCTGGGCGACAAACTCGCGGAAAGGCTGCAGTAGTTGCAGCGAGTCGGGGTCTTTCTTTACGCTTTTGGTGATGCAGTTTGGGAAATAGAGATGCAAGTCGGGATGGGTGAGCTTGCTGAATTGGACGCAAGAGGGGCACTGGCCGCAAGAGTCTTCATCCGTGGGATGCTCACAGTTCAAGTACTGTGCCAAGGCGATGGCAAGCGCGAAGGCATGGTTTCCGGACTGGGCGAGGAAGAACTGCGCGTGACTGACGCGGTTTTCCCGCACCTGTTTGATTAACTGTTGTTTGAGCTTGGTGTCAACGAGAACGTCTTTGAAGAGCATGATGTTTTCTGCTTGGGTATAACGAATGGGCAAAAATACACAAATAATGTAAATGACGGTCGTGGGGATCAGGATGTCTGAAGAATCTTGTGCCGGATGTCATAGTCGGACAGAATCTGGCTGACACGTTTTTCGTCGGTGTCGGTGAGAAAAACCTGTCCGAAATGGTCCTGCCCCACCATCTGGAGCAAGGCGGAGATGCGGGTCCTGTCCAACTTGTCGAAGATGTCGTCCAACAGGAGGATGGGCTTGACTTGGTTGCGTTGGTGGGAATAGTCGAATTGCGCGAGACGAAGCGCAAGGGAGAAGGATTTCTGCTGTCCTTGCGACCCGAAGCGTTTGACGGGCTGCCCGTTGATCAGGAAAGCGTAGTCGTCTTTGTGGATGCCGAAGTTGGAAAAGCCGCTCCGTACATCGGCCGGGGCGTTGTCGCGCAAACCGTCTGGATAGCTGCTCTCAAACAGTCCCGACTGGTAAACGACCTCCACCTGCTCGGCCTCGCCGGCGAGACGGGCGTAGTGCTGTTGGAAAATGGCTTGCACGTCGGAAATGAAGTCGCGGCGGCGTTCGAAGATGAAGGTGCCGAGGGGTATCATTTGCTCATCAATGATCTGCAGAAGCTCGGGGTCGAAGGGGGCGCCGTCGGCAAACTGCTTGAGCAGGGCGTTGCGCTGCTGCAACAGCTTCCGGTAGGAGATGAGCTGTTGCAGGTACTCCTTGTCAAACTGCGCAACGATCATGTCGAAGAACTTGCGGCGTATGTCGCTGCCTTCGTTGATGATGTCGCTGTCGTAAGGGGAAACCATCACTACAGGGAAAAGTCCGATGTGCGCGCTGAGCCGCTGGTACTCTTTCTTGTTGGCGCGCATGGACTTGTGGCCGTTCTTGTATGTGCAGCTGACCATCGTGTTGTTTTGCGTCTCAAGGCTGTGAAACTCACCGTGAATGGCGAAGAAGTCGGTGTCGAAGCGCACGGAGAAGAGATCCTGGGCGGAAAAGTAGCTCTTGCAGAACGAAAGGTAATAGATGGCGTCAAGCAGGTTGGTCTTGCCGCTGCCGTTGCGTCCTACGATGCCGTTGACATTGGGGTCGAAGTCGAACTCGGCCTCCTCGTAGTTCTTGAAATTGGTGAGCTTGATGTTTGAGAGATACACGGGTGGATGTTGGTTTTTGGTCTTTGGTCTTTGGGTGAAAAGTTAAGAGTGAAGAGCGAACCATATATCCAATTCAACTCCCCACTCTTAACTATTAACTCTTAACTCTCAACTATTTCAGTCCCAGTACATCCAGTCCTTGGTTGAAGCGGATGTCGCGGGGGATTCCGGCCTTGTTGATGCGGTCGAGGTCTTTTTGCAGGCTGGCGGGGATGGTGCCGTGCTCGCTGCTGAACTTGGAGGCGAACTCGAAGTCGCCTTCGGCCTGGGTCTTGAGGATGGTGGCAATCCAGTCGTCAACGGCTTTCTTGGCTTTGTCGTAGTCGATGTGGTAGGTGTTGTTGCCGTTGCGGGTGAAGGCACCGGCATCCTCGAAGAAGTTGTAGCACATCATGTTGGCGATACCATGGGCGTCACCGGCACCGAAGCGCACGGAGCGTAGAAGGCCGACAATGTATGTGGTGATGGCGTCTTCGACAGTGATGTTGTCGATTTCGCCCTTTTCGATAAGGCTGAGCACAAGGTGCAAGCCGATGATGTCGGCCTTGGCCTCTTCCCAGTTGGAGTTCTCGGTACGCATGGCGGCATCGACGGAGCCCTTGCCGTTGATGGTCTGCTTGACGCCGAGGCCGTGGCCCACCTCGTGGAAAGTGACGTTCCAGAAGAAGGCATCAAAGTTGATGTGGTTCTGTTGCGACGGTTCGATGACAATTTCGCCGATGGGCTTCATGATCATGTCGAACTTGGCGCGCATGGCGTTGCGAAGTTGGAAACGGCGGGAGCCTTTCTCGGCTTGCACCTTGTCGTCGTTGGGCAGGTTGATAGCAATGGTCTTGCCGCCGGCATTGCAGTCGCCGCCGTAGAAGATGACGTCATAGACGTTCATGTCGGAAGAGGTGCCGGGCACATAGTTCTTATGCTTCGGGTCGCAAGGAAGTTCCTTTTGGAGTTGCGGCAGCATCTTGACGAACTTGGAGAGCTTGCCGCTCTCTTCCTCGTCCTTGACAAGCACAAACGCCTCGTAGGAGGTCTTCACGGAGTTGAGCTTGTCGTCGTAGTTCTCGATGGGACCGAACACGAAGTCGAGTTTGGAATCCTTCATGTCCATCCAGGCGATGTCACTCTTGTAGTAGTCATCGGTGAGGAGGGCTTTTTTGCGTTCGGTGAGATATTTCTTCATGGAAGCGTTCTCGCAGATGTCGATGGCCTTGTCGAGGAGGTCGCACACCTTGGAGATCTTTTGCTGGTAATATTCATGATACCATACGGTCTTGAGTGTGCCGTCTTTCTCACGGGTGAGGACGGTGTAGTGGGAGCCCTTGTCGGGGTCCTTGTAGGCTTCGTATTCCTCAAGGGTCAGGTCCTGTGGATAGTAGCGGGCGGTGAGGGGCTTCTCCTTGTAGTCGGGCACAAAGGGCTTGTCGTCGTCAAGACGGTCCCAGGGGCCGTAGTTGAGGAGGGCGAACTCGCGCATCCAGGGGTCTTTGAGGTTTTCCATGAGGCTCTTCTTGCCGAAGGTCTGTTCCCAAAAAAGGTCGTCCATGATTTGTCCGATCTCAAAAAAGATGGGGATGAGTTCTTTGTCGTTGGCGCTCAGTTTGGAGATGTCTGTGGTCAGGTCAAAAGGGGCGTACTCTTCCACTTTGAGTTGGAGTTCGCTTTTAGGGGCCTCTTCGGGTGTCTTCTCCGATTTTTTCTTGCAGGCTGGCATCAGGAGTGCGAAACAGCCGAGAGCGATGATGACGGTGGTCATTTTTTTCATAGCGTTGTTTTTTTAGATGGACTTTCAATAAGGAGCGCAAAAATACAAAAAAAACATATTGGCTTTGCAAGTCTGATGCAAGAAAAATGATGTGATTTTCCCAAAAAACAGGTGGAAAAAAGTTTTAGAATCCCCTAAAAAAGATATTGGCGGGTTGGAAAAAAAATCATATCTTTGCCGACGCATATTCTTATGCGTGCAAAGCTGTAGAAACAACTTAATAACCAAATTAATAACTTGTAAAAATAAAAGAATTATGGCATTTAAAGGAGCTTTGATTATTGACACTGAAAAGTGCAAGGGGTGTGGCGTGTGCATCACAGGCTGCCCCAACCAGTGCATTGGGCTTTCCAAGAAAGTAAATGCGAAGGGTTACAATTACCTTGAGATGACGGCCGAGGAAAAGTGCATCGGCTGCGCAAGCTGCGCGGTGATCTGTCCGGACGGCGTGATCGAGGTCTATCGCGCCAAGGAATAGTGCGCGACGCAATCATTCAGAATTAAAAACAACAATTACAAACTAAACAACTTCGAAAATGGCAAAAGAATTAAAATTAATGAAGGGTAACGAAGCCATTGCTGAGGCTGCCATCCGCTGCGGTGCCGACGGTTATTTCGGATACCCCATCACTCCGCAGAGTGAGGTGCTTGAGCACTTGATGGCCGAGAGACCGTATCTGACAACCGGAATGGTTGTGTTGCAAGCAGAGAGCGAGCTGGCCTCCATCAACATGGTGTATGCAGGCGCCTCCACTGGAAAGCGCGTCATGACCTCCTCCTCCTCTCCGGGATTCTCGCTGATGCAGGAAGGACTCTCCTATATCGCAGGCGCCGAGCTTCCGGCACTGTGTGTCAACGTTGTGCGCGGCGGCCCAGGCCTCGGCACCATCCAGCCTTCCCAGTCTGATTACTTCCAGACCACCAAGGGCGGCGGCCATGGCGACTACCGCCTCATCACCCTCGCCCCCGCATCCGTGCAGGAAATGTACGACTTCGTCGAACTCGGCTTCGACTTGGCATTCAAATACCGCAACCCGGTTGCCATTCTCTCCGACGGTGTCATCGGCCAGGTCATGGAAAAAGTCATGATTGACGACTACAAGCCCCGCTGGACAGACGAGTATATTGAGAAGACCTGCCCGTGGGCTGCCACCGGACACCGTTCCACCGGCAAACACCGCATCGTCACCTCTCTCGAACTCGAAGCCCTCAAACAAGAAGGCATCAACAACCGCATCCAGGAGAAATACCGCAAGTGCGAAGCCGAGGACTCCCGTCACGAGGCCATCCAATGCGACGATGCTGAATACCTGTTCGTTGCCTATGGCTCCGCTGCCCGTATCTGCATGAAAGTTGTCGAGCTGGCTCGCGCCGAAGGCATCAAGGTCGGCCTTGTCCGTCCGATCACCCTGTGGCCGTTCCCGACCAAAGCCGTTGGCGAAATCGGTGGACGCATGAAGAAGATTTTGAGCGTCGAAATGAACGCCGGACAAATGATCGAAGATGTGAAACTCGCCGTCGGCTGCAAGGTCCCCGTCGAGCACTACGGTCGCTATGGTGGTGTCATACCTACCCCGATTGAGATTTTCGAGGCCCTCAAAAAAATGGTTAAATAATTAAAGCACTTGAAATTATGACAAGAGAAGATATTATCAAACCCGAAAATTTGGTCTATAAGCGCACTCCGGTCCTCACGGATGCCACCATGCACTATTGTCCAGGTTGCGGTCACGGCGTCGTTCATAGAATCATCGCCGAGGTGATCGAGGAAATGGGCATTCAAGACAATGTCATCGGCATCTCCCCTGTGGGCTGCTCCGTGTTGGCATACAACTATTTTGACGTGGACTTCGTGGAAGCCGCCCATGGCCGCGCTCCCGCTTGCGCCTCCGCCATCAAGCGTCTCCGCCCCGAGACCTTCGTGTTCTCCTATCAGGGCGACGGCGACTTGGCCTCCATCGGCTGCGCTGAAGTGATGCACGCCTGCAACCGCGGCGAGAACATCACCATGATTTTCATCAACAACGGTATCTACGGCATGACCGGCGGTCAGATGGCTCCCACCACCCTCGAGGGTATGGAAACCGTCACCTCCCCCTACGGCCGTGACCCCAAGATCATGGGACACACCATGCGCATCACCGAGGCCCTGGCCCAACTGCCCGGCACCTACTTCGTGACCCGCCAGGCTGTCTATACCCCGGCTCTCGCCCGCAAGTGCAAGAAAGCTATCCGCATGGCCTTCGAGAACCAGAAACTCAACAAGGGCGTCTCCTTCGTCGAGGTGACCTCCAACTGCAACTCCGGCTGGAAGATGACCCCCATCCAAGCCAACAAGTGGATGGAAGAGAATACCCTCAAGTTCTTCCCGCTCGGCGATATGAAAGTCGATGGCAAGTTCGATCCCAAGTTCATCGAGCGCGTCGCCACTTTCGACCAACCCAACGAGACCCTCTATTCCCTGAGAAAAAAATAGTAATCACCTAAACTCACATAGCAATGACAGAAGAAATAATCATAGCAGGCTTCGGCGGACAAGGTGTGCTCTCGATGGGCAAGATCCTCGCATACGCCGGCATCATGCAAGACAAAGAAGTGAGCTGGTTGCCCTCTTACGGTCCCGAAATGCGCGGTGGTACCTCCAATGTCACCGTCATCCTGAGCGACGAGCGCATCTGCTCCCCTTATCTCAACCAGTTCGACACCGCCATCATCCTCAACCAACAGTCGATGGACAAGTTTGAAAGTGCTGTCAAACCTGGCGGTCTCCTCATCTATGACCCCAACGGCATTACCCATCACCCCACCCGCAAGGATATCAACATCTATCAGGTGGCTGCTGCCGACAAGGCCAACGAACTCGGCATCGCCAAGCTGTTCAACATGATCGTCCTCGGCGGTTTCCTCAAGGTGAAACCCCTTGTCACCCCGGAAATGCTGCACAAGGGCCTCGAAAAATCCCTGCCCGAACGTCACCACCACCTCATTCCCAAAAACGAGGAGGCCGTTGAAATCGGCAAGAGCATTCTCAAGCCGTTCAATACTTTGTAATATTATTGTTTACAATACATATTTAAAGGCGCTCCAAAAGAGCGCCTTTTTTTATTGTTTCACAACCCTCTTCGTCACCATGCCGTTTTCGGTCACGATCCTGATGAAATAGGTGCCGGCAGTGTAGCTGGAGAGGTTGAGGCTGGCAGTTGGGCTGTCGGCATTCATGGTCTGCAACAGCTTCCCATACACATCGTAAAGGGAGACCGTCTCCAGCGTGCTTCCTGTACACTGGATTTGAATGCTCCCGGTGGTCGGGTTGGGAAATACTGTCACGGTGTTGTCTATGGTGTATTCGTTGATGCCGTCGGGCATTGTGGTGAAGCTGACGGGATTGGAAGGAGTGCTCCACAGGCCATTCGTGCAGCGGGCCTTTATTTGTATGTCGTATGATGTGTTGGGGCTGAGGCCTGTCAGCGTGTAAGGGTTGTTGGAAGTGGTTATGGTGTTCCAGTAGGAGCTGCTGCTCGCCTTGTATTGCACGTCCCATCTGGAGGCGGTGCTGTCCTCCTGCATCCAGGAGATGGTCGCCTCATGAAGGGTGGTGTCGGAGACCGACACGTTTGTCGGTGAGGGACAGGTCCCCTGCTGGTTGAGCGTTAGGAAGTTCAGTTCTGTGCCGTATGTGGTGCCGCTCGGGGTGGTGGCAAACGCCCTGAAGGTATGGTAGGTGTTGGCCATCAGCCCAGTCAGATTATAGTCCATTGTGGTATTCGGCACGTTTACAGGCGTGTAGGTGTTGCCAGAGGCCTCCTTCCATTCAAAGCCATAGGTTAAGAGTGGTTCGCTGCCAGGGGATACGGAGCCGTGCAGCGTGGCGGAGGTGGCGGTGATGCTGGAGATGGATAGGGTGGAAACAGTCGGCGGTACGATAGGAGGAAGGGGACCGTTGCACTCTTCGACAGTAATGTCATCCAGATTGATGCCGTATGCATAACGGGAGGTGCCCTTGAACTTGATCTGATAGGTGCTGCTTGGATAGTACAATCTCAAGGAATTTTGTGTCCAAGTGGCAGGGGTGCTGTGCGTGGCGCAGTGTGTCCAGGGGTCGGTAGGAGAGGACCTATAGTACACTTGTAGAATTTCGCTCCCGTTTGTGTACCAATAGGTCAACACGGGATTGGTGAGTCCCGTGATGTCCATGGTGGGCAATTGCAGAGAACTTTCACTGCCATATATGCGTTGGTAGAACTGAACTGCATAGTCGCCGGAATAGGCCGAGGTGATGCTCCCGTGGAAGTCGGAGTTCACTACCGTCCAGGGAATGTTTCCGACATCGCAGAAGTAGTTCCAGCAGGCAGGCAGACTGCCGTTGCAGTTTTCGAAATCCTCTGTGAAGGGAGCGGTTGGGGTGACCACCACCACGTCGCACAAGGTGGCGGCATTTGCGACATTGGACCAGAGAGAGGAGTCGGAGGCGGCACAGACGGAACGCACATAGAACTTGTAAAATGTGTTGTTGGGAAGCCCTGTTACAGTGAAAGGATTGGACGTGGCCAGCACCGTGGTGCCGCTGCCCGTGCCCGGAGTGAAATCAGAGGTGCTGTATTCGATTTCCCACGCGGATGCCGTGCCGTTTTCTGTCCAAGAAAGAAGCACCGAGGTTGGGGAAACTCCAGTGGCCACCAGCGCTGTGGGCGCGGGGCACGATATGGTGGTGGTGAACTGCACGGTGAAGGTGGCGTCTGGCACGAGGTCGCCTATTGCGCAATTGGTGACCACATAAGCATCGTATGTGGTCTCGGGAGTCAGTCCTGTGATCTGCGTTGTGGTGGTGTTGGACACAGTGGTGCTCCAGACACTGGAACTGCTTTCCTTGTAGTAAACAGTCCAAGAGTGGTGCGACGTGTCGTTGTCGGTCCAGGAGATGGTGGCATTGTAGGCTCCGACAGAGGTTATAGTCACGTTGTTCTTGATGGGTGACGGACAAGAGGGGCCGATTTCCACAATGATGTCATCAATATTCCAGGAGACAGGCATTGAAGACGTGTTTTTGTAACGAAGGGCGATGCGTCCATTGATGGCTGCAACGCCGTTGAAGTCGAAAGGACCACTGTGGTTGCCAAAACTGGCATTGGTGGCATTGTAGGGCCCGTAGTGGCCCGGGGCGTCGGCAAAGGCCACGAACTCAAAGGTGGAAGTGTCAGCAATGTTGGTGATGACACCGACCTCAACAGTGGTTGTGTAGGTTGAACTTGTTGTGGCCCAGAATGATAGGCGCAAATCGTGTATGTTATTGTTGAACTCCGGCAGCACCACAATGTTCTCATCCCCTCTCATTTCAAGAGAGCTCTGGCCGGAGTGGCAGGCAGGGATATAATGCCCATAGACGGATGGGTATGAGACACTGTTCATAACTTGAGAGACGGGTGTCTCCCAGCAGATAAGAGGCTGGTGACCGCTTTCGGAATAGCTCTCGAAGTCCTCGATCCAGGGATTGTTGTCCGTGACGGTGATGGCTCCACATTCGGTGTTGAAGGTTAAGACGGGAGATGGATACGAGGTGTCGGAACCGCAGATGGAACTGACGGTGACCCGGTAGTTGCTGTTGCCGTCCAAATTGTCCAGGAGAAGGGTGGTGTCATAGACCACATAGGTGTTGGTGTCAGGGCCTGCGACGGTGACAAGATACTCGCCGGAAGTAGGACTCCAAGAAAGCTCAGCGGTGTGGGGGGTGATGTTCGAGGTGCTGAGGTTGACTGGTGCGATACAGGTGAAACAGGAGGCTGTCAGTATGAAACCAGAATTCTGTATTGAAACGTCGGAGATAAACTGGATGGTGAGGGGCCCTGAGATGGAAATCACTTGGATAGGCTGTAGATTGCTGTTGCTGAAGGATGCCAAAAGGGTGCCGCTTGTGCCCACTCCATCGTATATGTTGAGGGAGTCAAGAAAATAGATGGTGCAAGTCCCCTCCAGTTTCAATGCCGCACCAGCGGTTTCAGGGTACAGAACCAGTGTGCTGTTGCAGTTGGCGCTGTAATTCCCGTCGGGACCACCATCGTCGTAGATGATGGCGCCGCAGGTGGTCAGGGTGTTGTATCCCGTAGCTGCCATAGTGTATTGGCCGGTGAGGACAGAGATAGGCCCGCAATAATCACTGGTCGTAGAGCCGCAGTCAGACTTGACGTAGAAGTCGTAGATGACCGAACTGGTGAGGCCCTGGATGATGTAGGGATGTGTGCTGGTGCTGTCAAGGGTTCCGAGGCCCTGTCCGGGCGTGAACCCCGTAGGACCATACTCCACAATCCAAGAGGTGGCATTGCCTATCTCAGTCCAATCAAGGGTGACGTGATGGTAGCCGGCATTTGTGGAGACAAGGGTGTTGGGGTGAATGCAGGCCGGGATTTCGGTAATTGCGACATCATCGAGCACAAAGGTGTTGCCGGAGTTGTCAGTGGCTCGGAAGGCGATGTTATGGCCCACTCCATGATATTGGTCTAAGAGGATGATGAAATGTTCCCAGGTGCCGGTGGCGCTGGAAACGATGGTGTCCAGAACATCAAAGGTGGTGGCGTCGTGGATGTCGGCAATGACTCCTACCTCAAAAGTGCCTGCGGAGCCGGTATGCAGTGCCTCGAACTCCACCATCAGAGTGCTCATCGGAGTGCTGTATGGAATGGCCGGTGAAACGGCCATGGTGAAGCCGTTGGAGCTATTGTTGAAAACCAAGGCACCGTTGCCACCTGCGGTGTGGTTGTATTGCGTGTTTCTGTAAACGAAATAGGACGGGTCGGAAGAGAGCCTGTCCCAGCACAAGACGTAATTGTTCTGACTGGTGGAGATGATGTTGTCCTCGAAGTGCTCATAGAAGGGAATGGAGATCTCACCGCAATCGGTGCGCCCTGCCAAAGTGCGCCATGTGCTGTTGCAGGCGGCCTGAAGCCGGATGAGGTATTCGGTGTTTGCGTTCAATCCCGTGAGGGTGTAGCTGTTGCCCGACAGCCCGTAGATGCCGTTCCAGGAAGTGTCGGCGACAGACTTGTACTCCAGATTCCAACTCGTCTCGTTGTTGCCAGGGACCCACTGTATGCCAATCGTGCTCTCAGTAGAGCCTGTGAGGGTGAAATTCGGTGTCGCACAAGTGTTTGCAGTGTCGCATACATTGCCGAAAATGATGTTGTTGCGGTAGGGCTGGTGCATATAGGAATAACTGGAGGCAATGGAAGGATCCAGATTCGAGAAATCGTTGCTGATTAATATCGATCTTTTGTCGGGATTTTGGGTGCAGTAGTAGGCGTTGGAAGCGTTGACGATACCTGTGTTGTCATCTACAATGAGCATCAAATTGCTGGCTCCATCATAGACGTAACTGCTGTCAAAGTTTATGGTGAACCAACCGGGTGCGATGTTGACGGTGCCGCTGAAGACAAGTTGTGCGGTGGAGTCCACATTGACGGCACTGGTCAGGGAAGAGGCAGAGGTCGGCATCAGATAAATGTCCCAGTTGCGGTTGGCGGTGTTGGCGTAGAGTGCCTGGAATGAGATGGAATGAAATGTGTTTGGCTCGCCCAATTCGCCGACGGTGAAAACCTGCTCGCTCAGACAGTGCTTATAATATGAATTGGCAGGGAAATGGGAAGAACTGTTGGTGCCGTCGCCTATAGCTACATTTCCACCAACCAGACAGCGAGTCTGGAAATCTATGGATGCCCAGTTGCCTTCCAGATAGCCGCCACAGTTGCTTTTTACCTTCACTTCGTAGTGCGTGAGCGGCATCAGACCGCCCAGCAGATAACTGGTGCCGGTAATGTTGTACACCGTATCCCAGTTGTTGCCCAACAAGGTGTCGCGGTACATCAGCGTGTAGTTCACTGCCGCGCCGAAGGATCCGTCCGTCCAGGTAATCAGGGCTGAGGTGCCCGATATTTGCACCACATCGAGATCCTCAACAGGTGCGCAGTCGCCATACATCACCACAATGGTGTGAGGCTCCGACACATTGTAGAAAGTGTAGGTGAAGATGGGACCCTGCGAAGCGTTGTCAATCTCCACATCCATAAGATGGTAACGGTCGGTCTCGTGGAAGGTGAAGACCACTGTGTCTCCCTGGGTGGCGTTATAGACACCGTTGGTGCCCCACGGGGTGACCAGCCCGGCGACGGCGAGTGGCGAGCCGTCGTCGAGAACGGTCGAGACGGAGATGGGGTGTTCCACCTGAGCTTGCACTTGTTGGACAGGTGCAAGAAATCCTATTAAAAATGCCAACATGAGAGCGGTTGCCCAATAGAAAAGTCTCATTTTTTTTCTGTTTTTTTTTCAAGCGGTAAAAATAAGAATTATTCTGTAATTAACCCGCTGTTTTGAAAAATTTTTGAAAAAAATGATGTACACCACACCATTTCCGAAATGTGACGTATCGCTAAAAAAAACGGTTCCCCAAAAAAAGGGAACCGTTGGAGGTTGCGGGTTTTCGTTTTACGTTTTTCGAAAATCGTAAATCGAAAATCGTAGAGACGCGGCGCGCCGCGTCTCTACATTATTATTGTTTCACCACCCGTTTTGTCACAACACCATTTTCCGTCACGATCTTGACGAAATAGGTGCCTGAAGCGTAATCCGACAGGTCTATTGTGGTGGAGTTGTCATTCACGTTCACCACATTCAGCATCTTGCCGTATGCATCATAGACTTCCACATTCTGAATCAGGAACTCTGAATGCTGAATCTGGACCATTCCGCTCGTCGGGTTCGGATAGACAACCACGTTGTTCAGCTCGTAGTCGTTGATGCCGACCGTTGTCAAGGTGATGATGGCGGAAGGATCGGAGGTCACGCCGTTGGTGCAATGGGCAATCACCTGCACCTCATAGCTCGTGTTCTCGCTGAGACCGGAAAGCGTGTAAGGATTGGAAGTGGTGGTGCTGGAGTTCCAAGCGTCGGCACCGGCCACTCTGTAGTTGACATCCCAGCTGGTGACATCGCCCTGTTGTGTCCAGGAGATGTCGGCACTGTTGTTCGTGATGTTGGAAGCCGTCACGTTCGTCGGGGCGGCACAGCTTTCCTGCTGCTGATCGAGCGTTGTGAAAGTCAACTCGTTACCGTAGGTTGTACCGGAAGCTGTGGTGGCAAAGGCGCGGAAAGTGTAGTTCGTGTTTGCTGTCAGGCCCGTGAGGTTGTAGCTTATCGTGGTGCCGGTGGCGTTCACGCTGGTGTAGCTGCCACCGATGGTGTTCTTCCACTGGAAGCCCTGGGCGGTGATGGCCTCGGTGCCAGGAGTGATGCTGCCGTTCAGCGTGGCAGAGGTCTCTCCAATATTGGTGGCAGCAGCCGTCGTTACGGTCGGGGCGACCAAAGAGGAGTCGCCAACGCAGCTCACGGTGAGGGCAAAGCCATCGTAAAAGACAGAGCCATCGGAAGTGAAGTGGAGCGTGGCCGGTCCGGTGGTGGAGGTGAAGTTCACGGTTTGACCGGTACCCGAAATGATCAATGCGGGTGTTCCGGAGACACCGGCGCCGTCGTAGATTTCCAGTTCATCGTAATTGCTTTCTGTGCTCACAGTGCCCGTGATGGAAATCATGCTGCCCGGAGTTTCCGGATTGATGATGACAACAGCATCGCAGTTGCCGGTATATTGGCCATTTGCACCACCATTGTCAAAAATGGTCATGTTGCATGTGGTGATTGTGACCGAACCTAAAGTGGGCATTGTGAAAGAACCTGGCGTTGCGGAAACAGGACCTCTCCATGTGCTTTCATCCCCTGGTCCGCAGATGGCGCGGACATAGAAGTCGTAAGCGGTGGAAGTGGTAAGCCCCGTCACCTCAAACGGATTGGTGGAGGCCATGACACTTGTGCCGGCACCTGTGCCGGGCGTGAATCCCGGAGTGCCATATTCAATCTCCCAACTCGTGGCCGTGCCTGTCTCTGTCCAAGCAAGCGTGGCAGAAGTCGCGGTGGTTCCGGTAGAGGCTAAGTTCGTGGGAGTCGGACAGGAGGGCGGCGTGCAGAATACGGTTTCGGTGAGGAAGGTGCCGGAGAGCGTGCTGCCGTCTGTGCAGGAGTAAATCACATTGCCAAACGGGTCTTCCACCGTGAAGGAGGTTTCAGAGGCGAAACTCCCCGATGACCAACTCAAACTCAGTGCCGAGTTGTCGCACAATGGCACGTTGACAGTAGCTGAATAGCCGGAGGTGAAGGTTACGGCCGCAACTTGTACGCCATTGGAAAGGACGTTGATCGTGTTGCCGTTCCAACCGTCGCCATAGCTGTCGGTGAGGTTGAACACATAGTTGCACTGGTCTGTGGTGTTACAGAACGGCACCATATAGGTCGTGCTGGAACTGTAGGCGCTGGTGTCGCCAACGCTGCAAATGCCACGCACATAGAACTTGTAGGTGTCGCCTGCCGTGAGGCCCGTCACATCGAATGGGTTGGTGGTGGCGATCACAACGGTGCCGTTGCCGTGGGTGAAGTTGGCAGGACCATACTCGATTTCCCACTCGGTGGCCGTGCCGAGTTCAGTCCAGGCAAGCGTGACGCTCGTGGGAGTGGCATCCGTGACATTCAGGCTGGTAGGAGCCGGACAAGACGGCAGCGTGGTGAACGAGGTCGTGAAGGTGGCGTCGGGCACGAGGTCGCTCACGGGGCAGTTGGTGATCACATACACATCGTATGAAGTCTCAGGGTTGAGACCGGAAATCTGCGCGGGGTTGGTGTTGGCGACATCGGAAAGCCATACACTGTCGGTGCTTTCCTTGTAGTAAATCGTCCAAGAGGTGTGTGTGGGGTCGTTGTCGGTCCAACCGATGGTGGCATCATACGTGCTCGGAGTGACCGTGACGCTGTTCTTGACCGGTGAAGGGCAGTTCGGGGCGATTTGCACGATGAAGTCGTCAAGGTTCCAAGAATCAGAGGGGGAGCTTGCATTCGTGTAGCGGAGGGCGATGCGTCCGTTAGTGGCGGTCACGCCGTTGAAGTCGAAAGGTCCCATATAGTTGCCGAAGCTACCGACAGTGGCAGAGTTGGATCCGCGGTTGCTTGGCGCGCCAGAGAGGGATACGAACTCGAAAGTGGAGGTGTCGGCCACATTGGTGATGACACCAATCTCAAGGGTGCCGTAAGACGGGGCGGTGGAAGTGGCCCAGAAAGAGAGACGCAGGTTATGAATGTCATTGGTGAATTCAGGCAACACCAGCATGTTCATGCTGCCCTTGAACTCGGCAGAGTTGGTGCCGGAGTGACAAGAGGGGGCGTGGCCGCAATAGACAAAAGGAGCCGTGCCGTTGCTGGCGTTGTATGTAACAGGAGTGCTCCAGCAGACGAAGGATTGCGCGCCGCCGCCAGCATAGCCTTCGAAATCCTCGGTCCAAGGAGTCGTCTCCGTGATGGTGATGGCACCGCAGGAGGTTATAAAAGTGTAGGAAGGAGATGCTACGGAAGTGTCGGATCCGCAAACAGAGTAGATGACGACACGGTAGGTGCTGCTGGCCGTCAGGTTCGAAAGCGTGGCGGTGGTGTCATACACCACGAGCATGGTGGTGTCAGGGCCGGTAACTTCCACAATGTATTCGCTGGATACGCCGTTCCAGGTGAGGTCGGCGGAGTTGGTGGTGATGTTGGAGGCCATAATGCCGCTCGGCGGGAAGCAGGTCTGGCAGGAGGCGAACAATTCGAAGCCCCATTTGGGCACGCTGCTGTCGGAGGTGAAGTGGATGGTGAGCGGGCCGGAGGTGGAGAGCACGGAGACGTTCTGGTCGTTGCTGTTGCCGAGAGAGGCCAACTGGGTGCCGCCGGTGCCTACACCGTCGTAAATGTAGAGATGGTCGTAGCTGTTCTCCACATTGCAGGTGCCCTGCAGCATCATCATTGCGCCTGGGTTCTCCGGGAGGAGCACCAGGATGTTGTTGCTGTTGTTGCTGTAGTCGCCGCTGGGACCGCCGTTGTCGTAAATAGCAGCACCGCAAGTGGTCAGCGTGTCAATTGCATTATTCATGATAAATTGGCCGGTCACCACTGTGACGGGTCCGACAAGGTCGCTGGTCATAGAACCGCAGTCGGCTTGCACATAGATGTCGTAGCTGACACCGTTGGTGAGGTTCTGGATGGTATAGGGGTGTGTGGTGGCCGTCTCGGTGGTGCCGTTGCCCTGGCCGGGCGTGAAGCCGGTGGGACCGTACTCCACAATCCAGGAGGTGGCATCGCCCATCTCGGTCCAGTTGACCGTGGCATAATCGCTGCCTGTACCGGTGGAGACCAGGTTGTTAGGATGCATACAGGTCGGGATCTCCGTGATGAGGAGGTCGTCCATCATAAAGCTGACACTGGTGCCGTTGGTGGCACGGAAGGCGATGTTCTGGCCGCTGCCGGAGTAGTTCTCGAAGGTTACGATGAAGTGCTCGTAGGTGTTGGTGGCACTGAAGGTCAGCGTGTCCACGACCTCAAAGGTGGAACCGTCATTGACGTCGCTGATGACGCCCACTTCCATAATGCCGGCGGCGCCGTTGTGGCGGGCATAGAATTCCGCCATAAGCGAGCTTACAGGATAGCTGTTGTCAATGGTCGGGGTGATGGCCATCGTGTAGCAGTCGGGGGTGTAGTGGAAGTCCATATAATGGGTGCCGCCGTGGGCGTTGGAACCACTTGCCACATAAGCCCAGTGGGAGGTGCTGTTAGCCAAACGGCTCCAGCAAAGGATGTAGCTGTCTTGACTGGTGGAAACGATACCCGTTTCAAAGTCCTCGCTGTAGGGAATGGAGATGGCACCGCAATCGGTGCGGGCCTGCAAGGTTCTCCAGTCGCTGCCACAAACGGCTTGCAGACGGATGTCATACACTGTGTTGGCATTCAGTCCCGTGATGGTGTAGCTGTTGCCCGTAAGTCCATACATGCTGTCCCAAATGGTGTCGGAAGCAGGCTTGTACTCTAAGTTCCAGCTGGTCTCGCTGTAACCGGGAACCCAAGTGATATCGATCGAGCTTTCGGTGACGCCGGAAACCATCATGTTCGGGGCCACGCAGGTGGTGGTGCTGTCGCACGCACCGCCGAAGATGACATTGTTCCGGAAGTTATGGGTGGTGGCGGTATAACTGGTGGCATTCGTCGGGTCGTAGTTGGTGCCGTCGCTGTACACACGCACCGAGTTTCCGTTGGGGTTGTTCGTATAATAGTAATAGTTGCTGCTGACATAGTCGCCAGTGTTGTCGTCCACGATGAGCATCAGGTTGGTGCTGCCGTCATACACATAGTTGCTGTCGAAGTTGATGGTGAACCAACCTTGGGGGATATTGACAGCTCCGCTGAAGACGAGCTGTGCCGTGGCATCCACGTTTATAAAGCTGGACAGTGAAGTCGCCGTGGTGGGCATCAGATAGATGTCCCAGGTTCGGTTGGCGGCTCCCACACTGGATACCTGGAATGAGATGGAGTGGAATGTGTTGGCTCCACCCAATTCGGCAGCGGTGAAAATTTGCTCCGTTAAAGAGTATTTATAATAACTGTAAGAAGGCAAATAGATGGTGGTGCTGGTGCCCTCGCCAATCTGGATGTCGCCACCCACGAGGCAGGGGGTGCTGAAGCTCTTGTTCACCCAACCGCCTTCGAGACCGTTGCTGCAGTTGCTCTTCACACGCACCTCATAGTTGGTGAGTGGGGAGAGACCGCCTAACAGGTAGCTGGTGCCCGTGATGGTGGGCTCGGCAATCCAGTTGTTGCCCATTGTGGTGTCGCGCCACTCCAGAACGTAGTCCTGTGCGGCACCGGCGGAACCGTCAGCCCAGGAGATCAGAGCGGAAGTGCCCGACACTTGCGACACGGTCAGGTTCGTCACGGGAGCGCAGTCACCGTATGTAACCACGATGTTGTGAGACTCCTGAACATTGTAGAAGGTGTGGCTGGTGATGATGCCTTGGGGAACGTTGTCAATCTCCACATCCATCAGATGGTAACGGGCAGTCTCGTTGAAAGTGTAGGCCGCATCGGCACCTTGGGTGGCGTTATACACACCGTTGGAGCCCCACGGGGAGACTAATCCGCTGACGTTGAGCGGAGTGCCATCGTCGAGGATGGTGGAAGCGGTGATGTGGTAGATGTTGGAGAAGAACACCCTGACATCGGCCATGGTTCCCTGCGGGTCAATCACGTAAGTGACCACAGCGCCGTCGGTCGGATCTTCGCCGCGGACCACGGTGCCGTTGAGGGTGATCTGGGCGATATGCCAGTTGGCATCGGGTGTGATGGTCAAAGTGACTGTCTGCGAGCTGCCACAGGGCACTGAGGCAGGTGACGGGGTCACGGTGCCGTGTGTCTGTCCGTCAGGAGAAGGCATTGCCGTGGCTGTGATGACAGCTTGAGGATAGACTGTGACCGTGGAGGAGTGTACGCCAGTGGCACCCGAAAGCGCTGTGCCTGTCACAGTATAGACAGTGGTGGTGCTGGGGTTCACGGAGATGGTGGCCGTGGTGGCACCGTTGCTCCACACGTATGAATCATAGCCGAAAGCGGTGAGGGTAGCATACTCGCCGTTGCAGATGCTGATCTCAATGGGATCCACACCAGCCATAAATGACAACACCGGGTAACCGTTGTTGATGCCGTTGTCCATCTTGAAAGCGGGACCTAAGTCCGCGATAATGGAGTCGGACTGCATATAGGATTGGGTAACGGATGTGCCGTGGGAAGATGCGGAGGATTGTGATTGGCTGTTCAGCTGGTTGACGTAGGAGTAACAGTTTGTGCGGTTGCCACTGTGGGAGGTTATACCGCCGAAATTGCCGTTCAGAGGAGTCATGTCGCCGGCAAAGTAGCAGTTGGTGATGTTGGAACGCTCAGCGTTGCCAGCCATACCGCCAATGTAGCGGCCACTCATCTGACCCGTAACACCGCAGTTCTGGATGTATGTGGTGGAACTGTTGGGGTAGCAGGCTCCAACAATACCGCCGATGTTGTTGTGCTCGGCCGAAGGAGAACCGGAAGCGCCTGCGGGAGTGCCAATGATAGTCGTGTTGACCACCAGACAGTAACGGATGTAAACAGAGCCGCTGCCGCGCGTGAAACCGGCAATGACGCCCATCATACCGCAGGATTTCAGGATGGGATTGATCATCACTAAAGAGTCGATGGTGCAAGGATTTTCCACACATCCGAACAGACCGGCGTGGAAATAGTTGGTCTTGTCGCAGTAAAGGTTGTAGATGGTGTGGCCGTGGCCGTTGAAGGTGCCCTTGAAGCTGTAGCCCGAGGAGGTGGACTCGCCCGTGGGGGTGGCGCCACCGCCGATGGGCACCCAGTGGTTGGTGGAGTCGCCCGTGTAGTTCAACCAGATGTCATCGGTCAGGTTCAGCGTCTTGCCGCTGAAGGACGCGATGCCGCCGTTGACCAGCTGGGCTACGCCAGCCAACTGACCGGGCGTGGAGATGTCAAAGGAATTTTGGTCGGCGTCGTACCATGTGAGGTCAACGGTGCCGTCCCAAATGGTCTGAGCCTGCATTTGTTGCGAAGGGGTGAGAAAACTCATCACGAATGCCAACAATGCGGCAGTAAATAAGTGGAAATGCTTCATGTTATTAGGTTTTTGATGAATATTTTCTGGTTTCAAAAGAGGCGGTAAAAGTACAAAAAACACGGTTGTGAAACATACTGTGTTAATAACTTTTGATAAAAAGTTGTTTGTATAAATAGTGGCACCAATCAGGTTTTCTGCATCCTTTTTTTTATTTGGGCGTGCCGGCGCGGCGGCGCGAAATCACGTCACATTCGCATACAGCATAAAATACCGCCGCGCCGTCGGGCTTTCCGCTCTAATGATTTTGGCTCAGAGCCCACCACCATTCCGCGAGACGCGAAGCGTCAAGCGGAATCTCCGTCTCGCGGGGAACGCATTCCCGCCAAAATCATTCCCGCTTCAATCCCTCACGCATGCTCGTTGAACCCCACACCCGTTTCGCGGCGAGCAACGAACACCCTCGTCTCAACCTTCTCCCGCGCCGTGATTTTCCCGCGCACGCATCCCATCCCAGGGGTTGCAGCGCTCGTTCCTCACGCTTCAACCCCTGGCTACCGGGCTCTTGCCCCTACCGGGGCTGCTCAAGGAAAGTGTTAACTCTTAACTATTAACTCTCAACTTGATGATTTCCTCCTGCTTTGCTGCAGGCATCGGCATATACTGATAGAACTCCATCGAGTAGTTGGCTCTGCCGGAGGTGACGTTGCGAAGGGCGGTGGCGTAACCGAACATCTCCATCAGCGGGCAGAAACCGTCCAGCTTTTGCGAGCCCTTGCGGAAACGGCGCATATTCTCGATGCGGCCGCGGCGCTTGGTGATGTCGCGGGTCACGTTGCCGATGTAGTCGTCGGGCGTGTTCACCTCAATCTTCATCACCGGTTCCATAATGATGGGCCCCGCCTTCTTGAAGGCCTGCTTGAAGCATTGCGCAGCGCACAGCTGGAAGGCCATATCGCTGGAATCCACGGGGTGGAAGCCGCCGTCCACCAGCACGCACTTCACATCCACCACGGGATAGCCTGCCACGGGACTCTTCTCCATTGCCTTTCTCAGACCCTTCTCCACCGAGGGGATGAATTCCTTCGGGATGACACCGCCCTTGGTGACGTCCACAAACTCGAAGCCCTTGCCCGGGTTCGGTTCGAAACGGATGACCGTGTGGGCAAACTGGCCCTTGCCGCCCGTCTGCTTGACGTGACGGTAGTTGTTCTCCACTGCGGCGGTGATGGTCTCGCGGAACGACACCGACGGCTCGCCCACCGTGACTGGCACCTTGAATTCGTCGCGAAGACGTTCCACCAAGATCTCGAGATGCAACTCGCCCATACCGGCGATGATGGTCTCCTCCGTCTCCTCGTCGAAATGGGCGTGGAAGGAGGGGTCTTCGTTGCTGAGCTTGGCCAGCGCCTCGCCCAACTTGTCGCGGCTCTTCTTGTCCTCCAGTTCCACCTTCATCTCGATGACGGCGGGGGGCACGTTGATGGACTCTAACAGGATGGGTTGGTTTTCATCGCACAGGGTGTCGCCCGTGCGTGTGTGCTTCATGCCCACCAATGCGACAATCTCGCCGCAGCCGGCCTCGCTGATCTCCTCACGCTCCTTGGCCTTGATGCGGAATATGCGTCCCACGCGCTCGTCCTTGCCCTTGTTGGTGTTGTGGATGCTCATACCGCTCACCAGCTTGCCGCTGAAGATGCGGATGAAGGTCTGCTGTCCCACGTAGGGGTCGTTGATGAGCTTGAAGGCCAACGCCGAGAATTTCTCGTTGTTGGAGGGGTTGCGCTGGATGGTGTGTTCCTCGTCAAGCGGATCTTGGGCAATCACGGCACCAATGTCGGTGGGGGAGGGGAGATAGTCCACAATGGCGTCGAGCAGCAGCTGGATGCCCTTGTTCTTGTAGGCGGCGCCGCACAACACCGGGGTGACCATCAGCTTGAGGGTGGACTGGCGGATGGACTTCTTGAGCATCTCCTCGCTGATTTCGGCATCCTCCAGATAGAGTTCGGCGATTTCGTCGTCAAAGTCGGCCAGCTTCTCGATCATCACGCGGCGGGCCTCCTCGGCGGCGGCTTTCAACTCGGCGGGGATCTCGCCCACTAACCGCTCCTTGTCCGTGAAAGTGATGGCCTGCATCGTCACCAGGTCGATCATACCCTGGAACTCGTTCTCCGCACCGATGGGCAGGTGGACGGGCATAGCGTTGGCACCCAGGTATTTGTTCATCTGGCCCACCACCTCGTTGAAATCGGCGCCCGTGCGGTCCATCTTGTTGACGAACGCGATGCGGGGCACGCGGTACTTGTCGGCCTGGTTCCAGACGGTCTCGCTCTGGGGCTCCACGCCGCCCACGGCACAGAACACGGCCACCATGCCGTCGATGACGCGCAGCGAGCGCTCCACCTCGATGGTGAAATCGACGTGGCCCGGCGTGTCGATGAGGTTGATCTGGTGCCCGTTCCAGTTGGCGGTGATGGCGGCGGAGGCGATGGTGATGCCGCGCTCCTGCTCCTGTTTCATAAAGTCCATCGTGGCCTGGCCGTCGTGGGTCTCGCCCACCTTGCGGTTCACGCCCGTGAAAAAGAGTATGCGTTCGGAGACGGTGGTCTTGCCGGCATCAATGTGTGCCGCGATACCTATGTTTCTGAGTTTGGATATTTGCATTGTAAATCAGTTGGTTATGTAATAATTTGACCTGTGTTAAAAGGAACGGGCAAAGATACAACCTTTTTTCTTTCTGACAAGTGCAACGTTGCCCCCTGTTTTTCGTTATGGGCATGTATGCATTGCCATACGAAATGTTTCACCTTAGTGCCATGTTATTATGAAAAGAAAGCTAATCCGCTCTTTTGCCTTGCGCGCCAATGCCATTTTATGTTTTGTTAGCCTGATGTTTACTGCCGTGGCGCAGGATACTGCAGGATATTGGAAGTGGTTCCGTTCCTATATGGGTCACGACGGAAATTCCCCAACCTTTAAAAACAGGATTATCACTATGGAGACCGATGACGAGGGCAATATCTACTGTTTCGGCTTTTTCGGGAGCGATGCCTATTGGGGAAATTCCCCCTCCGAAGGCTATGTGGCGGAGGAATTAGGTTCCCAAGTGGTGTCGTTGGGCACTTACAATCTCCTGATAGCCAAGTTTGACGCTCTCGGCAACCAGGTCTGGCAGCGTGTTATCAGCCAAAATGCCTATAATCGTGTCTTTCCTGCGGCTATGGAGTTGCGAGATGGCCGGATATTGGTGGCGGGCAATTGCTTTATGGATTATGGAGGCTATTCGGGATATGGCCCCTGGTGCTGGTTCATAGATACGATGGTGACTGGTCACGATGTCCATGCATTGCCTGCCAGCTTGCGAAAACCGCCTTTCTGTTATGGCTATTACGATTTTATTGTCACGCTTGACTTGGACGGTCAGGTGCTGAACAAGATTTTTATTGAAAGTTACGACAGGACAATGTACCCCGGTACGCAAACACGCGGCAAGAATTACCTTTTTATCAATCCATCGCTTTTGCACCGGGATTCGGAAGGGAACATTTGTATTATCTCCCCGTTCCAATATAACGGCAACGAGGAAGACCCTTTCACTATGGTGGTCTATTGCGAAGACAGTATCCGTACCTATGACCTTTATTTGCCGGGTACCACAGGCCATATATGCTCTTTCCAATCGACTGCATATTACAAGTTCTCCCCTGACGGGCGACTGCTTTCACACAAGCTGCTGTTCAGAGAGACGGAGAATATGATGCTGATGAGGGATTATTATCTTGCCCATTATGGTAGTTTGGATTCCCTTACCGAGCAGGGCTGGGCACCCTTTTTTACACTTGAATTTTTAGGTTTTGCTGCGGATGAGGAGGACAATTTGTATCTGTCGGGCAAACTCAGTAGCCATCCTACCCAATATCCTTCCAGAGTGTTTGTGGATAGTTTGCATTCGGTCGATTGTTCGAATGGTGATGAGGTGACGTGCGGCAATCCTTTTTTGGTGAAGCTGACCCCTCAGGGCGATGTGGCATGGGTGCAGCAACCCCATTTTAAAGGAGCCAGCGTGTCTTATGGAGGCATCGCTGTCGCCGACAATTCCGTCTATGTGCTTGGTTCAGTCACCTCGGATTCCAATCAGGACACCCTTTTGTTAGGCGACGGAGTGTTGTTTGACCGTGGTGGCGCCCAGGAGGGTCTGGCGCACTATTATTTCCCCTTGACGGTCCGTTACAACAGCCAGTCGGGTGCTTTCATCAATTATGGCACATGCTACTACAACGGTTGGAGAGGGATGCTATTGGCTGCGTATGGTCACGCACAGAAATTTGTCTATGGAAACCGCGTGTTTTCTCTTGCTGGTTGGGTTAAGGATGAAAACAGCGACAAGATCTTTATCGGAGTATGGGGCATTGACGGCACTTTTATTGACACTATACCGCTCCAGGTTGACAGGGTTCAATACACGCACCTGATCCAGCCGCAACCCAATGGCGATCTGCTGGTTGCCTTGGATATTTGGAGTAATATGCAGATTGACTCTGTCCTTTATTATGCCGGGCCCACCAGTCGGGCGGTTTTCGGTGCCTATCACCGCGATGAGTTTGCCGTCCCCTATAATGTCGGGTTGTCTCCATACACGAAGCCGGCTATGGACGTGAAACTTTATCCCAACCCTGGCAGCCATACGGTTTACATTGAATTGGAGGGTGAGGAGACCTGCCTTCAAGAGGTGGCTGTCTATGATATGGGTGGCCGCCTGTTTCGCACCACTACACATCCTGAGGTGTTCGTCTCAGATTTCCCCTCAGGACTATATTTGTTCCGTATAGTTACAGATAAAGGGGTGCGTTACGCGAAGTTTGTCAAGCGATAGGATCCTCTCCTGCGTGGGAAATGTCGTGATGTCAAGTCTCCGTCCTCACTAAAACTCGTATCCCACGCCGGCGTTGACAAATCCTTTATAACCAGTGCCAAACTCCACATTGCCGAACCATCCCTTGGCTCCCGCTTTGATGCCCAAAGCCGTGAGGTGGTAAGTCGGAAATGTACAAACAGAATACTTCCCTGGTTGATTAAAGGGATGTGGCACATCGTATTCGTCATTCGTCAAGTTAATGGTTCCCCAGCCAAGCTGTATTCCTCCGGATATTTCGGAGTAGAGCGTGATGTGTGGCAAAGTGAGATATGAAAATCTAATGTCCGCCAACAGGTTGAAAGCTCTGAATCGCATTGACATATCCTTGATTCTCTGATTATTTGCGCGGTCATAATAATGATTATGGAACTCTGTAAAATTGGCTGTAGCGCCGAACCATAGCCATTTCTGTACCCGATAATGGTAACTCAACGAAATGACCGGCGTGAAATGCACTTTGGTATAGAATTTGTCGGAAGAGGTCAGACTGTTTTGCGGATAAATGATGTCTTTGAACAGGTTGGGAAACCATTTGTAAAGCAACATCCCGTCCACTATGTTGGAATGAATGCTTTGCATATTCGGGATTCCGAAGTTCAACTGGAATTCGTGACGGGGATATCGCTTCTGGTTGGACCAGCTGGGATAAACCTCGTCAAACCAAGGCGCCTTATGAAATTCTTTCTCTTTGTAGCGTTGGAAGGTGTTGACGTAAGTTATTTGAGGATAGAAATAGTGGTTTTTCAAGGAGACGGTGCCGTTCTCCAAGACCTCGTTTTCGGTATAAATTTCATAACGGCCCTGCCAAGGTTTCGACAGCGACAGGTTGGTGCCTATGGAAAACCGCAGCAGGCCGTCGTTGGGCAGACGGTAGTAGAATCCCAAATCAAAGAGCAGTTCTGACTGAACAGACTTGGCAAAAGGACGTCTGATTTCTATGTGACATCTGGTGGAGTTGTCGATTACGCCATTGTTGTCCCAATTGCTCATAGTGGTGCCGAAATAGTTGTCTAAATTGGAATAGTTGAATCGGATGCCGGCGTCCGCCAGAAAATAGAAATTGTCGTTGAAGGGAAAATGGAACTCAAACTTGAGGGGGAACAGGAGAGCGCCTTGGCTGAACCGATGATGGTTGGGGTTGTGTCCCCAATACAGGTCGGTGCTGGGGGAGTTTACCTGCAGCACATAGTTGGAGCCGAAGCCCACTCCTACGGCCACACCGAAATACTTGGCGAAATGGTAGGAGAACTCGAAACCTCCCGCGAATCCGTTGCCCATTTTGGCTGTAGGAGACCCTGGGGTGCCGTCGGCGGCGGTGAAAACCGCTGCCTGCGTCATATTGTATTGGGCCGTGTAGCCGAAATGAAAACCTTTGAAGACATCGGGTACGAATTTCGCCGCCGGCTTAGGCACAATGGGCGTGTCTAACTGTGCAGCTGTGAACTGGTAGATGGTGTCGTGTAAATAGACAGTGTCATAGACAATCCGCTCCTCGTGGATGTAGATGGTGTCGCGCGCCTGGCCGTACAAACCGGTACACAAAAGCAGGGCGAATAGAAGAAATGTGGTTTTATGCATAGCGATGTTTTTTTTCATTGTTGATGGTTTTGAGGTGCCGGAGCATATACCGTGTCGTGAACCACTTTTACCACGGTTTTAAATACGGTGTCGTGAATGATGATGTACTCTTTCTCGCGGCTGGTGTCGGTGGAGCCGACTGCTGGTGCCAAGCTCTCCCTTTGGACATTTTTAATGACGGTGGTCGCCATGACGGACTCGGATTGCGTGGCGTCTGATTTCGCGGAAAGGGTGGTGTCGGTGGCCATGGCGACGGGAATAGGTGTTGTCGTCGGTGCCGGCGACGGGGCGACAGGTGTGCGGGACGACAGCACAAAGTAGGATGCCGCTCCCGCGGCGGTACACAGCAGTAGGCCGACTATCAGTTTCTTGAAGATGCCGGACAGATGCATGGCGATAGTGGCCGAGGGCAGGGTGTTCCACGACAGGGCCGCGGTGTCAAATTCGACTGTCGGCTCCATTTCGAAATCACTCAAAATGCGCCGGCAAACGTTATCCACGGCAGATCCTTTTTTGAAAATGGTTAAAAATGGAATCATAAGCAATCTTTTTTCGTTCTTTATCTCTTTCAGATGTTGTTGCAGCTGCAATCGGGCTTGGGCGAGATGCAACTTGGAGGTGCGTACGGCAATGTGGAGTGTGTCGGCGATTTGGCGATGGCTGAATCGCTCGAAGACAAAAAGGTTGAATACCGTGCGTTGAGGTGCCGGCAATGCCGCGATGGCGTCCAGTATTTCATCCTTGGAGAAGTCGATGCGCTCCAGGTCTTCGGCGTCATCATCCTGCAGGGAATCTAAATCAGGGCCTGCGCTGTCAAGGCTGACGAGGCATTTTGCCTTTCGCAGATGCTGCAGCGCCGTGTTCACCGTGATGCGCATCATCCAGCCGTCGAAATCTCCCAAACCTTTGAATGTGTGCGATTTTTCGATGGCCGACAGGAATGCTTCGTGGGCCAGATCCTCGGCCTCCTGCGGATCGGGTACGTATCGGCGGCACAATCCGATCATCCTGCCGATATTCCTGCGGTATTTTTTTGTCCAAAATTCCTGTGTGTCTTTCATACGCTCTTTAAGTACGATGCGGAAATTCTCCAAAGGGCAAAGGTAAAGAATGATCTTGGAAAATTTTTTCTCCGGAAAAAACGGGGGACAAGTAAATTCCAGACTGATTCTTTTTGTGCAGTCAGGAATGGGGACTGTCAGTCGGCCTTTATGCTCGCACGGAAAGCGCAGCCGTTTGTACGCTCGCCAGCGGCGGAAAGCACACGCTTGGGAGCATCGCTGCGCCAAAGCACAGTCGCTGTGTTGTCATCCGTGGCTATGATAAAACCGCCCTCAATCTGCCAGTCGCAACGCTCGACATCAGGAATGTTGAGACGGTAAATCCGGGCGTCCTTTTTGTCATGCTCTATTTGGACACCACGGGTGAGTGTCTTGTAAAAGAATTTCTGCAGCTCTTCCTGAATGAAAAAATAGGTCTTGTTGGGTTTCCCGCTATTGTCTTCGTATGGGGCGTGTTTGCCCCCCTCGATGGGATAGAAGCGGTTGATGACGTTCAGCGAGTCGAGGCGGTGGTGGATGGCCTTGGAACCATACATTTTGTCATACAGACGCTCTCCAATCTTGCTTTTCATGTCGGCGAAAGGATATCCCTCGTCGTATGGCACCAGATTGTCCTCGGTACCGTGGAAGGAGATGACAGGGATGCGGCGTCCGTTAAGTTCGTCGAGGTCATAAACGGCACCCCACATGTTGGCGATGGCCTTGATTTTGGGCTTTCGCTTATAGTTGTTCCCCGATGCCTCGAATCCTCCGACCTTTTCTTTTAAGCCCAATTCATCCACGAATGCGGGGTGGTCACGGTCGGACATATAGACGGTGCCGAGGGCGGTGATGGACCCGGCACTTGTGCCGCCAATGAAGAAGTTGTTGGTGTCGATGCCGTATTCTTCCGCATGGGCGAGCAGGAAGCGCAGGGCGGCATTCGCGTCCTGGATGGCTTCGTAACCGCACTCCTGGATGGAATTCTTCGAGAGTTTGAACCCCATGCGGTAATTGACAGACGCCGTGATGTAGCCGATGCTTGCGAAATGTTCGCACCATGCGGTGGAGGTGGGTGCAGCCTTGTCGCCGACAAGGAACGCTCCGCCATGGAAGAGCACGATTATGGGCCTCTGCTTGACGGTCGTGTCGTTGGGCAAATAAAGATCAAGGGTCAGATTCTGCTCCTTCTTTTTGGCCGAAGCCGTTTTAAGGATGCTTTGCACCGCCACCTGTCCCATCTTCTCGTGTTGGACGGGCTTAGAGGTCCAGTAACCTTTGGCCTTGCCGTAAACCACATCTGCCTTTTTAGTGAATGTCAGCAGATTGGACGGACAGTTGGGTGCATATCGCTTGCTTTCGGAAACTTGGAAATCGGGTTCCCGATATTTCTCGAAAGAGAGATGTGTTTTTTCACTGACCAAACCGGCGGACTTGTACCATCCCACCACATGGTCGGCGTCCATGGAAATCTCGAACTCTATCGGGGTGTCTGTATCCGGGGTGCAGAAGAGATACTCGTTGTTTTTATGCTCCACCTCGAATTTGTGCGCCTTGAGCTTGTTTGAGCCTTTGACTACGGGATAGTAACGCCCGGAAAGCCGGTCGTGCTCGGTGTGGTCGATGATGATGAAATAGCTGTTGTTCCCAACTTCGCCAAAGTAGAAATCCTTGGTTTTGATGGTGGACAGGTCGAAATCTTTGTCGGCCTTGAAAACAGAGGCGTCCTTGCCAAGCTCAACTTGTTGGCTGCGCTTCTCGGCCTTGGTCGCCTCTTTCTTTCGGCAAGAGGCCATCAGGCATGTTAATGCAAACAGATAGACAAGAACCTTGGTTTTCATGACCGGGCATTATGAGAGAACTTCTATTTGGGTAGCAGTTTGACAAAGGGAATCATCATCTCCTCCATGGAAATACCGCCATGCTGGAAGGTGTTCTTGTAGAGGTTGACGTATTGGTTGAAGTTGTTCTGATAGGCGAAGAAGTCGTTTCGGGTGGCGAAGATGAAGCGCTGGGTCATGCTCTCCTTGGGCAGGAAGGCCTCGTCGGGGTTCTTGATTTCGAAGACCTCGCGGGCAGGGTAGTCCATGCTGCTGCGGCCCACCTTGTAGCGCAGGTTGGTGTTGAGTTCGCGTTCGCCCACCATCTTGAGCGGTCTGCTTACCTTGATGGTCCCGTGGTCCGTGGTGATATAGACCGGCACTTTCTTGTCGGAAAGATATTTGAGCATGTCAAGCAGGATGGAGTTCTCGAACCAGGAGGCGGTGACGCTGCGGTACGACTTCTCGTCGTCGGCCAATTCGCGCACCACGCCCACATCGGTGCCGGCGTGCGAGAGCATATCGACGAAATTGAAGACAATGACATTCAGCGGGTTGTGCATCAGCTGGTGGAAGTTGTCGAAAACCTTCTTCCCGAAATCGGCATTCAGGATCTTGGCGTAGGAATATTTGAAATTCTTGCCGTAACGCTTGAGATACTCGCCGAGCAACTGCTCCTCGAACTGGTTCTTGCTGCCGTTGTCGCTCTCGTTGAGCCACATCTGCGGATATTTTTTCGCGATGACGGAAGGCATCAGACCGGAAAAGAGGGCGTTGCGCGCATAGTGCGTGGCTGTGGGCAGAATGCTGTAGCAAAGCGTCTCGTCGTCTGTGTAATAATAGTCGTGCAAGATGGGATAGATGCTCCGCCATTGATCGTAACGCAGGTTGTCGATGACAAACAAGAACGCGGTTTTGCCCTCTTCTAAGAATGGGAACATCTTGTCTTTCAACACGGTGTGCGATTGTATGGGCTTTTCGCTGCCACGTCCGTTGACCCAGTTGAGGTAATGTGCCTGCACGAACTTGGCAAACTGGATGTTGGCCTCCTCCTTTTGTGCGGCCAGCATCTCGGCAACGCCTTCGTCCTCAATCTTCTCGATTTGCAGTTCCCAATTGACCAATTCCTTGTACAGGTCGGACCACTCCTGGATGGAAAGATGGTCGGAGATGCGCATCGACAATTCGCGGAAGGCCTGTTGGTAGTCAACCGTCACTTTGGTGGTCACTAAGTTTTTCTTGTCGATGTTCTTTTTGAGGCAGAGCAGGATCTGGTTCGGGTTGACGGGCTTGATGAGGTAGTCGGCGATGTTGGAACCGATGGCGTCTTCCATGATGTGCTCCTCCTCGCTCTTGGTGATCATCACGATGGGGATGTGCGGATGGGTTTTCTTGATCTGCTGCAATGTCTCCAAACCGCTAAGTCCCGGCATGTTCTCGTCTAAGAAAATGATGTTGATGAATTCCTTCTCCAAAATGTCAATGGCTTCGCGTCCGCTGAGGGCGGGAATGACATCATATCCCTTGGTCTTCAAAAATAAAATATGGGGTTTTAAAAGGTCGATTTCATCATCGGCCCACAAAATTCTCGCATTCATATAAATTGTTTTTGTTAGTTTACAATAAGGATAAACGAGACAAAAAGATATTTAGTATAAATCTGCGATAAAGATTACAGGAACAGTCGTGCCTTATGGGACCATCGGGATTCCGGCTTCAGGATTGATGGGCATGGGCATGGTGTCGGGGATGCCTAATTCCTTTCGCATCTCGGCGATGCGGTTGGAGGCGTCGGTGAGCAACTTTTCCGCCGAGTTTTCCTCACTGATATAGTAGTCGATGGAGCGGACGAACTGGTCGCGGGTGACGTGATGGCGGTTGAAGAGCTCCTTGTAGTACATGCGGGTGAGCTGGAGACGGCTTACCGTGTCGGGGGCCAGATGGACGGAGCTTTCTATCAGATAGCTTTCGGCGATGAGCTCGACCATCTTGTTGCGCCCGATGAGATCGTCAGGCTTTTCGAGCACCTGTTTTTTGCTTTTGCAAGAGCTGCAGAGGAACAGGAGGGGGAGAAGTGCGAGTATGATGATCCTTTTCATGGCGGTGCTATTCGGGTTGTTGAACAAGGGTGAGACCCAGTTTCTCGCCCTCTTCGATCATGCGCCGGAGGGCGGCGGGACGGTTGTTCTCGATTTCGCCGTCGAGGATGGCGTTGCAGACAGCCTCCTTGATGATGCCGATCTCGCGACTGGGCTTGATGCCGAAGGCGGTCATGATGTCTTCTCCGTCGAAGGGCGGGCGCCAATTGCGGAGTTTGTCCTTCTCCTCGATCTCCACTAACTTCTCGCGCACCTTGGCGAAGTTGTCGAAGCAGCGCTGTATCTTGGCGGAGTTTTTGGAGGTGACATCGGCCTCGCAGAGGCGCATCAGGTCGTCGATGTCGTCACCGGCCTCGAAGAGCAGTCGGCGCACAGCCGAGTCGGTGACCTCATCCTCCACCAATGCGATGGGACGGAGGTGCAGTCCCACGAGTTTCTGCACATATTTCATCTTCTCGTTGGCGGGCATGTGGAGGCGGCGGAAGATGGAGGCCACCATCTTGGCGCCCACGGCGTCGTGGCCGTGGAAGGTCCAGCCGATGCCGGGCGCGAAGCGCTTGGTGACGGGCTTGGCGATGTCGTGCAACAGAGCCGCCCAGACGAGCCATACGTTGGTGGATGACATCGCGATGTTGTCCACCACCTCGAGGGTGTGCAGGTAGTTGTCCTTGTGTCCTTTGCCGTTGATGTGTTCCACGCCTTTGAGGGCCTCCATCTCGGGCAAGAAGCGTTCGAGGAGGCCGCATTCGTCGAGCAGCTTGATGCCGCGGGAGGGACGGATGCAGCGGAGTATCTTGTTGAACTCTTCGATGATGCGCTCGTTGGAGATGATCTCCAGCCGGTAGGCGTTGCGCTTGATGGACTCGAAGGTGTCGGGGTGTATGTCGAAGTTGAGCTGGGTGGCGAAGCGCACGGCGCGCATCATCCGCAGCGGGTCGTCGGAAAAAGTCTTGTCGGGGTCGCAGGGGGTGCGGATGATCTTGGCGTGCAGGTCGCGGATGCCGTCGAAGGGGTCGATGAGCTGGAAGGCCTGCTCGCCGTTGAGGGCGATGGCCAGGGCGTTGATGGTGAAGTCGCGCCGCAGCTGGTCGTCCTCCAAAGTGCCGTCCTCGACCACGGGCTTGCGGGAGTCGTGGCTGTACGACTCGCGGCGGGCGCCCACGAATTCCACGTCGCACTCCTCGTAGGGGAACTGGGCGGTGCCGAAGTTCTTATAGACGTTGACGTGCAGGTCGGGGGAGATGAGGGCGGCGGTTGCCTTGGCCAGCTGGATGCCGCTGCCCACGGTGACGATGTCAATGTCGGTGTTGTGGCGGCGCAGCAGGATGTCGCGCACCACACCGCCCACCACGTAGGCGGTCAGTCCGAGCTGATCGGCGGCCTTCGCCACAATGGCGTAGATGGGGTGTGTCAGATGCTTTTCGTAGGTCATCGTGAGGTCATTTTCGGGGATGCCAAAATCGCTGCAAAAGTACGTTTTTTTGAAATATGAATTTTGCGGGTTGTTGCCAAAAGACCTTCTTGACAAGGCCGATTTTTAATCCGCAATATGTGGTAGGAGGTTATGGCTCAGCGACGCGGTGGAAGCGCGTCTCCAACTCGTGCATCCTTTCCAGCAACTGGTCGAACGGGATCTTTTCGCCATAAATCATAGTTTGGCACATTCGGTTGTAGTCTTTTCGCCAATCTTCTATCCACGGGTGTGGTGGGGTTAGAACGAGCTGTTTCCGTATGTCACAGTCGTAATCAACACCCTGTATTGCTGTGAAAGCTTTGCGGTGTTCTTTGATGTGGTTCCAAAGGTTGACATCGGAAACAGCTTGAATAGTCAATGGATTATCCATCATCCGTTCCAAATCATACAGGTGGCGTGAACGACGGTTGGCGGATAAAGATTCCCGTGGAACAGAGAACAGTTCGTGCAAAAGAAACACTTTCTCTAAAAATGTTTTTGATGGAGATGCTACCGGTATGTTAACGTCTTTAACATCATTTACGGGGAGTTCTTCTGCTAAAAAACTTTTGCACATAAAAGGTTCGGCAGGTTCAATCAAGGAACGTGATCCTATTTCCAGTTGAACGACTGGGAGTATATATGACATTGTACCTTCATACAATGTTGGGTAAGACACGCTGATGGTTCTTGGTTCAGGGTAGGTGTTGTCACCAGTGCCATCAGGTTGCACTGTGATTTTACAATATGGAAGCAACCCAAGGTCGGGAAGTGCTTTGTTCAACATGGCTGCAAACTCATTTGCGACATAGAGCGATGACGCTTTGCGAAGATGCTTTATTTGCTTTTTTGTTGGGACTTCGTTTGCTCCGAAATACGCCGGATCGATGGCAAGGTCAATGTCCTCGGAAAAACGCTCTATCATTTTCCAAGCCTTGCTCAAGGATGTCCCTCCCTTGAAAATCATCTTGTCTGCGATAGGCATACTAAAAACGACCTTCAGGATATTGCTAACCCACCAGTCTTTTTCAATAATAGACTCGGGTAACCCGCGTTTGCGAGAGACAATGAGCAAAGCCTGTCGCTGCTGTTGTGGAGAATAATTCAGAAAATCAATCATAATAAGCTTGTTGAACAATATTTTGAATCCAATCGGGCATCAGCGCAATATCCTGCATGATTTTGTCCTTTCCTTCTGCTTTGAGTAATCTTACAATATGTGCGGTCTGTTCGTCGGTCAAATTGTTTTTGCCGATTTCTTTCAATGCAAAAGTGATGATCATAGCCTGTTGGTTGTGAAATTGCAGATTTTTAGGGGAAGTGTGAATGAATTGCAGACTGTGACCATCCAGCAATGTCACCTTCCGAGACTTTCCGTCAGTTAAATAAACAAAGTTCATCGGCAGTTGGGTGCTCAATCCGACGCGGTTCAACGCGTGGACACCTGTCGGTACAATTCTTGCACCATCCCGTTTGGCAATAGCAGCAGCAACATCATCAAACGAGGGCAACAAGTATCCCGTGCCAAATAGTTTGTCTTTTTTTGGAAAACAATAAATACCTCTCGCCACCCGAATGATTTGTCCGGCTTTGGTCAATTGTTCCAATGCCTTCCGCACTCTGTTAGGATTGGCATAGTGCGCATACTCGTCAGCATAAAAAACGGTTCCTCTCCCGCGTTTTCTTAAACTTTTTAATATTTTATAATCAACACTTTCCATTTATATTTCAAATTATTTTTTTCACATAAAGAGTGTCTTTATGTGAAAAATGAAAACAATGCAAAAATACATTTTTTTTCATTCATCACATCGAGACAATATGATGTATTATTTTTCTCATTTTGTTACAATGAGGTGAGATTTTTTTGCGGGAGATGTCAGAGGAACACTACTGTACACTATCTCCTCACTCCCACCAGCGCCCCCGACACGTTCCACGAGCTGAAGCTGCCCCCCTCGGGCACGCCCTGAGGGATGGCGACGGTGATGGTGTGCCGCCCGGGCTTCAGGTCGGAGAGGTCGAAGTAGGTGGGCTGCGTGGCCGTGCCCGGACACCAGCCCGAACGCGAGTAGTCGGACGAGGACATCCCGTTCCAGAAGTTGCCGGAAGCGGGGTTCAGCGTGCGGTAGGTGCCGCAGTCGCAACGCCACGGCGTATATACATAGCGCACCTGCCCGTCGATGAGGATGGTGTTGGCCTTGGGCACGAATTCGTCGCCGGTGTCCCAGCCCCCGTGGCCGGTGGTGATGTACCGCAAGGTGAGCTGCTCTGTCCCCTCGGGCACGTCGAAGCTGACCGTCAGCGAGTCGGTGCCGAAGAAACGGCCGTAGTTCTGCCCCGCCATTTCCATCACGTTGCAGGTGTTGAAGAGCGGGAGCACAAAATGTTTGTCCATTTCAGACGTGTCCCAGACGTCGCTCTCGGGATAGGCCTTCAGGGTGAGCGAGAGCTTGTGGCCGCCGCCGTCGTAGTTGCCGATGAAGGCGCCGATGAGCACTTCGTCGCCGAAGAGGGGCTGCAGGTCGCTGATGTCCTGCTTGTAGCGGGTCTCGGTGGCCCACTCGCGGTCGTCGAGCGACCGGTATTGGTTGTAGTGGCGGATGCCGAAGGGCGTGAAGAAGCGGACGAGCTCCACCAAGGGCAGGTAATGGTCTGTCATTCTGATGCCTTGGTAGGTGCCGCCCTCTTTGTCGGTGAAGAAGGGCAGCACATCGGCGGTGTTGGCCTTGAGGGCGTCGAGGAAGCTCTGCTGCCGGCCGGTGGGGATGAGGAAGATGGAGCCCGTGCGGTCGTAGGCGTCGCCGTTGGAGTATTGCGTCACCTCGGCGAAGAGCCGGTAGTGGGCAGGCAGCTGCCGCCAGTGGAGACGCTTGAGCACGACCGTGCCGTTGGCAAACGACAGGGTGGTGTCGAAATCAACCGTCTGCGGTACGGCAATCTTGGGGTTGAAGCAGATCTGCGCCTCGTCGAACACCGGCACGGTGATGACCAACTTCTCCTTCTCTAGGTTGTTGAGCTGCGCGCGGGTAAGCACCTCCCCGAAGTGGTGGAGGTCGTCGCTCGTGAAGAGCGGCTCCTTGAAGGGGCGCAGTTTCTGCACCCCGGCGAGTTGCACGATGGCGTTGCCGTTGCGCCGGTACTGCACTAACGTGCCGGGCAGGTCGGCGAACGAGGCGATGGGCGTGGCCAGGAGCTTCAGGTCCTGGGTGACCCACAGCTCTATGGTGTTGGAAAAGAGCACAATCTTGTATTTGGTGCATCGGTAGCCGTTGATTTTCTCGGTGCCCTCTTCGTTGTATTCGTTGGAGGGCATACTGCTGCCGCTGCAGTACCGCTCTTTGGGAGAATATACCAGCTGGCTGACGATGGTGTCGGCGGCGTAGTCGATGTAGGTGTAGTGGGTGGCCGTGCCGGGGACGGGGTTCGCTACGGGGGCGTTGCCCGACTCTATCCGCACGCGGTCGCCCTCCACCAAGACTTTGGTCAGGGAGGTGTCGCCGTCGCCGCCGAGGGTGAAGGCACGATAGAGCAGTTGGTGCTGGGCGCTTGCGCCGGTCAGCCATAAGACAAGGAGTGGCAGGAGAATTTTCTTCATATTCGGAAGGATTGAAAACGGGGGCAAAGATACATATTTTAGTTAAGAGTTGAGAGATAAGAGTTAAGAGTTGTAGAGCCGCGCGGCCGCGCGGCTTAAAAACCGCAAATCGTAAATCGGAGTGGATAGTTTATATTTTTCCTTGAGCAGCCCTGGTAGGGGCAAGAGCTTGGTAGCCAGGGGTTAAAGCGTGAGGAACGAGCGCTGCAACCCCTGGATGGGATGCGTGCGCGGGAAAATCGCGGTGCGGGAGAAGGTCAAGACGAGGGTGTCCGTTGCTCGCCGCGAAACGGGTGTGGGGTTCAACGAGCCTGCGTGAGGGATTGAAGCGGGAATGATTTTGGCTGGAATGCGTTCCCTGCGAGACGGGGGTTCCGCTTGACGCTTCGCGTTTCGCGGAATGGTGGTGGGCTCTGAGCCAAAATCATTAGAGCGGAAAGCCCGACGGCGCGGCGGTATTTTATGCTGTATGCGAATGCAACGTGATCTCGCGCCGCCGCGCCGGCACGCCCAAATCAAAAAAAAGATACAAAAGCCCTGATTTGTGCCATCATGTATATAATTCCCGTTGAATTTTCAATAAGAAGATTTGGTGTCGGATAATTTGTTATTTTTGCGGCCGTGATGATTGTTCATGGAGACGGAATTGTTTATAACCCCCATTCTTTGTATCCAACAATCAAAATACTACACCCCGCCACAACTTTTAACTCTTAACTTTCAACTCTCAACTCTTACCTCCTTGCCCGACACTTTTGGAACATATTACACGCTCACCGATGGGGGTGACACCCACGGCCCTTTCCTGGAGGGGGTGATAGAGGGGTGCCCCGCGGGGGTGGCCGTGCCTCCCGCCTTTGTGGCGGAGGAGATGGCGCGGCGTGCCCCGTCGCGGCACGCGCTTTCCACCCGCCGCGTGGAGGACGATGCCGTGGAGTTCCTCTCCGGCCTCGATACCGAACACTGCACCACGGGCGAGCCCATCCGTTTCCGCATCCCCAACCGCGACGGACAACCCAATGAGGCGAACCGCTATGTGGTGCGACCTTCGCACAGCTCCTACACCTATTTCAAGAAGTACGGCTATGCCGACAACGAGCTGTGCGGGCGTGCGTCGGCACGGCAAACCGCCTGCCGCGTGGTGGCGGGCGCCGTGGCCAAGTGTTTTCTCCAGCCTTCCGGCGTGGCTTTCTCCTCCGAGGTGGTCGCCACCGGTACGCCCTGCCGCGAGGGCGACAGCGTCGGGGCGCTCGTGCGCGGGCGCATCACGGGCCTGCCCGCCGGCCTGGGTGACCCTGTATATGACAAGTTCTCCGCCCGTCTCGCCTATGCGATGCTCTCCATCAACGCCGCCAAGGGCTTTGAAATAGGGGAGGGCTTCCGCGCCGCCCAGATGGCCGGATCCCAATACAACGACCTCCTTGAACCCGGTTTCCACTTCCGCTCCAACCACGACGGGGGTGTCCAGGCCGGGATCACCAACGGCCAGGAGGTCGTTTTTTCTGTTGCTTTCAAACCCATCCCTTCCGTGCGCTTTGACCAGCCCACGGTGGATTTCGACGGCAATGCGGCGGTCTGCCACGGCTCCGACCGCAACGACCTCTGCGTGGCCCCGCGCGTGCTCCCTGTGGTGGAGGCGATGGCCGCGATGGTGGTGATGGACTTCTGGCTGGCAACTCCGGAAAATCAGTGACCTACGGTCAGTAATTAATCGTGTGATTGTCTGATCAATTTTTGTACTTTTGCACCCTCATTTAAGCCATGATATCCCATCTGCTCATAGACGCCGGTTCAACCAAGACTGCATTCTCCCTCCTTGCAGGGGGGAAGGTTCTTGTGCAGGCCGAGGGGCGCGGCATAAACCCCAACTATTGCAGCGAGGCCGACATCCTGCAGGTGTTCGCCGACTTTGTGCCGCGATGCCCGGCAGGTGTCGTTGTTGGTGAGATTGACTATTACGGGTCGGGTTGCGCCGCCCCGCGCAATGCGGCTTTCATGCAGGAACTCATTGCCCGTTTCTTCCCGCAAGCCCACATTCGGGTCTTTTCCGACCTGATGGCGGTGTGCCATGCGCTCAGCCGCGGTCGCAGGGCGGTGGTCGCCATCCTCGGCACGGGTGCCGCCGCCTGTCTGTTCAATGGCACCGGAATTGAACGCATGGCTCCCTCCTTGGGCTATATGTTGGGCGATGAGGGGAGCGGCACCCATTTGGGCAAACAGCTTCTGATCGCCTATTTGCGAGGTGCGCTACCCCAACAGCTGGCTCGCGAGTTGGAACAGGAATACCAGCTTTCTGCTGTGACGGCCATCCATCGCATCTATCGCGAGCCGGAACCTAATCGGTTCATGTCCTCGCTGGCCCCCTTTGTGCGGGAACATGGCGACCAGCCGTTCATCCGCGAGTTAGCATTGAATGCTTTCCGGGATTTTTTTGCCAAAAACAAATGCCATTTTGAGGAGGCGGACTTGCCCTGGCATCTTGCCGGCTCCGTGGCGTATCACTTCCGCGACCTCGTGCGCGAGGCGGCTGCACAGCAGCATTGCCCCGTGGGCGACATTGTCGCCGCTCCAATGGAAAAATTAATTGAATACCATAAAACCTTACCATAATGCAAGAAATGACGGCAACGGAAAACCAATTGGACCAGGTGGCCGAAGCCATCCTCAAAGCCTATCCCGAGGAACGAGTGTTCGGCTTTTACGGTGAGATGGGTGCGGGCAAGACCACACTCATCAAAGCCATTTGTCGCGCACTCGGCGTACACGATGTCACCTCGTCGCCCACTTTCGCCATTATCAACGAATATTGGACCGATGGCGGCGAACCGCTCTACCATTTCGACTTCTACCGCATCGACGAGCCTGCCGACGCCTCGCGCGTGGGTTTTGAAGAGTACCTCTACAGCGGCCACTACTGCTTCATCGAGTGGACCGAGAAGGTCGAGGAGATCCTCCAGGGCGACTTTATCCCCATCACTATAGAGCGTGTGGACGATGACAGAAGAAGATTTCTGTTTTGATTTTACTTTTTAAGTGATATAATCATGGAATTGCGAACAGGCCTACGGCTATTTTTACTATTTTTGCACCCATGCATAATTTAGACATCCTATATAACGATACCATTTTGGCTACACAAGAGCAGCCGGTGCAGGTGGATGCCCCCGTGCGGGAGTTGTCTGTCGGTTTTGTCAAGGATGAGAATCCCATGGGCGAGTTTGTGATCATGACACCTGCAGCGGTGCAGTCGCTGGTTGACGATGATATCCATGTCTGTATGCAGCATGGCTTTTCCGCGGGTTCGGCCTATTCGGATGCCGACTATGCGGATGTGGGGGTGGAGTTTGTGGACGATTTTTACCTGCTGGCCTCCATGGCACGCGTCTTGGTGAAGTTCCAGCCTTTCACCGCAGACCAGGTGGCTCTGATGAAAGAAGACCAGATCCTTTTTTCCACGCAGGATGTCGCACTGATGAGCCGTGAATATATAGAGGCTGTCAATGCCAAGCGGATCGCGGCTTTGGCCATGAATTTTATTGAAGACCGCAAAGGCGGAAGCATCACTGACCGCATTTTGACGGAAACACTCTCGGTGACGGGCATGAATATTGCCTTGTCCAACTTCTTGTTGCCGCTTGTGACGGAGCTGGCCGCCAATACACGGTTGCGTTTCGCCCTCCAGAAGCGCCCCGTGCTCATGGAAAGCGTCTATTGCTATGCCGGCCAGGTCTGCCATAAGGAACTTGCCGACCTCCTCGGCTTCCCGTATCGCGACATCGTTACGCTGTGTTGGGATTTGAATTGATTGCTATTTTTAATCATGATTATAAAAAACAAACCTTTTTTGAAAAGTGTTCTCGCTATCTTGACCATGGGTCTCATATGGTCATCCGGTCTGTTTGTGATGGCTGCGCCGGTGGACACTGCAACGGCCAAAATGGTGGCTGGGAATTTTTATAGAACTCAAAATCCAAAATCCATAGTTCAGAATGCAAAGTCCGGGAATAGGAACGATGCCGCGAGCGCAGTCGTGGACGGGGAACCGCAGTTGGTATATACGGCGATGATGCAACCACGCGGCATGCGTGCGCAAATAGCTGCCTATTACATCTTTAATGTGTCTGGCGGTTTTGTGATTGTCAGTGCGGACGACTGTGTGGCACCCGTGATTGGGTACTCCACAGAAGGCATTTTCACCGTGGATGGCATGCCCGCCAATGTGCGGTTCTTCTTGGACGAGTATGTGCGCGAGATCGAAGCGATTCTGTCAAAACCGTCGTTAGCACGAACACCATTGACCGAGCAGTGGCGTGCTGCGCTCTCTTCCGAGAGTCAGCCCTCCTCGCGCAATATCACGACGGTTACCCCGCTGCTGACCACATTGTGGGACCAGAATGCCTATTACAACGACCTCTGTCCGGCCGACACTGCCGGTCCGGGCGGCCATGTCTTCGCGGGTTGCGTGGCCACGGCGATGGGGCAGATTATACGATATTGGCAATATCCCACCACGGGCACGGGAAGCCATAGCTATTTGGCGAACTTCTCCAGCGTTGACTCATCTTATGGCGATTATGGGATGCTCAGTGCCAACTTCGGTGCCACAACATATGATTACAGCCAAATGCCGAATCATTTGACGGCTTTTTCAAGTCCTGCGCAAGTCAATGCGGTGGCGACACTTCTGTATCAATGCGGCGTTGCGGTGGAGATGCAATATGGCTCCGGGGGAAGCGGTGCTTCCTCCAACGGCGTGCCGATTGCCTTGCAGGCATATTTCGGATATCCTACCTGTGACTATGTGTCGCGCGCCAGCTATACGAGCAATGCGTGGGTGGCATTGATCAAATCTGAATTGGACCGCCAGCGTCCTGTCTATTATAGCGGTCATGGAGCCCAGGGCGGTCATGCTTTTGTGTGCGACGGCTACGATGCAAACAACTATTTTCACATCAACTGGGGCTGGAGCGGCAATGACAATGGCTATTTCCTGCTTTCCAACTTGAATCCCGGCAATGTGGAGTTTAATACCCAGCATGCCGCCATCATAGGATGGCGTGCGCCGCATGCGGTTTCTGCCTGCCCGGGAGTGCCCACTGTGACCGATTATGACAACAATGTGTACAACACCATCCAGATGGGCACGCAGTGTTGGATGCGGGAGAACCTCCGTACGCAGCATTATAGCGACGGGACGGCGATCCCTGCGGGCACAGACACAAGCAGCACGGTGGCATATCTTTATGCCCCCAATAACAACCCGGGATTGGTGGCAACCTATGGATACCTGTACAACTGGCGTGCGGTGATGCGCAATGCCGGCAGTACATCGGCCTCTCCCAGTGGCATACAGGGCGTTTGTCCGACAGGATGGCATGTTCCCAGTCGTGCCGAATTCGTCGCGCTTCAGAATTTCATGGAACAGGCCAACAGTCTCCATTGCAATGGCAGCGACACCTCCACGGCTGTCGCCATGGCCTCCACAGACGGATGGCACAGCTCGTCCGTTAGCTGTACGCCGGGCTATGACAACAACGCCAACAATGAGTCGGGCTTCAGTGCCCGCCCTGCCGGCACGTTTTACCAGAATTCCTATTATAACACCACCTACAACACCTGCTTTTGGTCTGCCACCGAATACCAGTCCGGCAAACCGTTCATTGCGCGCATTGCGTACGATGACGCACAATTTGGTGCCGATTGGTTCTCAAACCTCACCAATGTCGGCTATTCCGTCCGATGTGTGAAGGATGGGGGCATTTCCGTGAACACGTCAGCAGTCTCAAACATCCAGAACACCACGGCCATGTGTGGCGGCACGGTGCAGCTCTTTGCAGGCGAGACTGTGGTCGCACGCGGCCTCTGCTGGAGCAATCGGGAGGCCTTCCCCACCATCAACCACGATACCGCCGTCGCTGGCTCCGGTGCCGGAATGTTCTCTTGCCCGATGACAAACTTGCAGGCAGGCACGGTCTATCGCGTGCGTGCGTTTGCGACAAACAGCTTTGGAATCACCTATTACGGCGAGCCTGTGGTCTTCACCACGACAGGACACTCCCCCTTCCTGTGCGGCACTTCCACGGTGACCGACTACGACATGAACGTCTATAACACTGTCGCGATGGGCAATCAATGCTGGACCCGTGAGAATATCCGCACAACCCACTATATGGACGGGACACCGATTCCGCAGAGTGATGTCTCCAGCAACACGGAAGCATATCGTCACTTGCCCGACAATGATGTGAGTTTGGTGGACCCATACGGCTATTTGTATAATTGGCAGACCGTGATGCATGGCGAGTCCAGCAGCACGTTGAATCCGAGCGGAGTGCAGGGCCCGTGCCCTGCGGGATGGCATGTGCCTTCCTACAGTGAGTTGGAACAGTTGTACCAGTATCTCCACAATAATACAGCCCTGCATTGCAATGGCAGCGACACCGCGCAGGCGAGTGCTCTTGCCTCCAGTGTGGGTTGGAGCAGCTCCAATGTGATGTGCTCTCCAGGCTACGCGCCCATCAATAATAACGCATCGGGTTTCTCAATACTTCCTCCGGGCATCTTCTATAGCGATGCACCGGCGAACTTTGGGTACAGCTCCTCCTTCTGGTCTGCGACCCTCTATCAGGCCAACAAGCCTTACATTGCCAATGCCAGTTACGACAATGCCGAGTTCTCCCCTTATTATTGCAGTAACCAGACAGGTGTCGGACGCTCGGTCCGATGTCTGCGCGACTTGGCCATGATTATATTCTCGACGGTGACCACCAGCTATCCTTTGAGCGTTGGCTCGATATCCGCTGTTTGCGGCGGTGTTGTGACATCTGACGGGGGCGGCACCGTGAGCGAACGCGGGGTCTGCTGGAGCACTCATCCTTTCCCCGACTTGAATGACAACCACGCCATGTCCTCCAGCTCGGGAAATGGATCCTACTATGTCTCCATCGGTGGCCTTCAACCCGGCACGGACTATTATGTGCGTGCATACGCCATCAATGAGATGGGCGTGTCGTATGGTGACGACATCGCCTTTACCACCATCTTCTGCCAGAATACCGCTGTGAACGTCTTGGTAGAGGCATGTTCGCCCTATACATGGAATGGCCAGACTTACACGGAAGATGGTGTTTATTCCCAGATCCTGACATCAATTGGCGGATGTGACTCCACCGTGACCATCCTCCTTACGCTCCATGAACCCACCTATTCTGATATATATGAAAACTTTGTCGATTCATACGTATGGAATGGAGTGACGTACAGTGATGCCGGCGACTACACGCAGGTGTTTCAGGATGTCTATGGTTGCGACTCCACGGTGACGCTTCACTTGGTGTCGGGCGTGGAATCCTACAACTCCTTGAACATAGGCCTTTACCCGAATCCGACTGCCGATAAGGTGACCTTGAAACTTGAGGCTGGGCTCGCGGACATTGCCGAAACGGCGTGGATATACGATGCCTCCGGCCGCGTGGCGATGATAGTTGAGATTCAAGGCGAAAAGACCGAAATAAACCTGCATGAGCTCTCTTCGGGCATCTACATTCTGAAGCTCATGTCGGGCGACAATGTTTTGGGAATCAGAAGACTGGTCAAGAAAAACTTGTAACCGGAATTTGGTATATGCAGCTTCGAATCTGCCTCAGGCATCTCTCCCCGGAATTCTGAGGTTCTCTATTTATGCAAGGGCAAATAGATGATAAACGTGCTGCCCTTGCCCTCCTCGCTCTGCACCTCAATCTTGCCTTTGTGCAGGGAGACGATTTTCTTCACATATCCGAGACCGAGTCCGTAGCCCTTGACATCGTGGATGTTGCCCTTGGGAATGCGATAGAAGTTTTCGAAAATGTTGGCGATGGCCTTCTTGGGGATGCCAATGCCCTTGTCGGTCACGGAGAGCAGGAACTGCTTGCCGTTAGACTGGGTGTTGATGAGAATTTCGGGCGGGTTTTGTGAGTATTTGATGCCGTTTTCCACCAGATTGATAATGACGTTCTCCAAATGCGACTTGTCGCCGAAAAGTTCGTGCTCGTCGGCGTTGAGGGCCAAGTTGAGAGTGCCCATGGAGGAGGAAATCTGCAGCGAGATGCTGTCGGCCACCTTGTGGATGAGTTCGTGCATATCGAACAATTCCACGTTCATCTTCACCTGTCCCTTTTTGAGTTGTGCGGTTTGAAGGATGGTGTTCACCATGTTCTTCAGACGCGTGTTCTCATCACGGATGATGCTGACGTAAGCCTCGCGCATCTCTGAATTGCTGTGCAGCGTGGGGTCGGCGAGGGCCTCGCAGGCTAAGGAGATGGTGGAGATGGGTGTCTTGAACTCGTGTGTCATGTTGTTCACGAACTCGTTGGTCACTTCCGAAAGCTTCTTTTGGCGATATAGCGAAATCAGCGCCACGATGGAGATCAGGAAGCTGATGATCAACAGGCTGAGGATGAGGATGACGATGGTGCTCATCCTCTGGAGGAAAATGCCGCGCTCGGCGGGGAAGTAAAGGATGATGTAATGGGGCGAGCTGACCTTCTCGTTGTATTTCAAGCGAAAGACAAATTCGCTCTGTAACATCTGTTCGGGCGTGATGTTTTGGGGTAAAATGATGAAGTCGGTGGTGAAGGCGTTGTATAGGGCAAACTCGAAGCGCGCGTCGATGTTCTCCTCCAACAAGGCACCTTGGATGATATCGTGCAGTTTCTGTTCGCTGAGGAGCGCGATGGTGGCACTGTCAAGTTGCACCAAGTTGGCGTCAGTGAAACTGAGGCTGCGGGCTGGGTTGTCCTTGGTGTTCTTCGGCGACCACGGATCCTTGTCAATGGGGAAAAGCGAACGGAATGACTGGCTGAAATATTCGGTGTCGTTCTCGACCACACGGCTGTTGTTCTCCTTGACGAAAACCACGGACTTGATGACGCCGATGGGCTGGTTGGTTACCGAGTCAAGCACAAACTTGCGGGTGTGCAGCTCGGAGACCACGTCGGAGAGGTCCGTTTCCCCCGTGAGGGTGGAATCGGCATCGGCAATGTCGAGTGTGTCGTTGAGGATGGTGGCGTCAATGCGCTCCACAATGGTCTCGCCTGCCGTCAATACCTCGTTGACGAAAATGCTCCGTTGCACCTTCTCGGCTTCCGTGTAGAGCCTGAAAATGGCGATGGTTAACAAAATGGCCGTGATGCCGACGATGAAAAACAGCGTCACGATGATTCTTTTTTTCATAGGTTGCCTAAAAATTGCAAAATGTCGATGTTGTTGTCGTAGTCGAAGAGGGTGGGGGTACAAGCTTGTCCGAACGGTGTGCCGTCCTCATGCGAGGTGATGTACATGTTGTTGTGATATCCCGTAACGGGTTTTTCGTCGGGATGATAGTATTCATGGTACACAACGGCGGTGGGTGGATTGTTTTCGGGACTCTCTACAAAGAGAAACGTTCCTGAATCCATGTAGAACTGCTTGCTCATCAGCCGGATGGATTTCTGATAGTCCAAATGGTTGAGAAAGTGGTTGTGACCGGCAATGCTTTGGCTCTCCTCGTGGAGGATGTGCAAAAAGGGTGCAAAGTCGTAGCCTTCGTGTACATAAAGTTTGCGCACAGAACGCGGTGCGCGCCCGAAGTATAGGTAGATGTCGCGCGACAAAGCGCGTAACTCATCCTCGCTCTCATCTCCTGTGAGCAGGACGGCGTGGCAGACGGGTGTGCGCAATACATGCGGGAACCTCGACAAATGTCGGGCCAAGGCTTCCCCGCCTTGCTCGGGCAGGTCCGCGATGACAGCATTGAAAGCGGAAAGCTCGTTGCGGAATGTTATGCGCCCTTGCAACGAGGGTGTCAGCTCCATCAATGCCGCCACCAAGTCGGGCAGCAGTGTGACATGCGGCTCCGTGCGCACCAAGGCGTTGTGGCCGCCTAACAATACATAGAGGATGTCGCGGAATCCCGACAGGGGCGTGCGGCCATGTGGCAGAACCGCAATCGTTTGCGCGTTCTCTTTTGAAAAAGACTCCGCGTTTCTCGTGTCCAACAAAGAGTCGGCCAGATGTCCTAACGAAAGCAGGCAGAACTCCGGTGTGAACCAGCTGTGCAACTGATGTTGGCGTTCGATGGCGGGTCCGAGTGTTTTCTGCACCCAGTCTGGACTGCGGAGGACATCCGCCCACCGCAGAAAGGAATCGTGTAGGGCATGTTCAGCCATTACAGTTCAGCACACACTTGCTTGACGATGTCGTTGACCATCTCTTCCGGGAATTGGCGGATATAGCCCTTCTCCTGGAAGATGTCCACCAGCTCATGGGTCTCCTGGATATCCTTGCGGGCGATGTCATAGACCTCCTGCCAGGTGCGGTTCTTGCGGGCCACACCGTCTTGGATGGCTTGCATGGCCACGTCGGCGGCCACGTTCGGGAAGAGATCGCTGTCCATCATGGTGGGCATGATGCGTTCTTGCGAGATGCCCTGCCTCTCTGCATAGTCGGCGATGCTGTGCGCGGCGCGGATGGCCATGGCGTCCGTAATCTTGCTGGCCGACACTAACAGCGTGCCCTTGAGGATGGCAGGGAAGCACACCGAGTTATTGACCTGGTTGGGGAAGTCGCCGCGCCCCGTGGCCACGATGAAGGCGCCGGCCTCCTTGGCCTTGTAGGGATAGATCTCCGGCACAGGGTTGGCACAGGCGAAGACGATGGACCTGTCGGCCATCAGGCGGATCCACTCGGGCTTGATGGTGTCGGGGCCCGGCTTGGAGAGTGCAATCAGCACATCGGCGTCCTTGAAGGCCTCCTCGGGGGTCTCGATGCATCCGGGGTTGGTGGTCTGACAGAGTTCCCATTTCCGGTAGAAACGCCGGTCATCGCGGATGTCGATGCGGTTTTTGTGCAGTGTGCCTTTGGTGTCGAAGATGATGAGGTTCTCGGCCTTCACGCCGTCGGAGATCATCAGCCGGGCGATGGTGGTGTTGGCGGCACCGGCGCCGTACAGCACCGCTTTGATGTCTGCCATCTTCTTGCCCACAATCTTGAGGGCGTTGATAAGCCCGGCCAGGGTTACACAGGCGGTGCCTTGGGCATCGTCGTGCCAGACGGGGATGACGCACTCCTCGCGCAGCGTGTCGAGGATGCGGTAGCAGTTGGGCTGCGAGATGTCCTCCAGGTTGATGGCACCGAAGCTGTGCTGCACCATCTTGACGAACTCAATGACCTTGTCGGCCTGGTGCTCGCCCTCCTCGTCGCGGCTGTCGATGCAGAGGGGGATGGAGTCCACGCCGCCGAGGTACTTCATCAGCATGGCCTTGCCCTCCATCACGCCGAGGCCTCCCGGCGGGGTGCAGTCGCCGTCACCCAAAACACGGGTGCTGTCGCTGACCACAGCCACAAGGTTGGCGCGGTTGCTGAGGTGGAAAGAGGCGTCGTTGTCGTCGCGGATGGTCGTAGAGACCGCCGACACGCCGGGCGTGTACCAGACGTTGAACCAGTTGAAGCCGTAAATCGGCGCCTTGGGCAGCGTCTGCATCTTGCCGCTGTAGAATTGGTGGGCGGCGATGGACATCTTTTTGTAGAAGAGCGTCTTGGCCTTGGCTTTCTGCTCCTCGGTGAAGTCTTTCGGGAAAAGTTCCTCGATGTTGTCAAGTGTGGGGTTGTTCATCTTATCTTCGTATGGGTTTTAATGGGATGGGTTAGTAGCGCTCTTCTCCGTTGCAATGGTCGTAATACATGGTCACTTTGTGGAGGAGTTTGCCGTTTTTGTCGTATTTATTGAAATCGCCGTGCGCCAGGCCATAGTAATAGTTGCCCTCGTATGCCTTCTGACCGTTCTCGTAATAGATCTCCAGGGGACCATGGCTCACACCGGAGCTGACCCCATACTTCATGTTGATCTTTCCGTTGGGGAAATAGTAGGTCGTTTGGTCATTGCTCGAACCATTCTTGAACTGGCAGGTGTAGGCGGCATTCCCGTTGGGATAATAGATGACAAAGTTGCCGTGCAGGACGGCATTTTCAAAGTTGGCCACCAAGCCGATTTTGCCGTTCGGATAGTAGGCGGTGACGGAGATGGCATCCTTTGTGATAGCCTGGGGTTCGGACATCTTGCCGTTGCTCTGTCTGTAGCTGAAGTTGATGGGCGCTCCGTGGTCGTGGAAAACCTCTAAAAGGAGAGTGCCGTTGTCGGGAGCGTAGATATAGACGGGGCCGTGGACATCCCCGTCAAGGATGGTGCTTTCGTCTAATTTCTTGCCATCGGGGTAGAAGGTGATGCACGGGCCTTGCTTGTTGCTGCTGAAACCGGCGTATGAGATGGAAGTGATGTTTCCTAAAGGACTGAAAGAGCAGGCATATCCTTCTATGTTGTTCAAAATGGTGGAACAGGAATCGCTGACTTCGCCCGTGGGATACAGGTTCTTGAGGATGCCATTCGAACTGCCGCTGATATAGTAGCAGGAATCAATGCGTGTCCCGTCGAAGGAGTATTCGATGTAAGAACCGTCAAGCTCCCCGTTTTTGATTTCACGGACAATATTAACGCGGCCGTTGGGATGGTAGTAGTTGCTGTGGCCGTTGCCAAAAAGGATGGTGTCGCAGTGGATGAGCTTGCCGTCTGTGTTGAACGAGTTGATGAGCACGGGCAGGCCGTTATAATACCGGAGCTCGCGAATCATTTTGCCGTTGGGCAGATAATAGGAGCAATAGACAAGGTTGCCGTCAGGGGCGTATAACATTTTGCTGTGGAGGCTCCCGTCGTGGAAGTAGCTGTATAAGGCTCCCGTCAGGGTGTCGTTGCGGAACTGGCATTCTTTCTCGACGGTATGGGCCTCGTCGTCATAATAGTCGATGTATATGCCGTTCTGCGCGCCCTTCTTGTATTCAACATACGAGTGGACACGTCCGGAATTGTAATAGTATTTTGTCACGCCTTCCCGGAGGTTTTCCTTGTAATTGCTTTCACAGAATACATCACCGTTGGGATAATACTGGTACAGGGTGCCGTCGAACTTGAGGTCCAGTGTGCGGCTGTTTGTGCCGAGAAGGGTGCCGTGTGAGGAGTACAAGTCAACAGTGATGTGCTTGTTCTTGGGCGTGACCGTGGCCCTGACACTGCCGTCGGGCATGTAGGTCTCGGCATCGACAACCTGCCCGTTCTTGACATGATAGGTGACGACGGGCTTTCCGTCGAAGTCGTATTCAATGCGGTCGCCATCGATCTTGCCATCCTTGTAGTGCATCCTGGACTTGATGTTGCCGTTGGGGTAATAGCTGATGTTTTCCCCATCGTATTCCTCATCTTTACCATAGGAGTACGTGGCCAAGGGGGTGCCGTCGGGATACCGCTCTGAGAATTGGCCGGTCAGATCGTTGTCGGCGATGAAGCCTTGGGTCTGAACTTTCCCGTTGGGATAATAGCGGACGAAGGGGTTGACGGTGCCGTTGTCGTCGGTGTCGTATTTCACCTGAATCTGTCCGTTGGGGAAGAAGGATTCCTGATGACCGTAAGTCACGCCGTCTTTGTGATTCTCGACGCTGGCGAGGTGCCCTTGGTCGTCATATCTCCGTGTCTCTCCATTCAGGCCTTCCGGACCCACCGTGCTTTCGAAAACGAGTATGCCGGATTTGTTGTACTCCTTGTAGGGACCGCTGACGACGTCGTCTTTTGCATTGGCCTCCAAGGTGGTCACCCCTTCCTCGCTGAAGGGCGTGTAGGCGTAGGTGCGGATGAATCCGTTCTTCTTCCCATGAGAAATCTGGAGCTCAATCATCTTTCGGTTGTCTGCGAAGCCAATGCTCATTCCGTTGACTGCACCATGGTCGAACTCATTGATCTCGTCAATTTGGCCGTGGTCGTTGAGAGCGTGCCAAAGGCCCTGCTCGGAGTCTTCGCCCTTGTCGTTTTTCGCGACCTTGCCCCACGAGACGAGCTGGTATTTGTTGTAAGAGTAAAAGATGTTGTCGGGATTTTCTTGGTTCAAGCCCTGTGCAATAACTCCGTCAAGCTGATCGATGATGGCCTGTTGCATGGCTGCAATAGACTTCTGCATCTTTTCGGCTTTCTTGGAGACCTTGTTGTTGTCGATGTCTGTGCCGGAGAATTGGTAATAGGCCAACGTGTTGTACTGATGTGCGTCAAGCACTGCTTTGAAGAAGGGGATGTAGAGCTGGTCCTCCACGGCGTGGGAGTTCGGGCGCACCTGCACGTTCTGGAACACAATCTGGTTGCCCCGCGTGATGGGATGGTCGATTTTGGTGAGCAGCTTCTCTTTCTTCTGCGAAATGATGGCGATGTTGAGCTTCGTGACCACGTCCTCGTAAAATTTGTTCAGTTCTTTGAAGTCGTCGTGAAGCTCGCAGTGGTTGTCGGCGTTATAAGAGCCCACCCCGGATTCGTAGATTTCGTTCAGTGTGTTCAGGGCGAGCAAGGTGTACCGATGTGAGGGGTTGATGAGCGTGCAGTAGTTGAGCGCCATGATGCCCGGCACCGTATAGCCGAGTTTGAGGCAGCACATGCCATATTGGTAGTGGCTGCCTTGGTGGGCAGGACTCAGGAACATGGAGGTCTTGAGGCATTCGAGGGCCTCCGCGTATTTCTCCTGACGCATCAGCGAAACACCCTTGTTGAAATGGAGATGGAAATAGTAGGGGTTCTCTTTCAGCCCCTGCTCGTACATCTTCACGGCATTGTCGAAATCCTCCATGTCGTCGTAGCAGTTGCCCAGCTCTGTGTAGATATTGGCCTTCGGCTGGGTGCAAGACGGGTTCTCCAGCAGCTCCTTGAAAATCTGGATGGCTTCGAAATATTTTTCCGACATTTCCAGGGCCAACGCTTTCTCGTATTGGGCATATTCGTAGTTCGGGTCGCCGTAAGGCACAGTGTTGTACTGCGCGATGGCCTCGTCATACTTGCCTTGGTCAACCATTCTCATGGCTTGGCGGATGACTTTGTAGGAGTTGTCCATGATCTTGAGATTCTTCGTGTTCTGCCCGGACAGACTGAGAGCAAGCAGGCAGAAGAGGAGAAGGAACGTGTTTTTTTTCATAATAAAAGGGTTTGATATAAAGGTGTAAACTATGTTTTTGCGGTATGTCTTGTTTCGACTTTGCCGCCTGCAAAGATACAAAAAAGATGCGCGGGTGACTGCCTCCTGTAAGATATTGTGAGATTATTTCCCCACCATGCTCTTTACACGCTTGACGGCGGCTTTCCAGACAAAGAGGAAGAAGATGAAGAACCCGACGCCGAGGAATCCGGCAGTGGAGGGGGCGGCTTCTGCAATTACATTCTGGGTCATCAGGATGCCGTCATAGATGCCGTGCAGGATGACGGGCACGATATATGCCAATAGCAGGTAGGAGCCTTTCTTCCAGGGCTTGAACTTGGCCATGGAGAAAAAATAGCCCATGAAGATGGCGAAGAAGAAATGGGCGGGCACGGCGAACAGAGCACGTCCCACGGCCACGCTGACGCCACCCTGCAGCACATACATCAGATTCTCCAAACCGGCGAAGCCCAGGCCCACGAAAGCCGCGTACTCTACACCATCGTAGTACTCGTCGAAATACCGGCTGTTCCAAATGAATAGATAGAGGAAAAACAGCTTGCACAGCTCCTCCGGCATGGCGGCCATGCAGAATGCCTGATAAAGCGCACCTTGTAATCCGCTGGAAAACACCGGATTGATGAAGAGGTTGACTACGGACAACAATATAATATCCAATACAGCAGCCAACACGCCGCCCAGCAGTGCTTTCATGAGCTGACCAAAAGGCTCTTTCTGGTAACGGTCTTTCGCGTAGATGTAAAGCAATAGGACGACGACAGGGGCAAGGGATGCGATGAGGATGATGGCCATACTGTTGAGGTGTTGAACTGTTAAATTATTAATCTATTAAATATTAAACTATGAAATATTAAACTATGAAATATTAAACTATGAAATATTCTATTTTTTAACTCTTAACTCTTAACTCTTAACTATTATCTATCTTTTATCTCATCCACTCGTCAAACTCCTCCTCATTCACCAGCCCCAACTCCAACGCGGCCTCGCGTAGGGTGGTGCCGTCGGCGTGGGCCTTTTGCGCAATCTTGGCGGCATTGTAGTAGCCGATGTGGGGACTGAGCTTGGTGACCAGCATCAGCGAGTTGTTGAGGTGCATGGCGATGCGCTCGCGGTTGGGCACGATGCCCTTGAGACAGTGGTCGTTGAAGGAGTCGATGACATCGGCCAAGAGGCGCGAAGACTGCAGCGTGTTGCGCCCGATGAGAGGCATGAAGACGTTGAGCTGCAAATGTCCCTGCATGGCACCGGTGGTGATGGCCACGTCGTTGCCGATTACTTGGCAGCAAACCTGCGAGAGCGCCTCGCACTGCGTGGGGTTTACCTTGCCGGGCATGATGGAGGAGCCGGGCTCGTTGGCGGGCAGCACCACCTCGCCGATGCCGCAGCGCGGACCGGAGTTGAGCAGGCGGAAGTCGTTGGCGATTTTCATCAGTGAGACGGCCAAGCGCTTCAGCGCGCCCGACACCTCGGCCATCGAATCGTGTGTGGCCATCGCCTCAAACTTGTTGGGCGAGTTGGTGAAGGTCAGGCCCGTGAACTCGTTGATGTACTTCAGTGCTAACTTGTCGTATCCGTCGGGCGTGTTCAGGCCGTTGCCGACCGCTGTGCCCCCGATGGGCAGCTCCATGATATGACGCATGGCGTTACAGATGGCCTCCTTGCCGTGCTCCAGCTGGGAAAGGTGCCCCGACAGCTCTTGGCCGAGCGTCAGCGGCGTGGCATCCATCAGGTGGGTGCGCCCGATTTTCTTGATGTCGCTGTACTCGGCGACCTTCTCCCGATAGGTGGCCATCATGCGGTCCAAGGCGGGCAGCGTGTGCTCTAACAGCATCTTGGTGGCCGCGATGCGCATCCCCGTGGGGAAGATGTCGTTGGTCGATTGCGACTGGTTGACATCGTCGTTGGGGGAGAGGAAGAGCGGGTAGTCGTCAAGTTTCCCGCCGTGGAGCTGCTGCCCGCGGTGGGCGATGACCTCGTTGACGTTCATGTTGGTCTGGGTGCCGGAGCCGGTCTGCCAGATGTGCAGGGGAAACTGGTCGTCCCATTGGCCGGCAAGGATCTCGTCGCAGGCCTTGACGATGAGGTCGCGCTTTTCCCGGGGCATGACACCAAGGTCGCAGTTGGCGCAGGCCGCAGCGCGCTTGGCGATGGTGATGCCGTAGATGATCTCGATGGGCATCCTCTTCTTGCCGATGACGAAATTTTCCATGGCGCGTTGTGTCTGTGCGCCCCAAAGCTTGTCGCTCTCCACGCTCATCTCGCCGAGCGTGTCTTTCTCAATTCTGTATGTCATTTTGTGTTATGTATTTGCAATTGTTGTTGGATTCAAAAAAACGGGAAAACGGATGGAAGGGCTAATCGTAAAACTTCCAGGAGATGCCGATGGCCACGTTGCGGACCTGCATCGGATAGTAGGGGGTGGTGAAATAGTTGTAGCTGAGGATGCCGTCTAACAGGTTGGCACCCCGCACGAAGAAGGAGAGACGGCTCACCTGCAGGGTGAGGTCGAGGTCCCAATAGAGGTAGTTGCCCACCTTGCCATTCTCCTGGTGGAAGAATTGGTGCAGGATGGGATTGTACGCATCGGCGTAATAGGGCGTGTTGTACATCAGGTTGGTGCCGATTTGGATGCGGAGCCGGTTTCTGAAGATGCGGAAGTGGTAGGCGGCCCGCAGCTTGCCTGCAAACAGGGGCACGGCCACGGCGGAACCGGTGGCGTGCTGCAGCGACATGTTCACGTCCATGGAGAAGTTCTTGATGCGCACGGGCGCCAACAGGTTGAATTGCAACACATGGATGTCGCGGTCGGCCATCGCAGGCCAACGATGCTCGTCAAGGTAATGGTATTTGTTGAGAAGGAAGTAGTTGAAACCCAGCTTGTAACCGAATATGGTCCAGTAAGCGCCCAACTTCATGGCGTTCTCCTTGGGCCATGTCAGGTACCACAGACTGTTGTTGCCGATATAGTAGCTGTAGAAATAGTCGGGGGAAACGCGGTAGAAGTTGGCAGAGAGACCTATGAAGTGCTGCGTTTTCCGACTGATGGCGAAAGTGGCCGCCAAATTGGCAAGGGCGTCTCCCCGGTTGTAGTTGTTGAACGAGTAGTAGATGTCACCGAACAGGTCCCAGACAGAGAAGAGCCGGATGTTGGTGCGGGCGAAGAGCGTGTAGTTGTTCCCGATGTAGAAGGGCATGGCGGCATGGACATACTCATGGCGGATGCCACCCGCGATGCGGAAGAAATAGTTTTGCTCGCTTTGACGTTCCAACGGCTCGAAGTTCGACCACTGCAACGTGTTGATAATGTTGTAGTATTGCAGCGTGTCGCGCGTGGTGTCCGTGTCTATGTAATATTGGTTCTGATAAAAGTCGTTGTTGAGGTTGTAGTCGAAAAAGAGGCTCTTCGCATGCTTGAATTGGAAGGTGTGCGTGAGTGTGCCGAAATAGCGTCCGCCCTTGGTCCTGAAATTGACATAATGCAGCCACTGCGCGTCGTGGGTGTTGATGGTGCTCATGGCGTTGTTGAGATACACTGCGAATGACATCGGGTTCACGGCAACAATGGTGTCGAAAAGGGTCTGACGGTCAATGAACGAATGGTGGTCGGATAGCCCGCCGTTCTCCTGGTATTTGGCGTGGTTGATGATGTAGGAGGCGATGAATCCGTAGATGTCCTTGGGCGTGGAGTAATGCACAACGGCGTTGAGATCGAACAAATTACAGGCCTGGTGCAGAAAACGGCCCGAGTTGTTGTAGCCTTCCAGCTCCGCATTGAACTCCACGCGCTTTATCTTTTGGGCGTGGACCACATGGATGCGTTGCTCCGTCGTGAGGCCGAAAGAGGCGGCGATGTCGGTGAATGAACCCTTGACATCGTAGTAGTGCAGATCGTTTTGTGTCTTGAAATAGAGCGGGTAGGGTAGCGTGATCATGGAAAATCCCACATCGCGCGTGTAGTCGAACACCATCGATTTGTGCGCCTGGGAGTAAATGCCCAAAGTCTGCAGGATATACGAAGTGCGGCTCAAAGGATCGTATTCGGAGGTGTAGAAGAATGTCGTGTCAATGGGCTTGTATGTCAGTGGCATGAAGAATGCGCCGGAGAGATTGGCTACGGAAACCGGCATGTAGTCCGGCGAGATGGCCATGGCGGAGTCGATGGTGTGTTCCTTGGGGCGGTCGTCCGACTGCGAATAGCCCACCTTGCCGCCAACCACAAGAAGGAGGCACAGTAGCAACAGGGACAGACTTTTTCTGCACAACATCGAACGGGGTTTTAGAAACTGCAAAAATACAAAAAAAGTGGCATGCCATGACGAAGCGGCAAAGGCTGTCGGATGATGTACGCCAAATGCGGAACGCCCTGCCATTCTGTCAGTCGTTCTGACTTTGGCAACATTCTTGCTCTAATAGCTCGTCTAATTGAATTTATAACGAAAAAAAGAAAGGATAAAAACATCATGAACCCGAACAATCTGACCATTAAGACCCAGGAGGTCATTTCCAATGCCCAGATGCTTGCCATGCGCAACCAGAACCAGCAGTTGGAATCCCTCCATATCCTCAAGTCCATGCTTGAAGTGGACGACAATGTGATTCCCTTCCTGCTCAAAAAGCAGGACTGCAACCCCAAGACCATCGCCGCCGTGGTGGACCGCGAGATTGCTCGTCTGCCCAAGGTGACGGGCGGGGACCCCTATCTGGCCGGAAACACGCAAACCGCGTTGCAGAAAGCCATTCTCTTCTGTCAGGACTCCGGTGACGAGTTCGTCTCTTTGGAGCATCTGCTCTATGGCATTTTCAGCGCCGGCGGCCCTGCGGCCCAGATCCTCAAGGATGCTGGCATGACGGAAAAAGGCCTGAAGAGCGCCATCTCCGAGCTGCACAAAGGCAGCAAGGTGACCTCCGCGTCCAACGAGGAGACCTACAATGCCCTTAACAAGTATGCCAAGAACCTCAACGAGATGGCCCGTCAGGGCAAACTCGACCCGGTCATCGGGCGGGATGAGGAGATCCGCCGCGTGCTACAGATCCTGTCGCGCCGTACCAAGAACAACCCCATCCTCATCGGTGAGGCCGGTGTTGGCAAGACTGCCATCGCCGAGGGACTGGCGCAGCGGTTAGTGAGCGGCGACATTCCTGAGAACCTCAAGACCAAGAGACTCTATTCTCTCGACATGGGTGCGCTCATCGCGGGTGCCAAGTACAAAGGCGAGTTCGAGGAGCGTCTCAAGAGCGTCATCAATGAGGTGATCGGCTCCAACGGTGAAATCATCCTCTTCATCGATGAGATCCATACCCTCGTGGGGGCGGGTGCCTCCGGCGAGGGGGCCATGGACGCCGCCAACATCCTCAAGCCCGCCCTCGCCCGTGGCGAACTGCGCTCCATCGGCGCCACCACCCTTGACGAGTACCAGAAGTATTTTGAGAAGGACAAGGCCCTTGAGCGCCGTTTCCAGCCTGTCAAGATCGAGGAGCCCGACAAGTACTCCGCCATCTCCATTCTCCGTGGCCTGAAAGAGCGTTACGAGAACCACCATCAGGTCAAGATCCTCGATGAGGCCATCATCGCCGCCGTCGAGCTGTCGCAAAGGTACATCGGTGACCGTTTCCTGCCCGACAAGGCCATCGACCTCATCGACGAGGCTGCCGCCAAGCTGAAACTCGAAATCAATTCCGTGCCCGAGGAACTGGACGAGGTGGAGCACAAGATCAGCCAGCTCGAAATTGAGCGTGAGGCCCTCAAGCGTGAAAACAACACCGCCAAGGTGGAGGCCCTCTCCCAGAAGATCGCCGAGCTGCAGGAGAAACGCAACGTCATCTCCACCAAATGGCGCAGCGAGAAGGAGATCATGGACAAGATCCAGCACTGCAAGGATGAGATAGAGAAGTACAAGATAGAAGCGGCCGACCAGGAGCGTCAGGGCAACTACGGCCGTGTGGCTGAACTGCGCTATGGCCTTATCAAGAATGACGAGGATGAGATAGAAAAACTCCAGAAGGACTTGGAGGCGCTCCAGGGCGAGGAGGCCATGATTGACGAGAAGGTCGGGGCCGACGACATCGCCGAGGTGGTGGCCCGCTGGACCGGCATCCCCGTGGCCAAGATGATGCAGAGCGAGAAATCCAAGCTGCTCCACCTTGAGGAGGAACTCCACAAGCGCGTGGTGGGCCAGGATGAGGCCATCGGGGCTGTCTCCGATGCCATCCGCCGCAGCCGTGCTGGACTGCAGGACGCCAAGCGCCCCATCGGATCCTTTATCTTCATGGGCACCACCGGCGTCGGCAAAACCGAGCTGGCCAAGGCGCTCGCCGAGTACCTGTTCAACACGGAAGATGCCATGATCCGCTTCGACATGAGCGAGTTCCAGGAATCCTACTCCGTCTCGCGGCTCATCGGCTCGCCTCCCGGCTATGTGGGTTACGACGAGGGCGGACAGCTCACCGAGAAGGTACGCCGCAAACCCTACTCCGTCATCCTCTTCGACGAGATTGAGAAAGCCCACCCCGATGTGTTCAACATTCTGTTGCAAGTGCTTGACGATGGCCGATTGACCGACAACAAGGGCAGGGTGGCCGATTTCAAGAACACCATCATCATCATGACCTCCAATCTCGGCTCCAACATTATTCAGGAAAATTACTCCGACCGTGCCAACTATTCCGACCTTGAGGTGTTTGAGCGCACCAAGACGGAGGTGACCGACCTGTTGAAGAAAACACTGAAGCCGGAGTTTCTCAACCGTATCGACGAGATTGTGATGTTCCAGCCTCTCTCCAAACGCGAGATCAAAGAGATTATCAAGTTGCAACTCGGGCAACTTGAGGAATTGCTCGGACAGCGCAACATCAAGTTGGAGTTCAGCCGCTATGCCATGGACTTGTTGCTGGATTTGGGTTACGACCCGCTCTACGGTGCCCGTCCGCTCAAGCGTGTGATACAGAAGATGATCCTCAACGAACTCTCCAAGATCATCCTCGCCGAGGAGATTGACCACGACTGCACCATCATGGTGGATTCCGTGGAAGACGGAAAGTTTGTGTTCTACAAGAAATAGCGGAAGTTCCCCTGTTTTTCAGGCAGATTTCTGAATGGATAAGAAAACAAATTTTTGGCAATACTTGTTGTTATTGCCAAAAATTTGTATTTTTGCCGAAAATTATTTTGATGATTAAAACTGACAAAAGAACTGACTTTACAACTGCTTTCAGCGCTTTGGAATCCTTTACCACGGCTGATATTGCTGCTTTTTTTAGGAAAGAAGAACCTGAAATAAAGCAGATGACCATCAACTGGCGGGTGTATAAAATGATTCAGGATTCTATCCTTGTTCGGACTTCGAGAGGACATTTCAGAATAGGGAAAAAAAAGTCCTTTACTCCTATTTTGGACAAGAACCTTTCAGCCGTCGCCAAACAGATCAGCAAACAATTTCCTTTTGTGTCTTTTTCTGTATGGGATTCATCTGTCCTGAATTCACTCTCCCAACATTTATCAGATAAATGTTTTTACATCATAGAAACGGAAAAAGATGCGGTTGAAACAATTTTTCATTTCCTGCAAGAAAAAAAGAAAGCGGTATATCTCAATCCTACTGAAAGCATCGTGGATAATTACATACAATCAGAAAGTGCCAAACCATTTATAATAAAAAACCTTATTACAGAGGCTCCGACCGTTTCTGTCAATGACGTTGTCACTTCTTCCATTGAAAAAATATTGGTGGATGTTTATTGTGACACGAATATTTTTCAGGCTTACCAAGGGAATGAACTACATTTGATATACTCTAATGCGTTTTCGCAGTACTCCATAAACCAAGGAAAGCTTTTGAGATACGCAAGTAGAAGAGGCAAGAAGGAGGAAATACAAAATATAATTTCGCAAATTAACGGCAATATTCAATAACTATTGCCAAAAATTTGAATCGGTATGATTGACAAAGAACGCTTAAATATTGATTGGATTGAGAAGGTCGCGAAAGCGAACAGGAATGCCGACAAGATTCTTGTGGAAAAGGCAATCCGCGCGTTTCTTTTGCTTGAAGGTTTGGTTTTGTCCGACATCCCTTTTGTTTTCAAAGGCGGAACTTCGTTGATGTTAATGACCAATTCCAAACGACGCTTATCTGTTGACATTGACATTATTATGCCGAAACCCATTGCCGAGTTAGAAAAAGATTTGGCGGTCTTGGCCAACAAACAGGGTTTCTTGCATGTGGAACCACAGGAAAGGACAGCAGCAACCATTGTTCCCAAACGTCATTACAAGTTCTTTTACACACCTATCCATAAAACCTCACAGGACGAAGAATACATTCTGTTGGATGTTTTATTTGAACAGATACCTTATTGCATGGTTTCAAAGAAAGAAATTATTTCTAAATTCATCCCTGTAATAGAGCCGTTTACATCCGTAGATGTTCCTTGTGCCGAGGATTTGCTTGGCGACAAACTAACAGCTTTTGCGCCAAACACGACGGGAATCCCGTACTTCAAGAATGACAAAAGCATGAGTATGGAAATCATCAAACAGCTATATGATGTGGGCTGCTTGTTCGACCTTGGCAACGATATGGCCGTGATAAAAAGAACTTTTGAACGAATTGCGCAGAAAGAAATTGAATACCGCGGTGGGGCAATGACAGTTCCCGATGTGTTGGAGGATATTTTCCAGACCTCGCTATGTATTAGCACACGCGGTGCTATCGGGAGTGGCAACTTTGAAGAACTACAAAACGGTATAAAACGTGTGAAAGGATTTATCCTTGCGGAATCATACCATATTGAGAACGCAATTGTTTCAGCGTCAAAAGCAGCGTATCTGTCCACGCTAATTGCCACAAATGCTACCAAAATCGAAAAATACTCCAATCCTTTGCAAATAAAAGAGTGGACAATTATCGATTTGGAATTTAATACCCTCAATAAACTGAAGAAAACCAGTCCAGAAGCATTTTTTTACTGGTATAAGGCTATAAACCAAATAAAAAACGAACAAGAGAAACACTGAACGAAACACGTATGACTGATAACTACTTATTGCTCGGTGCCAAGAAACGCCTCATTGAAGAGCTCCGCCAGAAGGGCATCACCGATGAAAATGTGCTGCAGGCGTTCGACAAGGTGGAACGCCACAGATTCTTGGAGTCTTTCCTGTGGGACAAGGCATACGACGACATAGCCATCAAGCTCCTGAATGGACAGACGATATCGCATCCCTCCACGGTGGCGTTCCAGTCGCAGCTGCTGAAGATCAAAAAGGGCCTGTCGGTGCTCGAGATTGGCACGGGCTCCGGCTTCCAGGCGGCCATCCTCAGCGCGATGGGCGCGCATGTTTACTCCATTGAGCGGCAGGAGATCCTCTATAAACGCACGTCGAAGCTGCTGGCCGAGCTGGATGACCGCATCGTCACCTGCTTCGGCGACGGTTACAAGGGGCTGCCTCGTTTTGCACCATTTGATCGCGTGATCGTTACCTGCGGGGCCCCGAATGTGCCCGACGCCTTGGTGAGGCAGCTCAAGGTGGGCGGCATCATGGTCATCCCCGTCGGCGACGAGTCGCACACCATGAAACGGTTCACCAAGATTGACGAAAACAACCTTCAAGAGGAGGTCTTCGGAAATTTCCTTTTTGTGCCGATGCTGAAGAACGAGGCGAGACAGTAGGAGTGTGAGGCCTGTTTTTTTGAAATTTGAATTTTTGACTTTTATATGTTGGATTTGAACAATACTACTGCTGTGATTTTTGCCGCCGGATTGGGGACGCGGCTTTATCCGCTGACGGCCAACCGTCCGAAGGCGATGGTCTGTTACGAAGGGAAACCCCTGTTGCAGCATGCTCTGGAGAAGATAGCCGCCGCAGGCATCTGCAACGTGGTCGTCAATGTACACCATTTCCCCGATCAGATCATAGACTTCGTCCGCACGTTCCCCTTCGACGGGCGGATCCGTATCTCTGACGAACGCGCTTATCTGCGCGACACCGCCGGCGGGCTCAAGTTCGCCGATCCGCTCTTCGGCGACAGCGACATACTATTATTATATAATGTGGACATCTTGTCGTCCATAGACCTGCGGAAGATGGTGGCGCGACACGTCGGATCGGGTGCGGAGGTGACCCTCGCCGTGCGCGACAGGCAGACCGCCCGCTATTTTGTCTTCGAGCGCGACAGCATGCGTCTTTGCGGTTGGAAAAATGTCAAGACCGGCGAATCCGTCATGCCCATCTCGCCAGAAGATCCGGTCGCTTTGGCCTTCAGCGGCATCCATGTGATGAACCGTTCGTTCACAAAGAAACTTATGACGGTTGAAAAGTCATCCTTGACCCCGGTTTATCTCCAACTTATAAACAATTGTAATATTTTTGGTTATCAACACCAGGATGACGATTGGGTGGATGTTGGAAAGTATGATGAGTTTCGTAATATATTGACATAAAGTATATTAATATTGAAATTGGGACTCTTGCGCGCTGTGATTTATACACTTTTTTTCTAAAAAATCAAGTTGAAAAAAATATTTTTGTGAACTTTTTTTTTCTATTTTTGCCATCTCAAAAATTGACACTTTTAGTTTGTTAATTTGTTGAGAATGAGAGATGATTGTTTTTAATTGCAGCGTATGATGAATAAAATTACCAAAGACTTCACACAGGTTTGGAACAATTGCCTGTCGATGATACAAGACATTGTTGAAGAGGATGCGTTTGAGACATGGTTCGCCCCCATCGTGCCCGTCTCATTGGAGGATGACACGTTGGTGCTGCAGCTGCCCAGCCATCTGTTCTACGAGTTTCTCGAAGAGCATTATGTGAATGTGCTTAAAAGTGTGATTAAGAAAGAGATAGGTCCGATGGGAAAGTTGAAATACAAGGTGATTATGGAGCAGCAGCCGGACCCGAGGCTCTCGCAGTCCATCACACTTCCGTCGCACAACCGTCCTGCGGTCAGCAACCCTCCGACGCTTGCGCCCATCGACGTGTACCAGACCTCGAACCGTGACATACCGGATCCCTTTGTGCTCCCTGGCATCCAGAAGCACAAAATCCCCTCCAACTTGGTGGACACGCTCACGTTCGAGAACTATGTGGAGGGCGACTGCAACCGTCTGGCCCGCTCTGCGGGCTGGGCCATCTCCAAGGCGCCGGGGCAGACATCCTTCAACCCCCTGTTCATTTACTCCGATGTGGGGCTCGGCAAGACGCACCTCGTGAACGCCATCGGTATCCAGACAAAGATCAACTTCCCCGACAAGACGGTGGTCTATGTGAGCTGCGACACATTCTACCAGCAGTACATCGAGTCCATCAAGAACAAGAATATTAACGACTTCATCTGGTTCTACCAGTCTGTCGATATGCTCATCATTGACGACATCCAGTTCATTGCCGGCGGCAAGGGCAAGACGCAGGAGGTGTTCTTCCACATCTTCAACTCGTTGCATCAGCACAACAAGCAGATCATCATCACGGCCGACAAGTCGCCGGTGGAGATCTCAGGGTTCGAGGCGCGGCTGCTCAACCGCTTCAAGTGGGGCCTGACCGCCGACTTGCAGGTGCCCGACTTGGAGACGCGTATCGCCATCATCAACAAGAAATTGGAAAACAACGGCATCACCTTCCCCAAGGAGGTGGTGGAGTATCTGGCGCTTCGCATCACGTCCAACACCCGTGAGTTGGAGGGCGCCATGATCGCCATCCTCGCCCAGGCCTCCCTCAACCATCGCGCCATCACTGTCGAGCTGGCCAAGGAGATGGTCGACAAGTATGTGAAAACCAACGCCAAGGAGATCTCCATCGAATACATCCAGAAGATTGTCTGCGAGTATTTCAAGATCTCCATCGACGCCATCAACGCCAAGACGCGGAAGCGCGATATTGTCCAGGCGCGCCAACTGAGCATGTATTTCGCGAAGAAACACACCAAGCTGCCCCTTTCGCTCATCGGCGCTTACTGCGGTAATAAAGACCATGCAACGGTGCTGCATGCCTGCCGGACCATCAACAATTTGTATGATACTGACAAAAAAATGAAATTATACGTGGATGATATCGAGAAAAAGATGAAAATTTAAAAAATAAAAAATGTGCTTGCAAATATGGATTTAATTGTTTATTTTTGCAGGTTCTAAAAAAAGGCGACTATGAATAAACGGTGGATTTGTCAACAACTGCCCAATGATGCGGCCATAGAGAAGCTGTCGGCGCAGCTTGCTATTGAAAAGCCGCTCGCGGCTCTTTTGATACAGAGGGGTATCACGACTCCCGAATCCGCCGCCGATTTCTTCAATCCCGATATCACCAAACTTCACAACCCGTTCTTGATGAAGGACATGGACAAGGCTGTCAAACGTTTGTCCCGTGCCATCATCAACAATGAGAAAATCCTCGTTTACGGTGACTACGACGTCGATGGCACCTCCGCCGTCGCATTGCTGTACTCTTTTCTGTGCGAAATTGTAGGCACCGAGTCCAAGGGCCTTGTCGAATACTATATTCCCGACCGCTATACTGAAGGCTACGGAATTTCCGACCAGGGCGTCGAGTATTGCCGCGAAAACAACGTCAACCTGCTCATCTCCCTTGACTGCGGCATCAAGGCCAATGACAAGGTGGAGATGGCCAACAAGTTGGGCATCGATGTCATTATCTGCGATCATCACCTTGAGGGCGACGAGCTGCCCGCGGCGGTCGCCATCCTCGACCCCAAGCGCAAGGATTGCCCGTACCCCTACAAGGAACTCTCCGGCTGCGGTGTGGGCTTCAAGCTCATCCAAGGCTATTGCCAGCAATACAAGCTGCCCGACCAGCTTTGGCTCTCCCGCATGGACCTCGTGGCCATCAGCATCGCATCCGACATTGTTGCCATCACGGGCGAAAACCGCATCCTCGCCCACTTCGGCCTCGAGATCATCAATAAGTTTCCCCGTATGGGCATCAAGTCCATCCTTGACCAGGCCGGCATCAAGATCCACTATCCCTTCAAGGAGGAGACCATCTTCTCCCGTGTGATTTCCATTTCCGACCTCGTATTCTATGTCGGTCCGCGTATCAATGCTGCCGGCAGAATGAAGAGTGGGCGCGAGTCCGTGCGCCTCTTCATTGTCGAGGACGAAGACAAGTCTGCTGAAATCGGCAAGCGCATCAACACCCAGAACGACCAGCGCAAGGAACAGGACCGCAACGCGACCGAGGAGGCCATCCACATGATCAGGAGTTCCCATGAGTACATCGGGCGCAAGAGCATCGTGGTCTATAACCCCAACTGGTTCAAGGGCATCATCGGTATCGTGGCCTCCCGTCTGGTGGAGGTGTTCTACAAGCCCACCATCGTGCTTACCAAGTCGTCGGACGGCCTTATCACCGGCTCCGCACGCTCTGTCAAGGAGTTTAACATATACGATGGCATCGACTATTGCTCCGACCTGCTTGAGCACTTCGGCGGCCACAAATTCGCCGCCGGACTCTCCATGAAGGAGGAGAATCTCGAGGAGTTCATCGAGAAATTTGAATCGTATGTGAGCGACAATCTCGAGGAGACCGCCACGGTGCCTGAAATCAGCGTCGATATGCCGCTGGATCTCTCCGAGATCACCCGTGACTTCATGGCCCATCTCAAGCAGTTCGCCCCGTTCGGTCCCGGCAACATGGAACCCGTGTTCCAGTCCAATGGCGTTGTCGATGAGGGCGGCGGACGCATTGTCGGTGACAAGCACCTCAAGTGCCGCGTCCTCTATCCCGACCGCGATGTGAAACACTTGGACGTCATTGCCTTCAACATGAAGGACAAGCTGCCCCTCATCCAGGACGGCAAACCGTTTGACATGCTCTATCATGTGGAGGAGAATGTCTGGAATGACATGGTGAATATCCAGCTTAACGTCAAGGACATTCGCTCCAGCAACGACAAACAATAAAAGCCATTGCGGTGAAGGTCGCTGTCAACACCCGCCTTTTACTGAAAGACAAGCTTGAGGGAATCGGATGGTTCACTCACGAGAGCCTGCGCCGCATTGTCACCCAACACAAGGAACACCAGTTCTTTTTTCTCTTTGATCGTCCGTATGACGAGCAGTTTGTCTATGGCTCCAACGTCACTCCGATTGTGGCGTATCCGCCCGCCCGGCACCCGTATCTCTGGTATCTTTTCTTTGAGAAGGGCATACCCGCCAAGTTGCGGGGCATCTCGCCCGACCTTTTCCTGTCCACGGACGGGTGGATGCCGCTTCACCTGAAGGAGTCCGTCAAGAGTGTCAACGTGATTCATGACCTTAACTTCGCCCATCACCGCGACTTCATCAAGCCTGTGGTGCTGCGTTACTATGACCGCTTTTTCCCCCGCTTTGCGCAGGCCGCTGACCGCCTCGCGACTGTGTCGGAATTCACGCGCAACGACATTCACGACACATATGGCGTGCCCTTGGAGAAAATTGATGTGGTGTACAATGGCTGCAATGAGATGTTCCACCCTCTTTCCGAAGAGGAACAGCAGAGGGTGCGCGACCAATATGCGGGCGGCTGCCCCTATTTCCTGTTTGTGGGTTTGATCCACAAGCGCAAGAATCTCGCCAACATCTTCAGGGCCTTTGATGAGTTCAAGTCGCGTGAATGCTCTAATGCCAAGTTGATGGTGGTGGGCGACAAGAAATGGTGGGAAGGCGAGATTCAGGATACCTACGAGGCCATGCGTTTCAAGGAGGAGGTTGTGATGATGGGACGCCAGCCCATGGAGACGCTCCACCGGCTGTATGCGGCGGCCCGTGCGCTGGTCTATGCCTCCCTCTTCGAGGGCTTCGGTATTCCCATCGTGGAGGCCTTCCATGCGGAGACAGCTGTCATCACTTCTGATGTGACCTCCATGCCCGAGGTGGCTGGCGACGCCGCGTTGCTTGTGGATCCCAACAGCGTGGCGCAGATTTCCGACGCCATGTTTGCCCTGTGGAAGGACGATGCCTTGCGCGACAGACTCGTGGCCAAGGGACGCCTCCGCCGTGAGCTGTTCAGCTGGCAGCAAACCGCTGACCGGCTTTGGAACTGTATTGAAAAAGTTTTCTGATTACCCATGTTTTTACGACTTATGAAAAATAGAGTACTGCTTCTCGCCCTGTTTCTGATGGTTGGACTTGTCTATGGCCAGGACAGCAACCAGGTGCGGAAATACATTTGCGACCTCACATCGCCTGCTTTCCATGGGCGGGGCTACGCCTACAACGGTGACAGCATCGCGGCGGAGTACCTGCGCGCGCAGCTCCGGAACATTGGTGTGGAACCCTTTGTCGAAGACTATTTCCACCACTATGGATTCAATGTCTATGCCATGGAGGGCCCTGTGAAAGCCGCTATCGACGGCAAGCCCATGCAGCCATGGACGGATTTTGCCCTGGCGCCCTTCTCCCATCCGGCAGATGAGACGTTCCAGCTGTTGCCCATCAATCCTGCCGACATTCTCAATCCGGACAAATTGTTGGACTTCTGCCGGCGCAACAGCAAGGTGCTCTACAATAGTCTGGTTTTTGTGGACATGACCAAATGCTCTGATCCTGAAATAATTAAGAACCTCAATAGCGTCTTCCAGCGGTTGTCGTGGTATAATGGGCAGTTGCCTTTCCGGGGCTTCTTGGTGGCGGTGAAGGATATCCCTGTATGGTCCTTTGCGGCGGCGCAAACCCCGTGCGACTATGTGATGGCGTACATCCATCCCCGGAAAATAAAAAAGTATTCGAGGCTGTCGCTCTCATACAGCAACGTGTTAGCATACCATCCCACGCAGAACGTGTGCGGCATGGTGCGTGGCACGGGGGCACCGGACTCCCTGTTGCTCATTTGCGGCCACTACGACCATCTGGGTCAAATGGGGGAGAGTGTCATCTTCCCGGGTGCGCATGACAACGCCTCAGGTGCGTCGTCAGTGCTCGACATAGCCCGCCATTTCTGCAAAAATCCGCCCTATTACACCGCCCTTTTCCTGCTCTTCAGCGGCGAGGAGGCCGGCCTGATGGGCTCGACGGCCTTCGTGAAAGACTCTCTCTTCGACTTCTCCAAAGTGAAAATGGTGCTTAACATCGATTTGATGTGTGGCGGTGACGACGGCATCATGATGGTGAATGCCACTGGCGACAATACCAAGGATTTCTACCAGGCGATGGTCGCCTACAACGATGAGGCGCACCTTGTCAAGGAGATCCGTTCCCGCAGCAATGCTGCCAACAGCGACCATTATCCTTTCACGGCCAAGGGAATGCCTGCCGTTTTTGTCTATACGCTGGGTGGGCGCGCTGGCGGGTATCATAATCCGGACGACGTGTGCGACAAGTGCGGGCTGGAGCCATACGAGGGTATCGTGAGGCTTTTGATCCGTTCGTTGGAGGAGATTCGATAGCCTTTTTTTCTTTCCGAAACTTTCGGGTATTCCAATTTTTTTGACTATTTTTGCAGGTTGTAAAAATAGAAAAATGAATATGGATAATTTCATTGTTTCAGCCCGAAAATACAGGCCCACCACGTTTAATTCCGTTGTGGGACAGGAACATATAACCTCCACGTTGAAGAATGCCATCAAGACGCAGCAGGTGGCGCAGGCCTTCCTGTTTTGCGGACCGCGCGGCGTGGGCAAGACCACTTGCGCCCGTATCTTTGCCAAGGCGCTGAATTGTCAGCATCTCACGGAAGATTGCGAGCCCTGCAACGAGTGCGATTCCTGCCGGGCCTTCAACGATTCCGCCTCATTCAATGTCTTTGAGCTGGATGCCGCCTCCAACAGCTCCGTGGACGCGATGCGTGCGCTTGTCGAACAGGTGCAGATCCCGCCGCAAGGGGCCAAGTACAAGGTCTATATCATCGATGAGGTCCACATGCTCTCGGGGTCGGCTTTCAATGCTTTCCTCAAGACGTTGGAGGAGCCGCCCGCATACGCCAAGTTCATTTTGGCCACCACTGAAAAGCACAAGATTCTGGCCACCATCCTGTCGCGTTGCCAAGTGTATGATTTCAAGCGTATCGGTGAAAGCGACATCGTCCGTCATCTTCAATATGTGGCGGGACAGGAAGGCGTCACCGCAGAGGAAGAGGCCCTGCGGGTGGTGGCTTCAAAGGCTGACGGCGCCCTTCGCGACGCACTCTCCATCTTCGACCAGCTCGTCAACTTCACAGGCAAGAATGTTACCTACAAGCAGACCATCGAGAGTCTTAACGTGCTCGATATCGAGAACTATTTCAAGATCACCGACAATCTGTTCAGCGACGATGTGGCACCCGCCTTGCTGCTCTTTGACGAGATTCTCGCCAAGGGGTTCGATGCACAACACTTTATTGCCGGCATGGCCTCGCATTTCCGAGATTTGCTCATGGCCAAGGACCCGGGGACTGTGCAGCTGCTCGACTGTTCCGATACCATCAAGCAGCAACTCCAGCAGCAGGCCTTGCGCTGCGACCGCTCACTGATGGTCAGGGCCTTGGAACTCGCCAACCAGTGCGACTTCAACTACAAGGCCTCCAACAACAAGCGACTATCCGTGGAACTGTGCCTCATGCAGATAAACGCCAACTATCTGTTTAAAAAAGCGAGGCAATCGCAGGAGCGGTAACCCCCCAGAGGACGGGACGGCGCCCGTCACGGAAAACTCCTCTCAGAGAGAAGCCATTTCCGAAACGCCGAGAATCTCCAACAGGACGTTCGTCAACCCTGGCATGAATCCCATCAAGGCCATGCCTTCCATCAAGGAGGTGATGAGTGTGCAGAAGGCCGAGACACCCACGAACCAGTCTGCGGACGGGACACTTCCGTCCTCCGGTGCGGAAGATGATTCCGCATCCCAATCTGTGCATGAGGTTCCCATGGGCCCGGCAGTGGGTGATAATCCGGCACCGCAGACTGAAGAAGAGGCTCCGATGCCTTCAGTCGCTGCTGAAATGCCGACGCAGGCATCTGTGAATGCGACGCAAGCGTCGCCCGCCGCCATAGATAAGGCCCCTGCCTATCCGGGCGAATTCGATGATATTGAATACGAAGACCCTGTAAGTGACGATGTGGATCACGATGACGATGACGACGAGGATGACGATGAGGAGGTTGTGGAGACTCCTGCACCTGTTGCAGAAGAGCATGTCGAAGACAAAGGCCCGAATTTTGCCACTTGCTGGAACGAACTCTTCGAGACAATGTTTGCCAAGAATCACCTCATCTATTTCAGCTTGAAAGACGAAGTGCCGAAATATGAGGACGATATTATCTATATAGAGGTGAAGAACAACATTCAGAAGGAACAGTTTGAGACGAACAAGCGTGCGATTCTGGAGTTCTGGCGCAATCATTATACCCTAAATGTGGATGACATCGTGATCACGGCGAATGAAAACAAGGAGATAAAGAAGGTGATTATCAATTCTGAGGACAAAATGCGCAATATGATAGAGCAAAATGCTTCTTTGCCCGAATTCTTGAACATTTTAGGATTTCATCTTAAAGAATAATACACATTTCAAGTAACTGCAAATATTACATGGTATGAAAAGAATTTTATTGACTATCAGTTTATTGGTTTTAATATTGGTCGGCAAGGGACAGGGCTGGCTGGACAAGGCTGTGATTGACGGGCGTGTGGACAGTGTCTGGAATGCGATAGATTTGCCGCAAGCCTTCAATGGCGAGGGTGTCATCATCGGCTTTGTGGATTGGGGTTTCGACTACTCGCATCCTGTTTTTTATGATACAAACATGACACAATACCGTGTGTTGCGCGCTTGGGACCAATTCAAGACATCTGGTCCGGCACCTGCCGGGTACAACTATGGAACAGAGTATGTCGGCTCTGGAGATTTGTTGGCGGCCCAGTGCGATACGTCCAACTGTTACGGTTATCACTATCATGGCACGCATTGTGCCTCCATCGCCGCGGGTGCCGGTGCGGGCACCAAGTACCGGGGCGTTGCCTACAAGGCCAATCTCCTTTTCGCATCCCTCTATTTGGATTCTATCCAGCGCGTGATGGATGCCTGGAACTGGATGTATGAGGTGGCGCAGGCCGAGGGCAGGCGCCTGGTCATCAGCAACAGCTGGGGCCTGTACTATATGGACAACATGGATGGCACAGGGTTGTTGGCCAACGAGATGCAGCGACTGACCGATCTCGGAGTGCTCTTTGTGGTCAGTGCCGGCAACAACGGTGATGTCAACTTCCATATCCATCACGACTTCACAGGTGCGGATGACACGGTCCGCACGCAGTTTGTTTTCCCGTACAACAGCGGTACCGGCTGGGGCTCTTCCATCACGATGATGAATTCCGCCAACAGTCCGTTTGAGTTCTCCATGATGGTGATGGACGCCAACTTTGAGACGATTGAGGCCACCGGCTTTATCCCGACGGCCGGAAATGATGGCTTTGTGGATACTTTTCTGGTGGTCAACGGCGACACCTTGGTTTACACATACGACATACAGTCCTCCAATGCATTCAACAATGCGCCCGTGGTGCGTCTGCGTGTCAAGCAGAACAACACTTACAAGTTTGGCTTGGCGGTGACAGCCCCGGCGGGCTCGTTCCACGCCTGGAATGTGGCCGAGGTGACGCGTGCATACGGCAACTGGGGTGCCGACTTCCGTACGCCGCCCGCCCATCCCGACTGGCTGGCTGGTGACATCGAATATGGCATCAGCACGCCCGGCAATATCGACTGTGCCGTCACGGTGGCCGCGCACTCCAAGCGCTATACTAATAACGGAGGCCATGTGGTTGGCGGACAGATTGCCGATTTCTCCTCCTCCGGTCCGGGGTTCCACGATGTGCGTAAACCCGAAGTCTCCGCGCCGGGACGTAATGTCGTGTCAGCCATCTCCTCGTACAACAACGACTATACGGGCACTTATACCAAGACGGTTGAGTTCAACGGACGCACATACGGTTTCGGTTCTCTGTCGGGCACTTCGATGTCCGCACCGTTTGTCTCCGGCGTGTCCGCCTTGGTGCTGCAAGCCAATCCGTATCTCACGCCCGCACAGGTGAAAGAGGTGCTCACCAGCACGGCGTACAACGACAGCTTCACCGAAACGTCTGGCATCAACCGCTTCGGCTATGGCAAGGTGGACGCTTACCATGCTGTGCGCTTGGCGTTGACGATGGTGGGACTGGAGGACAATACCGACAACCTGCAGACCCATTACACCCTTTTCCCCAATCCGGCATCCGACTGGTGCTTCATCACCGCCACGACGGAGTCGGCCCAAGTGCCTTGCCAGCTGTTTGACCTTTCGGGCCGCCTTGTCCGCTCCGAAATGCTGGCTCCCGGTGTGAACTCCATCTCGCTGACAAACATCCCCGCCGGATGCTACATCCTTAAAATTGTGGATAATAGCCGCGTTTACAATCATAAACTTATTGTGCAATAATCATATACAATCATACTGAAAACCTTTGACCTATTATGCCTGACTACGTACCCAATGAAGTTCTGGAAAATAAGACCGTTGTCCGGAAATACCGCGAACTGTTGACGGTCCTTTGGCCCAAGACGGATGTCGAGGAGCGGAAAAACATCCGGAAGGCTTTTGTTTTAGCCACCAATGCCCATAACGGCACGCGACGTAGAAGCGGCGAACCCTACATCTATCATCCAATTGCCGTTGCCCTGATCTGTTGCAAGGAGATAGGCCTCGGCTCCACCTCCGTGATTTGTGCCCTCCTGCACGACGTGGTCGAGGATACCGACTATGCCCTTGAGGACATTCGTGATCTGTTCGGGGATGTCGTGGCCAACATCATCGATGGCCTCACCAAGATCGACGACCTTGTCTTCGACAACAAGAGCCAATCCATCCAGGCCGAGAATTTCAAGAAGATTTTCCTCTCCATGTCCAAGGACATCAGAGTCATCCTCATCAAGTTGGCTGACCGTCTGCACAACATGCGGACTTTGGATTCGATGCCGCCGGAGAAGCAGCTTAAGATTGCCTCCGAGACCTCCTACTTCTATGTGCCTTTCGCACACCGCCTTGGCCTTTACACCATCAAGAGCGAGCTGGAAGACTATGCGATGAAATATACCGACCCGATCGACTATTTCTCCATCGCCAATAAATTGCAGGAGACCGACGAGGAGCGTCGCCAGCTCATTGCCGAGTTTGCCGCGCCCATCCAGGAGTCGCTGAAAGCCAACGGCATAGAAGCCACGATGTCTTCCCGCACAAAGTCTGTCTATTCCATCTATCAGAAAATCCTCAACAAGAAGGTCAATTTTGAGGATATTTACGACATCTTTGCCATACGCTTCGTCTTCGACAGCCCCGTGGAGCAGGAGTTTGAGATATGTTGGCGCATTTACAAGATTGTGTGCCTGCTCTATCCGACCAATCCGTCGCGCGACCGCAACTTCCTGACGCATCCCAAGCCCAACGGCTACCAGTCGCTGCACCTGACGGCCATGAGCAAGGCCGGCAAGTGGGTCGAGGTGCAGATCCGTTCCAAGCGGATGGACGAGATTGCCGAGAAGGGTCTCGCCGCCCATTACAAATACAAGGAAGACATTACCGCAGAAGCCGATCGCGAGATGGATAATCGCTTGGAGGATTGGCTGATGAAAACCCGCGAGATTCTCAAAAGCCAGGATTCCGACGCGCTTGAGTTCTTGAAGGAGGTGAAGCTCAACCTTGGACTCAAGGAGATTTACGTTTTCACGCCCAAAGGCGACATGCGCACGTTGCCTGCCGGCTCCACTGTGCTCGACATGGCCTACCAACTGCACACCAACCTGGGCAACCATTGCATCGGTGCCAAGGTCAACTACAATATCGTGCCCTTCGACAGAGTGCTCTCCAATGGCGACCAAGTGGAGATTATCACCTCGAAGAAGCAGATTCCCAAGGCCGAGTGGCTGGATGTGGTCCGCACGGCACGCGCCCGCCGCTGCATCCGCGACTTCATCCGCAACGAGCAGACCGGCATTAACGCCGCGGGCGAAGAATTGCTTAAGAGCTATTTCGAGGAATTCAATGTCGAATACGGCCAGGAAAACATCGACAAGATCTATACGGCCACCCTTTCCAAATCAATGGACGAGTTTTGGAACAATATTGTGACCCATAAGATTTCCAAGAACAAGATCCGCAAAATCTTGGCCATGAAACAGCCCAAGGAGCTGGCCGAGTTCCAGAAGAAGATTGAGGAGGAGATCGCCAACAAGTCCCTTGACGAGCTCATCGACGAGCAGTTCACCACCACGCCGACCGCGTTCTTGCTCGACAACGACTACGAGCGTATCAAGTATGTGCTCGCCGATTGTTGCAACCCATTGCCGGGCGACCAAGTGGTGGGCTTCCAGGTGACAGACGACAAGATTGTCATTCACCAGACTTCCTGTCCAAACGCCATCGAACAGATGTCCAAGTTCGGCAAACGTATCATCAAGACCAAATGGCGCAAGGGTCAGGACATCGCCTTCTTGTCGGGCATTCGATTCTCCGGTTTCGACCGCAAGGGCATGCTCAAGGAAATCATTGAGATTGTCTCCTCGCAGATGGACCTCAATATGCGCTCCATACACATTGAAGCCAAGCAGAACATCTTCTCCGGTACTATGATGCTCTACATACAGAGCGTGCGCGCCCTGACCGACCTCATTGAGAAACTCCGGGGCATCGACCAGCTTGAAACTGTTGAGCGCATCGGATATGATGTGGATTGAGGTGTTGAAGGATGCATCTTTTTTTATTTGAAATGAAATTAGCTCGAAATCTTTTTCATTCAAAAATTTGTGTACCTTTGCCGCCCCTCCGATGTCGGAGGGGATTTGTTTTTAACCAACTGATAATAAGTTTGATATATATGAAAAAGTATGCTCTTGTGACTTTGTCATCGTTGCTTTGTCTTTTTATTCTCACGAGTTCCACGACTATGACGACCAAAAAGAAACCCAAGAAACAGAAATCCGGTGTGACGCTGTCCAACCTTGACAACACGTCGGCCCCCAATTTTGACTTTTACCAATACGCCTGCGGCGGATGGATGAAACTGAATCCGCTCGGCGACGAATACGCCCGCTACGGCAGTTTTGACGCTCTTGGCGAGAATAACCAGAAACAGTTGCAGGATTTGGTGGCCAAACTGGCGGCGCAAAAACATGCGCAGGGCACCATTGAGCAGAAGATTGCTGACCTCTACAATATCGGCATGAACACCGACCAATTGGAGACACAGGGCAACCAGCCCATTCAGTCGGAATTGCAGGATATTGCCAGTTTGCAACGTAATAGACTCTCCACTCAGTTGGCCGAGATGCTTCTCGAAGGCCATTCCTGTTTTTTCGGTATCTATGGATCCGCCGATCCCGACAACAGCAGCATGACCATAGCCCACTTCTGGCAGAGCGGCATCGGTCTCGGTGACCGCGACTACTATCTCGAAGCCGAGCAGCAGCACATTCGTGACGGCTATGTCAAGCTGATGACAGACATGTTCCGCATGTCGGGATACAGCAAGATTGCTGGCTTTGAAGGCGATGAACAGGAGATGGCACAGCGCGTGCTGGCCCTCGAAACCTGCATGGCCGATGCCTTCATCGACAAGGTGACCCTTCGCGACCCCTACCAGAGCATCCACAAATGCACGGTTGCAGATTTCCAGAAGTCTATCCCCGCCATCGACCTCAACGCCTACCTCAGGGCGCTGAAAGTGTATCCCGACACCATTAACGTCGGTATGCCTACTTATTTCGCCTCTCTGAGCCGTATCCTGACCATCTCCGATTGGGAGGTAATCAAGGCTTATTTGGCCTGGCAGGTCATCAACTCTGCGGCTTCTTACTTGAGTGACGAGTTCGTGAATGCCAACTTCGACTTTTACGGCAAAGTGCTCTCTGGCAAGCAGGTGGATCGTCCGCGCTGGAAACGTGTCGTTGGCACGTTGAACGGCACGATGGGTGAGGCTCTTGGCCAGATGTATGTGAAGGAGTATTTCCCCGCCGAGGCCAAAGCCCGTATGGAGCAGTTGGTCAAGAACTTGCAATGGGCTCTTGGCGAGCGCATCAAGAATTCCACATGGATGACCGCAGAGACCAAGAAAAACGCCCTTGAGAAGCTTGCCGCTTTCCGCGTGAAGATCGGCTATCCCGACAAGTGGCGCGATTACAGTGCGTTGCAGATTCTCAACGACAGCTATTACGCCAACGTGGTGCGCGCCCGACGCTTTGAGACCGCCTACGAGCTGGCCAAAATAGGCAAGCCCGTTGACCCCACGGAGTGGTTTATGACCCCGCAGACCGTCAATGCCTATTACGAACCCAACACCAACGAGATATGCTTCCCCGCCGGTATTCTCCAACCCCCGTTCTTTGACATGAACGCGGACGATGCCGCCAACTATGGTGCCATCGGTGTGGTCATCGGCCACGAGATGACGCACGGATTCGACGACCAGGGCCGCAACTATGATGCCAAGGGTAACCTGACCGACTGGTGGACCGCTGAGGATGCGGAAGCTTTCAAATCCCGCGCCCAGCTCATCGTGGATCATTTCAACGCCATTGAGGTCGCCCCGGGTGTCTATGGAAACGGATCCTTCACTTTGGGTGAGAACATTGCCGACAATGGTGGCCTCAATGTCTCCTATGCTGCCCTCCAGAAGGCCAAGCAGGATGGCGGCATCCAAGGCAACATGGACGGTTTCACGCCGGAGCAGCGTTTCTTCTTGGCGTATGCCGCAGTATGGGCCAACAACATCCGTCCCGAGGAGATATTGCGCCGCACCAAGACCGATCCGCACTCTTTGGGCAAGTGGCGTGTGAACGGCACCCTGCCGCACATCGATGCCTTCTACGAGGCCTTCGGCATCAAGCAGGGCGACCCGATGTGGCTCGAGCCCTCCAAACGTGCCAGAATTTGGTAATTATTCATTCGTGAGATGAAAAGTTGTCTCACCAAATCTCCATACAATATATATTATATGACAGAAAACAAACTCGCCGTTATTGCCTTTGGCGGCAATGCTTTGTTGAAAAGCAATCAAAAAGGCACCTACGCTGAACAAATCCAAAACGTGACGGAGACCTGTCGTTGTCTGGTTCCGATGATGAAGGCTGGCTACCGTATGGTCATCGGCCACGGAAACGGACCGCAAGTGGGCAATGTGATGTTGCAGCACAAGGCCGGGGCAGAGACCTACGAGGTGGCGGATATGCCCCTGAACTTCTGCGTGGCCGAGACGCAAGGCTCCATCGGCGCCCTTATTGAGGAGGGCTTCCGCCGCATTTTCGCCGAGGAGGGATGGGACCGCGACACCGTGACGCTGCTCACCCATGTGGAGGTGGACGCCAACGACCCGCTTTTCAAGAACCCCACCAAGCCCGTCGGCCCCTATTGCTCCAGAGAAGAGGCCGAAGCCTACCATCAGGAGACGGGCGACATCTATAAGGAAGACCCGAAGGGTAACGGCTGGCGCAAGGTTGTAGCCTCGCCCAAGCCCATCCGCATACAGAATATCAAGCTCGTGCGCCAACTTGCCGACCAGGGCATCATCGTCATCACAGTGGGTGGCGGCGGTATCCCGGTGGCCAATATCGACGGATATCTGCAGGGTGTGCAGGCTGTTATCGACAAGGATTTGGCCTCCGCCATCACGGCAGTGGAGATCAACGCCGACGAGTTCTACATCCTTACCGATGTGCCCAAAGTCTATATCAACTTCCGCAAACCTGACGAGAAGGCTCTCGATGTGATTACGGTTTCAGAAGCCAAACAATACTTGGAAGAGAAACAATTCACGGAAGGTTCCATGGCACCGAAGATGCGTGCCGCCATTATGTTTGTGGAGAAGACGGGTCACACCTGCATCATCACTGAGGCCGGTCGTTTGGGCGACGAGGCTTGTGGCACGCGAATTGTCCCCGACGAGAGATAGGGCACCTCGTGCCTTATTCTCTCGCATACCTATTTGTCAACGGTCGCTTGGGATCTCCGTTCCAACTTAACAGCGACAGGAACAGTGCCGCCAAACTGACGGCCAGAAGGCGATAGGTGAACCAATTGTGCATATAATCGTGTTGATACAACACAATATACCAAAGGAGTGGCCCGGTTGCGACAACCAGATAAAGTAGGGCCATTTTCCCTCCTGACATACGGAAGTGGAACAAGGTGATTCCGGCAAAAAATATCAACGACAGGCATACCATGTCCAACGGCAACATCTCGATATTCCGCACGATGGTGTCCCAGCGAGTGTGTTCTTCGGCGGTGATATGGCAGATGGCAGACCCGTATGCGTCTAAAAAGACATTCTTGCCCAGCACCACAGTGCCAATCAGCCACTTTGTGGCGAAAGTGAGGATATAGCCGACACTCCATAACAGGCATATCAAGAATATCTGTCGAATTTTTCCTGCCATCTTTTGCTCTCGGGAATCATATAGCGATAACCAAACCAACAACGGCCAACCAAGTGTCAGCACGGGTGTGGTCAGTAGATCGAAATAGCTGGTCAGGGAGGCGGTGACGAAGAATAGCATCCCGAGGGATGGTGCGTGTGAACCGGCACGCACCACAAGAATGGAGGCAGCCAACGTCAACGCCCAGATGGGAAAGAACTGCATTGAGAACTGGGTCGCGAAGCCGTTGACCAATACCCAGCTTACAACCCAGACAAGGGTCTTCCACAATCCGGCGCGTGGATAATAGCAGCAAATAAAGATCACGAACAATAACGCAATGGTCATGGACATCAGCCGTTGAAGCGTTGTGAAAGATGTGATGGCCAGGATAATCCGAAAAAGGAAAGTGCTGCCGTGCCAGTAGCGCGCGTAGTCGATGGGGACAAATGTCGTGTCTTGTTGCGTGAGCTTGTACAGAATGCCAGTCTGGTCATACATGGGATCCATATTCATGCGCGTGACGGCCGTCGCCGACCGGACGGGACGTGTCCGGTCGATGGTGTAGATTTGGTTCAAAATCAGGGCGTCGGTGAAATTGTCGCGTCTGCAGGCCTCCTCGTCGATGATTGCACGAGGGTAATTGCCCTCCATGAAAAGGGTGGCAGCTGCCTTTTTGACATGGCACTTTACAGCTTGGTCGGGCAACATGCACGACAAGACCGCGAAGATGCAGTACGAAGCTATCAAAATGACAAAAACGACAAGAAACTTAACAATCTTTCTCATCCTGGCATTCAAATTGAATCACTCTGAGCTCATAATTTTTCTTGTCCTTTTTGATGATGACATCCAGGCAGAGACCTGTGAAAAAGGTCATCAAACCGGCTATGGCCAAGAAACCGGCGCAAAATAGCGTCGGGAAACGCGGTACCAAGCCTGTCTTCAAGTACTCCACGAAGACTGGCACGAGCATCACGATGGCCACCACGATCATGATGATGGACAAGGTTCCAAAGAAGACCAGCGGTCGATATTCCATGAAAAGGGAAAAGATGGTTTTGAGAATCTTGTATCCATCCTTGTAGGTGTTCAGCTTGGAATCGCCGTGTTGGCGGTCCATGTATTGCGTGGGCAGCTCGTGGAGGGTGAACCGCTTGTCCAGCGCGTGGATGGTCATTTCCGTTTCTATCTCGAAATTGTCGGACATGACTGGGAAAAGTTTGACGAAGCGCCGGCTGAAGGCGCGGTATCCTGTCATGATGTCATGCACGTTGGCATGCCACAATCCATTGATCAGACGGCGTACCAAACGGTTGCCGAAGTTGTGGAAAGGTCGTTTGTTTTCTTGGAAATAGGTGGTGGAAAGTCTGTCGCCGATGACCATGTCCACGCCTTCCTCGATTACGGTGCGCACGAACATTGGGGCGTCGGCGGGGTCATAGGTGCCGTCGCCGTCCACCATCAGGTAGCAGTCGGCCTCTATCTCGCGGAACATCCGCCTGACGACATTCCCCTTCCCCTGTGCGGGTTCCTCACGGACGACGGCACCCGCCTCTTCGGCCAAGGCCGCCGTCCGGTCTGTGGAATTGTTGTCATACACGAAGACGGTCGCCTCGGGCAGCGCGGCCCGGAAGTCGCGCACCACGCTGGCAATGGCATGTTCCTCGTTGTAGCAAGGGATAAGTACGGCAATGGAGGACATGGATCAACTGTGTTTTATAGGTCGCTGTAATTACCCTGGAAGGTGGTTCCGCCGTTGATGTCGCCGGTGGTGAAGCCTTTCTTGAGCCATCTCATGCGTTGTTGGGAGGTGCCGTGGTTGAACGACTCGGGAGTCGCATAGCCGCGCGCCTTCTTTTGCAGGTAGTCATCGCCGATGACGGAGGCGGTGTTGATGGCCTCCTCCAAGTCGCCGTCCTCGAGGGATCCGAACATCTGGTTCTCGTGGTGCGCCCACACGCCGGCGTAGTAGTCGGCTTGCAGTTCGATGCGCACGCTGATCTGGTTGCTCTCTGTCTGGCTTACCTGTGCCATCTTCTGGTGGGCTTGTGAGAGGGTGCCGCGAAGGTTCTGCACGTGATGGCCAACCTCGTGGGCGATGACGTAGGCGTAGGCAAAGTCACCGTCGGCACCGAGCGTCTGGCGCATGGAGGAGAAAAAGGAGAGATCGATGTAAACCGTCTGGTCGGCAGAGCAGTAGAAGGGACCGACAGCGGCGGTGGCGTTGCCGCAAGCCGACTGCACCTGGTCGGTGAACATGACTAATTTGGGTGGAACATACTGCTGGCCGATCTTTTTGAACTGCGCACTCCACACGTCCTCGGTGCTGGCCAGTATTTTCTTGGTGAACGAGGCCAGTTCCTCCTCCTCTGCAGTGGGCGTGTAGTTGGTCTCTGTGCTGGCTCCGCCGGCGTTGATGTTCTGCATCACCTCGGCAGGGTTGCGGCCCATGAGCAGCGCAATGATGCCCACGATGATGGTGCCGCCAATGCCCAAGCTGACGCCGGCGGCTCTTCTACCACGTCGATCTTCGACGTTGGTACTTTCTCTTCTTCCTTCTAAATCCATTGTTTTTAAGTTTTTAAGTTAATAATTGAGTTGGTAATTGTCGGGTTAGGGCAGAGGGCTCTCCACACATTCCACGATGCCATTGCGAGTGGCCGTGATGCGGAAAGAGCGGTATTCGGTCTGTTCGTTATGGATGAACTGCAGCACGATATGCAGCGGGTAGATGCGCTGGGTGTGTATGGTCTCCAGCTCTCCCTGTTGGTTGACGGCATCCAGTGACAGGTCTGGATCGTCCATCTTCAGCATGAAATGCTGGATGTGGAGCCGCATAATGTCGTGGATACCGGTGAAATCGTAGCGGTATTGGTCCCGGAGCTGCTCGTTGCCGATGTGTACCTGCTTGCGGTAAAGCAGGGTCTGCTCACCGAGAAGAGTGTTGTCGGCCTCTAAGTTGGAGCGTCTGCGTAGGGCCAGAACCTTTTCGGGGGTTTTCGTTTCGTCGATATAGTCCACGCCCTCTTTCATCCATCCTATCTGCGTGCCTTTGAATTGGATAAGGGTCTTGCTGTCGAAATATTTGTCTTTGAGCTTGTAGGCGAAGCGGCCCCGGAAATACTCCTTGACGCGGTCTTTGAGGATGTAGGATACGACAAGGATGAAGAGGATGAGCATGGGGTAGTTGCCTAAGTGGGCTTGCAGCGGCAGGGTGATGAGCACATATATGAACATCGCGATGCCGGCGGCGATGCCGAAGACAAGCTGTTGGGCGGCCTGACTGTCGGGTTCGGTGTCGGCTTTCAGGTAGAGGGCGCTCTCGATGTTCTTTTTCAGCAGGCCGTGGCGGAGCACCAGCTCGCGGTTCTCGGCCTTGCCGTCCTCTTCCAGATGGCTGTAGCCCTGTTGGGTCTTGTAAGCGCGTTCCTTCAGGAGAAATGCTGTGAGCTCGCGTCGTACGGTGACGGTCTCCTCGGAGGATTGGCGGTGCAAATGCCGCACCAGACGGGTGATCTGCACGTCGGTGAGGTGGCTCATATACTCGTCGGCGTAGGCGAACACATCCACCTGCGGGCGCGGAGTCTCGGCGGAGCGGACAGCCCGGTAGCGCTGGAGCACCTGCGTGACGGAAGCCTCTAACTTCCGGCAGCCGTCGGCCAATGTCTGGGGGTCCTGTAGTGCCGTGAGGGCGACCACCTCGTTGCGCAGGGCGCTCTTGAAGATGGCCGCGAACAGGCGGACGTGGAAGTTGTACTCGCTGAGGTTGCCCTCCGTGGGTTGCTCGATGTATTTCTGCAGCTGCTTCCTGACGTTCTGCAGGGGGATGGCCTTCCCGTCAGTCATCTCCGGAAGGCGGAAACTGGGCGTAATCAGGCGCACGTTAGACTTCACGTCGCGGTAGAACTGCTCCTTGCCGTACGTGGAAGGGTTGATGTCCAAACTGTAGGGCACGAAAATCCACGAGTTGACGGTGAAGTCGTTCACGCTGTCGTGCTCGCTCCCGGCGAATCCGACCTTGAATTCGATGGAGAACTTGTCGTGGATTTTAGTGGTTACGTTAATCATAGGTGAACCTTCCGTTTCGAAACCGCAAAAATAATAAAAATTGCGAAAACATAAAAAAGGTTCATGAGTTGGAAAAAAATAGCAACCAGTTCCATTTTGGAACTAGTTCAAAAGGAGGGCAAACGTCAGGTGAAACCAACGGTGACACAGGCCTTGATGAAGGTGTTTTCATAAATATATGAAGAAACAAAAAGGACGCGAAGTCGTAATCTCGCGTCCTTTGATGTTTTGGGAGGTGTGGGATTATTGTTTCACCACCTTCCTCACTGCAACGACATTTCCTTCAGCCACGGCCTTGATGAAATAGACGCCGGGGGCGAAGGCGGAGAGATCGATTTGGACGGTTTCGTCATTATTCGCCGCCACCACGTTTAACAATTTGCCGTATGCGTCATACAATTGGATCTCCGTCGTTTTCGCCTGAACATTGTTCATTGTGAATTGTACATTGACAACGCCGTTCGTCGGGTTCGGATAGACCGTCATAGACGCGGCCAGGTCGTGGTCGTCGATGCCGACTGTAATGGTGAGGTGGAGCGTCACCACGGAATCGCAGCCGTGAATGGTTTGGAGGGTTTGGGTGTAGTCTCCGGACTGGCAATAGGATTCCCCGTTCCAGATGTAGCAGGAGTCTGGGCACTCGATGGTGAACTCGGAGGTGGCGGACTGCCAAACATTGACCGTTGTAGAGGCCATTGCATCGCACCCAGCGGCGTTGTAGCCGATCACTTGGTAGGAACCTGCCATGCCGACAGTGAGAGTGTTAGCCGTGGTGCCGTCGCTCCAGAGGTAGGTTTCGCCGCCCGTGGCCGTGAGGGTCGTGCTCTCACCCGCGCAGATGTCCGTCTCGCCGGAAATGGTGATGACAGGCGGTTGTGACACGAGTACTGTGACGTTGGCCGTGTTGCTGCAGCCTGCTGTGGAGGTGCCGGTAACGGTGTAAACGCCGAATGCGCTGATACTGACAGATGCCGTATTGTCGCCAGTGGACCAGCTGTAGCTGTCCGCACCGGAAGCGGTCAAGGTGGTGCTGTTGCCCGCGCAAAGCGTCGTGTTGCCGGCAATCGTGACATTCGGCAGCGGGTTCACCGTAACCGTAACGCTCGCCGGTGCGGAGCAGCCCTCTGCATTGGTGGCCGTTACGGTATAGATACCGCTCTGACTAACGTTAATGCTGTTTGCTGTAGCCGCATTGCTCCAAGCGTAAGAGACTCCACCGTTAGCTGTGAGTGTGGTAGTCTCGCCCTCGCACAAAGAGGTGTTTCCCGTAATGGTTGGAGTAGGCAGGGCTTCCACCGATAACGAGAGTGTCAGCACGCTATCGCATCCGTTCACGGTTTGCAGCGTGTGCGTATAAGTGCCCGCCGTGGTGAGGTTTTGCCCGTAGAAGTTGTAGCTTTCGCCTTGGCAAATACTATGCGTGAGCGGGATGTTGTAGGTTGGATTCACGGAGACCGTCTTTGTTGCGGTGTTCGTACAGCCGTTTGCATCTGTGCCCGTGACGGTGTAGGTGCCCGCACTGCTGACAGTTATCGCTGTGTTAGTGGAAGCGTTGCTCCACACATACGTGCTCGCGCCCGTGGCCGTGAGTGTGATGTTGTCGCCTTGACAGAAGCTGTTGTTGCCGTTGATATTGACATTCGGCAGCAGGTTCACCGTCACCGTTACGCTCGCCGGTGCGGAGCAGCCCTCTGCATTGGTGGCCGTTACGGTATAGACACCGCTTTGGCTGACGCTGATGCTGTTGCCTGTACTGGCGTTGTTCCAGACATAGGAGACACCGCCATTGGCGATAAGTGTGGTGGTCTCACTTTCGCACAAAGAGGTATTGCCCGTGAGGGTTGGTGTAGGCAGGGCTTTCACCGTCAAAGTAAGTGTGAGCACGCTGTCGCAGCCGTTGATGGTTTGCAGCGTGTGCGTATAAGTGCCTGCCGCGGTGAGGTTCTGTCCGTAGAAGTTGTAGCTCTCGCCTTGACAGATGCTGTGCGTGAGCGGGATGTTGTAGGTCGGGTTGACGGAAACCGTCTTTGTGGCGGTGTTGTTACAACCATTTGCATCCGTACCCGTGACGGTGTAGCTGCCCGCACTGCTGACGGTTATTGCCGCGTTGGTGGAGGTGTTGCTCCACGCATACGTGTTCGCGCCCGTAGCGGTGAGCGTGACGTTGTCACCCTGACAGATACTATTGTTGCCGCTGATGCTCACATTCGGTAGCGGATTGACCGTAACGTAGGTGGAGGCTGTGGCGGTGCAGCCCTGCACATTGGTGGCTGTAACCATGTAAGTGCCGCTCTGGCTCACGCTGATGCTATTGCCAGTAATGCCGTTACTCCATGAGTAGGAATTACCCCCGTTAGCCGTGAGTGTGGTGGTCTCGTTTTGGCAGATTACCGTGTTACCCAAGATGGTGGGCGTGGGGTTGGGGGCGACACTGACCGTGACGGAAGCATTTGACGTGCAACCGCCGCCCGAAACGGTTACGGAATAGGGTCCCGCTTGCGTTACGGTGATGGACGGGGTATTCGCCCCCGTGTTCCATTGGTACGTTCCCGTCCCGTTTGCATACAAGGTGGTGCCTTGCCCTTGACACAGGTTGAGGTTGCCGCTGATGGTCACGTTCTCTATTGAGGTGACCGACACGGAGGCCGAACTGTTGCATCCATACGAGTTGGTGGCGGTTACGGAATAGGTGCCATCGCTGTTGACCGTGATAGACGGAGTATTTGCACCCGTATTCCACAAGTAGCTATTGCCGCCCGAGGCCGTGAGCGTGTTGCTCGCACCCGCACAAAGCGTGGTGTTGCCGCTGATGGCCACGTTAGGCAGCGGGTGTACCGTCACATTCACCGAGGCGGTGGCCGTGCAGCCGTTGCTGTCGCTTACCGTGACAACACGCTCGCCGCCGCCAAGCATACTGATAGCGGGTGTTGTCTCGCCCGTGTTCCAGCTGTACGAGAACTGGCTGCCCATACTGGACTGCCCAGAAGCCGTGACTGTAGCCACTTCGCCTTGGCAAAGGGTTACCGACGAGGGGCTCACACTCGCCGTGAGGTTGCAGGTGCCGGTGGTGAAGGTTTTCTCCTCGCCGTAATAGGCACCGCCGTTATTGATGGCCATAAAACGGAAGACATAGCTCGTGTTGCTTTGCAGGCCGGTAAGCAGGTACGACACAGGGGAGCCGACGCTGGCATAGACCGTGTTCCACGCACTGCCCGTTGTGTTCTCGCGATATTGGAAGCCCACCGTATCCGCCCCGCCGACATAGTTGCCGTTTAACGTGGCCCGTGTAACGCCCACATTCGTGGCATTCTGCGTGGAAACCGCATAAACCATATCCCCGAAAATGGGATAGCCCTGGTTGACATTGGGATTTCCATCTACGGTGAAAGCCTGAACGCCATTGTTCAGCATATACGGGAAAGATGGCGACTTCATTAGTGTGACGGATGCGGCTTGGCCACCAACTTGCGAACTGCCACCGCAGGTGTTGAGGTAGTAGCAGTTGGAGATGGTGGTGATGGCGGAGGTATTGCTGTTATAATCCACTATCCCTTTGGGACTTCCACCGCTTAACGTCCCGACATTATAGCAGTTGGTAATAGACGTAACCCCATTGTTATAACCCAATATTCCGCCACATTTGTTATAATTTGTACCATTAGTTCCTGTACTAACGGCTCCTATGTTATAGCATTCATGGATATTGTTGGCAGAGGCAGTAAGATAGCCCACCAATCCACCAACATACCTGTATGCGTTTGTACTTGTCCCAATCCCCGAGACAGTGGCTGTGTTATAGCATCGGTCAAGAGTAATGGGATTGTTAGCTCTACCGATTATTCCCCCACACTGAACGCTATAACTAGAAGATGCGCCTGCGTTAATTATCACATTACCAATATTTGCTGAGCAAGTGATATTAGTCATACCAGCGCTATAGCCGATGATTCCACCGCATAGATGTGCATTCCCAGCATATTCAGCGATAATGATTCCTGTATTATAACAATGCGATATGGAAATGCTGCCCCCAGTGCCGCCAATTAACCCTCCTTGTATATAGCGGCCATTAGAAAGAGATCCTGCGTTATAACTATTCATTATCGTACAGTTACCCGAATTCCCACCCACTAAACCACCTTGCTTTTCGCCAAGGAGTGTGCCTGTATTATAGCTATTGCTGATGTTTAGTTGGCTCTCTGATATACCTACTAAACCGCCACTATACTCACCTGTGATATTGCCATTGTTGTAGGAGTTTATGACAGTGACAATAATGCCGCTTTGGCACCTTCCGATCAAACCTCCTGTATAAGAACCAAAATGATAGCCATTACCTTCTCCAAATTTTCCTTCTACCTTTCCATTATTAGAGCAATCAGTAAGAATTACTGTAGCCTTTGCAATACCTATTAGACCACCTGACCAACTTTCGCAACTGGAGTATGCGTTTTGGTTCGTACTCCAAGCGTCATCTTTAATATTCCCATAATTATGGCAATTGGAGAGTGTGATTTCGCCGTCTGCATAACCAATAATACCTCCGTTGTATCCTCCATATGAACCGCTATGGGTAATATTTCCCGTATGGTAACAATTGGATATGCTATTATTGCTACCCTTAACAATCGCAACAATACCGCCAGAAATAAAAGCTGAGATTGATGATGCGTAGGTGGTGATTGTTGTATTCACTCCCAAATTCATTATGGAAGCGTTGCTGATTACATAAAACAAGCCAACAGAACCAGTGGCAGTTATTTTGATGTTGTCAATCAAATGCCCATCCCCATCAAAGTTTCCCCTAAAACAATTCGTGGTGCTGTTCCCTATGGGTGTCCATTCCAGACTGTTCATATCCAAGTCGGTGGTCAGACGGAAATATTGCCCATTGTAGGTGTAGGCGCTGTCGTTCACCTGATGGGCGAGCCAGGCCAGATGCCAGGGGTGTTCAATGAGGTACGGATCGGATTGTGTGCCGCTGCCATGCGTCCAAGGTGCATAAGAGCCGTCCCATACGGGTGTCTGTGCATTCGTATTTTGTGGCAGCATCGCCACCAATATCGCGAGCGTAATGATGCTCAAAAAGTAAAATTTTTTCATATTCTTGTACTTTTATGTTTGTAATTTCTATTGTCTTGTCTCTCCTGTAGAGACGCAAAATTTTGCGTCTCTACCGTTTCCGCCTTCCGTCACAAACATAAAAAAATCCGTGAAACTTTTTGTTTATCGTTGAGGTTCTCGACTACCTACTATCACAAACAAGAAAGCCCACGGATGTAACCGTGAGCGTCTTTGCTTTCTTGAGTGATAGTGTAGAAATTGTCGAGATTTCAACGATACTAAGAAAAGCGAAAACGCTTTATGTCAATATGTTAAATTGTCAGTTCTTCTTTTTGGTGTTCTTTGGGGGTTGGTGAAAAATACGTTTGTAATCCTATATCAAATTAGTTGGCGGCTAACGCCAGTTGTCTCCGTTTCAGGGCGTGGGCGATGTTCATCTTGGCCATGTCGTTCAGGCCAGCGAAGGTTGTCCTGTCTTTCAGTTCAGAGAGGGACATTATGAGCAACAGCTTTGCGATGCACTCGTCGGCGAAGGCGTTTGCCACTACGTCCACACCGCTGAAATCAAGCACCACCTTGTTGTCCCGTTCCATCACAGAAAGCAAATCTTCCCTCACCTTGGCCCCCAAAACCCGAGTGCCAAGTTGATTTCCGTAATCCTTGAATGTAAATGTCGTCATTTTTCTATCTCTTTACCATAAGTTGTCCAAATCATCGTCTTCTAAAAAAGCCTCATTAAAATCTGCTGCACAGTCCGTGCGGTTGTCAACCACATCGTTAGCATTAATCTCCCTGTTTGCATTCACCGCCAGATAAACAACCGTTCCCTCCGTGTTTTCAATCTCACAAACCGTGCTCTGCAAGCCATCATAAACCAACTTGTGTTGACCTGATGCGATAACCAATGTTCCGCCGGCAAAAGTAATCAAATTTTTTGTTGAGTACAATCCGAATCCCATGCCTTTCCCATCTGTCACCTTGTCCAGAATCACATGCTGCAATGCTTCCGCCTCGGTCAAATCTTTATATAAATCATTTTCAATCAATGATCTGTGTATGCCCATCCCATCATCAGCCACCAAAACCTGTATTTGTTTCTTTTCTGCGGAATATCGGGAGACCAAAACTCCTGAATTCTTACCCGAATGGGTCAAAACATTGTCCAACACCTCATACAAACAATAGTTGAAGGACTGCACAACAGACAGCTCGATGTCGTGAATTTTAAGAAGATTTGACACAATGGCATTGCATTCGTCATTGATGCTTTCCGAATCGAATGTGAAAACATCTGGTGCCGGAAGCCCTTCAAAGTACATTCCTATGAGTTTGTTGATGTTCATTGTTCTGTTAGATTGTTTATTTGAAAAACGCTTTATGTCAATATGTTAAATTGTCAGTTTTTCTATTCTATATTCTTTTGGATTTGGTGAAAAAATGGGGTTGTATTTGTTATAAAATGTGTTACTAAAAAAGGTCTGAATGAGATCCGGTATCAATTAAATACAGAATTTTTAGGACATCTTCAATGCTGTATACAAGTAACTAGTTAGGACGTATATGGCATTCTCTCAGTCCGTCATATTTTCCATGAAGAGCATGATCCAAGTATTTTTCGGGCAAAACTTGTTCTTCTGCCAGCATTTTCACGACATTGTCAAGTTCTTCCATCGGCAAGCCCCGCTTCTTGGCCAAAGCGTACGATTTCTTATATCTGTGTGTAATCTCAATGTTCAGCATCATTCACTTACTTTGGACAGATAATCTTCAAAAGAGTCACATTTTATAGTTTTGCCCAAACGCAGCTCTTCAATGGCATAATCCAGTTCCGATTTATCAGAACGGGTCTTAATCTGCGCACCTATACTGCGAAGCAAATCCAGAATTTTATCTACCAAAGGATTGGTCTCATCATATTCAACAGTTACTGTGGTCATAATCTCTCTTTTTTATACGTAAAATTACACTTTTTTTCAAACTTTACATAAAAGCGAAAACGCTTTATGTCAATATGTTAAATAATCTGTTTTTCTATTCTATATTCTTTTGGGGGTTGGTGAAAAAATGGGGTTAGTATATTATTGTTCGTCTATCTTGGACAGGTATTCTTTCAATTGGGGGATATTGATGGTGACGATGCTCCAAATTGTTTGGTCGTCAACGCCAAAATAATCGTGAATGATTAGATTCCTCAAACCGATAATTCTCGCCCATGGAGTTTCCGGGTGGTTCATGAGAAACTCTTCGCTGAGACCGTTTGCCGCCTCTCCAATTATCTCCAACTGATGCAGCGTGGCATTAAACATCATGGAATTTTCTGCAAAAGTGTCTTTGTCTGCCCCTTGAATATAGTTTTCAATTTCTTTGATGGCATCCAAAATGTGCATCACTCTTACATGGTCGGATATCTTAGCATTCATAGAGTAGCAGTTTTTCGGAATCAACGTAGGGTTTAATGTATTTTGACAGTCCACGAGAGGAAACAAGATCGATAGATTTTTGCAAAAGATCCTGCAAGTCCAGTTGCATTTGAACAAACTCAAGTCCAACGGGCTTGGAATAATCCAGATCCACCAAGATGTCCACATCGCTTTCGGGGGTTTCCTCCCCACGCGCATACGAGCCGAAAATCCAGGCTTTCAATACCGGCTGGGTCTTGAAATACTCGCGGATAGTCTCTATCATTTCTGTACTCATAATCGTTTTTTTTACCACTTGCAAAAATACAGTTTTTCTTTACACCATACAGGGAGACGCATTATTTTTGTAATTTTGCGGCCTCAAAGCCAAAACCTATGCTATCCCTTTACTCCCAGAATCTGGAGAACGCGGTGAACGAGATCGCCAAGCTGCCGGGCGTGGGCAAGCGCACCGCGCTGCGACTGGCCCTTCATTTGGTGAAAGCTTCGCCCGAAGAGGTGCAGCTTCTGACCGAACGCATCAACAAGCTCAAAACTGACATCTGCTCCTGCAAGGTCTGCTACAACATTTCCGACCATGAAGTGTGTGACATCTGCGCCAACCCCAAGCGCGACGCCGGTGTCATCTGCGTGGTGCAGGACATCCGCGATGTCATTGCCATCGAGAACACCAGCCAGTTCAACGGGCTCTACCACGTGCTGGGCGGGGTCATCTCGCCGATGGAGGGCGTGGGTATCCGCCAGCTGCGGCTGCAAGAGCTCTTCGACAGGGTGGAGAAGGGCGACGTGAGGGAGCTGATCCTCGCCTTGCCGGCCACCGTGGAGGGCGACACCACCAACTTCTTCATCTACAAGAATGTCAAGGACAAGGTGCCATTGGTTACCACTATCGCGCGGGGCATCGGCGTGGGTGAGGAACTCGAGTACGCCGACGAGGTGACGTTAGGGCGCTCACTCGTTGCGAGACTCGATTTCGACAAGGCCTACAAGAGGTAGGAACAATGGATGTGTCGACCAGTCTTTAAAATTTTGTATCTTTGCACTCCCTAAAAACTGATAGCTATGAATGAAGAAATGCTCAATTTGAAACCGAACAAGGTTTTCTATTATTTCAACGAAATCACTAAAATTCCTCGCCCCTCCAAGAAGGAAACCAAGATTTCCGAATGGCTGGAGGCTACAGGCCACAAACTGGGCCTGCCCACCAAGCGTGACGGTGTGGGCAACGTGCTTATCTCCAAGCCCGCCACTCCGGGCAAGGAGAATGTGACTCCTGTCATTTTCCAAGCCCACATGGATATGGTGTGCGAGAAAAACGCCGACACCGACTTCGATTTCGAAAAAGATGCCATCCAGACATACGTGGACGGCGATTGGCTGAAAGCCAAAGGCACCACCCTCGGCGCAGACGACGGTATTGGCATGGCCATGGCATTGGCCATCCTTGATGACCCGGATCTCGAACACGGCCCCATTGAGTGTCTCTTTACCATCGACGAAGAGACTGGACTGTCGGGTGCCAAAGCTCTCGAAGCCGGCTTTATGACCGGTAAAATGCTCATCAACCTCGACTCTGAGGACGAAGGCCAGTTCTTCATCGGCTGTGCCGGTGGCCAGGACACCATCGCCACTCTCAAATGCGACTATGAGGACCTCGAGTCGCCTGCCAAATTCTTCAAGGTGACTGTGAAGGGGCTGCAAGGCGGCCACTCCGGCGACGATATCAACAAGGGACGCGGCAATGCCGTCAAGCTGCTCACCCGCTTGCTGTGGAATGGCTATTGCGACTACGACATGCGCGTGGCTGACATCCAGGCCGGCAACCTGCGCAACGCCATCGCCCGCGAAGGCTTTGCTGTAGTGGCCGTGCCCGAATCCAATGTTGAGGCTTTCACCCAATATGTCATGAAAATGGATGCGGTGCTGAAGTCCGAGTTCCACACCACGGATGCTGGCGTCACGGTGATGATTGAGCCCGCTGATGCTTGCGACCAGGTGCTGGAGGAGACCTTCCAGATCGATTTGCTCAACGCGCTGCTCGTCTGTCCGCACGGCGTGCAGGCGATGTCGCAGGATATTCCCGGCTTCGTGGAGACCTCCACCAATCTGGCTTCTGTCAAGAAGGATGGCGACACGATTACCATCACCACCAGCCAGCGCAGCTCCGTGGAGAGTCGCAAGCAGGCCATTGTTGACAAGGTGTCCACCGCTTTCTGGATGATCGGTGCCGATGTGGTCACAACGGACGGTTATCCAGGCTGGGATCCAAACCCCAACTCCGAGGTGCTTCGTGTGCTTGTGGATGCTTACAAGAATCTCTTCCAGAAAGAACCGCAGGTGCTTGCCATCCATGCAGGCCTCGAATGCGGCCTTTTCTCCGAGAAGTACCCGGACCTTGACATGGTTTCCATCGGACCGACTTTGCGCGGCGTACACTCTCCTGACGAGAAACTCGAAATCAAGACTGTCCAGATGTGCTGGGACCTTCTTGTCGAGTTCTTCAGACTGTTGAAATAAAAGGGTGATTTTCCACCTGTGCCTGGGCTTTATACTTTTAAAGTGTGAAGCCTTTTTTTTATGGCTGCTTAACGATCTTCCAGCGCCCCATTCCTTCTACATTTAATATATATATGCCGGCGGGCAGTAGGTGGATGTCAATGACATCCCCTGTGGTATGCTGGATGGGGCGCCCAACCATGTCGAAAATCGTGGCTCGTGTTGCATTGTCGCCGTCGTGCGGGATGTGCAGGATGCCCGTGGTGGGGTTGGGGTAGGGGGGGCGCCTTGTCGTCAGCTCGCTCAGGCCGCTCTCGTGCGGCAGGGGAGCGCTTCCCTCGAAATAGGCACAGCCGCCGGCATAGTTGCCTACTATCATGTCGGGCAGCCCGTCACCGTTGAGGTCGGCGACGGCCACGCCTGTGCGTTTGCCTTCGCGCAGGGGACATGCGCTGCCATTTACGGATTCGGCCATGTTGCGCTCCGCGAGGGTGAATTCGGCATCAAGGTTGTTGTCAATGTCTTTGTAATAGAAAATTCCGCCCTGTTCATTACCACAGAAAAGCAGGGTGCCGTGTTGCGGGTCTCGGTAAATGCAGGGCACGCTGTGCCCGAAGTAGGAGGTCTCGAAATCGCGCACATCGACTCTGCCGAGGGAGTCTGTGACAAGCGCGAAGAACGGCGCCCCGCTGGAATGTGTGTCTCGATAATGGCTCAACAATCCCCGCCGGTTGCCGATGATGAGGTCTTTGCGCCCGTCGCCGTCGAGGTCGTAGAGTTGCGGGGTGCTGAAATCGCCTGCGTCAATGTTCTGGAAGTGCGGCGTGATGCCGAAACCCGGTGTCGGCGAGCCGTTCGCGTTGATGCGTGAGTTCGTCACTAACGTCAGCGTTCCGTCTCGTTGTCCGCAGAGCATGTCGGGGAGGCCGTCGCCGTCGAGGTCGCCGAAGGCGGGGTGCAGGGCTTGCAGGTTGAGGGCGCGGAGATGCCCGAAGTCGCGCGTTTGCAGCTGGAAGGCGGGTTGCTGGGAGGTGCCGACATTCCTGTAGTGACTGATGGAGGAGGAAAACGAGGATGTCACGAAGCCGTTGACCGTGCGCGCACTGTCGAATGTGCCGTAGTTTGCCAAAAAGAGGTCGATTAAGCCGTCATTGTCCCAGTCGAACAGTACAGGCCTGCATCCGCTGCCCACGTCGAGCATGTCGCTTTGCAGAAAGTCGGTCTGGACGAGGGTGAACTGTTGCAGCGACGCATTGTAGTCGTAGCGCCATACGCTGTTGAGGTCCTGGGACTTGGTGAGTGAGGGGTCTGCGGGGGAGACGATCAGGGAGGATGTGGCGTTGCCGGGCAGGTTGACAAGTGCGGGAGCGGGCAGGGAGAGCAGCTCCACGGGTGCGCCGGCGGGGAAGGCCGTGTCCTGCTCAGTCATGCGCGCTTCGTCGGGCGTGCCGTGGTTGGAAAGCAAGATGAGGTGCGGCGAGTCTATGTCGCCCACCAACAGGTCGCCGAGACCGTTGCCGTCAAAGTCGTGCAGCAACAGGGAGGAGCCTACATGGCGCAGGGGCTCGTCGCCAGACTTGTTGTCGCAATCCGTAAACAACGAGATGGTGTTGTTGTCGGCGGCTTCGGCAAAATGTCCCCAACACTCGTTCTCTAACCGCAGGTCGAAAATATCGGGATCGGTGCTGTAGTTGCGTAGGAAGTGTACATATTTGCCCAAGACCCAGAAATTCAGGATGTCGGTGCGGCCGTCGCCATCCACATCCGCAATGACGGGATAGTCATCGGGCGAGGCGTATATGTTGACGGGGCCGTCGTAGTATTGCGCGGTCAGTTGGTCGGTCAGCAGTTCGAAGGCGAGTGTGTCTTGCGAGATGTTTTTATAGACGCTGATTCCGGCAAGTCCGTAAGTGAAAATGTCGGCTTTGCCATCCTGGTTGTAGTCGTGGAAAATGGCCCAGTCGTGAAGTCTTGGGAACCGGTGGATGTATTGCGGAGCGAAGACGAGACGGTTGCCTTGGCGGAGAAAAGGCAGAATCCTGTTGCCATGTTTCTCAAAGGCGATGATGTCCAGTGATCCGTCAAGGTTGAGGTCGATTTCAGAAAACCGGACGGCATTCATGCCGCCGGCCCATGGCATGGACAAGGTGTCTTGCGCGGTGGTCACGACAAGGTGTGGGGCGCGCGTGAAGCCGAAATCATAGAGGGTTTGTGCCTTCGCGGAGTAAAAAAGGCTTGCGGCCCAAAGGATGAGGGATAAAACCAGAGTCCGCCTGCGAATGTGGCGTTGGCAATCGGACAGGAAAGGAAAAGGAGAAAGAAGGCGGGCTTTCATGGCCGTGGGCTACCGGACGCGGAGGCGTTGGCCCTCGCGGATAAAGTCGCTGCGGAGATGGTTGAGCTTTTTGATCTTGGAGACAGTAGTGTGGTACTTGATGGCGATGCGTCCGAGGTTGTCGCCTTTGCGCACGCGGTAATAGACGGCCTTGGGCTGCGGTTTGGCGGCGGCGGCCTGCTGCTGTTGCTCGTGGCTGGGCGGGTTGGGCGTGGAGACGCTGTAGCCGGAGATGTAGAGGGTGTCGAACTTGGTCTTGTAATTGACGAAGTCGATCAGCTTGTTGGGGTTGATGTCAAGGCCGAGATAGCGGACTTCAAAGTGGAGGTGGGGGCCGGTGGAGCGGCCGGTGCTGCCGCCGAGCCCGATGATGTCACCTGCCTTGACCATCTGTCCGGGATTGACGAGGCGGCGGGAAAGATGGGCGTAGTAGGTCTCCAGCCCGTTGTCGTGGCGGATGACGACGAGGTTGCCATAGCCGCCGGTGTTGCTGCCCTTGGAGATGCGCACGATGCCGTCAAAGGCGGCGGCCACGGGCGTGCCCACGGGATAGCCTAAGTCCACGCCGCGGTGCATGCGACGCCAACGCCAGCCATAGTCGGAAGTCTTCGGGTAGTTGGCGGGATGGTGATAGCCCGTCAACACAATGGTGTCACGCGGGGCGGAGCCCGTGTGATGGTAGTGGATGCGGATGATGTCGAAGTTCTGGTAACGGCTGTACCCCGGCATCCAATTGAAATAGGTGAACAACATGCCTTCGCCATGATCCACGTTGTCAAGATCAGACTCGTCGTCACCAAGCAGTTTTCCTAAAGAGTCATCTGGAATGACGTTGTCGATACGGACAGTGTCGTTGACAACGCTGAATTGTATGTGGTTTTCCTGGGCTTGAAGGGTGTTCTGGAATAATACGGCTGTTATAAGAATGAATAATATTCTGAAAATGTTTTTTGCTTTTATCATAGGTCAGTGGTGGGGTTTGGATTTGTACCTCTTGTGCGGCTTCCTTTTTTTGATGTAATAGGTCCGATGGGTGGAGGTCGTGGTGTTCCATTTGGCCTGGGCAGTCCTGCCTTTTGTGTAGGCGGGCTTTTTTCTCGTGTTTCCTTTTGAAGAGGAACATGACATGGCGGCAAACCCCAATAACAGGACGCATAGCAATGCCGGTATCAGACGATGAAAATGCGATGGCTTATTCATGGAATCAAATTTAAGGCGGCAAAGATACAATTTTTTTCTGACCTGGCCAAAAATCAGCCGTTACTTTTTTGTATTTTTGCACCCGTTATGGAACATCCCCGATTGTCCGAAATACGTGCTGTCCTGAAGCAGCATTGGGGCTACGGCGCCTTCCGCCCGTTGCAGGAGGATATTATCCTCTCTGTTCTGGACGGGAAGGACACTCTGGCATTGCTCCCCACGGGCGGGGGCAAGTCCATCTGTTTTCAAGTGCCCGCGTTGGCCATGCAGGGATTGTGCCTCGTCATCTCTCCTCTTATTGCATTGATGAAAGACCAGGTGCTGCATTTGCGCGAGCGTGGCATCAAGTCTGCCGCCATCTATACGGGCATGACGGGCAGCGAGGTCGAGGATGCACTCTCCAACGCCATGTTCGACAAGGAGTTCCGTTTTTTGTACGTCTCCCCGGAACGTCTTCAGACCGAGACGTTCAAGGCCAGCGTGAAGCGGATGCCTGTCAAGATGATCGCGGTGGACGAGGCACACTGCATCTCGCAATGGGGGTACGACTTCCGACCGCCCTACCTGCAAATTGCCAACATCCGCCAAATCTTTCCGAAAGTGCCGGTGCTGGCCCTCACCGCCACCGCCACCCCGGAGGTGGTCAAGGATATCCAGCTGAGGCTGGGGTTCAAGCAGGAAAATGTGTTCCAAAAGAGCTTCAAGCGCGACAATCTCACCTATTTTGTTGTTAAGGAAGAGGACAAGCTGGGCCGGATGCTCCGCATCATGGAACGTTATCCTGGTACGGGTATCGTCTATGTGCGCAACCGTCGCCGCACGGCCGAGACCGCCGAGTTCCTCTGCAAGCACGGCATCGCCGCCGACTATTACCACGCGGGTCTCGACCCCCGCACGCGCGACCGGAAGCAGAATGACTGGATGACTGGCAAGACGCGCGTCATCGTGGCCACCAACGCCTTCGGCATGGGTATCGACAAGCCCGACGTGCGCTTTGTGGTTCACATCGACCTGCCCGACTCTCTTGAGGCCTATTTCCAGGAGGCCGGGCGTGGCGGGCGCGACGAGAAACCCTCGGTGGCCATCCTGCTCTATGACGAGTACGACCTCCGCCAGCTCAAACGCAGTTTCACGTTGTCGTTCCCCCCTCTGGAAAAAGTGCGTGAGGTTTACCGTGACCTTTGTCAGCATTTCTATATAGAGATGGGCACGGGACAGAACCGCATGTTTCCCTTCTATATCCATGAGCACGCCCCCCGCGTGGGCATGGACCCCGTGCAGTATTTCAACGCCCTGAAGCTGTTGGAACAGGCGGGCTGGATCGTCCTCTCCGAACATCTCCGCGACCAGTCGCAGATCCATTTCAAGATGAATGACGAACAGTTGCGGCGCTATGAGGAGCAACACCCCGACTTGGCGGATTTTGTGACCCTACTGCTGCGTTCATACGCCGGCGTGTTCACTCAATATGTCCGCATTGACGAGCGCACCATCGCATCTCGTGCCGCCATCACCCCCGAACAAGTGGTTGAAAAGCTGCGCTTGTTGGGTTCACATCAGGTGATCTCCTACCAACAGGAGAGCAATATCCCGCTGCTCATTTTTGCCGTCAACCGACAAAACGAGCGATATCTTTATTTGGATCCCGAAGTGTATGAAAACCGCAAATTGAGGGCTCAAGAACGTATGGAGGCGGTTCGCGATTATGTGGTGTCCAATGATTTGTGCCGAAGCCAGGCCCTGTTGAGATATTTCGGCGAAACCGACAGCACGCCTTGCGGCGGGTGCGACGTGTGCCGTTCCAGAAAACGTGCCACAGCCGATGATGCTGTGATGGAAACACTCCGTTCTCTTGTCCGAAAGATGGCCAAGGATGAGGGAGAAACGAAGAAATCAATATTCGAAAAGCTCTCGAAACAGTACGATGAATATCAGATTGAAATTGTAATGCGCTGGTTGTCAGATAATAAAGAAATTTGATTTTTTTGTAGCAAAACAGTCGGAACTGGCATCTATTAAATGTCGGATATTGATTGTTTTTTGTCTCGACATTTTAAAATAAATGTTTATATTTGCAGCCTTGAATTAAAATACTTTTAAATATGAAAAAATTTATCCTGCTTCCCGCCTTGATGCTCTTCACGATGGGCTTGTTTGCACAACAAGCCGGCACCGCCGTCCAAGTGGATCCGATGCTGTATGAGGTGTTGTCGGAATCCCAAATCAACGACCTTCGCACCAATAATCCGGCCCAACTGGTGCGTGAAAACTGTGCGTTAGTTTCCTATTGTTATCTTGCCCTGAAGATGACGGAGGCAGAAGGGACTTATCAGATGAAGGGAGACCTGAAAAACTATGTGAAGCCCGGCAAGAGCTGCGACTACCAGAAGATCATCGCCCGCGGTTGCATCAACCGTTACGATTTCAATCTGGAACAAGACCCTTATCGGCAGAATGTTTACTCCCTTGGCAGTACGGGTGCTTACATCATTGTGCTCTCCCAAGAGAAATTCAACCGGAATCTGGAAGCCTATCTGAATTTATACGGATTAGAATAGAAAATGTTTATGAATACTATGAGAAGAGCACTTTTATTTTTATTTGTGACGCTTGGCGCCATGCTTGGCGTGCAGGCGCAGAATGCCATTACGATGGTGGATGTGATGGACCGCACGGGATGTAATTTCGTGGTCTATGATTGCGGTGGCTTGCATGGTGACTATACCGCCAACCGCAACGACAAGCTGACCATTCATTCTAGCAATGCCAGTGCAGCATGTGTACAAGTGGAGTTTATCTTGGCTGATTTTGATGTGGATCCGTCAGACTCGGTGTTCATCTATGACGGCCTTAACGAACAAGCCCCGTTGTTGGCGATGCTCAACAATGACGTGGTGGCTAACATCTCCGCCACCAGCATTGTTCTGGCCGCCACGGTGGCCAACTCTTCCGGAGCCCTGACCATCAAGTTCCTTTCCGATGGCAGCGCCCACGGCGGCGGCTTCGTCTTCAACACCACTTGTGTGGCACCCTGCCAACGTGTGCAGGTGGAACTGGATTCCATTCTCTCCTCCCACTTCCCCAAACAGGATACGGACGGTTTCTTCTATGTCGATGTCTGCCCATACGATACGGTGCATTTTGTGGCCCATGGCATCTATCCCGACAACAACTTCAGTTACAACCAGAATGACCCCACTTCTGTTTTTACATGGGATATGAACCTTCAGACTATTGACAGTGTGGGACTTGATGCGTTGGACTACTACTTTACTCCGGGACGCGGCTATGATATATCCATCAACATTGAGGACAGTGCCGGCTGCAAATCGACAATGCCTTACATTTTCCGTGTGCGCACTTCGCAGAACCCGATCCGAGGATTGAGCCCTCTGCCGGAGGTCTGCGCTGGCGCCACCCTGAATATCTCCACGGGTTATGACAATCTCTCTACCGTGCAGGTTGATACGGTGGGCAGCGAGCAGATTACGGCGCTCTCTGTCAATGACACTATCTTCCTGCCGGATGGCGAGCCCTGCTCGACAGGATGCGCCTATCAGTCGCCTGTGACATTTACATCCTTTGCCCCGTCTGCTGTCATCCAAAGCGCCGATGACATTCTTTTTGTGCGTATCAGGATTGAACACTCTTTCATCGGTGACATTTTTATCGGTCTGACATGCCCTAACGGCCAGATGGCCAAGATTATGAACAAGTATGGAAGCTCGGGTGCCACGCCGTGTGCTCCGTATGTGCCGCTGCCGTGGGGATGGCAGCTGACCTCTGGCGTGTCTTCTGGCGCCGACTTTGGTGTTGTGCAAGGCAATAGCGGTAACAAGTGCGATCCTTTGACCAACCCGATGGGCACCACCTGGAACTATTGCTGGTCCAACAACACCTCGCCCACATACGGGTATCAGTATGCCTCTGGCTCAGGCTATGTGTATGAGACCGTGAATGTTCATAATGGCATTGTGGATTCCACCAATGTGGCCCAGATGACGCAGGTCTATCACCCTGATGAATCGTTTGACGCTCTGATCGGTTGTCCGATGAACGGCACATGGGCCATCACCGTCATTGATGCATGGGGTGCCGATAACGGCTGGATCACGGAATGGGAGCTGGCTCTTGACCCCTCCCTGCTGCCGCAGGACTGGTCCTATCAGGTGCTTGTTGACTCGACTGCCTTGATCGGCCCGGGCGCGGATGGCGATTATGCCGTTCCGGATACTGCAGGTACGCTCCACTACATTGTTCGTGTGTTCGATGAGTATGGCTGCCATTATGACACGACCGCCGTGCTGGAGGTGACACCGGCCCCACAACCCAATCTTGGCGCGGACTTCAACATCTGCTACGGCGACATGGTGACACTCAGCGCCGACTACGACGAACCGAACACGGATTACAAATGGAATACGGGAGCCGAGACAGAAGAGATCAGTGTGGTGTCAGAAGGAACTTATATTCTGCACGTTTCCACAACCAACGAGTCAGGCACGCTGACCTGCAGCGGCACCGATACGGTGAAGGTGGGTGTCTTCGAATCCCCACGGCTGGACTTCGAGATCAGTGATACAGTGGGTTGCGCCCCGGTGACGATACGCTTCACCAACAATTCCACGCCTGCGGACGCGGTGTATGAATGGATGATTCTTCGACTTGACGGGACGCTGGCCTACAGCTCCTTCCTCAGGGAGCCGTCTTTCGAGATCGACGAGCCCGGGACATACGCGGTTTACCTGAAGGCGACGACCATGGACGGCTGCAAGGACTCCGTGATCAAGTGGAACTATTTCGTGGTGAACATG
>JAGCCZ010000073.1 GCA_017651425.1 Bacteroidales bacterium
CATGTTCACCACGAAATAGTTCCACTTGATCACGGAGTCCTTGCAGCCGTCCATGGTCGTCGCCTTCAGGTAAACCGCGTATGTCCCGGGCTCGTCGATCTCGAAAGACGGCTCCCTGAGGAAGGAGCTGTAGGCCAGCGTACCGTCAAGGCGCAGCAGCATCCACTCGTAAACCGCATCCACAGGCGTGGAGTTGTTGGTGAAGCGTATCGTCACAGGGGCGCAGCCCACTGTGTCGCTGATCTCAAAATCCAGCCTCGGAGATTCGAAGACACCCACCTTCACCGTGTCGCCGCCACTGCAGGTCAGCGTGCCCGAATCGTTGGTCGTTGACACGTTCAGGATGTAGGTTCCTTCAGACACCACGCTGATCTCCTCCGTCTCGGCTCCCGTACTCCATTTGTAAACCGTGTTCGGCTTGTCATAGTCGGCGCTCAGCGTCACCATGTCGCCGTAGCAGATGTTGAAGTCCGCGCCAAGGTCCGGTTTCGGGGCAGGGGTGACGTTCAGCACGGTCGTAGTGTCATAGTGGCAGCCATATTCATCGAACACACGAATGATATAATGCAACTGGCCGGCCGTGTCAGGCACGACGTAGTCGCCATCAGCACCCGGGCCAATCAAGGCCGTGGAGTCCACCAGCACTTGATAAGACCAGTCCTGCGGCAGCAGAGAGGGGTCAAGAGCCAGCTCCCACTCGGTCACATAGCCATTGTCAATGCTCCATCCGTCGATGACCGTCACAGCCCAAGTGCCGTTCATCGGGCATCCGATCAAGGATGAGAAAGTCTCATCGGGGTGATAGACCTGCGTCATCTGGGCCACATTGGTGGAGTCCACGCGGTTGTTATGGACATTCACAGACTCATACACGTGTCCTTGGCCGGCAGCATACTGGTAGCCGTTCACACTATTGTCAGACCAGCAGTAGTTCCACGGTGTACCCATAGGCGTAGGGGTGCATCCACCGCCAGAGTCATCCACAGGAACGCCAAAATAGGCACTGGATGACACGCCGGAAGTAACCACCCAACCCCATGGGAGAGGGATGGTGCCGGCGCAGTTGGCTGAACCGGAAGAGCCGTACTTACGCATAATCTTGGCCATCTGGCCATTCGGGCAGGAAAGGCCGATGAATATATCACCAATAAAGGAGTGTTCCAATTTGATACGAACATAGAGAATGTCGGCAGCGCTTTGGATGACGGCGGAGGGGGCAAATGCCGTGAACGTCACAGGTGACTGGTAAGCACAGCCGTCACCGCAGTCAATGCCATCGGGAAGGAATATGGTGTCGCACACCTTCAGTGTGGTGATCTGCTCACTTCCCACGGTATCCACCTGAACGGTGGAGATATTGTCGTAACCCGTCGAGATGTTAAGCGTCTGTCCGGCACAGATTTCGGGCAGCGGCGACAGTCCGCGAATGGGGTTTTGGGAGGTACGCACTCGGAAAATGTAGGGCATCATCGATTTACAGCCGGCGCTGTCCTCAATATTGATGGCCACATCATAGCCGCGTCCCGGGGTGAAATAATAGTCCAACACACTCAACCCCACGCTGTCGATGGTCTCAAGCCCCATGTCCCACGTGAAGATGGAAGTGGGGTCATTCTGGTTGTAGCTGAAGTTGTTGTCGGGATACACACCGTTCACCACCAGATGCACCGTGTCGTACGGGCATACATCAATGTAGAAGAAACCGTCGTCGTCCACATGCGGGTAATGGGAGGAAAGAACGGAATCGAGTTCCACCTCAACGCGTTGGCAGGGGGCCACGCAACCAGCGGTGATGACAAATCCCGACCCGTGGTCGGAACCGTCGGTGACGAACTTGATGGTAATTGCGCCCGAAGGGTTGGTCACCGTAGCGGCTAAGATGATATTAGTGGCAGAAATTCCGGCCACCGCATCGTTGTTCAACACCGCCAGCAAGGGAGCCTGCTCGTTGAGACCGTCATACACAAACAATGTGTCGGAGGGGTGAATGTCGAAATCCGCCATCACAATGCTGATCTGCACGCAAGCCGCCGAAGGGTTACTGGAGTGAATGGTCAGCTTGTCGTTGCGGTTGGCGGTATAGTCGCCGTGAAGACCGCCGCAGTCGTAAATGACAAAGTCACAGCCCGTGCGGTCCATGGAGTCTGCCATCGTGACGACTACCTGCGCTTTCATGCCCATTACGGCACAAAACATTGCCAGTAAAAGTACTATTTTTTTCATACAAAAAAGTGATTATTAGCTATATGAGAATTATTTCAAACCGTACATCTGAAGATACGCCTCCACATTCCTGTCAAACTGAGCTTTTGACAAAACGATAATATAGGCGCCCGTGTTGCCAAGGGGATAAACATTCACCCGATTAGGGTCTTGTTCCAAGTTGAAATCGTAGCGGTTGATGCAGCCGCGGGCGATGATCTTCTGGTAATCGCAGCTCTTGCCCGGCTTCACATAGTTTTTCAGGTCTCCCTTCATCTGATAAGTCCCTTCCGCCTCCGTCATCTTCTGGGCAAGATAACAATAGGAGACTAACGCGCAATTTTCACGCACCAGTTGGGCCGGGTTATTGGCGCGAAGGTCGTTGATTTGGGATTCCGATAACACTTCATACAGCATAGGGTCAATGTGAATCTCCTTCTTGAGTTGTTGTGCATAAAGGCACACACACAAGCCCATTGCCAGCAGGGATAGCATGATTTTTTTCATATTTTGGATTTTTTTGTTAATCATATTCATTTGTCGAAACGGTTTGCAAAAATAGCATTTTATTTTCAAAATCAGATCAATAAATTTCCTCTCCATGCTATAGATGCCATTTATGTTGATTTTGCTACATCTATTTTGAAAAAAAAGAAAAAAGACTGCAAACATATCGTCCACAGTCTTTTTCTTTAAAAAACCACATTTCTATCGTATGATGGTCAAGGAACCGTTGTAGTTGACGGTCTTGGCCTTGCCCTTGTAGTAGAAACTGTAGTAATAGACGCCGTCGGCGAGGCCGCTGCCGTCGAAGAACTGGCTGCCGCGCATCACCTGGCCGCCCTTGGCGAACGTGTCGTAGTTGTGCGCC
>JAGCCZ010000012.1 GCA_017651425.1 Bacteroidales bacterium
AACTATAATAGAACTACCAATAGTTAATATGACAGACCATCTCAACATACCCATCGTAGGAAAGCACGGAAGCGTGAGGTTGCTGGTATATCCGCAATCCTTGAACGCGAAGGTGTTTGATGAGGTTGAACCTCAGGACGGCGAGTCGAGATGGCAATTGGTGGAGGGCGAGGAATACGAATATGCCTTTGAGGGCGATTACCATTTCAAGGAACACGAATTGGTCAGACCCTCAAAAAGTTCACCTTCACGAGGATGGATCAAAACGGGTATCTATGTCGGTTGCTTGACTTTGACTGTTACCAGCGATGCAGGCTTTGAAGCCGAGGTCAGTTTTGAGGTGCGTTCCGTCAAAATGGATTACCGAACGGATTACAAGACAATGCTCCACGATATTACCAGTCACTTCACAGATTTGGTGATGATGCAGGGAGCGCCCGTCACACAACGGTTTGAAGTTAACCCTAACGAGAACGGCAACACGCTTTATCAGCAGTTTGCTTTCATGAAATCGTTGGTGGACAGCGAAGAGTTTGAAGAAGCCTTGAACAAGATTCTTTACAACCCCATCCACAAATGGACAGGAACAACGATAGAGAAAGACATTTGTTCCGTAAAGAAACTTGGGCGGCAGGAATTAAAACAGATTGCCTCCAGCAAGAATCGGTTACCAATGGGAGAAGGAATAACTATTGGCGACCATATCGACAGCGTTCCGCGAAGATTGTCGGTTTCCTACAAGAAAGACACTGTCGATGTGACGGAAAACCGTTTCGTGAAGTTTGTATTACAATCGTTTTCTTCGTTTTGCAGTACCATTCAGCAGTGCAAGAATGCCAGTCCAAGACTGAAAACCGAGGCTGAACTGACGGCGAACAAACTGACGGGATGGCTGAGCCGCAGCTTCTTCCTGGATGTTTCCAACTTGCAGACTATGACTTTGAACAGTCCCGCCTTGCAACGCAAAGAAGGCTATCGGGAAGTGCTGCAAGCCTGGATGATGTCGAAATTAGCGGCACAAATCACTTGGAAAGGCGGCGACAACGTATATCAAGCCGGTAAACGGAATGTAGCAGCACTCTACGAATACTGGGTGTTCTTCAAGTTGCTTGACATTGTCAAAGAGACCTTCCATTTGGAGCTGACGGAAGAAGACGAAAAGAAGTTGGTCAAAACCGACAAGGACCACATCAATCTTGAACTCAAGCAAGGTCGCAGGATAATGGTTGGTGGTATTTATCATACTGACACACGTTTATTGAAAGTACGTCTTTATTACAACAGAACTTTCAGTACATCTGACCAACTGGACAAAAGCGGTTCTTGGACCACCGCTATGCGTCCAGACTATACTTTGTCGATTTGGCCGGGAAACATTGAGGAAGATGAAGCGGAAGAGCAAGACCTTATCGTCCATATTCACTTCGATGCGAAGTATAAGCTAAACAGGATTCTGCTCAGCGAAAAAGATCCTGACCAAACACATACTTTCAGCGAAGAAGACCCAGATCTTTCCGAAGAAGAATTGACAATGAACCAAGAAAAGCGAGAAGAAGAAAAGGGTATATACAAACGTATTGATTTGCTGAAAATGCACGCTTACAAAGACGCCATCCGGCGGACAAGCGGCGCCTATATTCTTTATCCTGGCTCGGAAAACAAGAAACTTATAGGTTTTCATGAGGTTTTGCCTGGGCTGGGAGCCTTCTGCCTGTCGCCAAACAGTATAGAAAAAGATTCGAAAGAGATTGAACACTTCCTTCACGACATTTTAGAGCATATGCTCAACAGAGCTTCCCAACGCGAACGTATGTCGTACCACACATACGAAATCCATAAGAAAGAGCCTTCTGTGGTTTGCGAACCTATGCCGGAGCCGTATGGGAGCGACCGCAACTTGATACCAGAAGAAACCTTTGTGTTGTTGGGTTCATACAAAGATGAAAAACACCTCCAATGGATTCTCAAAAATAATATTTATAATGCAAGAGCTGGAACAAGAACCGGCTCTTTGCGTTTGAAAAAGGAAATCACCGGAGCCAAATACGTATTCTTGCACAAAGGTGACACACAACTGCTTTTAAGATTGAGCGATAAAGGACCAAGAGTAATGTCAAAAGAAGATTTGGAGAAAAAACCTTATCACAACTTGTACAGTCCTTCACGGCTTTATTATGTGGTGTTTGATTTGAATTCAAATGAAATAGAAAATGAATTCAAGGATGTAAAATGGGACATTTCTCAAATGATTAAAGATGGGATTATTGGTGAAGGACATTTGAGTGCCGAACCCGAAGGAATTTCTTTGGCAACGTTAATGAAATACGTAAAACATAACATATCTCACTGATTATGCCCCACACCCTCTACAAAACCCAAGGCACCTGCTCCCAGTTCATCGATGTGACGGTGGATGATGACGGCGTTATCCAGCAGGTCTTCTTCTATGGCGGCTGCCACGGCAACCTACAGGCCCTCTGCCGGCTGGTCACAGGCCAGAAGATCGACGACGTCATCTCCAAACTCGACGGCATCCGCTGCGGCGATAAACCTACCTCTTGCCCCGACCAGCTTTGTCGGGCATTGGAAACCCTTAAAAAATAGCCCCTATGGACACCAAACTCTTCCTCCAAGCCCTAACCAAATTCCTTCTCGGAGTCGTCATCTTCGGCCTGCTCATCTTCCTGCCCGCCGGCTCATTCCACTACTGGCAAGGGTGGCTGATGATGGGGGTGCTGTTTGTGCCGATGCTTGTGGCCGGTCTGCTGCTGATGGTGAAGAATCCTGATCTATTACGTAAAAGATTGAATGCCAAAGAAGAAGAGAAGGAGCAGAAGGCAGTTGTGGCGCTTAGTGCTGGGATGTTTGTCGCTGTATTTGTGGTCGCGGGACTCAACTGGCGCTTCCAGTGGCTGGTGCTGCCCGAATGGGCCGTGTGGCTCGCCGCTGCGCTCTTCCTATTCGGCTATGTCCTGTATGGGATAGTGCTCCGCGAAAACACCTACCTCTCACGCACCATTGAGGTGCAGGAAGACCAAAAGGTTATCGATACGGGGCTCTACGGCATCGTCCGCCACCCGATGTACACGGCCACCATCATCCTCTTCCTGGCAATGCCGCTGGTGCTGGCTTCGCCCATCTCCTTCCTGATCATGCTGCTCTATATTCCCCTCGTCGCCAAACGCATCCGCAACGAGGAAGCTGTTTTGGAAGAAGGCCTCAAAGGCTATCGCGAGTACAAGCAACGGGTGAAATTCAAAGTTTTTCCGTATATCTGGTAACCATATACCCGACACGAAGACTCTTCAGCAATGCCACTACTGGATGATTACCACCTCGCTACCTTTAACCAGATAAGGAACACAAAATCGCATCTTCCGCCACCCAAAGAGGATAATAAAATGAGAATTTTTCTTGCTACTTTTGAGAAATTTTATTTGTAGAATTGAGAATTTTTATTATTTTTGCGCTTTGAAACCAAAAGGTTATGTATAAAAGATCGCAATTCAATGAATTAAAATCAAGATTGTCAGAGGCCCGTGACAAGATTCAGACAATTTCTGGACCTCGTCAGGTGGGTAAGTCAACGATGATCAAACAGGTGCTGCAAGAGACGGACATCCCATATCTGTCAGTCACTGCAGACAATGTGCCCAAAACGGACAACTTCTGGATTAGCGAGATGTGGACTTCTGCAAGGGCCAGAATGAAAGCCACCAAAGCACCTGAATTTCTGTTGGTTATTGACGAGGTGCATAAACTGGACAATTGGAGCGAGGCAGTCAAAAAGGAGTGGGATGAAGACACGAGGAACGACATAAATATGAAAGTTGTCATTCTGGGGTCTTCCCGATTACTGCTCAAAGACGGGTTGACGGAATCGCTTGCGGGACGCTTTGAACTGATACGCATGCCGCACTGGAGCTACAACGAAATGCACGAAGCATTTGGCATGGACTTGGAACAATTCATCTACTTTGGCGGCTATCCTGGCGGGGCCAAGTATGTGCAAGACGAACGCCGTTGGCGAAAATACATCAAGGACAGCATTATTGCACCTGCTATTGAACGGGACATATTGACAACCAAGACCATTTACAAGCCTGCGTTGATGCGGCAACTCTTTGACTTGGGATGTATGTATTCTGGCAAAGAATTGTCGTTGAATAAGATGCTGGGACAATTGCAGGATGTCGGAAATGTGACAACGCTGGCAAATTATCTGAACACACTGGATGAAGCACGTCTGCTCTGCGGCCTTCAGAAATATGCCCGCGATGAAGCGCGCAAGTACAATTCCGTACCCAAACTGATGGTTTATAACACAGCCTTGCTCACGGCTCAGACCAATACAACCTTCCATAAGACTTTCACCACTCCGAATCTGTGGGGCAGATGGGTGGAAAGTGCTGTTGGCGCCCATCTTCTCAATCAGGCCGACGAATACGACTACAAGTTGTATTATTGGCGTGAGAATGATGATGAGGTGGATTTTGTCGTGGAATCCGGTGAACAACAGATAGCCATTGAAGTGAAAAGCGGAAGGCGCGGTGCGAACAACGGTCTAAAAGTATTCTCCGACAAGTTCCATCCTCAGCAATCTTTCGTTGTCGGAACAGACGGTATCCCGGTTGAGGAATTCTTGACTTGGAATATGGAAAACCTTTTATAAGTACCATTATGAAACATATCACCGTTTCCGCTGCCATCATCCACGATTCCCAGAACCGCATCTTCGCCACCCAGCGGGGTGCAGGCGACTGGAAGGACTGGTGGGAGTTCCCGGGCGGCAAGATTGAACCCGGGGAGACGCCCGAGGAGGCCGTCCGCCGCGAGATCTGGGAGGAACTGGAGACCCGCATCACTGTCGGGGAACTGCTGCACACCATCGAATGGGACTACCCGAAATTCCACCTTACGATGCACTGCTTCCTCTGCACCATCGAGAGCGGCTCGCTGACCCTCCTCGAGCACGAGGCTGCCCGTTGGCTCGCCCCCGACGAGCTCGACAGCGTGCAGTGGCTGCCGGCGGACTGGGAGGTGATTGAGATGCTGAAAAAACGGTTTCCGCCGATTGAAAACACTTTTTGCACGACCAAATAGCCGCCTATGACCGACATAATGACACCCCAGCAACGCCACAACTGCATGTCGCATATCCGCAGCAAGGACACCAAGCCTGAGCTCAAGGTGCGCCAGTGGCTGTGGAGTCACGGCTACCGTTACCGCCTGTGTGTGAAAAGCGTGCCGGGGAAACCTGACATTGTGATGCGCAAATACCGCACGGCGATTTTCGTGAACGGGTGTTTTTGGCACGGGCACGATGTGGTGTTATTGCCTCCTGTAAAGACGTTTCATGAAACGTCTTTACAAAAAACGTCCATACAACAAATCGCAAATTCCCAATGTTGCAAAATCCCCAAAACCAACCGCGATTTTTGGGTGGCGAAAATCCGGCGCAACCAGGAACGCGACCTGCAAAACTACCAGATTCTGCAGGAAAACGGCTGGCAGGTGATCATCCTCTGGGAGTGCCAACTGAAAGCATCCCTGCTGGAACAGACCATGCGACAGGTGGAGGTGCAACTCCACGACTACTTCCTCCGCACCTTCAGCCGCAAGGCCAAACCCTACATCCTTGTGGACGAGGAGGACCTGCCGATGGCAGCGGAGGAGCCGGAAGAGTATGGACTGAACCTTTGAAACAGGATGAAACACAATACCTTATTGGCAACTGTTCTCCCCGATGAGAAGAGCCGCATCTTCGCTAATGCAAGGGGTGTATAAGTTTTTTTACAGGATTTTTTGAATTAATGTTGTGAAATCAAAAATATTTGTATTTTTGCAGCGTAAAAGTTGTAAAGATAAGCATTAACCGATATGTTTGACAACAAAAAGGTAATATGACAGTTGCAGAATATATACGTGAAAGAGAGATACGAGGATATGTGGCGTTCACGATTGACGATGTCCGCCAAGCTGTGAATTTGTCGGACAATTCGCTCGTTACTGAATTGCAAAGGCAAGTGGCTCGCGGTAGAATATGCATTCCTTATCGCGGTTTCTATGTCATTATACCTCCTCAATATGCTTTGAAGGGTGTCGTTCCTCCTACTTATTATGTTGATAATCTGATGAATGCTATCGGGAAGCCTTACTATATCTGCTTGCTGTCGGCTGCAGAATTTTACGGTGCCAGTCACCAGCGAGCTATGCAAACCCAGGTGATGACAATAGCACCCCGATTAAAGCCCTCGAAGATGAATGATTTGTTGAATTGGAACTATCGTCAGCTAATTCCTTCTGAATTATTGATAAAGAAAAATGCTGAAATGGGTGTGATACTTTATTCCTCTGCAGAACTAACAGCTATTGATCTTGTTCAATTTGCAAGCCATGTGGGCGGTTACCAACGAGCAGCCACTGTTCTTGCTGAATTAATGGAAAGTGTTGATATAGATCGGATTGAATCCATTTTTCCATATACCACTACAGCAACCATTCAACGTTTGGGTTATCTTTTAGAATTTGTTTTGGCGGAGCATTCTAAAGCCGACAAACTGTATGAACTCTTGAAAGCATCAACTCCCAAGTGGAAAAAGATATTGATGAGCAATGCCAGAGAAGAAAAAGGCAGTGGCATAGGTAATCGATGGCATGTAAATATGAACATTGAAATTGAAATAGATGATTTATGATAGACAAGTCTGCTATTATCGCCTGGACTGAGCAAGCACCCTGGATTTATCCCACTATGGTCGAGCAAGATCTCATCATCTGCAAGGCCTTGGTCTGCATATTTAACGATGAGTTTTTGGCTTCGCAACTGGCTTTTCGAGGCGGGACCGCGCTGCATAAACTTTACCTCACACCGCAATCTCGCTACAGCGAGGACATCGACCTCGTGCAAATTCATCCTGGCCCTATCAAACCCATCTTGTTCCGTCTTGGTGAAGTGCTGTCGTGGCTTCCTGGCAAGGTGACGAAACAGAAACGGTACAACAACACCATGTTTTTCCGTATGGAATCGGAAGTTCCGCCGACGCAACCTTTACGACTGAAGATTGAAATCAATTGCTATGAACACTTCAACGTCTTAGGTCTGCAGAAAGTCCCATTCGAGGTTCAAAACTCCTGGTTCAGCGGCAAATGCGAAATCACTACTTACACTCTTGACGAACTGATAGGAACTAAGTTGTGCGCCTTGTACCAGAGGAAGAAAGGTCGCGACTTGTTCGACTTGCAAGTAGCTTTAGAAAGCGGAAAGATAGACGTGGCGCGAGTGCTGGAATGCTACCAAAAGTACATGGGATTTGTGGTGGAGAAGGTTCCCACATACAAGCAGTTCGTGCAAAATATGGAACTGAAGCTGCAGACTCCAGTGTTTTTAGGGGATATGGATATCTTGATCCGCGAAGGTGCCAACCGCTTCAATCCAACTGACGCATATGAACTCGTCAAGAAAACCTTCATCGACCTTATGCCTGGAAGTAGAGATTAGATTTTAGAAATAAATTAAAACCCCAATATTATGAAAAAGATCCTCGTTTTTGCCCTTGCCGCTCTGTTGTTTGCGGCGTGTAGTGATTCTGAAAAAAAACTGAAAGAGCGTGCGGCCGAACTGTGCCAGTACATCCCCGACCATGAGCTGTTGGAGAAGTCCAAAGACTACATGACGGCAGATTTTTACGCTGTTTTGGACACGATGTTCAACCAATTGCCGGAGTTCGAGGCCATGGACCACGAATGGCTCTACTATTTCGTGACAGGCAACGGCGGAACCATCGCGGATTACGAGGTGGCCGGCGTGGAAAAGACCGATGACACCCACGCGGTTGCCACGATCAAGGTGCGCCAGAAATGGGAGGATGGCTCGTTCGACGAATCCTCTGACGTAGAGGAACATAAGCTCTATATGGAGAAGGTGAACGGTCAATGGCTGATGTCCGACTTCGACGAGCACAAGGCCGACTGCCTCCGCCACATCGCCATCAACAAAAAGGAACAGGTCGTACGCAATGCCATCAGCGACTATTTAGTGAAGGAAATCGGCGAGCAGTACAGGAAAGGAGAACTCTGCATCCCCATGATGATCATGGTGCACGAGGAAGACGAATTCTGTATGGGCGACTTCTGGGTGCTCTGGTACGACCAGGTCGGCGACACGCTGAAGTGCGTCTCCGGCGGCAACCACTCCGGTTTGATGACCCTGAGCAAGGAAGGTGGTCAGTGTAAGGTGACTTCGTTTGAGCAGACCGTTGATGGAGCGGGCAACGAGGCCAGCGCCAAACGCATCTTCGGCGATTATTTCGATATCTATCAGAACATCCACTCCAACGAGAGAGTCCGCGAAGCTGTTCGTCAAGAGCAAATGCGCGAATATGTGAAAAAGCACAACCTCAACGTCAAATACTATCAGGACTACGGCTGGCCCGCCGTGGAATTGTAAATTGGTTGTTTTGAGCTATGAACCCCATTGCCATTTATGCGCTGACGTCCGTGCTGCATGACCCGCAGTCCGTGGCGGCACTCACCGAAGATTTCCTTTCCGGTTTGCATATTTCCTACGACTGGAAAGGCGATGACTTCTCTGACTATGGAAGTCATGACCTTGATCTGATCTACGTCCGTACGGGCGGCACCGAGGGCATCTTCCAACGTCTTTTACCTCAGCTTGTTGCCAAGTCGGGCAAGCCGTTTTATCTGTTGGCTTCCGACAAGAGCAACTCGTTGGCTGCCTCATTGGAGATCCTCTCTTTTCTGCGGCAGCAGGGGAGAGAGGGCGAGATTCTGCACGGAAGCCCCGACTATATCGCCACGCGCATCCAGTTGCTGTGTCGGGTCGAGTTGGCGCTTAAACGCTTGCGCCAGTGTCGATTAGGGGTCATCGGCAAACCCTCCGACTGGCTCATCGCTAGCCACGCGGATGCAGATGCCGTCCGAAGGAAACTGGGCGTTGAATTGCTGGAAATTCCCATGCAAGAGCTGTTAGATACGCTGTCCGCAACCCTGGAACCTGTGCCGACGGAGCATTGCGATATGCCCGCAGTCAACGAGGCGTTGCCTGGTGCTTACCGCATCTATGAGGCGCTGAAAACTATAGTGCAAAAATATGGTTTACAAGGGTTTACGATTCGCTGTTTTGATCTGCTCGATGCCGTCCATAACACTGGTTGCTGGGCGTTGGCGAAGCTGAATGCGGAAGGTTATGTTGCGGGTTGCGAGGGAGATGTCCCCACCATGCTGACCATGATGTTGTTGCGCGCCCTGACCGACATCTCCTCTTTCCAGGCGAACCCCGCCAGCATCAATCCCGAAACGGGCGAGATTCTCTTTGCCCACTGCACCGTCCCCTTCAATATGGTAGAACGCTACGAATTGGACACGCATTTTGAATCGGGCATAGGAGTAGGCATCCGTGGCTTTGTGCCGGAAGGGCCTGTCACGATCTGCAAAGTTTCGGGAGATTTGTCGCGGGTGTTTGTTGCGGAAGGGGAACTGCTCCGTTGCCAGGCGAACTCCGACCTCTGCCGCACGCAGTTGGTGGTGCGCCTTGCCAATCCCTCCGATACCGACTATTTCCTGACAAATCCTATTGGAAATCACCATGTTATCGCAATCGGGCATTATGCTGAAGTGCTGAAAGCGTTGTTGAAGAGATGTTCTTATTGATGCGTAAGTGACACACTTTGGTTCCCGAGGTGCATTTCATGCAGATCCGTGTGATACGCGGAGAAAAAATCACACATCATGCAACAGATGAACAAGTGGAGAGCGTGAACGGATATTCCTGTTTGGAGAGGGTGGATGATGTTTGTTTTTTATAAAAAACATTTTTAGCATATTTTTGTTTTATAAAAAAAACATATCTTTGCCGCCGGAATTATATACTTAAAACGAAACGAATATGGACAAGCTGTTTGAAAGGCACGATGAATACCTTGCACACACTCCTATGGCATATGTCAGGAGCATGATGAACCGTATAGACTGGTCTCTACGACTTATCGCCATCAAGGGGCCGAAAGGTGTTGGGAAATCAACACTAATGTTGCAATATATAAAAGCTCATTACTCTCCCGACGACCGACACGTACTGTATTGTTCTGCTGATACGAGTTATTTTACTACCCATACGTTAGTGGATACTGCTGACAAATTCTGCAAAATGGGAGGAAGTCATTTGTTCATTGATGAAGTTCACAAATATGAGAATTGGAGTCGAGAAATCAAGGAAATCTATGACCTGCACAAGGATTTGCACATTGTCGTGAGTGGTTCTTCTCTCTTACAAATCAATGATGGACAGGCGGATCTTTCACGTCGCCTAATCGAATATCAGATGCCGGGACTCTCTTTCCGGGAATACTTATGGTTTGCGTCAGGCGTGCAATTCAAAACCATTTCGCTCGAACAACTGCTGGAAAAGCCGAATGCTTACTGTAACGATGTAAAAAAAGAGTGCCATCCTCTTGAATTTTTCCCTAAATATTTGGAGGAGGGCTACTACCCTTATTTCTTCGAAAACGAGAGCATCTACCAGACTATGATTGAGGCAGTGGTCAACTATACTATAGATGTTGAACTGCCACGCTATCGCAATCTTGAAGTGGGCAATACTCGGAAAATCAAAGCTTTGCTTCAAGCGATATCCTCTATGGTGCCTTATGAGGTGGACATCAGCAAACTATCAAAGAATATCGGTATCCAACGCCTCACCACTTTGAAATATTTGAGCCATTTGGAAGAAGCAGCACTCATCCGCCGACTGTTCACTGATATCCAAAGTGTCAGTGATCTTCAAAAGCCCGACAAAATCCTCCTTGACAACCCGAACCTGCTCTTTACGCTTGCTGATGAGAAACCCTCGATCGGCACTGTACGGGAGACATTTTTCTGCAACCAGCTCTCCGCCGCCGGACACCGTGTCGAATACGGCGGGCTGAAAAGTGGTGATTTCCGCATTGACGGCAACATTATCATCGAGGTTGGCGGGAAAGACAAAGGTTTCACGCAAATTCGTGACGAGGAGAATGCATACGTAGCAGCAGATGACATTGACAGTGCCACTTTTCGAAAAATCCCATTGTGGGCATTCGGTTGTTTGTATTAGTCAAATAACATCCTGATATGAAAAAAAATGTCATCACCGCAATCCTGCTGATCCCGCTATTGGCGTGGGCGCAGTATGACATCCCCACACTCTCGTCCGTAGTACGTGTTGATGCGTTTGTACCTATGCCTACATTGTCGGAAGATACTCTGCTGAACGGGGATGTGGCAGGTGTGGTTTGTTTGTCCGGAACGCCCAATGTTATAAAGACTTACCCATGGAGTTGCTTTGAAAAAAAACATCGCATTCAAGATGTTATTACGAACGAACGATGGGAATACGAGTATGATACATCGGGAAATCTGCAACGGATGCATTGCCGGTACACTATGCGCGGAGACTATTTCATCCACGATATGAGCAAGCCGTTCAAGAAAAAGAATGAAAAAGTGTATTCGGATTATTATCAAGGTGAGAAGAATGTGACCTTCCAGGACGGTCGCCTCGTCGCTTACACGAACTATATTCCAGAACATACCAATGACACCATTTTATTGAGTTTTGATGCCGGTGGCAATCTTATAGACTTCTATGAACACGACAATGCTTTAACCAAAAAGTCGCATCTTGCATACGATTCTCTCCATCGGTTGATTTTTGTGGAATCATTCGAAAAACATGACAAATATGCAGAAACCGGTTCTTGCCATATTGATGCTTTCCTTTATGAATCAGTAGGTTGCGTAGCAATAGTTCGGGATATGCCAACTGGGATACCCCAAGGGGATATGCGTCGGCTCCATTACGAAACGACGCCTGATGGAATGACCAAACTACGCATCACTTATTGTGACGATCCTCACGGGAGTGACAGTATTGATTATGTGCGGTTACACGACGACCCGCAGGCCTATTTGGGGACGTTTTTCCATAAGCGTATGGCGAGATGCGATGAGGTTGGAGCGTATAGCGGATATAGCAATACGAATATGATCACCAAGGAAACGTGGAGAAAATTTCCTTTAAGCAGTTGGACGAAAGCAGTAATGTACGCTCCTATAGCATTGCATATCGGTACGTGTACGACGACCATGGCAACTGGATCCGCCGCGAAATCTATTACAATGGGAAGAAATTGGGGGTTGACAAACGCGAGATCACCTATTCAACGTGAAGAGTCCTGAGATCAGGACTGTCACAAAATAAGGATAAGCCTTTTGGACTTATCCTTATAAATGGTTGTTGTCGGAATTTTTAGGGGAAATATTGCTCGTTACTCCTTGGGAGTCAATTTCTCGCGCACTTCCGCGATAAATGTCTCGGCGTCGAGACCGAGTTCTTTGGCCTTTTGGGAGAGCAGAATCTCCTCTTCCGGGGTGATCACGCCATCTTCGAGAATCACGGCAACGAACTTGTCAAGTTCATCGAGTTGATCCTCTTTCACGGTGGTGTCTTCCGTGGTGGCGCGCAACTTCTCGCCGGCATTCTTCAAGGTGGGGATGCCTGCAAGGGAGCCTAATTTTTCGAGGATCTTTCCACCGAACTTCTTGGCTCTTTCTGCTAAGTCTTTGGCAACGTCGCCAACCTTGTCCACGAACTCGCTTTCTTTGACATCTTGTATCATGTCTTTAGCCTTTTCACTGACTTTATGTGCAGCTTCGGACACTTTTTCGCCAAATTCGCTTTCCTTGACATCTTGTACCATGTCTTTGGCCTTCTCGCCGACTTTATGTGCGGTTTCGGTCACTTTCTCGGCAAACTCGGAGTTTTTAACGTCGGAGATTTTGTCTTCGACTTTGTCAGCCACCTCCTTGGATTTTGTTTTGAATAAGTCTAAAAATCTTTGGACACAACTTTTTTTCTCAGTAGTAGAATCGTTCATTTCAGCCATAATGATAAATTTTTTAGTTAGTAGTCGCAAAAGTACATAATTTTTAATCCAAAATACTGGGTGGTATATTTTTATTGAATACCCCCAATCCGTACAATTGATTATTGTCACTTTGGGCGAGATTAAATATCTCTTCGCTGCCGCGGGCGTCCCTGCAAGCAAAAGGCAGTGCTGCGTAATCCTTTTCTTTTTGCATGCCTTCATCCTTGTGCCCGCAAGCGGTCACCGGATTCCAGAACAAAAAAAAAGGCAACGCTACGCATTGCCTTTTCCTTGCGGAGAGAGCGAGATTCGAACTCGCGGTAGGGTTTCCCCTACGACAGTTTAGCAAACTGTTGGTTTCAGCCACTCACCCACCTCTCCGGGCATAAATGCTGAATAAAATGGTCGGGGTGAGAAGACTCGAACTTCCGGCCTCTACGTCCCGAACGTAGCGCGCTACCAACTGCGCTACACCCCGCCGTTTTGAGGCTGCAAAAATACACTTTTTTTGTTTCATACACCTCCTCCTCGATAAAAAAATAATTGGTGCTCAACTGTAACAGTGATAGTGGTTTAGATGTGGATGCAAAAAAAAAGCCTTCCGGTTCGGAAGGCTTTTCTGTATCGGGAATGGCCGTTTTCTTAGAAATTGTCCTCGTTGTCAGCCATCAGTTTGTTCTTCTTGTTGTAGGTGAGAATGAGGTAGGTCTCCAACAACATGCAAAGAATCATGATGACGATGGCCGCGATGGCGATGCTGCCATGGTTGAACTTCAGGAAGAAGGCGCCTTCGGCGAAGAAGGTCTTGTACAGCACGAAGTTCATCAAAAGGGCGCTGATCAGGAACAAACCCCACCAAATGCCGAGGTTGAGGCCGGAGTTGTCCACCTTGTCGGTCTCGTTAGCCAACAGGTTCTTGCTCTCCAGCACATAGTCGGTCTCCTCCCAAATCTCCTTGATGAAGGAGACGGGCTTGAGCAGGTTGTAAACGGGCACGAACCAGGAAACGTAAGACATGTATGGAGCCATGCCGTCTTTCATCCAACTGGCCACGTTGTGGAGATTCTTGGAGTTCTTGTATCCGTAATGTGCCAACACAATCGTTTTGATGATGAAGGCGATCAAGGTGAGAATGGCCATCATCACGAAGGATTTCTTGGCCTTGTCGTTGGCGTCGTTGATTTCATCCCAATGGGCCTTGAGGGCGGTATAGGAACCTGTCAGTTCCTCGACTTTGGCTAAGTGCTCGTCGCGTAATTTGATCTTCTCGGCCAAAATCTGCTTGTTGTTTTCGATGCTCTCCGCCAAGGCCTTGCGCTCGTCCTTGGAAGCAGGCGTCTTTTGCATCAAAGTGTCAACTTTGTACTGGTAGTAAGCCACCTCGGCGCTGTCTTGCTTGAGCGGGTGCTGCGCCATCACATACTCTTCGTATGCCTTTTCGTAATTGTTGCGCTCGGAAACGACCACATTGTTGGTCTTGTCGAACTTCATCAACAACAGCATCGAGATGATAAAGAAAATGAGGACTACGACGTTCAGGATGATCGTCAACTTGCCCAGCATTGTGTTGTTTGTAATCTTCTTCATATTACGTTTTATTTTAAGTTATTAATAATCAAAACGATAAAAATAAAATACTCCTAATTTGAAGCCGTCGCAAAAATATGAAAAATATTTTGACGATGCCCTGTTTTTGAAAAAGATTTTTCAATTAGGGTTATTGTTTGGCTTGCGACCGCGCGATCCTGTCTTTTCGGAGACTTTCGAGGTTGAAGAGGATGTTCTGGTTGTCAGGGGAGAGCTCGAGCGCTTTTTTGAACAGTTGTTCGGCCCGGTCGAACTCGCCTTTGATGGCGTAGGCAATTCCCATGTTCTCGTAGGCGCTGGCAAACGTTGGGTCCTTAGCGATGACTTGCTCGTAGATGGCGATGGCCTCGTCAAGACGGTTCATGCCGCGTCCGAGCACGTTGCCCTTGACGTTGAGGGCGATCAGACTCTCGGGATGTTCCTTGAGGTAATCATCTATTTGTCGATATGCCTCCTGGATCTTGCTGGGATCTTGCAAGGCAATGCCTTCGTCGAGCATTGCTGTGATGGGCTTGAGGAAGTCGTCTTCGGTGACGGCGACCATCAAGGCGAGATTGTCCTGCGCCAGTTTGTTGTTCGGATCAATCAATGTGGCGTTTCGATAGGCCTGATAGGCTCCGGTCTTGTTGTCGTCGAGGTACATCAGCTCGCCGAGGAGCAGGTAGGCGTTGAGAGCATGGTCGTCCAATTTGAGCGCCTTTTCCAAATATCGGTAGGCCTCCACTTTGTCGCGTTCCTTGTGGCTTTTCTTCCAGATCTGCAGCTTGCTGCCGCCGGCGGAGATGTTGCACTTAATGCTCTCGTGAGAGGTCTTCACGTCGGTTAGGAAGAGCGTGAAATCGTTGTCCCACACAAAATTGCGGGTGAATGTCTTGATGCCGAAGAGCAGCCCGACGACTGCTAAGATGCCGACGGAAAGCTTCTGCAGCGAGGCGTTCTTGGCCACGGACAACAAGTAGATCCAGTATCCGACAATCAGCGTGAATCCCAAGGATGCCATGAAGACGAAGCGTTCGTTCATGAACGTGCCAACGTTGAAGAGGAGGTTGGAGGTGATGGAGAAGGTGATGACAAAGAAGAGGATGCCGTATGAAACGACAGATTTCTTCTTGAGGTTAAGAAGCGCATACACCACCAACGCGATGCAACCGGCTAAGATAACCCAAACCAAGGGGTTGGAGAAATCGGTGATGGTAATCTGATGCGGGTAGTAGTCGTGCGTGAGCGGGTGCGGGAAAAAGAGGAGCTTGAAATAGATGCCCCATGTGATGAGCACGGTGGCGATCTCCTGCACTTTCGTGGAATGAATAAAGGGGTTGTTGAGGATGTTTTGGGTGGAGTCTTCGGGCATGAGGCCGCCTAATGCGCAGCTGCGCACCCACACGAAGAAGACACTGCCAATGACGAGCGGCAGTAGGGTGGTGAGGTAGTCGATTTTCTTCTTGTTGTCGCTTTGGTAAAAAAAGAGCGACAGGGGCACTACGGCCAAGTAGGTGATGGCGTTTTCCTTGGAGAAGAGGCCGAAGGTGATGGCTGCCAAACTCAGCAGGAGATACCACCATTTGCGGGTGTCCACGTATTGGAGACTGCACCAGAGCGCCGTCGTGGCACCGAGCATGGCGAAAATCTCGTCACGCCCCTTGACGTTGGCCACAGCCTCGGTGTGGATCGGGTGCAGGGCAAACAACACCGCCGCCAGAAATGCCAACGATTGGAACCATTTGTCACCTTGATATTTGCGGAACAGTTTGCTGAGTACTTCATACACCAGCAGACATAGCAGAATGTAATAGACCACATTCATCAGATGGCAGAAGAAGGCCAGGAAGGATCCTGTGAAAAAATCCTCGTGGGAAGGGTCGTGGAGGTTGTCGAAATCATGGACGTCGTCAATCTGCTCTTTGATCTTCTTGCCGAAGAGAGAGGCCTCGAGCATGAAGGTGAGTTGGGACATGGGGCGGTAACGGCCGCCGACCACGACGGACTTGTCGTTGCCGAAATAGCCGGTGAACGTGTCCTCGGTGAAAATTCTCTTGACGCTGTCCCAACTTCCGTCAAGGGCGAATTCGTTCTCCATGATGACCATGCGGTCGTCGAGAGCGAAGTCGAGCGACAGGGTGTTGCAATAAAAGAGGGCGATAAGTGTCAGGAGTACGATCTTGTGTATGCGACTATTTTTCATAAACAGCTTTTCTGATTTTTATCAATTTGCGAAGTAAAGGTTCTGCCTGGTCTAATGGCAGCATGTTGGCGCCATCGGACAGGGCCTGCGACGGGTCGGGGTGCGTCTCCATGAAGAGGCCGTCGAAGCCCACAGCCACGCCTGCCTTGGCGATAGTCTCGATGAGGTCGGGGCGCCCGCCCGTGACGCCCGCTGACTGGTTGGGCTGCTGCAAAGAGTGGGTGCAGTCGAGCACCGCGGGGCAATGGTTCTCCTTCAGGGCCTTGATGCCGCGGAAGTCCACGATGAGGTCCTGATAGCCGAAGGAGGTGCCGCGTTCGGTCACCATCACATTGGAGTTGCCGGCGTCGCGCACCTTCTCCACCGCGAAGCGCATCGCCTCTGGGGAGAGGAACTGACCCTTCTTGATGTTAATCCAGCATCCCGTATGCGCGGCGGCCACCAAAAGGTCGGTCTGGCGGCACAGGAAAGCCGGTATCTGCAGCACGTCGGCCACTTCCGCGGCCCACGCCGCCTCTGGCTCTGTGTGGATGTCGGTGACAATGGGCACGTCAAGTGTCTCTTTCACCTTGCACAGCACGGCCAGCGCCTCTTCGTTGCCGATGCCCGTGAAGGAGTGCAGCGAAGAACGGTTGGCTTTCTTGTAGGAGGCCTTGAAGAGGAAGGGGATCTCCAGCTCGGAGCAAATAGCCTTGATTTCACGGGCGATGCGAAGGGTAATATCTTCGCCCTCCACTACACAGGGGCCTGCAATGAGGAAGAAGTTGCCGTTGTCGGCAGCCAGTATCTTGCGAATATCTTTTGTCATCTTGATAGATTTGAGGTGCAAAAATACGTTTTTTTTGCTATTAGACATTAGCTGTTAGCCGTTAAAATGGAAACGCTATGTCTCACTCCACGATTGCCAATCCACCCATCGCCGTCTCCTTGTACAAGCTGGGCAGGTCTTTGCCTGTCAGGTTCATCGTTTTCACCACCTTGTCGAAGCTGATGAGGTGTTTGCCGTCGGACATCATCGCGAAGAGGTTGGCGTCGAGGGCGCGGAGGGCGGCGAAGGCGTTGCGCTCGATGCAGGGGATCTGCACAAGGCCGCAGATGGGGTCGCAGGTGAGACCGAGGTGGTGCTCCAAACCCATCTCGGCGGCGTATTCGATCTGTTGCGGGGAGCCTCCGAAGAGTTGGTTGGCGGCGGCGGCGGCCATGGCGCACGCGGAGCCGATCTCGCCTTGGCAGCCCACTTCTGCTCCTGACACAGAGGCGTTTGTGCGGATGATGTTGCCGAAGAGTCCGGCCGTGGCCATCGCTTTCAGGATGAATTTGTCGCTGTAGTCATGGTTGTGCTTGAGGTGGTAGAGCACCGCCGGCAGCACGCCCGACGAGCCGCAGGTGGGCGCGGTGACGATCTTGCCGCCCGAGGCGTTCTCCTCGGCCGTGGCCAAGGCGTAGGCCGACACGAGACAGCGGCCCTGCAACGATGCCTTGTAGCTGCGCGCCTTCACGTAATACTGCGTGGCCTTCCGCTTGACGTACAGTCCGCCGGGCAGCACCCCATCGTTCTGCAACCCTTTCTCGATAGTTGACTGCATCACCTTCCAACGCTCCTCCAAGAAGTCCCAAAGGTCGGTGTCCTCGTGTTTTTCCACGTATTCCCAGAAGTTCATGCCGTACTTCTCCACCAATTTCACGATTTCCGACATGCTGTTCTCCTCATAGCGCTCCTCGTGGTCCATCACGGAGTGCTCGTCCGCGATCTCGCCGCCGCCGATGCTGTAGATCTTCCATTGGTCGGTCACCTCCTCGCCCTTGAGCGATTCGAAGAGCATAGCGTTGGTGTGGAACTCGTGTTGGATCTCGGGTTTCCAGAGGATTTCGGTGGGTTTTGGCGAAAGGGCGTCGATGATGGTCTTGTCGGTGAAGTGGCCTTTGCCGGTGGCCGCGAGGCTGCCGTAGAGGGTCACGCGGTAGCCGCTGGCGTCGGGGGTTCTCTCTTTGAAGATTTCGGCCGCGCGGTGCGGTCCCATGGTGTGGCTGCTGGACGGTCCGTAGCCGATTTTGAATATTTTCTTGATGGATTCCATCTTGTTAGTTTAGGGTTTAAGGTTTATGGTTTAGAGTTTAGAGGGTAGGGAAATTCGGGAAGGGTGTCTTTGAAATTCCCTTTTC
>JAGCCZ010000074.1 GCA_017651425.1 Bacteroidales bacterium
GCGGAAATCGGCACCCAAGATGCAAGAAACCTGCTCGCCGCGAAAGGGAGGCGTTGGAAAAAAGCGTTGCTTAGAGAACTGTTACTGCCGGCCTTGTGCCATCATGTATATAAGTACCAAAAAAAATCAGCCTCACCGTTTTCCCGAACGAAGAGGCTGATGAAAGGTTTCGGTCCACCGCAAAACCCGGATAGGATGAGCGGGTGGGAGCCTGAGACAGCTATTTCTATCAGAACGTGTAGCGGACACCTATATTCACGCTCCAGTCGAAATAATCAAAGTCAATATCATCGTTGAAGAGCATTCCGTAACCGGGACGGAAATCGAACTGCAGCGTCAGCGGAATGTTGAATTTGTATTCCAGTCCGAGGATGCCGTTCACGCCGAATTTGCCGTAGTCGTAACGATACCTCGAATTGAAAAACCAGCCGTCGAAAACGCCCCAGTACCAGGAGTATCCCAGACTGACACCCCCGCCGATGAATCCGTAGAGGCCTTTGGTGAAATGGCCTTCATACATCAAGTTGGGGTTCAGTTCCAGGGAATTGATGTCTATATTCCCGTAACGGGTGGCACCCACGGTATATTTGTAGCCGAGATCCAGCTGCAGGGCCAGATGGTTGGTGAAGAAGGTCTTGTAGGAGAAGGCTTCGAAGTTGCCAACTGTGGCGCCAATGCTATGTTTGTATGGAGCTTGGGCAAAAACGCTGCTGGACAGTCCCAGCACAAGGATGGAAAAGATTGCAAGTTTTTTGAAATTTTTCATAACGGTATAATTTTAGGGTTAAAAATCATTTTGATGATGCAAAAGTACATTTTTTATCATATCATAGATCTGCTGTACAATACTTTCAGGTGTCTGTGTTTTTCAATGATGATACGGTTCGCCGTGCAGGATGGTGAAAGCGCGGTAGAGTTGCTCGGCAAAGATAAGCCGCGTCATGATGTGGGGGAAAGTAAGCTGCGAAAGGGCGATCTTGAAGTTCTGGCGGGCATAGACCGCTTCGGAGAAGCCGTAGGCGCCGCCGATGACGAACACCAAAGCCTTCTGTCCTGTGTTGGCCTGCTGCTGGATGAACTGCGCGAACTTTTCCGACGTGAACTCCTTGCCCCGCTCGTCGAGGAGCACTACGATGTCGCCGGAATCTATCTTCTTGAGGATTAGGTCGCCCTCGCGCTTCTTTTGCTCGTCCTGAGACAGGGCCTTGGTGCTTTTGAGATAAGGGATGGCAATCGGCTCATAGACTGTGTAGAACCGCAATTTCTTGGTGTATTGCTGGATGGCTTCGTCAAACACGTCGCCATCGGTGCGTCCGATCCATATCAATTTGATTTTCATAAAGTTTGAGCTGAAAATGTTGGGCGGGGGTTTCAATGCCCTTGCGAGGCATCGGTGCCCAAATAGATCTCAATAAGGCCTTCCGGGGTGTTGATGTGCAGTGTCCGATTTTCCCGGTCCACATGTGTGACAAATTGCTGCGATGCGGGAATCAGGATCTCGGTGCCGTTGTGATCGACCTGCATGATGGGGTTGTTGCTGACTTCCAGAAACCCCGTGCAGGTGCCGATTTCGCCGAGACGTTGGTCGGCGACGGTGAAGCCGACAACTTCGTGGAAGTAGAACTGGTTGCCGGTCAATGGGGGAAGCTGCTCCATGGGGAGATAAACCTCCACGGAAGAGAAGTCGCGGCAGTCGTCCGGACCGATGGCATCGAACTTGATGATGAACTGGTTATTGCCCCGGTAGGTGATATGTTCGATGGTGTAGGGGATTTTCTCGCCGTCGAGGTCGAGGAAGAGCGCGTCGAGTTGGGTGTAGCGCTCGGGATTGTCGGTTTCAAAAAAGGCACACAGATCCCCTTTCAGTCCGAAAGGTCGGGTCAGTGTGCCTAAATAGAAGAATTGGTCTTTCATTATGCTTCTGCGGGAGCTGCTTCTTCAGCTGCAGGTTCTGCGTTTGCAGCTTCAGCTGCTTCTGCGGCGGCTTGCTCGGCGGCTGCGGCTTCGGCGGCCTCTTGGGCGGCCTTGGCTTCCGCGGCTGCGATCTCAGCCAGACGAGCGGCGATCTTGGCCGACATGGCTTCCTTCACCTTGGTTTCGGCGGCCAGACGAGCTTTCTTGACCTCGCGTGCCTTGTTGACCTCTTCGAGAACGATGCTCTTGAGCTTGCTGTCCTTCTCCTGCTTCCAAGCCTCGAACTTCTGCTGGGCCTGGGCCTCGGAGAACGCACCCTTGGCGACACCGCCTCTGAGGTGCTTCATCATATAAACGCCTTCGCGTTTAAGAATCGCACGGGCCGTTTCAGAAGGGGATGCACCTGCTTCCAGCCAATACAGCGCTCTGTCGAAGTTGATGTTGAGAGTTGCGGGATTGGTCAAAGGATTGTAGGTTCCAAGGTCTTCAATGAAACGTCCGTCACGTGGTGCTCGACCATCCGCAATTACAAGGTGGTAGAAAGGTTGGTTCTTTTTACCTCTTCTTTGTAATCTGATTCTTGTTGCCATAATTTTTTAAAGTGTTATTAGTTATTAAGTTATATCCCTTGTTTGCTCCTTTTGACAATTGTCCGAAGGACTTTTGCAAGGGGCGGCAAAAATACAAAATTTTTGATATGTCCCAAGTTGTTGTTTTTATTATTTTTGCGGTCGGAAATACGCTTTTCCGATGTTACTTCAAAATTGTCCCTGAGCACTGTCACACAGCCTGTTATGACCGACCATCCACTGCACTGCAAAAAATATGGCAAGAACTTGAGACGCTTGCTGATATTGTCTGTGTTCCTCTTGGGGACGGCAGGGGGGCTTCGTGCCCAGTTCTACAATGGCTCGCAGCTCAGCTTCGGCAAAAACCGCGTGCAGCATCAGAACTTCAACTGGAATTATCTGCGTGCCGAACAATACGATGTCTATTACTATCCCACGGGCAAGGCATTGGCCCAATACACCTACTACAAGGTGCCGGAATACATCCGCGAAATCGAGAAGCTGCTCAATTACACGTCGCGGCGCAAACTGCAGTTCATTGTCTATAACACCCAGCAGGACTTTCGCGAATCCAACTTCGCCTACGATGACGAGGAGTTCTACAACCAGGGCGGTGTGACCAATATCTATGGCACGAAGATTTACCTCTATTTTGACGGCAATCACGAACATTTCGACGCCATGATCCGCGCCGGCATCATGAATGTCTATGCCCATTGGCTTGTCGAGGGCTCATCCTTGGGGTCCAACATTTCTGCCGACTACCTTATCAGTGTGCCCAACTGGTTCTACAGCGGTTTAGCCTCCTATTTCGGGCAGTCGTGGAACAGTACCATCGACGCCCATGTCAAGGATGGCATCCTCACACAACGCTATGCCGACATGGAGGAGCTCTCTCCGGTGGATGCCACATACGCGGGGCACTCCTTCTGGAAATACATTGTGGATGTCTATGGCGAGAAGGCCATCGCGCAGGTCCTCTATCGCACTCGCGGCGCCAAGACTGTCGAGCGGGGTTTTGCCTATGCGACCGACACCCGCTATCGCGAGCTGCTCCTTAACTGGTACAAATATTATTATGTGATGTACCATCCCGACACAAAACGCGGGCAGACAGATGGCGACGGGCTGCTCAAGAACCCCCGTTCCCGTCGCGACTATAGCCAGATGAGACTTTCGCCGAAAGACGAGAGTTATGCCTATGTGACCAACGAGCTGGGCCAGATCCGCGTTTGGCTCAAGACTCAGGATCGGAATAATCCCCGCTGCATATTCCGTCGGTATGCCAAGACGGAGGATAACCCGGACCTTACTTTCCCGCTCATTGCATGGGATCCAGACGGCGCCATTCTCGGCATGACCCTCGAGGACAAAGGCCACTGTTACTACTATCCTTACGATCTCGAAAAGAAAAAATGGGAGAAACGCCTCCTTGTGGATGTGGAGAAGATCACGGCGTGGCAGTTCTCCCCCGATGGCAGGATGATGCTGTTCTCCGGTTTCAAGAACGGCCAGTCCGACATATATTTATATAGCTTCCTCGCGCACTCCTTCACCAACTTGACGCAGGATATTTATGATGATTATGATCCAGTATTCCTCAATGCCAAGCAGATCGTCTTTTCCTCCAATCGGCCGATAGACACTATCGGGCTGAAGGATGATTTCATGGAGGCCTTGCCCAAAAAGCATTACGACCTGTTTCTGTACGACTATGGCAAGAAGGATCCGGGATTGCTGCGCGTGACGCGCACGATGTATGCTGATGAATACAACGCCCGCCGCGCCGGTCGACAGCAGATGGTCTATCTGAGCGACAATGACGGACTGATCAACCGCTATGAGGCGCGTTTCGACAGCGCCATCAGCCGTATCGATACGGCTGTCCATTACGCCTATTTCGCCAAGACACGCCCATTGACCGACCGTTCCTATTCCATTTTGGAGCAGGACTACGATGCGGCCTCGAACCATGTGGCTGATATTATGCTCAAGGACAAGGTCAAGCGCCTGTATCGTGAAGAACTTGACCTCAATGCCAATCCGGAGCCGTCCTTCTCGGTGTATCGCAACAAGTTGCGCAACGAGGAAATTGCGCGCATGCAGGCTTTCTTGGGGACCGACAGTGTCCGCCAGGGCACGAAGGAGAAACCGCAGGAACATGGCTTTGTGCAGGTCTATGAGCGTGACGAGCAGTATGGGCACGCGACTGCGGACACGACATCGTCCCGTGTTAAAAATGAGTTCTACATCCCGGTGGGAAGCGGTTACCGCGTGCAGTTTTCCGTGAACAAGGTGGTCACGCAGGCGGATTTCAGCTTTCTGAACACCTCATACCAGCAATTCGAGGGCGGAACGTCGCCCATCTACCTCAATACGGGCTTCAATGCCTTTGTCATGTTCGGAATTACCGATTTGTTTGAGGACTATCGCATCACAGGTGGCTTCCGGCTCTCTTTCAACTTGCAGAGCAATGAAGTGATGTTCAGCTACGAGAACCTCGCGCGCCGCCTTGACCGGCAAATTGTGCTGTATCGCCAGCATATCGCCTCTCAGGACGGGGAGTATGTCTATAAGCAGACGGCCAACAGTATCTTCTATATCCTGAAATATCCGTTCAACAAAGTTCACAGTCTGCGATTGACCCTGAAAGGTCGATACGAGACGAATGTGGTGGGCGCGTTGAGCGACAACACCCTGCAGCAGCCCGACACACGGCATTTGTGGGCTGGCGTGAAGTTGGAATATATCTACGACTCGTCCAAACAGCTCTATATAAACCTGTGGCGTGGCAGCAAGGTGAAACTCTTTGCGGAGTATGAACAACGGGCCGAACGCGACACACGGAACCTCCTCGTGCTGGGTTTAGACGCCCGCCGCTCCTTCAAGCTTTATCGCAACATGACGTTCGCGGTGCGTGCCGCCGCCTCCACCAATGTGGGCTCCGCCCGACTGGTCTATTTCATGGGCGGTGTGGACAATTGGATCAACGCCAAGTTCGACCGCACCATCTGGGTTGACCAGTCCAAGGATTACGCTTACCAGACATTAGCTACCAACATGCGCGGTTTCCGACAGAATATCCGCAATGGCACCTCTTTCGCCTTGCTGAGCGGCGAGCTGCGCATTCCATTTGTGCAGTTGATAGCCGGCCATCAGGTCGGTATTGAGTTTTTTAATTCAATGCAGCTCAATCTCTTCGGAGATATTGGCACGGCCTGGACAGGCATGACGCCCTATTCCGAGGACAACTGCCTTTATACCCGCTATATCGATTCGGGGCCTATCCATGCAATGATCCGCCGTCAGGTGGATCCCTTTGTGGGCGGCTTTGGCCTCGGATTACGGGTGTCCATATTCGGATACCTGCTGCGCTTTGACTACGCTTGGGGTGTGGAAGACCTTAAGATTGCAGACAAAAAGGGGATGTTCCTGTTCTCTTTGGGGACGGATTTCTGACAGGTTATATGACTGGACAATCATGCATCGGCGGGTTTCATCCAAACCCTTACGGCCCTTTCAAAAATACCGTTCAGGTAGGCAATCGTCATGCCGTAGTTGCTGACGGGAATGCCACGGTCGATGGCGGGCTTGAGACGGTTGAGGAGCTGCCGTCGCGTTACCATACAGCCCCCGCATTGGATGACCATCGCATATTGTCCGATGTCGGGCAGTGCGTCGAGACCCGTTACGAAGTCGAATTGGAGATTTTTGCCGGTGTGTTGCCGTATCCAGCGGGGCAGCTTGCCGCGCCCGATGTCCTCGCATGAGGTGAGGTGTGTGCATGATTCCAACATCAAGATGCGGTCCCCGTCTTGGAGCTTGTCGAGATGTGGCGTGCCGTGCAGATACTGCTCGAAAGCGCCCTTGTGGTGGGCCAGCACGATGCTGAAGCCCGTGAGCGGCACCTCATCGGGCACCTCCTTGGCTACACGCGCGAACATCTGGCTGTCGGTGACCACAAGACGCGGGGCTGGATTGCGTCGCAGCCATTCGCCCACTTTGTCCTCTTTGAGCACCACCGCCACAGCATCGTTGTCAAGCACGTCGCGGATGAGCTGCACTTGTGGCAGGATGAGCCGCCCTTCGGGTGCCTCTGAGTCGATGGGCGTGACCAGCACCACGGTGTCGCCCTCTCCGATGAGGTCGCCGAGCAGTGAGTGCGAGATGTAGGCCGACGGTGGCATGAGTCGCACCATCTCGGCAAGCATTGCCTCAATGCCCACGCCGGTCTTGGCACTCACATCAATGACCGGACAGGGTAGGGCGGCCTTTTCAGGGGATTGTGGCAAGTCTGCCTTGTTGTTTACCACTAAGAAAGGGATCTCATACTGCTGCAGCTTCCCCATCAGCATCTGCTCGGGTGCGCCGAGCTCACGGTTGGTGATGACTAACAAGGCAAAGTCGATGGTCGGCAACACACCCAGCGACTTCTGCACGCGCTTCTGTCCGACGGAACCTTCATCGTCTATGCCGGCAGTGTCGATGAGCACCACGGGGCCGATGCCGAAAATCTCGATGGACTTGCGCACGGGGTCGGTGGTGGTGCCGGCAGTGGCGTCCACGATGGCTGTCTCTTGTCCCGTGATGGCGTTGATGAGCGAACTTTTGCCGTTGTTGCGCCGCCCGAAAATGCCGATGTGCGGTTTGTTTTCTTTCCCTTTCACGATGTTTTGTCTAATAGTTGGTTACGAAATTACCTCGCCGAAAATGTCGTAAGGCCCGGCCTCGGTGATGCGCACTTGGTAGAAATCGCCGATGGTAAGGGCTTTTGTCTTGGAGATGAGCACGCAGTTGTCCACGTCGGGGGAGTCGTATTCGGTGCGGCCCACGTAGGCATCCTGTTCCTCGTTGTCGATGATGACTTTGAAAGTTTTGCCCACCTTGGCTTGGTTGAGCTCTTGGGAGATTTTCTCCTGCAGACGCATGATCTCGCGCTGGCGGCGGTTTTTTTCGGAAGCCTTGATGGGGTCTCCGAGCGGAAAGGCGGGCGTGTCCTCCTCTTGTGAGTAGGTGAAGACCCCGAGGCGGTCGAATCGTGTCTTGCGCACAAACTCGACCAATTCTTGGTGCTGTTCGCGGGTTTCGGTGGGATATCCGGAGATGAGGGTGGTGCGCAGGGCTATGTCGGGCACGGTTTCGCGGATGCGGGCCACCATGTCGTAGATATAGGCCGCGCTGCCGCCGCGCCGCATGCTCTTGAGAATCTCGTCGCTGATGTGCTGGATGGGGATGTCAAGGTAATGGCAATATTGTGGGTGCCGGTTCATCACGTCAAGGATCTCGAAGGGGAAGTTGAGCGGGTAGGCGTAGTGCAGGCGTATCCACTCGATGCCGCGCACTTCCGCGAGAGCCTCCATCAGCGGGGCGAGCTCGCGCTTGCCGGTGAGGTCGATGCCGTAGTAGGTGAGGTCCTGGGCGATGAGCATCACCTCCTTGACACCTTCGTCGGCGAGCTTGCGGGCCTCCTCCACCAATAACGGGATGGGCTTGGAGACCTGACGGTCGCGGATGAGCGGGATGGCGCAGTAGGAACACTGGTGGTCGCAGCCCTCCGAGACTTTCAGATAGGCGTAGTGCTTCGGGGTGGAGAGCAGCCGCTCGGAGGTTTCCAATAGCTGGAAATTCTCCGTCTGCACAAGCTTGCGCAGCTCCGCGAAGGTGAAGATGCCGTCCACTTCGGGAAGGGCCTCCGCCAGCTCGTCCTTGCTGCGCTGGGCGAGACAGCCCACCACATAGACTTTCTTGACTTGGCCTCGGCGCTTGCGCTCTAACTGCTGCAGGATTTCGTCCACGGACTCCTCACGCGCGTCGCCAATGAAACTGCAGGTGTTGAGAATCACGATGTCACTGCGCATGGCGCTTTCGAAGAGAATCTGGTGACCCTGCTTCTGCAGCTGGGCGGCCAGCACCTCCGAGTCCACGATGTTCTTGGAACATCCCAATGTGATGATGTTGATGGTCATAGTCGCTGTTTTGATACGGGGTGCAAAAATAAAAAAAGCCCCCGAAAGAGGGGCTTCTTGATCAATCTTTTTTGCGTTTTTTAGAACAGGAGGCTTCTGCATTTCACACCCGTCATGATGGTTCCGTTGACTTCTGTGGTCGGAATGTCCATGTCGGAACATTTTTTGAAATGATCTTTGTCGAGTTCAATTTCAGTGGTGGTCACGGAACCGGCGATGTAGGTCTTGCATTCGCATCTCTTGTTACAAGAGGTTGTCAAGGCTGCCATCATCAAGCAAGCAGCGCATACGCAAAGTACTTTCTTCATTTTTTATAGTTTTAAATGATGAATAAAATGAGATTGAAATTTGTCGGCAAAAGTACAAAAAAAAGAAATAGAATCGCAAATCAGAGGGCGTGGATTGGGATGCTGCAATTTTCCCGGGATAGAGCGTGTCATGAAACTAAAATTTGTAGCATCTCAAGATGTTGCTTTCGGGATTTGGGCGGAGGTGCAAGGCCCCGCCGAGGCATTGCTTGAACTCCTTGCAATGGGCGCAGGGACCGCATTGCATCCAGCGCCGGTCGCGCATGATCCGGAATTTGTTGTCCCAGACGTCCATGAGGTCGTCGTGGTAGATGTTGCCTTGCACGTAGGAGCGGTTCACGTTGGGGCAGGCGCAGATGTCGCCGTTTATCAGGACGCTGCCGATGTTGATGCCAGCACGGCAGAAGAAGTAGCTGCTGCGGATGTTCTCCTCGTATTTGCCTGTATAGGCTTCGCAGCTGAATGAAAGGTCGATGTGTCCCTCCTTGCGGGTGGCGGCGATGAATTGCAGCATCTGTTCGACTTGCGGGCGGGAAAGTTGCAGGTCGTCGTCGAGTGCGGCGCGCCCGATGGGGGCGATGGTGAACAAGCGCCAGTGCCGGATGCCGTTGGCGAGGAGGATTTCCTTGAGCGGTGGCAGATTCGGCAGGTTCCGGGGATGCACGCAAGTCACTACATCGTAGGCAAGTTGCGGGGTGGCGGCGATGAGCTTGAGAGCGGCCAGGGCGCGCTTGAAACTCTGCGGGTTGCCGCGCAACCAATTGTGCGTCTCTTCAAGACCGTCCAAACTGATGGTGACGGAGTTGAGACCAGCCGCCAGAAGCTCGCGATGACGAGATTCATCGTACAACATCCCATTGGAAACGACACCCCAACGGAAACCGTGCTCGCGCAACTGCCGTCCGCACTCCGCCAGATCAGGGCGCAACAGAGGCTCGCCGCCCGTGATGGCAATGATGGTGGTGTCGCGAGGATAGCGTTTCTCCAACGGCTCGAGGGCCTTCAGGAAGTCTTGGAAGGGCATGTCGGCGACTGCGGCCGCCGCCTTGCAGTCGGATCCGCAGTGTCGGCACGAAAGGTTGCAGCGCCAGGTACACTCCCAAAAGAGATAGTTCAGCTCGTGAATCTCCGTCTCGTTTTTCCTGAAACTACGGAACAGCCAGCGCCTGAAAGGCCTTTTGTCAGTCATCGTGTTTCGGCTTGACCTGCAAACGCAGGGGTGAGAGAAGGTCGGCGGCATGTATGGAAGTGTCCGTGTCCTCATAGACTCCGTTTTCGACCCCGTCAATGTCGCGAACGGCGAAGTCCGCCGGTTGCCACATATCCATGATCCTGTCGGTGGAATCGACAAAACAACCGGCATTGTCGGTGATGGCATCTATGCCCAGCCCACGGGAAAGTACTTGCACTCCGGGTACGGGATCGCCTGTTTCAACGTCAATGACAGTGCCTTCCAGTTTTTCCAATTCAACGTATTCCCTGGGCATTCCATAGCAGGCGCAGAAAGTGAACATGACGGATGTGGCGGCAAAGGAACCGAACAAAGCGCGTTTCCACAGTCTTTTCTTTTCTCTTAGTTTTGATAACATTGTTTATGGTCTTTGAAAGAAAACTCAATTTTGCGACTGCAAAAATATCTATTTTTTTTCTCAAAATGTAGGTGGGAGAGACTATGTCTTTTTTTTAACTTTTTTTCACGGTTCACCCTTGTGCGAGTGGATAAAAATATGTATGTTTGCACCATCTTTTATTGTAAAAGAAAAAGCACGGAAAAAAAACAAATCAATGTCTAACCAAAATGTGATGTTATGAAAAAACTTGTACTTTTTGTTTGCCTGATGTGCGGCATGATGGCTGCATTGCAGGCGCAGAATGTTGTCTTCAGCGACAACTTCGATTCCTACACGGCAGGGCAGAAGCTCTGTTCGCAGAACAACACCGACTGGACCACATGGTCTAACAGTCCCGGTTCGGCCGAGGATGCCGTCATCTCCACCGAACAGGCTTCTTCAGGCAGCAATTCCCTGAAGATTACGGGCTCAAACGATATTATCTATCGTTTCTCCAACCAGACCACAGGTGTCTTCGACGTGGAGTTTGACTACTATATCCCGTCTACGGGCAGCGGTGCCTATTTCAACATCCAACACTATTACAACCCTGGCGTGCAATGGGCCTTTGAGTGTTATTTCACCAATAACGGCACAGGCTATATCGATGTGGCCAACAACACCTACAACTTCACCATGCCTAATGACGCATGGTTCCATGTGAAAGCCCATATAGACCTCGACATGGACTCCATCACGGTGACCGTCAACAATGTGGATGTGCATACTTGGCCGTTCTCCTACGAGTCCAATACCGTCAATGGCATCAACCAACTCGGCTCCGTCAATTTTTACGCGGGTGCGCCCAACAACGCAACGGGCACCTATTATGTCGATAACTTCACTTTCACGGAGATTTCCCAAGCCAACCAGGGACAGTTTGTGGTTTCTCCGGCCACCGATATCGACATTCAACTTTCCAGCTCAACGACAGGTAATTATAATTTGAACTTGAGCAACCCTGGAGGAGCGCCGGTCAACTTCCGTATCGTGCCTGTGTATGACATTCCTAATCCCAACACCACCTCTCAGGGCGCTGAAGTGCTGACACGCGCGGGCACTCAATCCACAAGCGTTCTCTTCAACAATGTCACAGGTATTGAGGTGGCCGCAGGCTTCACGGCCGAGGAGATTGTCGCCATGGATCTGGTCGGCAAACAGGTCAACGCCATCAATGTCAACATTACCAATAGCGATTATATGCTCGCAGCCAAGATCCGTATTTATGATATGGGTGGCATTCTTGTGGACGGTCCCGGTGCAATGGTCTATGAACAGACGTTCATCCCGGTGGAAGACCTCAACACAATCTATTTGACCACACCGTATGTGCTTGACGGGCGTGACTTTTGGTTTGGAATTTATTATGAGCAGGATCCTTCAGAGGCCACTCATCCGTCTATTGGTCTGGATGATGCCTACACACCGCATCCGTATGGCAACTGGTACAAGACCAGCGTGGCCTGGAACTTGCTGAACGGCAACCCTGATCTCACAGGCAACTGGATGCTCTCCGCCAATGTCGATGGCACCCCCATCGTGCCATGGATGACGGTCTCCACCCCGAGCGGCACCATCAATGCAGGTGGACAAGTGCAGGAAACCATTACGGTTCACTCGATTGATCCGTTGCAACATGGTTCTCTTGTGATCTATTCCAACGATCTTTCCAATTTGGAAACCATCTTGAATGTCACAGTCTCATACGAGGACGGCATTGAGGATAACGAAATGCTGCGCATCTCCCTGTATCCGAACCCCGCCTCTGATTATGTCAGACTTTCCGGCGATGAGATCAATAGCATTGAGGTTTACGACATGATGGGCAAGATGGTCTGGAGCGTGAAGGGCGCAGAGACCGAATATACGGTTGATGTACACACTTGGCCCGCCGGCACCTACATGGTGCGCGTGAACAACAGTATCACCAAGAAGATTGTGGTGAAGTAGCGTGTTGTTTATTCATCATGACTAAAAAAAGAGGGACTTCTGCTGAGGTCCCTCTTTTTTAGGCAATTATACAGACGTTGACCTGTGGCCGGTTTGCGGTTATATGACGTAGCATTTATCACAGCCGAATTTTCATCCCATGTCCTGGCAGGGACAATGCTCCGTAGAAACTTGTGCGGAAAAAGTCTGCGGGTATCTGCGAGTTCTGCGGGAAATAAGATTGTTTTAGTCCTCAAACTGAAAGAGCAACTGACAATCCGCAGACTCCAGCGTAACATCCACTGACGGACTCCCGACGGCTTTCTGTCGTTTCATCGGAATCCACCGACGGTTGCCGCGGTCGTAATAGTCGGCGGATTGGCAGACCAGAGTGGAGAGTTTGCCGCATAGGTCACCTTTGATATGTAAGACCCACAAGGGCTGGCTGAGCTTCTCTTCGGAAACGCCATAACAGGCATGACGATAGCGCTCAACAGTCCATTGGGCATCGGCATTGGTGACATATATGGTGTCCGAAAAGGAGATTAACCGGCAGAGAGTGTCGCGTGTGGCCGAATCTCTTTGCGAGTATGCGTGGATAAAAAGGAACAGACAACCACATGCGAGGATAACATTTCGAATATGAAGTTTCTTTTTCATAAGTGTGTTTTTATTTGAGCGTGCAAAAATAAAAAAATCCCGCAGAACTCGCGGAGTTGCGCAGAAAATAGTCTGCGAGAATCTGCGAGTTCTGCGGGAAAACTCTTATTGCGGCAGCAGCACTATTCGCTCAGCACGCAAACGAGATTTCTGTCGCCGTAAGCGTCGTCGATCTTGCCGACAGTCGGCCAGTACTTCTCGGTGTGCGGCAGCGGGAAGGCAGCCTGCTGACGCGTGTAGGGACGATCCCATTCGTCGGCGCAGACCACGTTCATGCTGTGCGGAGCATTCTTGATGAGGTTGTTGTCTCTGTCGGCCTTGCCCTCTTCGATGTCGCGGATCTCCTGACGGATGGCGATCATCGCGTCGCAGAAGCGGTCAAGTTCGCTCAGCGGTTCGCTCTCGGTGGGCTCCACCATCAAGGTGCCGTGTACCGGGAAAGCGACTGTAGGAGCGTGGAAACCGTAGTCCATCAGTCTCTTGGCGATGTCGCCGACTTGCACGCCCGCATGTTTGTCGAACTCGTTGCAGTCGAGGATCATCTCGTGGGCGCACATGCCGTTCGTGCCCGTGTAGAGGATCTTGTAGTCCTTCTCCAAACGTGCACGCATGTAGTTGGCGTTCAGGATGGCGTTCTTGGTGACTTCCGTCAAACCCTTGCCGCCCAGCATCTTGAGGTAACCGTAGGTGATCGGGATCAGGTAGGCGCTGCCGTAAGGAGCCGTGGCCACCTGGCTGCCTTGCTCACCACCGACCTTCACGGTAGCGTGGTTCGGCAAGAACGGGACGAGCTTCTCGCAGACACCGATCGGGCCAACACCAGGACCGCCACCGCCGTGAGGCATGGCGAAGGTCTTGTGCAGGTTGAGGTGGCAGACATCAGCGCCCATGGTGCCCGGAGAGGTCAGACCCACCTGGGCGTTCATGTTGGCACCGTCCATATAGACCAGACCGCCGTTCTCGTGGATGATCTTGATGATTTCGAGGATGCCTTCCTCAAATACACCGTGCGTGGAAGGATAGGTGATCATCAGGCAGGAGAGGTTGTCCTTGTATTGTTCGGCTTTCGCGCGGAGATCGTCGATATCGACTTCGCCGTGCTCGGTAGCCTTCACCACCACGATCTTGTTGCCAGCTTTGGCGGAAGAGGCGGGGTTGGTGCCGTGTGCGGAGGAGGGGATCAGGCAGATGTTGCGGTGACCTTCGCCGCGGCTGAGGTGATAGTTGCGGATGACGGTCATACCAGCATACTCACCTGCGGCGCCGGAATTCGGCTGCAGGGAGATGGCGGCGAAACCGGTGATCTTGGCCAACCAGTTGCAAACCTCATCCAACATCTCCTTGAAGCCCTCGGCTTGGTCGGCGGGAGCGTACGGGTGGATGTTGCAGACTTCTGCCCAGCTCAGCGGCAGCATCTCGGCAGCGGCGTTGAGCTTCATGGTGCAGGAACCCAGCGGAATCATGGCGCGGTTCAGCGACAAATCCTTGACTTCCAGCATCTTCATGTAACGCATCATCTCGGTTTCGGAGTGATACTGGTTGAAGATCTTGTGCTGCATGAACGGGCTCTTACGGGTCAGCCCGGCAGGGATGTGCAAGTCGGGAATGCCGCATCTGCCGTCGCAAACGTGCGGGGTGAACGGCTTGCCGGCGGCGATGGCCAGCACTTCGAGGATGTTGTTGACATCATCGTGGGTGACGGTCTCGTCCAGAGAAATCGTGAAGCAACGCTCGCAGTGGTAGCAGAGGTTGATCTCTTTCGACAGGGCCACCTTCTTTACGTCCTCGCAGGTGAGGCCTTCGGGCGTTTCGAGACAAATGGTGTCGAAATAGTGTTCGTTGTATTGTTTGAAGCCGTATTTGGCTGCTTCTTCAGCGAGAACGCCAGCCAACACGTTGATCTTCACGGCTTTGTTCTTCAGTCCCTCGGCACCGTGCCACATGCCGTAGAAGCCGGCCATGATGGCGGTGAGGGCGCTGGCGGTGCAGATGTTGGAGGTTGCGCGCTCGCGTTTGATGTGCTGCTCGCGGGTCTGCAAGGCCATGCGGACAGCGCGGTTGCCCTGTGCATCGACGGTGACGCCGATGATACGGCCGGGCATCTGGCGCAGGAAGCTCTCGCGGCAAGCGTAGAAGCCGGCGGCGGGACTGCCATAGCCCATTGGGATGCCGAAACGCTGGGTGGAGCCGATCACGCAGTCAGCGCCCCACTCGCCCGGAGGCGTGAGCAGCGTCAGAGCCAGCAGGTCGGTGGCCACGCCCACGAAGATGTTCTTGGCGTGCGCCTTCTCAACCCAAGCGCTGAAATTGTGGATGCCGCCCCAGTAGTTCGGGTACTGGATCATCGCACCGAAGAAGGTCTCGTCGAGTTCCACTTGGTCGGGTTTGCCGATCACGAGCTCGATGCCGTGAGGCGCGGCGTTGGTCTTCATCACGCCGATGGAGTGCGGGAACACGCCTTCCGCCACGAAATATTTCACCACGTTGTTCTTCTGTTGCTCGCGGCTGCGGCTGCGGAAGAACATCAGCATCATCTCGCCGGCGGCGGTGGCGTCGTCCAGCATGGAAGCGTTGGCCAACGGCATGGCGGTCAGGCTGCTGATCATCGTCTGGTAGTTCAGCAACGCCTCGATACGGCCTTGGGAAATCTCCGCTTGGTACGGGGTGTAGGAGGTGTACCAGCCCGGATTCTCGAAAATGTTGCGCAAGATCACTGCAGGGGTGTAGGTGTTGTAGGTGCCCATACCGATGTAGGAGCGGTAGATCTTGTTCTTCGCCATCAGGCTGTGAATATGGTTGAGGTATTCGCCTTCCGTCATTCCTTCGGGCAAGTCCAACGGTTTGGGCAAACGGATAGCGGCGGGAACCGTCTTCTCAATCAGTTCATCCATTGATTTGACACCGATGACATCCAACATTCTCTGTTGTTCGTTCACGGCAGGACCATTGTGTCTGTTGACAAAGTCGTCTTTAATTATCATATTGGTTATAAATTAATTATGAATAAAATATTTATCTTGGAAGATGGCTGCAAAGATAAAAAAAATAGAGAAAATATGATTGTTTGATAATCGGTTTGGGTGGTAAAGTCAAACATTTTTGTGTCTGTCTGCAGAATAGGGGGGGATGCTGTTCACTTCACATGGATAACCTTATGCACCTGCAAGGAGAGTTTCCATTTTGGATTTTGCAGGATGAACGCTACACATTGCTGGATGATTCTCACGTTCTCCTCCGGATTTTCTGTGTCACAAGGTTGCAAAAAGTGATGCTTCGCCTTTATGCCGCAGTCGTGGACATCATGTTCTCCGTCGAAGACAACCTTGACCTCATCGGCTTCCTTCACCACGACATCCGCGCCCGACACGAAGGCCGCCTTGGGCGATACAGTCACCCAGTCCACGCCCGAGGGGACGGGGCGTGTCCCGTTTGTCTCAATGGCTACTTTCTTGCCGGTTTTGTGAATTTCTTCGATGAGGTTGTCCAAATTCTGCAATGTGGGTTCGCCACCTGTGATGACGACCCACGGACCGGGGTGTTTCTCAATTTGCTCGAGGATGCTCTTTTCGTCCATTGCCGCACCGCTTTGGTATTCCGTGTCGCAAAAGGGACAACGCAGGTTGCAGCCTGATAACCGGACGAATGTCGCCGCTGTGCCCGTGTTGGCCCCTTCGCCTTGGATGGAATAGAATATCTCGTTTACGTTCAGCATATCTTCTCTTTTTGAAGCGCAAAAATACACCTTTTTTGTCAATTTTGTCGTCTGCTTGGCCGGAAGCATTTTTGTCATAAACCAAAAAAGGGACGCTTTTGCGCCCCTTTTGTGTCTTCAGAAAGTCTGGGTTAGCACTCCACGATGGTACACCAGTTGTGCGTGTCCTCGATTTCTCCGTATTGGATGCCCATGAGGGTCTCGCGCATCTTGATGCTCCAAGGGCCGGGTTTGCCGTCTTTGGAGATGACGTACTCCTTGCCAGTTTCGCGGTCCTGGATCATGTGGATGGGGGAGATGACGGCGGCGGTGCCGCAAGCGCCGGCTTCCTCGAAGGTATCGATCTCGTCGAGTCTGACATGGCGTCTTTCGACCACGAGGCCGAGGTCCTCGGCGATGGTGCGGAGACTCATGTTGGTGATGGAGGGCAGGATGGAACCAGAGTCGGGGGTCACATATTTGCCATCCTTGATGCCGAAGAAGTTGGCGGGGCCGGCCTCGTCGATGAAAGTCTTGGTCTTGGCGTCAGCGAAGATGGAGGCGCTGAAGCCTTCGTGGTGAGCGCGCTCGCCGGCGCGGAGGGAAGCGGCGTAGTTGCCACCCACCTTCACATGGCCGGTGCCCAGCGGTGCGGCGCGGTCGTAGTCCTTCGCAATCTGCATGTTGGTCGGCTTGAAGCCTTCCTTGAAATAAGGTCCGACAGGCATCACAAAGACGATGAACAGATATTCGTCGGCGGGCTTCACACCGATGGTGGCACCGGTGCCGATGAGCAGCGGACGGATGTAGAGGGAACCTTCCGTGCCGTAAGGGGGAATATATTCCGCATTCAGCTTGATGACTTTCTCCAAGCACTGGAAGAAAAGTTCTTGCGGGATGGGAGCCAACATAATGGTGTCGGCGGAGTTGTTGAGACGTTTCCAGTTCTCTTCCCAACGGAACAGACGGACTTTGCCGTCCTTGCCGCGGAAGGCCTTCATGCCTTCGAAAGCCTCTTGGCCGTAGTGCAGGCAGGATGCCGCCATGTGCATCGGGATGTACTCGTCGGAGGAAACTTCAATTTGACCCCATTCGCCATTTCTGAAATAGCAGCGAACGTTGTAATCGGTCTTCACATAACCGAAAGACAAACTTTTCCAATCAATATTCTTCATTGTTGTTATTGTTTATTTGTTTATGGATTAATTTTGAACTATATTTGCATCAAACTATGGACCTGATACTTGCCCAGTTTCTTGCGGCCCTTCAGGGCGTTCAGCTCCATCAGGAACAGCAGGGTGATGTCAGCAGGGTGGAAATGCTCCACCAACTTGACGGCGGCGTTCATGGAGCCTCCGGTGGCCAGGACATCATCGACGATGAGCACGCGACGGTTCTCCTGCATGGCATCGACGTGCATCTCCACAGTGGCTGTGCCGTATTCAAGGTTGTAGGTCTCTTTGTAGGTCTTGTGCGGCAGCTTGCCGACCTTGCGTACCGGCACAAAAGGAAGGCCCAGTTCGTAGGCAAGCACGGGACCGAAGAAGAATCCACGCGATTCGAGCGCCACGATGACATCGGGCTTTGCCTCACGAGCCACCGCCAGCATGTCGTCAATTACTTTGTGGTATTCCTCGCTGTTGTTCAACAATGTGGTGATATCGTAGAACTTGATGCCAGGTGTGGGGAAGTCGTTAATCACGCGGATTTTGGATGCGTCGAACATTTTTTTTTGTCTTTTTTTTGCGAGGGCAAAGATACACTTTTTTCTCATGTGCAAATTCATGTACAATTCAAATAAATTCTGTATGTTTGCGGCCGTTTAGAAAAAACCTTTTTTAAAAATATAAAGATATGAGTATTACCAAATTAGATCAGTTAGTAGAATTAGTCAAGTCACAACCCAAGAAGCGTTTGGTGGCCGCCAACGCCAATGATGCCCACACCATCGAGGCCGTGAATGCCGCCGTCGATATGGGTGTCATCGATGCCACGCTCGTGGGCGACCCTGCAGCCATCGAAAAGGTGTGTGCCGAACTTAAGATAGACATGAACAAGTTCAAGATCGTACCCGAGATGGTGGACGTCAAGGCTGCCGCGACGGCTTGCGACCTGATCAACAACGGCGAGGGCGACATCCTGATGAAGGGCCTGCTTCCCACCGACAAATACATGCGCGCCATCCTCAACAAGGAACGCGGCCTCTGCCCGCCCAACGCCACGCTGACCCATGTGACCGTTATTGAGAACCCCAGCTACCATAAGCTGCTCATCGTCGGCGACGTGGCTGTTATCCCTGCTCCAGACCTCAAGCAGAAGCAAGTCATTCTCAAATATTTGATTGCCACCGGCAAGGCTTTGGGCATTGAAAAACCGAAAGCAGCTTTGATTTGCGCCACCGAACAAATGCTTCCGGGCATGCAGGCATGCGTGGATGCTGCCATCATCTCCAAGATGGCCGACCGCGGTCAAATCGGAGGCGCCTATGTCGATGGCCCGCTCTCCTTCGACATTGCCATCAACAAGGAGGCCGCCGAAATCAAGAAACTCAAAAGCGATGTGGCCGGTGACGCCGACTGCCTGCTCTTCCCCAACATTGAGACAGGAAATGTCTTCTATAAGACCTGCACCAAACTCAACGGTGCCGAACTCGGTGCTTGCCTGATGGGCGCCAAGGTGCCCTGCGTGCTCTCCTCCCGCGGCGACACTGCCCGTACCAAGATGTATTCCATCACTCTCGCAGCCCTGCTCTCCAAATAATCCTGAGCCATGGGCATATTAGCATCGTTGAGCTTTATCAATTTCCGCATCATCGATGTCATCGACATCCTGATCGTCGCCATCCTCTTGTTCGAGTTGTACAAACTGACCAAGGGGACGGCGACAGTCAAGTTGTTTTGGGTCATCGCCGTCCTGTATGTGATCTGGAAGGTGGTGGCCTATTTCCATTTCACCCTTCTCTCGGAGCTGATGGGTGAAATCATCAATGTGGGCATCCTCGCCATCATCATCCTCTTCCAGCCCGAAATTCGCAAGTTCCTGCTCTACATTGGCAACGGGCGCTTGTTGCATTTTTTCAGCGACAAGTTTGCCAAGCCGGCAGAAGGCCAGGAGTTCACGGAGGAAGTGGAGGCCGTGCGCGAGTCTTGCCAAGAGATGGCTGAGAGCAAAACAGGTGCGCTCATCATCTTCGCTCGCCAGACGCCGCTTGACGAGTATCTTTCCACGGGTGAGGTACTCGACGCCCGTCCTTCCGCAGAACTTTTGGAGAACATCTTCTTCAAAAACAGTCCCTTGCATGATGGAGCTGTCATCATAAAAAATCATCGCATCGCCGCCGCGCGTTGCATCTTGCCCGTCTCCAAAAACAAAAACCTCCCGCAGGAGGTCGGCCTGCGCCATCGCTCCGCTCTCGGTTCCACGGAAATGACAGATGCCATCGCGGTCATCGTCTCCGAACAGACTGGCACCATCTCAGTCTGCAAGGATGGGAAGCTGACCCGTGACCTCACCCCCTCGGACTTGCGCCAGTACCTGCTGACTGAATTGACAAAAACCGACTTGTAGATTTTATCATGCGCTTCCTTTGGCTTCCCACACAAAATCCCCACCACAACTTGGCGGTGGAGGCTTATTTGCTGCAAGAGACAGAAGACGACGTCTTTATGCTGTGGCAGAACGACAACTCCGTCATTATCGGACGACATCAAAACACGCTGGCGGAAATCAACCTTGAATATGTGGAACAGAACCACGTCGTCATCGCCCGTCGTCTGACTGGCGGCGGTGCGGTGTTCCACGACCTCGGCAATCTGAATTTTTCCTTCATTCAGAACATTGTTTCAGGGGATCGCGAGATTGACTTTGTCAAGTATCTGCAACCCATCGTGGATGCACTGCGTGCATTGGGTGTCAATGCCGAGTTTTCAGGACGCAACGACTTGGTGCTCGACGGCAAGAAGATATCGGGTAATGCGATGGCCTTTTACGGAAACCGTGTGCTCGAGCACGGAACACTGTTGTTTTCCACTGTGCAAAACAACCTCGTCCAAGCCCTCAAGGTTGATCCGGCCAAGTTCAGCGACAAGGCCGTCAAGTCGGTGCGCAGTCGTGTCACCAATATTTCCGAACATTTGCCCAAGCCGATGACAGTCTTGGAATTCAAGGACTTTCTTATGGATTTTGTGCTGAAACAAAACAATATGACGGCGTTGGATGTGCTGAAACCCGAAGAGGAAGCCCGGGTCGCGGAGTTGGAACGGACGCGGTTTGCCACCTGGGATTGGAATTACGGACAGTCTCCCAAGTATGCGGTGGAGCGGAAAGCGCGTACGGCGGGAGGCACTGTGCAAGCCGTGATGGACGTGAAAGGCGGGCACATTGCCGCCTTGCGCTTCTATGGCGACTTTTTCTCACGCCGCGACCCGCAGGAACTGGCCGATCTCCTGCTCAACACACCCCATGCCCGCGAGGCCATCGCTGCAAAACTCGAGAACATTCCCGTTGATGATTTCTTCAACAATGTGACTGCCGACGAGTTGACAAATATTTTAGCGGAATAATTTTTTTTTTGGAACGGGACCGTCTATCTCACCCGGAGACGCTGCCCCTCCACGATATGGTCTGCATTCTGAATGTTGTTTAACTTGAGAATGGTCTGCACGGAGGTGCCGTGGTTCGTGGCGATGCGGTAGAGGGTCTCACCCTTCTGTACGGTATGGTACTCCTCTTCGCCATCAAAGGCGCGTTGCAGGGGGGATGGCTCGGTAGCCTCTTCCTGGACTGTTTCCTGCTGCTGCGGTGCCTGGGACTGTGACTGCTCCTGGACTGCCGGTTTGACAGGTTCCTGCGGTTTGACGGGAACCTGCGTTTTGGCGGGCGCTTTGGTGTTGTCGCCAAGCTCTTCCAACGGAATGACGTTCAGATCGGCAGATGAGAGCACCAGCGTGTTGCGTGCGAGTGTTTCATTGTCGAAATCAATGATGGACTGCGGGTTGAAACACTCGTTCATGAAGCGGGTCTCGAAGTGGAGGATGTAGTCTTTGACATTGCCGCTGTTGCCTGTTTGGCCGATAACATCGCCGGCTTTGACAATTTGTCCGGGTTTTACGCACACTTTGTCCAGATGCGCATAGACGGTTTCCAGGCCGTTGTAGTGGCGGATGGTGACAATTAGGCCATAGTCGCCATAGATGCGGGCCATGCGCACTACGCCGTCAAAGCAACTTTTCACCAATGTTTGGGGCTCAACCTTGAGATCGACACCCGTGTGGAAGCCGCCTTTCTTGGTTGGACCATAAGGCAGTGTGATTTCATCGAACACACAAGGCAGCTCGAAGGGATTGTTGGCGGACTGCACAAGAATAAGCATCAGCCGGTCGTCGGTGAAGGGAATGTTCAGGATGCGGCTGCGGAGGTGGTTCACGTCCCAATAGCGGTCGTAAAGGTCGTAGGATGGGATTTGGTAGGTTTCAGAGACGGAAGGGTAGGAGGCCGTTTGCATCTGGGCAGGGCTGAGGACGGGAATAGCGGTGTCCTGCAGCGCGACGTTCTGCGACCATGCGGTCACGTCAACCGACTGTGCCGTCAGCATTGAACACGAGGAGCAAAGCAAAAGTAGCGGAAGGATTCGTCTCATGGCTTATTCTTGTTTTAGATGATCGATAATGGAGGTGGTGGAGAACCCCTCCACGAGCGGGATGGTGCATACTTGGCCTCCATGCTGCCGCACGAAGTCGGCACCCACAATGTTGTCGAGGACATAGTCACCGCCCTTGACCAAGATGTCGGGCTTCACTTGGCAGATGAGGTTGTAGGGGGTATCCTCTTCAAATATCGTCACGTAATCGACCGCTTCAAGGGCGGCAAGGAGGAGGGCGCGGGAGTGCTCGTCGTTGACGGGGCGTTCCGCCCCCTTGAGCCGGCGCACGGAATCGTCACTGTTGAGTCCCACGACGAGCAGGTCGCCCATTTGTCGTGCCTTGGCCAAACAGGTGACGTGTCCTGTGTGCAGAATGTCAAAACAGCCATTGGTGAAAACAATCTTCTTCCGGTGCAGGACCTCTCGGTGTCGGGCGTAATAATCTCGCGGCACGATTTTTTGGCGGATATGTGTCAGGAAATCGGTCATTTTTCGGCAGTTTTAGGAACGGATTTGCCTTTTCCCTTCTTGTGGAAAGAAGCCAGGACGAGGGATATTAAGCCGAGTGAGAGGGCGATCGCGGTCTGGAGCACCCAGCCGACCCAGCCGGCGGCCAGACCTTGTGTGTAGGGCACGCCGTACATGAAAACAACACCGGCTGCGATTAGCGGATAAGAGCCAAGGCCTCCTTGCGAGATCATGAAGGCGAGGGTGCCGAAAATCAGTACGGAAAAGGCGGCCCCAAGTCCGACATGACGCAGGAATGGGAACGCGAAGAAGCAGAAATAGGTCCCCAAGAGATAGAAAACCCAAAGCAGCACGGTCCACAGGACAAAGCGCCACGGATGGGGCAGGTCTTTGATGGAGACGAAGCCGCGCCAGATGCCAATGACAAATTCACGCACCTTCACGAAGAAGGGCACACGCATCCACCATTTGCGCGTGAGCCGGAGGATGAGGTATATCACTACAATGGCGGCGATGAGAAGGTAGATGAAATAATTGCTGAGCATGGAGAGACCCTTGGTCTCCATCCAGTCGTGAAGCGTGATGTTGTTGGCATGGTCGATGACAATGCTGTTGAGGGCATCCACATTCAGGCCGATGGCGACAATCAGCAAGAAAAGCCAGCAGAGAAAGTCCACGGCACGTTCCGTGATGACAGTGCCTAATGTTTTCTGGAACGGCACGTTTTCGAAGCGTTGCAAGAAGGAACACCTTAAAATCTCACCCAGTCGGGGCACGGCCAGGTTGGCCATGTAGCAGACCATCACGGAGTAGAAGACCATGGGAAGCTTCACGTTGTATCCCAACGGTTCAAGAAGGATCCGGCTGCGCACGGCGCGCGCCACATCCGCTAAAATGGCGAACATGGCGGATACGGCCAGCATGCTCCAGCCAAGGGGATTGTTCACCATCTTGATGGCATCGAAAATAAGTTGTATGTCTTCCTTTGTGAGTGAACGCACAGAAAGCCAGATGAACAAAATGCCCAAGCCTACGAATATCACCACCTGGATGATGGATTTCCATGTGCTTTTTGCAGGCTTCGTGCCTTCTGTGTTGTCCGTGTTATTCAGGTTTTTCATTAAGAATGTTAAAAAGCGTGCAAAAATACAAAAAAATGTTGTAGGGACAATGCTCCCGTCGGCTCTCAAGATAGAGATTTCCATCGGCCTGCCAGCACATTGGCCACTACCATTTTTTTTGTATATTTGCGGCCTCATTAAAATGGCTGTAATATGTCAATTGTTGTAAAGAATGTCACCAAGGTTTTTGACACGCAACGTGCGCTGGATGATGTGAGTTTTGAGGCCAAGAAGGGCGAAATCGTCGGCTTCTTGGGCCCCAATGGCGCGGGCAAGACCACCATGATGAAGATAATCACCTGCCTCATCCCGCCCACCTCCGGCGATGTAACCGTCTGCGGACTGGACATCTGGAACGACTCCTTGGAGTTGCGCAAGCGGATAGGCTACCTCTCCGAAGCCAACCCGCTCTATTATGATATGTATGTGCGGGAGTTCCTGCAATTCATCGCCGGCATTCACCATCTCAAGGATGTCAAGGGCAGCGTGGCTGAAGTCATCGAGAAGACGGGACTCGGCCCCGAACAGCATAAGAAGATTGGTGCCCTCTCACGAGGTTACAAGCAGCGCGTGGGCATCGCCCAAGCCCTCATCCACAAGCCCGAAGTGCTCATCCTTGACGAACCGACCACGGGTCTTGACCCCAATCAGCTCATCGAAATCCGCGGCCTCATCCGTGAATATGGCAAAGACCGCACCGTGCTCCTCTCCACCCATATCATGCAGGAGGTGCAGGCCATGTGCGACCACGTCGTCATCATCAATCACGGCAAGCTCGTTGTCGATACGTCCGTCGCCGATCTGCCCAGCATCGCCGCGAAACTCGGCATCAAGCACGCCGATGAACTCAACGCCCTCGGTATGGAGGAAATCTTCCACGCCCTCACCAATAATTGATGCCGATGGACCGAATTCTACAACCGATGATACGGCAAAATGGCCGCTATGTGGCCGTCTCGTTAGAGGAAGCGTTCCGGCTTGTGGCGGAACACCTCGGCGGCTTGTCCGAAAACGATTGTCTGGTGATGACCTCGGGCGATTACTCCAACGAGGAACTCTATATGATGCAGCGCCTCGCGCGCGCGGGGCTGCACACCAATGCCCTTGGCTCCTTCGACTACTACCGCCGCGGCACTGCCTTTTTTATTGACAAGAACGATATCGTCCCCTTTGCGGAACTCTTCAGCTCTGGCTATTTTTTCTGCATTTTTGATGAAAATGTTCAAGCCCCCTCGCAGGATCTGGTCCGCAAGATTGTGGAGTCGTCCAAAGAGACTCCGCACTATTTCTTCAACACCCCGGAAACACTGAACATCGTCGATTACGCCGCTTTTTTCAGAAGCATCAACTGTTACCTCATCCGTCACGACCTTGCAAAAGGCATTTACGTGAACGGATTGGGCAAAAATTATGACGAATACAAGAAACACATCCTTGGTGACGACTATGATGCACTTTTGTCCGCCAATCGTCTGAAGGACGGGAATATTGCATTGTTCGCCACGATGCTGCTGGAAGCACAGGCGCCCGTTATCCTCGTTTGGGAGCGGCTGTTGGATGCACGCGGTGTCATCGAGCTTGAAAACCTCTGCATGCTGCTTGACATCCAGGCCAAGCCCGCCTCCGGATTCTTGTGCCTCAAGGCTGAACTCAACTCCCAAGGACTTTACGACATGGGCATCTTCCCGGATGTCTGTGTGGGTGGACGTCCCATGGACGAGAAAAGCTGCCAACTCCTTCGCGACATTTTCCAAAAGGAGGTGACGACAACCCCGGTGGACATTCCGGTCCGTCTCGACAAACATGATTTCCAGGGTTGCCTTGTCTTCAATAGCACGGGTGTGGCTCTGCCTGCCGATGTGCTTGGGCAGGTGCGGGACTGCGCCTTTTCGGTGCTGCACACCGCCCGCTGGGACGGTGTGTCCGCGGATTTCGACATGCTGTTGCCCGCCGCACTGCCCGATGAAGTTCACGGCACCTTCACTGACTCTACGCGCGTGCCCCATACCAGCGTGCCCGCCGCCAATAACCCGCTGCCACTCGACAACTTGCAACAACTGTCGCGCATGAGTGAACTGCTTGGCTTGTCGCCCTTGGAGGATTCCTCCCAGATTTTCTTGGAATACGTTTCTTTCTTTCAGGGTGGCTGCCGTAGCGAACTGAGACATTTTTTTAGATAACACACTATTACTCTTTTTTACTATAAAAAACATTAGCTATGAGTCCTGACTTTCTTACATCGGCCTTTAACATTTACTTGTGGGTAATGATTTGCATTGCTCCCGTGGTCTTCGTTTCCCTCTATTTTGTGAATGCTGGCTACGGACAGTTTACGTCCAGCAAATGGGGCAAGAGCATCAACAACAAGGTGGCTTGGTTCCTCATGGAATTTCCCATCTTCTTGGCCATGATCATCATCTGGCTTTGCTCGCCGCATCGCTTCGACCTCGTGCCCATGATCTTCCTGCTCATCTTTGAGATACACTATTTCCAGCGATCTATCATCTTCCCGTGGCTGATGAAAGGCAAGAGCAGCAAAATGTCCTTGGCCGTGATGTTCATGGGAATTTCGTTTAATATCCTCAACGCGATGATGCAAGGCTACTGGATTTTCTTTGAATCCTACAAGGCCAATTACCATGTGCTCGGCCTTTCCTACACGGACATTGCTTGGCTCTGGTCGCCGCAGTTCATCATTGGCGTATGCCTCTTCTTCTTGGGCTTCTATGTCAATTTGCGCTCCGATTACATTATTCGGCACCTGCGCAAGGACGACAACGACACCAAGCACTACCTGCCGCACGGTTTCCTTTTCGAGTATGTCACCAGCGCCAACTACTTAGGAGAGCTGATGGAATGGCTCGGTTTCGCCATCCTCACATGGTCCATCTCCGGCTTGGTCTTCTTTATCTGGACCTTCGCCAACCTCGTGCCGCGCGCCAACGCCCTGTACAAGAATTACAAGGTTGAATTCGGTCCTGAGATGGAGGCCAAAAAGTTGAAAAGGATTTTTCCTTTTGTGTATTAAAAGATTGTAAGACTATTGGTTAAAATGATTTCGATGACAAACACTCTTTATGAAGAATACCTGCGCCATCCCGTGGTCTGTACCGACAGTCGCAACATTGTGCCCGACTGTCTCTTCTTCTGCCTCAAGGGCGAGCGCTTCGACGGCAACCAGTTCGCCTTGCAGGCCCTTGAAAACGGCGCGGCCTTCGTGGTGACTGAGAACCAGGAGCTGGTGGAAAACGACCGCTGCTTCGTGGTGGACGACGCGCTGAAGACGCTGCAAGAGTTGGCGCACCATCATCGCCAGCAATTGCATATCCCCGTCATCGGCATCACCGGCACCAACGGCAAAACCACCACCAAGGAGCTGGTCCACGCAGTGTTGCAGACGCAGTTCCGCACCGCCTGCACCAAAGGCAATCTCAACAACCATATCGGTGTGCCGCTCACGCTGCTCTCCATCCGCCCTGACGACGAAATCGCCATCGTGGAGATGGGCGCCAACCACCCGGGCGAGATTGAGTTCCTCTGCGAGATTGCCTGCCCCACGCACGGCCTCATCACCAACGTGGGCAAAGCCCATATCGAGGGATTCGGTTCTTTTGAGGAGATTATCCACACCAAAAAGGCACTATATCGCTCCATTATCCGCGACGGTGGCACACTCTTTGTCAACGAAAGCGACCTGCACCTGCGCCACAATCTTGCCTACGACAAGATCGTCTTCTATGCCGGCAATGCCGATGCGCACATTCTGGGCATGTCGCCCTATCTGCGCATTCGCGTGGGCGGTCGCGATATCGACACCCATCTGACGGGCGGCTATAACATCTACAATTTCCTCGCAGCCGAGGCTGTGGGCCACTTTTTCGGCGTGAGCGATGACAATATCGCGAAGGCCCTTTCTGAATATGAGCCGACGAACCACCGCTCGCAAATCAGTGTGGTGGGCACCAACACGATCATATCCGACTACTACAACGCGAACCCCACCAGCATGGAGGCCGCGTTGCGCAACCTTGGCAGACTGCATCACCCCCGCAAGCGTGCCGTGCTCGGCGACATGCGCGAATTGGGAGCTATCAGCCGCGAGGAGCACCAGCATATTGTTGACCTTTGCCAAGAACTCGGCATTGACGCTCTGTTCGTGGGCGCGGAGTTTAGCGCTGTGGCCCCGCAGTCGAGCTTCCCTGACGTGGAGACCGCCAACGGCTACCTCAAGGCACATCCCATGGAGCAGTCGCTCGTGCTTGTGAAAGGCTCCAACAGCATTCGTCTCGGCGAACTCACCGCTTTGCTGTCATGACGCCCTATATCACTGGCATAGGCATTATGTCGGGCACCTCGCTCGACGGCATTGACCTCGCGTGGTGCGGCTTCTCGGAAGATGAACAGGGCCGCTGGCACTATGAGGTGCTGAAGGCCGACACTTTCCCGTATGCATCCGACATGAGAGAACGGCTGGCACACGCCACGGAGCTGTCGGCATTGGAGTACTGTCGCTTGGATGTCGAGTTGGGAAACTTGGTTGCCGACAGTGTCAATGCATTTGTTGGCGACGGGGAAAAGCCTGCTTTTGTCGCCTCGCACGGGCATACGGTCTTTCACCAGCCGCGTTTGGGACTGACCACGCAGATCGGCAGCGGTGCAGTTATCGCCGCGCATACGGGCATTCCCACGGTTTGTGATTTCCGGACTGTGGATGTCGCACTTCATGGACAGGGAGCCCCTTTGGTCCCCATTGGCGACGAGCTTCTGTTCGGCGAGTATGATGCCTGCCTCAACCTCGGCGGCTTTTCCAATATCTCTTACAGAAAAGAAGGGCATCGCGTGGCTTTCGACGTGTCGCCCTGCAATATGGCTTTGAACTTGTTGGCTGCCAAGGTCGGCTTGGAATACGACAAGGACGGGGAACTCGCTTCTGAGGGGAAGATAATTCCGTCATTGCTGCACGGCCTTGACACGCTGGAATATTATGCCCGGCCTGCACCCAAGTCATTGGGCAAGGAGTGGTTTGAGCAGAACTTCCAGCCGTTGCTGGAGCAGAGTTTGGAAAGAAACGATGTGGCGGATGCCCTGCATACGGTCGTGGAACATGTATCCGGCCAAGTCGGTGCCGCCGTCCCTGCATCGGTGCGTACTATGCTCGTGACGGGTGGTGGCGCCCTTAACAAATTCCTGGTACGCATACTGCGGAACTCTTGCGACTGCGAACTCATCATCCCCGATGTGTCCACTGTCCTCTTCAAGGAAGCTGTTGTGTTCGCATTTCTCGGACTCTTGCGTTGGCAACATCGCAAAAATACCCTGCGCAGCGTCACGGGCGCCGACGTAAATAGCTGTGGCGGCTGCATTTGGGAGCCATGAACTTTTTTTTGAAAAAAATATGGGATGAAACAATAAAAATGTTATTTTTGCCGTTCAAAATATAGTATTATCGTACACCTAAAATAACATCGTTATGTTAGCAAAGAAAACAGACAAAGGAGATTTGGAGAACAAAAGAGGAATCTTTATTCTCGTTGGCCTTGTGGTGGTTTTAGGGTTGGTTTATGCTGGCTTTGAACTGTTCGCCAGTGAAGACAAGGCTCCCGCATTCGCCCCCATGGAAGATGACTTCATCGAAGTCAAGGATGAAGATGTCATCGCCACGGACCAAACGCCACCTCCCCCACAAGAACAGCCCCAGCAACAGCAGGAAGTCGTGCTGAATATCGTGGAGAATAACATTCAAGTTACGACGGATGTCGATTTCACCACCGATATTTTCGAGGACGATGTGATTGCCGATGTTGCGGATGTCGAAATCGAAGTGGTCGAAGACGAGAGTGAGACGGCTCCCCCTCTCCTGTTTACGGAAGATATGCCTGAGTTCCCGGGCGGTGACGACGCACTTGCTTCTTTCTTGGCTAAGGAGATTCAGTATCCCGAAGTGGCACGTTCCAATGGTATCACGGGTACCGTTCTTGTGGAATTCGTTGTCGAAAGAGATGGCCGAGTCAGCAATGCCAAGGTGAAAGTGCCCTTGTTCCCCGATTGCGACAAGGAGGCTGTCCGCGGTATCATGGCCATGCCGAAGTGGAAACCCGGCAAGAATATGGGCAAGCCCGTCCGCGTGTTCTACACGGTTCCTGTTACATTCAAAATGTAAGTTTTCCTAACAGTGATCTCAACAATAAGGGCATCGTTTTGTGCGATGCCCTTTTTTGTCGGCTGTTTTCAGTTCTATTCTTTTTGAAAACCTCTTTTGCGAGGTGTTTGTATCAAAGTAATTGTTACATTTGCAAACTGAAATACTGAATTTGTAAATCATTAATAATCAACAAAATAAAATATGAAACAGTTAATAGAATGCGTTCCTAACTTTAGTGAAGGGAGAAATCCCGAAATAATCAATCAAGTGGCCGACGTGATTCGCCAAGCCGAGGGTGTCACATTGCTTGATGTTGACCCCGGTGCCACCACCAACCGAACGGTCGTGACTTTTGTGGGCACACCTGATGCTGTCGTGGATGCCGCCTTTGCCCTCATTGCAAAATGCAAGGAGCTGATCGACATGCGCTACCATCATGGCGACCACCCGCGCTTTGGGGCTACGGACGTGTGTCCGTTTGTGCCCGTGGCCAACATCACGATGGAGGAGACAGCCGAGTATGCCCGCAAGTTAGCCAAGAAGGTGGGCGAGGAGTTGCAGATTCCGGTTTTTTGCTATGAGAATGCCGCTTTTGAGGAGAAGCGCCGCAACTTGGCCAACTGCCGTCAAGGCGAATATGAAGCGCTGAAAGAACGCATCACGACCAAGGAATGGAAACCCGATTTCGGTCCCAACAAGTTCACGGAGAGCGTGGCCAAGAGCGGTGCCACCGCCATCGGTGCCCGCGACTTCCTCATCGCCGTCAACTACAACCTGAACACCACCTCCACGCGCCGCGCCAACGCCATCGCCTTCGACGTGCGCGAGAAGGGCCGCCCGAAGAGAGAGGGTAATCCTATCACTGGCAAGAAGGTGCTCGACAAGGACGGCAAGCCCGTTATGCTCCCGGGCACCCTCAAGGGCACAAAGGCCATCGGCTGGTACATCGCCGAATACGGCATCGCACAGGTTTCGATGAACATCACCAACACGAATGTGACCCCGCTGCACATCGCCTTTGACGAGGTGTGCGACAAGGCCGCCAAACGCGGCGTGCGCGTCACTGGTGCCGAAATCGTGGGACTGGTGCCCAAGAAGACACTTATTGACGCCGCCGACTACTATTTAGCCAAACAGCACCGCTCGTTGGGCATCGATGAGAAAGAGAAGGTGAAAATCGCCATCAAGTCGATGGGCCTGGATGACCTGAAGCCCTTCAATGCCGACGAGAAAGTTATCGAATATCTCCTTGAGAAAGAAGACACCACCCCGAAGTTGGTCGATATGACCTGCACGGGATTCGCCAACGAGACGGCCTCCGAAAGTCCGGCCCCCGGCGGCGGCTCCATCTCTGCCTACATGGGCTCCCTCGGTGCGGCCCTCGGCACGATGGTCGCCAACCTCTCCTCCCACAAACCCGGCTGGGACGACAAGTGGAAACTCTTCTCCGACTGGGCTGAGAAAGGCCAACTCGTGAAAGACCAGCTGCTCGCCCTTGTGGATGAGGACACCAACGCCTTCAACGTGATCATGAACGCGTTCGGAATGCCGAAGGGCACGCCCGAAGAGAAGGAAGCCCGTTCACAGGCCATCCAGGACGCCACCAAATACGCCACCGAAGTGCCGATGCGCACCATCGAGACCTCCTTTAAGGTGTTCGAGATCTGCGAGGCGATGATCAAGAAGGGCAACCCTGCTTCCGTCTCCGATGCCGGTGTCGGCGTGCTCTGCGCCCGCGCGGCTGTCCACGGCGCCTACCTGAACGTCAAAATCAACGCCTCCTCGCTGAAAGACAAGGAGTGGGCCGAGATGATGATCACCAAGGCGCACGATTACGTGGTGAAAGCCGACCGCATTGAGAAGAGGTTGATGAGGTTGACGGAGAAGGTGATCGGTTGATTGTTTGTAGAGACGCGGCACGCCGCGCCTCTACGGAACCGTTAAATAGAGATGCCGTTGTGGAAACGTATTATGGTACGGGTTTACGACGGCATTTTTGTTTGGTTTTTGTTTAGAAATTTTTGTATTTTTGCGGACTTATTTTAAAATCATTCTTATGAAAAAGAAACCATACCAAACAAAAGAAGACACAGCAAATTATGCGGAGGACCCCGTTGTTGCATACGGTAATGTTAGTGATGGTGTCTCATCAACATGCGGATCCTTTGATACTGCAACTTGCAAGTCAAATCGATTGACCGTTTCGGAATATTTTGATGAAATCAGAACCGTACTGAGAAAAAAGTATGAGAACGTACAAAGTTGAAGTGGATCCATCTGCAAGGGCTGATATTGAAGAAC
>JAGCCZ010000075.1 GCA_017651425.1 Bacteroidales bacterium
CCCCAACGACCCCAAACTGGATTACCGTAACCTGAAGGACGTTCACAACGGCAGCGAGGCCATGGACATCTTCCCGAAAATCAGGACCATGTCGCGCCGTGAAGCCGCCCGCACCCGCGAGAGTCTCCTCCGCTACTGCGAACTTGACACCTTGGCGATGGTGAAGATTTGGGAGAAACTGGTGGAGGTGGCGCGGTAAATATATTGGGAAACACATATAAAACATTGTAAAAAGGAGAAGGCCGAAAATCCGGAAAAGAGTAGGTGACATAAATTGTAACAAAAATATGCAATTAGAATACAACTTAAACAATGTAGGAAAATTCAACTATTTGAGGTTTGAAAAACGTGTGTTTTATGTCCCAAATACCCGGTACCAAATGAATATCGAAGGATATTTATTAAGAATAGATTTAGGGGATAATAATAAGTATGTCATGGCAAATGGCTTAAAATGCTATCAGTTCCTGTGGTATGATGCTCAAGGTGACACCATTACGACTAATTTTGAAGCCGAAACAGTAGACGGAATACCAACTAACGACAGGTTCTGTCTTACACTCCCTTATGATGCCAAGGAAATTCCTTGGAGCGAGCGGCATCCAATGATTGTTGTTCCAAAAAGAGATTATTCCGAATTGACCAATGCTTTTCTTGATGAATCACTTGATTTGGACGATTTTCTTCGGCAATTTCTTTTAGAACACCCAGAATTATTTAATGCTTATTGGCCATATATGGAACGGGATATGGATAAGATTGATTGGTGTAAAATAGATCGTAATATCAAATACGCACGGGAGAATCCAGAGTTTAGACAAACATTTCTTGAAAGTAAAATAGATTACCCTTCTTGGATGCATGATGCAATTGTAACGGCATTAGGCGAAAGCCATATTCAAACAAGTGAATCAGGAGCCGAACGAAATGAAAGACTGGAACGTATAAAGCAGCAACAACTTGAATCGTTGAGGCAGATCATTGAAACGGGGATGCCCCCGACGCCTGCTTTCAAGTCTTATCATGAGGGCGTTCCAGATGGGATGATTCCGTATATCAGTTATTCTGATTTGCTTGACAATAAGTATAACATCCGAGCCATTCTTGTCAGCGATTTTCTGGGAGAAGACAAAGTTGAAAAAACAGAAAACGGAAAAATCATCGCCCATTATGACAGTTTGGAAGAACTGGTTGACGATGGGTGGATGCTGGATTAGTATAATAAATTGAATATTAAATATTTATAATATCAAGTGATAGTTGAGATTATGAAAAACACACAAACATTAAAAACCGGGAAGCATCAGGAAGCCGTTGTGGTTTGTTCTATTATTGGCAGAAAAGGAAGTAACGCTTTTAACGGCAGAGGTCCCCACACCTTGAAGGAGATTCTTCAAAGAGAACTCCCCAATTTATGGAATGAAGCCGACAACAATATTCGTATTCTTAAAGAATGGCAGAAACTGGTGGTAAGAAGATTACCAAAATTCAAAAAGAAATTACCCGACGATTTTGAGAAGTTGAAAAGAAGCACATCACAAATCTCTTTGCTGAATTACATCAAGCTACGGTCCATTTATGGTATGTCAGAGAAGTTATGGGAAACAATTGATTATTTGTGCCATCAAATAGCGGAAAATCATAACGGAGGCAACAAAGATAACGTTGATGATTTGAAACATCAGTTAGACGAGCTAGTAAAAAGAATCGAAGACATTCCTGTTGTTAATATTATCGAAGATAATTCTTGCGGATTTTTCAGGTTGTATCAAACTATCGAATCATTTAATCCCCGTTTAGATTTTTCTGTATTTAAGACCCGTAAAGGTATTTGGTCATATTATGATATTACAGGAAATATTCATAGTCACGGTCTTAAATACGAATCTTTGGGAAAAGATTCATTTGAAAGTCAAGATCCGACAACTCCAAGTATCACAGGTCTAATGGAGAAACCGGAAGACAACGAACTTGTTCGTTTGTATTGAGTATGAATCAATTCGTCAATTAAAATCCACGATCTTCGTGTCTTCACCACCTAATCTTAGGCCATTCTTGACCGCCCTCCTTTAATTCATCCAGCAGCCTCTCCCGCTCACCAACCTCGTCGGGCTGCTGGTGCTGTTGTCGGAACTCGCCTACAACGACATCGGCATCGGGACGCATGTATATTTCCTCGCGGGCGGGCTCGCGCTCGCGGGGTTCATCCTGGGGTTCACGAATTGGGCGTTGGATGTTCCCCCGAAATTCTTCTGGACCAAATCGCGGGTGCAACTTTTCGACAACCGCGTGGGCAACGCCCTCGGCTACGCCATCATCTTCTTCCTGCTGCCGTTCTTCGTGGCGGGGGTGGCGATTGTGGCGGGGAAATGGTGATGGAACCCCTGACGGAGGTTCACCGGATGTGACGGAACGAACCCGCCATCATCCCCATTAGGGGTTGTATGTTTGATGAAATTTCTGAAATCGCCTACTTACTTCTCAAAGAGGGCATCCGCGGTGATTATGTCTTGAAATTCAACAGAATAAGAATTCTGCTTTACTTCATTGGCCGAAATGAGGATGAGATGGATGGACTTGTCTGTCCCCGTCGCGATTCTGAAACTGTTCCGACGGTTTTGGACTTTCTGTTCTTCCTCTGATGTCATCTCGTAGGGCTGCTTGGTGTATTTCATCTCACAAATGTCTATAATACCGTCATTGCGGTCGATGAGCAGATCAATTTGCGCACCTTTTCTTTCGAAAGTGGCGGGTTGATACCACGAGCAGACCCTGCTTATGGTGCCGAAGATACTGAGGGCTTTCTTGATTTGAGTGACGTGCAGAAGACAAACACGCTCAAAAGCGAGCCCGCACCAGTTGTAGTATAAGGGCGATCCTGTCTGACGAGACCAAAAACACTCATCGCCGCCGCTGTTCTGCTGGATAAACCGGTAATAGAACAATGTGTAAGAGTCTATCAGTTGGAAAACGGCAAATTTGGATTTAAGACCAATGTTGTTGTATTTGCGAATAAAACCGCAGGCTTCGAGGTCTTGCAACATCTCCGAAAGACGCCCGTTATCCTGAAGATGAGCTTCCGATATGAGCTCTTCTCGGGTCATCCCGATTCGTTTATGGCCAAGCGTCTGTACAATGGTAATATAAGGGTCGGGGTTTTTGAAGAGTGACGCATACAACTCGTCAAATTCATCATACAGGCCGCCGTCGGGATTGAAGAAAAGGTTGTCGATGTTTTGAGAGAGGCTCAGACCGCGTTCTAATTTCGACCAGTAGAACGGAATACCACCCATAACCATATAGCACTCCATAAGCTGCCTGCGGTTCATGCCAAGTTTGCGGTGGATAGCATACTGCTCGCATTCGTGGAGAGTGAACGGCTGAAGATGAATCTTGGTGTTGACGCGGTTGTGGAGGCCTCCTTTGTTTTTGAGGATTTTCTTGATAATCCAAGATGTGGCACTGCCGCAAACGATAAGGACAACGTCCTTACGTGCCGATGCCCAACCATTCCAAAAGTTTTCGAGAGCGGGGACGAATCCGGAACGCTGAGTGTCCAGCCATGGAAGCTCATCTATAAAAATGAGTTTCTTAGGCTCATCGGATTGACGGATGATTTCCTTCAACGCATCGAAAGCATCAAGCCAAGTGTGAGGCAAGGTGGCTTTCTGGAGGCCGTATTCGCGCAGAGAGAGCCGCCACGCAGCAAGTTGCTTCTTCATAGTCGAGTTGGCAAGACCCGTATGGTAGAAGGTGAATCGGTTGTTGAACGTTTCTCGAACCAAATAGGTTTTCCCCACACGACGACGACCGTAAAGTGCCACAAACATTGAGTCTTCTTCTTGAACGGCTTGGGCCAGACTCCTTTTCTCTTTTTCTCTTCCTATGAACATACCGGATAAATTTTACTGAGCGCAAAAGTAGGAAAAATATTCTTATACTCGGCGGAAAATGTTGAATTTTTATAGATTCCGCTGAGTATGGACGCTTTTTCCCGGGTGGTTTTGATTTGTAACAGCTCGTAGGAGGCATCCTCGGGTTCACGAATTGGGCGTTGGACGTTCCCCCGAAATTCTTCTGGACCCAATCGCAGGTGCATGGAGACGCAAAGCATTGCATCCCTACATATGTGGCGGGGGGGGGCGTCAGTCCCTATAGTCTATTGCGCTAGAGAAAGACTCACCTTATTCCCACTTCGCGTCGGAAATACCAGCGTGGAATGTTCCTCTATAAGCAGACGTAATTGTCTCTCACTCACTATACTCAGATCCACGTCATTCGCCAACATCATTTCAGATATCGCTGGATAGTCAGTAAGCAACCGCATCCGTTCGGTCATTGTTTGATCTGATATAATAGGAGACAGGGCAAATAGTTCCAAATTAGAGGCTGTCTCCTCAATCAGATGACTTTTCACAAAGTTTTTTTGTTTTTCATCCCCTATAAGCTCGCCAATTCCCTGCATCAGGACTTTTGGACTTGTCTTCCTTATACTTTCTGCACACTGTGAGGCATAGCCTGCTATGCTCATTCCCGTACGCAGCCAGACAATATTCGGGTTGATGGCCGTACCCTTCTGAAGGAAAAACCAAACATCGAAAATGTCTCGTGGGGTGACGCGCTCTCCTAATGCGCACAGCTTATGGGCAAACATATCAGGAAGAGTCATTACCCGCACATCCGTGCCCGCCAGAGTCTTGATTTCGTAATGGTTGTCATAATGCCGTGAGGAGACCTCAACTTTCAGCATACGGTTACCCCCACCATAATTGAGGACCAGCAAAGGGCCATAAAACTTCATTGCCTCGTCATCAATCTTCCCAAACCTCAACAGCAGGTTGTGCAACGCACGGAATACACTCTCTGCTTTCGTGTCATCCAGCAAGTTGAAATCCAAATCTGTGGAAAACCTGGGCAGCTGATGAAACAACATCAACGAGGTTCCACCTTTAAAGGCAAGTTGTACAGAGAGTTCTTTGTCACGAAAAATGGCAAGCAAGACTTGCATCATAAAATAACGATGTTTGGCAATATCCATAATATCAAATATTTAGGATTGATTTTGTTTGTTGAACCAATGATTTGGAACAATAAGAAGGGAGTAAAGCATTGATTTTCTTTTTGTCAAGAGGTCGAAGGTTGTCAAAATAACAATTCCCTGCGCTTAAATATACCATATCCAAAAACGCCCGTTCCGCAGAGGCAATACAAATATTATCCTTTTGCACAATTCCTTCTCCACCCAACCATAATTCGGGCTTTATTTGTCGGAAAGAATACTTTTGTGCGCCAACTTCCACCGTTCGGGAAAGATAGCTCACAGAGGTCAGTGCAGAGTCATATTGGAAAATCACCCCTGCCTGCCCCAGAACATACTCCAGTGAGAGATAAGACGGATGGAAAATGGAACAAGCCAACTCTTCCGCATTGAAAATGCGTTTCGTGTAAATTCCGCGTCTTGGATTAAGGATTTCTCCTTTCTTGACATAATAGTTCAGCATTTTCGTCAATCTCACACCATCAGCAATACCTGTCATCATAACCAAAGACTGGATGGTAAAGACGGTCCTTGGGGATTCCCATATTAATTTCAGCACATTATTTTGAGAACTCATAATACGAATAATTTGTATTTTCAGTTTGCAAAAATACAAATTTTCCAATATCTAAATTGATTTAAAAACAGAAAAAACGCCGAAATTTCACCATACCCAATCGCGGGAGAATCACGGGGGGGGGTGAAGCCGCGGCGCGGCGCTACAGACCAGTCATCGTTTTATTGTGGATTTTTCGAAGGGAAATCGCAACGGGCATTCGTCTAATAAAACATTATTTTTTCCCCGTTGCGGATATCAATAAATTTTATACCTTTGCACCCGCTTTCAAAAGCGGAAAAATAGTTTATAACTAACCTAATTTTTTAAATTTCAATAATATGAAAGTAAATGAAATCATGGCCAACCTGGAGGCCAAACATCCTGGTGAGAATGAGTATTTGCAGGCCGTTCGCGAAGTCCTGGAAACCATCGAAGAAGAATACAACAAGCACCCCGAATTCGAGGCTGCCAAGATCGTGGAGCGCATCGTCGAGCCCGACCGTATCTTCACTTTCCGCGTGACCTGGGTCAACGACAAGGGCGAAGTTTGCACCAACCTCGGCTACCGCGTCCAATTCAACGCTGCTCTCGGCGCATACAAGGGCGGTCTCCGTTTCCACAAGGCTGTTAACGTCTCCATGTTGAAGTTCTTAGGTTTCGAGCAGATCTTCAAAAACTCCCTGACCAACCTGCCTCTCGGCGGTGGCAAGGGCGGCTCCGATTTCGATCCCGTTGGCAAGAGCGACGCTGAAATCATGCGTTTCTGCCAAGCCTTCATGTATGAGTTGTGGCGCAACATCGGTCCGGATCAGGACAGCCCTGCCGGCGACGTGGGTGTTGGCGGTCGTGAGATCGGCTACCTCTATGGCGCTTACAAGAAACTGGCCCGCGAGCACTCCACCGGTGCCCTCACCGGCAAGAGCTACGGCTGGGGCGGTTCCCTCATCCGTCCGGAAGCTACCGGCTTCGGCGCCATCTACTATGTGGAACGCATGGTGAAACAACAGAACGACACCATGGAAGGCAAGCGCATCGCCCTCTCCGGCTTCGGCAACGTGGCTTGGGGTGCTGCCACCAAGGCTACCGAACTCGGCGCCAAGGTTGTCGCCATCTCCGGTCCCGACGGCGTGTGCGAACTTCCTGACGGCATCGACCAAGAGATGATCGACTACATGCTTGACATGCGTGCTTCCAACCGCAACAAAGTTCAAGACATGGCCGACAAATTCCCTGGCAAAGCCAAATTCACGGCCGGCAAGAAGGCTTGGAGCGTGAAGTGCGACATCGCTTGCCCGTGCGCTTTCCAGAATGAGCTGAGCGAAGAAGACGCCAAGGAACTTCTCGCAAACGGCGTGAAATACGTTGCTGAGGTCTCCAATATGGGTTGCCAACCCGGCGCTATCGCTGCTTTCCAAGCCGCCAAGGTTCCCTTCGGACCTGGTAAAGCTGTCAACGCCGGTGGTGTTGCCACCTCTGGCCTTGAAATCTGCCAGAACGCTGGTCACATCAACTGGACCGCTCCTGAAGTGGACGCCAAGTTGCACAAGATCATGAACGACATTTACGACATGTGCGTTGAACACGGTCGTGAGGCTGACGGTACCATCAACTATGTGAAGGGTGCCAACATCGCCGGCTTTATGCGCGTTGCTAAAGCTATGCTCGCTCAAGGCATCATCTAATCTTCTGATTAGAACCCTCCAAAAAAAGCCACCTTCATCGGGTGGCTTTTTTTTATGGATGGTTGCGACAATATAAAACATCGCCTATTGTCGGCGCAAAACAGCCGCACAGAAACGCTTGCGTCCATTGATGTCCTCTAAGGATTCCTCGTCCTCATATCCGCCTTGCCGCAACATTTCCAACAGCTGCGGATGAAACTCCTCGTATGTCTCCATCATGATCAGGCCGCCGGGTTTGAGACTGCGACGTCCGATTTCCATCAAGGCGCGATAGAACACCAGCGGGTCATCGTCGGGCACAAACAGGGCCAACGAGGGCTCATAATCGCGCACGGCGACATGCATCTCCGTGCAGGTGCTTTCCGGAATATACGGGGGATTGCTGACCACAGCGTCAAATTGAGTGCCTGCGAAGGGAAGCGCCTCCGCATCACGCATGTCGTGCCGCGCAAACGTGACGTTCACCGCATTGGCATGCGCATTTCCAGCAGCAACCGCCAAGGCCTCTTCGGAGATGTCGGACGCGAAAAGGGAGGCGTTCGGCAAGTGCTTGGCCAATGCGACGGCAACACAGCCGCTGCCCGTGCCGACATCCCAAATGCGGGGATTGGGATATTCCCGGAATCCGTTCACCACCCGCTGCACCAACTCTTCCGTCTCCGGACGAGGAATCAGCACCGCGGGCGTAACCTTGAACGGCATGCCATAAAACTCCGTTTCACCCAGCAAATACTGCACAGGGCATCCCCTCAACAACGCTGTCAAATCCTGCTCAAAAACAGCAAGCTGCGCATCAGGAATCACCTCATCGCCATGCAAGGCGAACTCGTATGCAGGCTTGTTGAGGCGTGTCTGCAAATAGACCTTTGCAATAGCAGCCGCCTCACGAGGGTCGTAAAGCGGCTGCAAATTTTCAATAATGGTATTTCGAAATGAACGTATTGTCATATTTTAATCCAAGCACTGCTGGGGAATATCGCGCCAACCCCACTTGTCAACAACCACGCCCTTGTCAATGAAGATGAGGCCGGGATTGGAGCGGATGGCATCGCGCACCATGAAAGGACCATGGGCGGGATCTATAGGATTGCGATAGATGGGGAAGTCAATCTGGTGTTTGTCGATGAAAGCGGCCAGTTCCTCCTCGTCGCTATTGGTCACAGCCACAAAGGGGATGTCCCGCTTGTCGCAGTCAGTGACCAAGGCACGCACATTGTCGAGGCCCTTGGTCTTGACCTCCTTCAAATCATGGATAAAGAGAATATAAACTTTGCCGTCGGTATTGATATACTCGTATGCATGGTCGGCACCGTTCTCGTCCAGCATGTTGAAGCCATCGATTTCGGCCTTCACACCCGGGGCGATCTCCTTGTCCTTGCGATCCACATAGTCGTAATTGTCATAGAAGGCCATATCCTTTTCCATGAGTTCCGTTTCCGAAAGGGTCACCTCGCTGCCATCGGCTTTGTTACGATAGATAAAGGAGGACTCCTTCTTGGCGGGTTGCTCGATAAAGGCCTTGACCACGTCGTTGCCCTTTTTCCAATCAGAGAAATCGATAGCGGGCAGATGACGGATACAATAGAGCTGGAACGCCACGGCGATGGCAATGAAGATGGCCACGCAGCACCATTGCCCAAGTTGGGTAAGGCGGATGTCGGGAATCTTCTTGCGTTTGGCGAAGACAATGAGAGTGGGGATGATAATGACGACATTCTTGAGGAAGGTGGTCATATTGGACATCTTCACCACCTGTCCGAAGCAACCGCAGTCGTGAACCACGCCGAAGTAGTGGATACCTTTGATCTCCATGTATTCAGCCACGGCGAGCCAAAGGGTGAGGAAGAAGAAAAAGATCATGAAGAGCAGATAGCCCCACGCGGCGAGGTTCACGCGCACGCGCAGCAGCATCATGCAGCCCAGCACAAACTCACAGGTGATGGCCGCCACACCGGCAATGAGGGCAACGGGTTTCAGAAAGCCCATCCCGAAGGAGACGAAGTAGTCATTCATCGTGATACCGAAATTGACCGGATCAACGGCTTTGCTGATGGAAGAGAAGAGGAACAGCAGACCAAGCGCTATTCTCAATATTTTAAGCCAAACAGGTTCTTTTTGTGCCATAGTTCTTTGTTTTTGTTTATAAAAAAACGCATCGGAGCCTAAGAACGACCCGATGCGCGTAATCTTCTTATTTTTCCCCTTCGACCACGAGGCGAATCAGGCAAAACATTGCGTAGTTGATAATATCGTAATAATTGGCATCCAAACCTTCCGACACGAGGGTGCTGCCATGATGGTCCTCGATGGACTTGATGCGAAAGATTTTCATCAGGATGATGTCATCGATAGAACTGATGCGCATCTGTCGCCAAGCCTCGTCATAATCATGGTTTTTGTCCATCATCAGCTTCTTGGCCGCATAGATATATTTATTGTAAAGTTCCACGGCCCTTTCAGGAGCCATCTCGATATCCTCGGCGCTGTTCGCCACGCCCACCTCCAATTGGATGAGAGCCATGACGGAGTAGTTGACGATGCCGATGAACTCAGGGATGATGCCCTCGGCGATTTTAGCCTCGCCCTTTTCCTGAATGCTCCTGATACGGTTGGCTTTGATGTAAATCTGGTCCGTCAGCGACGGCAAACGCAGAATACGCCAAGCCGTGCCATAGTCTTTCGCCTTATTGGCAAAAAGGTCCTGGCAGAGCTGGATAACCTGATCGTATTGTTCGGATGTGTTGGCCATGATTTAGCGTTTGACAACTTTACGGGTGACTACGCTGTGGTCGGCGGATGTGGTGCGCACCACATAGACGCCACTGGCAAAACCGAACAGGTTCAGGGAGATGCTGTTGTCATTGACATTCTCCGTCAACAGCAGTTTGCCGAAGATGTCAAACACCTGCACCTGCGCAATGAGGACATTGTCGCAGCGGATATTGAGGTTGCCGTTGGTCGGATTCGGGTAAATGTTGAGCGAGAAGGCTTCTGCAACGTGGTCGGCAATGCCCACCTCATCGAGGATGTCTTCAGTCACCTTGGTGCCCAAGCCCGGCAGAATGACATTGTCGATCCATGCGCAGTCGCTGCCGGAAGCCTGGCTGGCATCCTTCTCGTAAGAGAACTTGAATGTGTGAGTGCCTGCGGAAACGGGGAAGCTCTTTTGCGTCCAGGCGACGGTACCGGAAGCCTCGTCCATCTCATTGTTGTCAATGTAGAGTTTGAACTTGTCATAGTTGGCCTCGGAGGAAACCTTGCGGAAATAGGAAAGTTCGCCATCCATGAGAGAGGTGACGGTAATGGAGAGGGCCGACTGGGATGGTGTGCCAGAGCCCCACCAGCCACCGGTACCGTCACTCAAGCCATATTTGGAACGGGCGCAATGGGTGCCCGCATACGGATTCTCCGTGGTCACATACCAAGGATTGTTGTTGTTCGTCCAGTTAAACTGGGAGAAATCGCCAGTCTCGAAATCTTCCATAGCCCTGCCCACAGTCAGGTAGAAGGTGTCAATGACATGTCTGTCGCCATCGATGATATGGTAATACAAGGGGACGATGGAAACTGTAGGCACATTACTGCCAACCTGCAAATTGAAAGAGGTGACTATCTCGCTTTGTGCTCCGATCCAGCTAATGGTTTGGGAGGTGGAGGTCACGGTCACGCCAGAGTAGTTGCAGGTGAGGTCAACAAGCAGATTCGTGGCATCGGCATGGCCGCCATTGCGTAATGTAATGTGGGCAACTGCCTGATCGCCCGGATAGATCGCGGTCGCAGCACCCGTGCTTGCTACAGATTTGTCTGTCACTTGCATGTAGGGGGCCAAAACCGTGAAGTTCACATTCTTGGTGGAACTGCCGTTGGGCCAGTTGACGGTAATCTGGAACTGGGCGACTTCGCCATCAACTGCATCATGCGGAATTGCAACCGTGAAGGCGTTGTCGATGGTCTGGCTGCCATTGACGGCAAGCGAGCTGCAGGTAACAGTGTTTTGGGTGACCGTGTAACCCGGGGTCAAAGAGGTCATCGTGGCGGTGATGCCGGAAGCGGTTTCCACGCCGAGGTTGGTAAGTGAGAGATTCCAGTTGACGGAAGTGCCGTTGAGGGGATAGTTGTTCGCCGCCAAAGCCACACTATTAGCCACCACAAATGGTCCGGAGGGCACTATTACGTCGACGTTCTTGAAGAACTGGATATGGTTTTGGGCGCCCACGGCAAGTTCGTATGATCCGGGATTCGTCACATCAACAAGATTGAGGGTGGCACTGCCGGAGGCATCGGCAAAAGCTGCGCAGATCACTTCGCCTCCGTATGTGAGAGCCACATAGGCGTACGGCTCCGTGTTAACACTATAGGTAGCGGTACCTACCGGAATGACATCGGCGGAGTTCACTGTCATTTGGGAAGGGATGCCCAGATACGGACGGATGGAGGGATCTCCAAAGATATGGTAAATTTCCCAATAGTATTTCTTGATATCGGAGGAAGAAGCCTGCACGCCGAGGTTGCCAGCAGTCATAAAGCCGCCCAAGCTGGTAAACCATTTGTCATGAACCTCGCCGTGTGTGTGGAAGAGACGGTCGTAAGCGCCGAGGTTGTTGGCCTGGTAGTTCATGTTGGCGGTGATGCTGCTGCGCACACCCACGGCCCAATAGACATCCTCATTCCAATAGGAGACCTCGGAAGCGCCTATGTAGGCCATGGCACCTTTGTTCTCCGCACGAAGCAGGGCCTCGCCAAAGCATTCCAAGTTGAACTTGCCCGTAAGACAGCAATTGCCAATCATCAAACCATACTTATCCTGATTGGCCATGGCTGAAACATTACTGTTCGAGAAGGAGGGATCGCTCCAGCCTGTCTCGCCACCATGAGCCGTGTAGTTGGCCCAGCCACAACCGGCACCAATCTCGCTGCGGATAGTGGCGGCTTGTGAAGAGCAATTGTAGTTGTGCTTATATACAGTCGTGTAAGTATGGTTGCTGGATGAAGTGTTAATATAGTTGTCATATACATAGTTGATCTGGCCGTCAGCATGGGTGGGAGCCCATGATGCATCGGTGCCGGCAATCAGCACAGCCTTTCCCAAGTAGGAAGGATCGGGCATGGTATATTGCTCGTACATCAGGGTCTTGTTGACCTGCGGTGCCAGCTGGCTTGCATTTTGGGCAGAGAAACGACCATAATAGCAATCGGGGATATTGTCGCCGGTGGTCCAGCAGGCATAATAGAGGTCGGTGACATGGCTGTTCTGCTCAGTGCTGCTGAAGGCGGGCACCTGGCCGTGGTCACCCACGAAAAGCAGATAAGTAGGGGCGGGATTCGTCGCGGTGGCGCCCGTGTACTGGCTCATGATGTAGTTCTTGATGGATGTGGTGGTAGTGCCCACGTTTGCATCGTCAGTATAGACGATATCGACCTTGTAGCCGATGCGTTTTTTCCAAGCGGCGAAAGCAATCAGCTGCTCATTGTTGCGGAACATGGAATGAGCCACGATGAGGTAGCGGATGGGGGCGCCGCTGAACTCCTCGCGGGTGTCGGGCATCGGGTTGATGACGGCCTGGGAAGCGGCCGTGAACAACGGGCTGCCATAGCGAGCCTTCAGGTCGCGGGTGGCGCCGAGATTGGCGTTCACGAAGGAGACCTCCACATCCACCTTGCGGTAGATGCGCACCTTGCCGGTGACAGGGTTGTAGGCGACGGGGGAGACGCAGATGTTGGCGAGGGTGATGTCGCGCATCGTGCCGGCCTTCTCCACGCGCACCAACGGCTCTGCATAGAAGGCGTTCTGGCTATACGTCTGGGCGTCCTTCACGAACTCACGCGTGCCACTGTATGATTTTGGATAAGCGGGTTGTGCGGGATAGATGGGATGGTTGATACCCAGTTCCGAAGCGTCCATCTCGACATATTGGGCGTCCTTGACGGTCGCGACGACATCATCGCAGACGGGTATTTCCAACAGCTGAGACATCACAGGCAGTTGGGGCTTGCCCACAACGACGGAGGGATAATAGTCGTCCATGACAATTTGCGAGAAGTTGCCCTGAGGGGTTTTCACCGTAGTCGCCTGGATGTCGGCGGCGGTGAAAGTGATGTCTATACGCCCGTAATCACTACGGGTTACGTTGTAATGTTGGGCGAAGGATGCGGAGACCCACAGCAACATCGCAACCAAGATCATAGCTAGTCTTTTCATAACTGGTTTATTTTTAGTAATTTAAATATTCAAATGGGTTTATTCCAAAGAGTGGCAAAGATATAAAAAAAAGCTCTACTTTCTATTTTTTCTTTTTTGTATTTTTGCGGGCTAATTTATCAAAACTATGGAACAGGAAACAGAGAAATGTGCCGAACTGCTTCGTGCGGGCAAAGTGATTGCCTATCCTACCGACACAGTGTGGGGCATCGGGTGCGACGCCACCAATGAAGAGGCTCTGATGCGCATTTATCGCATCAAACAGCGCAACGAAAAAAAGAGCATGATCATCCTCCTCGACTCCGCCGAGCGTCTTCCGATGTATGTGGAGAACATCCCGCTGATCGCCTGGGACCTCATCCCGCACGTTTCGCGCCCCACCACGTTCATTTACCCCAAAGCCAAGAATCTTCCGCAGAAGCTCATCCACAACGACGGATCCATTGCCATCCGTATCACGCTCAATGAGTTCTGCAAGAAGCTCATCCGCACCTTGGGGCGCCCCATTGTCTCCACTTCCGCCAACATCGCGGACGCCCCCACCCCGCAGACCTTTCCCGAAATCTCCAAGGAAATTATCGCCCAAATGGACTATGTGGTGCCCCAGGAGTACGCCACCTCCGTGGACTACAAGCCCTCACGCCTCATCAAGTTCCTCGACGACTATAACTTCACCATCATCAGAGACTAACCGCCATGCCGTTGACAGCTGTTTTCGCGGGCTCGTTCTGCCCCTTCACCAAAGGACACCAAGACATTGTTGACAAGGTCCTTCCCCTCTTCGACCATATTGTCATCGCCATCGGGCACAATTACAATAAAAAAGACCTTTTCCCCGTTGAAAAACGCATGGAATGGATCAAGTCTGTCTATCATGACAACCCGAAGGTGGAAGTCACGGCCTATCAAGGGCTCACGGTGGAGCTGTGCCGGCAACTCGGTGCCCGGTACCTCATCCGCGGCGTGCGCAATGCCGCCGACTATGCTTTGGAAGAGGAAATGCGCCTCGCCAACCGCCTGCTCGCCCCGGAAATCGAGACCCTCTTCATCCCCGCCTCACCCGAATGGGCTGCTGTATCCTCCTCCCTCGTCCGCGAGCTCATGGCCAACGGGGCCGACCAATACAAGGCGCTCATCCCCGATGGTGTGAAGCTCTAAAGTCTAAAATCCCAAAACAATTGTACAATCCCATGTCCCGTGTCGCACGTCCACTGTTCATTGCCCTGTTCGTCGGGTTCGCCGCTTTCGGGTGGGCGCAGCGGCCTGTGACCGTGAACGGGACCGCCCCGTTTGCGAAGGGCGAAGAGATCCGGCTACTCGTCTTCGACGACCTGCTCTACAACATCCCCACGGTGGCCGCCACGGACAAGATCGACAAGAACGGACATTTCAAGCTGTCCTACTCCACCAACCGGATACAGCTCGTCCAACTGGCCATCCGGACCTCGAAAGCGGAGTTCTTCATCGTGCCCGACCATCATTACAACTTCTCCATTGACGTGGACACTGTGCTCTTCCAACTTATCAACCCTGAAAAGTATGGCGGCTATCTTTGGATCACCAACCCCGCGACCGACACCAGCGACCTCAACTACAAAATCAACCGTTTCAGCAACTTCTTCAGCCGCGCGATGGACTACTACGGGTTCCGGATCACCGTCGATAACGACGTCACAGCCTGCGACACCCTCAACCAGCTGCTGCACGAGCGCTTTGACATCCAGAACAACCCCTTGAACTTCTACCAATCTTACACATATTATACTTGTGGACAATTCGACAGGCTTTGCCGCTCCAAATCCCAGAGCGATTTTTACCACAAGTATTTCGACAACGACTACATCCAGTACAACAACCCCGCCTACATGACGCTCTTCAGGGAAAGCTACACCGGCTATCTCTACAACTCGCGCTACATTTCCAAAGATTTGTTGAACACCACCATCAACGACGAGCCCGACTACTTAGCCCTTTTCAACGGGCTTGGCCGCGACCCGATGCTCGCCAACGAACGTTTGCGCGAGTTGGTCATCATCCTCAACCTTTCCGAACTGTTTGACAATGAAGAGTTCGATCGCGGCAATGTCATCAAGTTATTGCAATATATCAAAGCATCCACACACTTCCCGGAACACATCGTCTTCATCGACCATGTCCTTGAGCACATAACGCTGGCCGCCGCCCCGGCACGCCCGTTGGTCTTCAAGGACAAAAAAGGCAAAAAGGCGCCCATTAAACAATTCGACAAAAAAGACATCTATGTGCAGGTTTTTCAAAGTGATTGCTTTGAATGCATTCGAGAGATGACACTTATCCGGGAATTCAACAAGAAATATGGCGACAAGATACAGTTTCTCAGCCTTAACGTCGATCCTGACAGGGAGAGTTACGAGCAGTTCCTCAAAAATTATGGGGAGATGTTCGACTGGCCCATCCTCTATTTCGACGGCAACTACGACTGGCTGCTGGAGAACGGTGTGGAGACCCTGCCCGAGTATCTTATCATCAACACGGACGGACAGCTGTTGCAACGTTACCCGCCGGAGCCGGAAGTGGGCCTGTCCGACTACTTGCTCCGCCGTTTTCCTCCGCAAGAAGAACAACCTGACAATCCATTATTCAGAAATTAATCCATAAAACTGTCTTTATGAAAAACTCCATTTTGCTAACGACCATCATTCTCGCCTTCTGTCTCTCTTTGGGCGCACAGAACGACAAAACCGCTCATCTGGCCAAGTTGCCCGCCGTGGACATCCAGACCATCGATGGCAAGATCTTCAACACCCAGGACATCCAGAACGACGGCAAGCCCGTCATTGTCAGCTTGTGGGCCACCTGGTGCAAGCCCTGCATCGCCGAGTTGCTGGCCATCGCTGACGAGTACGAGGACTGGGTGGAGGAGACCGGCGTGAAGCTCTATGCCGTTTCCATCGACGACGCGAAGACCTCCGCGCGCGTGGCTCCTTTCGTGCAAGGCCGCGGTTGGGACTACGAGGTGCTGCTCGATGTGAACTCCGACTTCAAGCGCGCCATGAACGTGAACGACGTGCCGTACATGTGCATCCTCAACGGCAAGGGCGAAATTGTGTGGCAGCACACCTCCTACGCTCCCGGCAGCGAGCAGGAGGTCTATGAGATCATCAAGAGCCTCGCAGCGGAAAAATAGCGGGGCTCTATCCCTTCGGGGATCATCCATCTGTGTTTTTCAGCGAAATCGGCGGCGATATTCGGATAATTCATTATTTTTGTCGCCGTGATTGGAATTCACGGAAGGAGACATTGGGTCGTTTTTATCAACAAAACTCTGCAGATACAAAGTATGATTAAAGTTTTACGATTTTCGGCAATATTATTGCTCATTCTGACACTGGGCACCGCCAATGCCCAACACCAATTCGGAAACAGCCGCATCAGCGGCGATTTTGGTTTTAATGGCATGTACTACATCCCCGACTCCCTCATCGGTGCCGAGAAGGTGGACTCGAAGGTGCGCGCCAACGCCTTCCTCAACCTGTTATACACCAACGGTGGATTCTCAGCCGGCATGCGCTACGAGTTCTACATGTTCCCTCTTCTTGACTTTGAGAAGATTGGCTACCAGGGCCAGGGCATCAAGTACTTCTTTGCCGACTACAAAAACAAGTTTGTCCAAGTCACCGCCGGCACATTCTACGAGCAATTCGGCAACGGGCTTGCGCTCAGGGCATACGAGGAACGCCAATTGGGCATTGACAACAGCTTGTTGGGTGCCCGCGTCAAGGTGACGCCCTACAAGGGCATCATCATCAAAGGTGTCTGGGGCATCGAGCGTGTCAACTTTGAGAGCTACATCGGCCGCACCGACCATGTGCGCGGTCTCGACGGCGAGATTATCCTCAGCGAGCTGATTCCCAAGATGCAGGAGAAGGGCTTTATGGCCAACATCGGCGCCTCTTTTGTCAGCAAATTCCAGGCGACTAATGATGACATTTACGTCACCCTCCACCCCGACGTGGACTCCCTGCGCGGCACTGGCGTCATCCCTGCCGACAAGGTGCCCGAGAACGTGCCGACCTGGGCCACACGTCTGAGTTTCGGCTACAAAGGCTTCCGTCTCGACGGCGAGTTTGCCCAGAAGATGAACGACCCCAACATCACCAATGAGTTCATCTACAGGAAGGGCAACGCCCTTTTCCTGTCGGCCACCTACGCCATGAAGGGATTCGGCATCGCGGCCTCCTTCATCCGTGCCGACAACATGGATTTCCGCTCACAGCGTTTTCAAAACAAGAACGCCCTGTGCTACATCAACAACATCCCGGCCATCAACCGTCAGTACTCTTACCAGCTGATTGGCAACTACAGCTTCGCGTCCCAGCCCAACAGCCAGATCGGCGCCCAGCTGCAGGTCAACTACCAAATCCCCAAAAAGAGCAAGATCGGTGGCAAATACGGCACCGACCTCACATTCAACTACTCGCGTTTCCACTCCATCGACCAGCAGCCCGTGGACGAGGCCGTCCAAAACGGCACCATGTCCGGCTCCTTAGGCTACACCTCCTCCTTCTTCAAATTCGGTCCCGACCTGCTCTACCAGGACATCGGCCTCGAAATCAGTCGCCGTTTCACCAAGCATTGGAAGCTTATCCTGGCCTACAACTACATCACCTACAATATTGACAAGCTTCAGGGTCATCCCGGCATGATGCGCGGGCACCTTGTCGCCGCCGACCTGCAATACAAGATCACCAACAAGCACGCACTTCGCTTGGAGGCGCAGCATCTCTACACCAAGGACGACAAGGGCAGTTGGGTCTATGGCATGCTTGAGTACTCCATCAGCCCGCACTGGTTCATCTCTGTGGGCGACCAGTGGAACTACGGCAACGAGAATGCCAACATGCGCCTGCACTACTACAACGTGGCCGCCGCCTACGTCTGGAACACCACCCGCGTGGCCGTCAACTTCGGCAAGACACAGGAAGGCATACTCTGCATCGGTGGCGTCTGCCGCGCCGTGCCCGCCTCCTACGGCTTCGGATTGTCCCTCACCACCTCTTTCTAATCTTTAAAAATCTTGATAAAATGAAAAAAATAGCGATATTGATGGTCTTTGCAGCATTTGTGTTCTTTGGCTGCGACATTATTGAAGCTCCATACGTCATCCCGACCAATCAAGAAAACGTAACGGTAGAATTTCCAGCTTTGGACCTCTCCAAGGTTTATCGCAAAGTCCTCATCGAGGAATACACAGGACACCGGTGCACCAATTGCCCGAGTGCGCACTTGGTGCTGGAAGACCTGCACGAGCGCTTTGGCGACACTCTCGCCATCGTGGGCATCCATGCCACCTCGTTGGCCAACACCTCCAACCGTTTCCCCTACAACTTCCGCACCCAAGCGGGCGACGACCTCGCCGAGGATTTTGGCATCAATGCCATCCCCGCCGCCATCATCAACCGTGAATATCAACAGGGCGGATGGCCCAAGGATGAGTGGTTGCAGAAAATCAACCAGGTGGACCGCTCCAAGGCCGTTGCCGCCATCCAAGTCATCAACGAATATGATGCAAACCTGAAGTTGAAAGTTAACACGAAGGTGACCATGCTTGAGGACAACGACCATCCTTTGCGTCTCTCCGTATTCCTGATCGAAGACGGCATCGTGCAACCGCAAATGACCAACACCACGACCATCGACGACTACACGCACAACCATGTGTTGCGTGCCGCTCTGAACGGCACCTACGGACAGCCGTACGAAGAGACCATGCCGAGACTCACCGAATTTACATACGCTTGCTCCGTCAGCTTTGCCGAACACGACTGGAACGCCGCCAACTGCACCGTCGTCGTGTTCCTGTACGATGTCTGGTCCGATGAAGTGATCCAGGTGGAAACCGCTCCTGTACTGCAATAGTTTTTTTACAAGACACTTTAAAACCCATTATCATGAAAATAGTTTCCGTCGAACCCATCGGCATCAGCGAAGAGCGTGCCGTCAACATCGCATACGAACTGGCCGCCAAAGGCCACGAGTTCATCTGCTACCGCGACCGCAAAGAGGATGCCGCCACCCTCATCGAGCGAATGAAAGAGGCAGATGAGGTTATTGTTTCCAACATCAAAATCGGCAGCGACATCTTGTCCCAATGTCCCAAATTGAAGAAACTCAACGTCGCCTTCACGGGGTTGGACCATATTGATTTGGAATACACCCGCGCCCACGGCATAGAGGTGGTGAACGCCTCCGGCTATGCCACGGAGGGCGTGGCGGAGTTGGCTGTCGGGCTGATGTTGGATGTCTATCGCCGCATCACAGCCTTGGATGCCGACATCCGCAAGGGTGGCACGCGCAACAATTTCTTAGGTCGCGAGCTGCGCGGCAAGCGTGTGGGCATCGTGGGCACCGGTGACATCGGACAGCGCACGGCCCAGTTGCTTTTGGCGTTCGGCTGCGAGGTGGTGGCCTGGAGCCGCTCCGAATACGATGACGTGAAAGCGCAGGGCATCACCTATCTTCCCTTGGAAGAGCTGATGCGCACCAGCGACATCATCACCCTGCATGTGCCGTTGACAACGGAAACACATCATCTCATCAGCCGCGAGCTGCTGCTGATGTGCAAGCCCACGGCCGTCATCATCAACACCGCCCGTGGCAACGTGGTGGACATGGATGCCTTAGCCGACCTGCTGAAGGCAGGCCTGCTTGGCGGTGCCGGCATCGATGTGTATGAGAAAGAACCGCCTTTGGCGGAAAACCACCCCCTCTTCAGCGCCCCCAACTGTGTGCTTGTGCCGCATGTGGGTTATGCCACCCGTGAGGCCTTTGACGACCGCATTGACATTGTACTCAGTCACATATAAAAACGCTTTCCGCGCCATGTTCCAACGAATCATCAACGCCTGCGTGCGCTTTGTGCAACGTTATCTGCCTGAGCCTTTCATTTTTGCCATCATCCTCACCTTCGTGGCTGCCATCCTGGCAATGCCGATTTGCCGCCAGACCCCGTTGGAGGTGGTGGAACATTGGGGCAACGGTGTCTGGAACCTGTTAGCGTTCGCCATGCAGATGGCGTTGGTGCTGGTCTGCGGTTCCACGTTAGCGGCCGCGCCCATCGTGAAGCGCGGCATCAGTGCCCTGGCGACACTGCCCAAGAAGCCTGCGGGTGCCATCGCGTTGGTGACAGGCATTTCCGCCATTGCCTGCTGGCTTAACTGGGGCTTCGGTCTCATCGTGGGGGTCATCTTCGCCAAGGAGGTCGCCCGCAAACTGCCAGGCGTGGACTACCGTCTGCTTATCGCCTCGGCTTATAGCGGCTTCGTCGTATGGCACGCGGGCTTGTCGGGCTCCATCCCGTTGACGATGGCCACGCCGGGCGAGGCATTGAGTGCCGCCACCAACGGCGTGCTCACCGCGCCCGTGCCCGTATCGCAAACCATCCTCAACCCCTTCAACATAGTGACCGTAGTGCTCGTCATCATCGCGCTTGTGGCCGTCAATGCACTGATGCACCCCAAGGAGGGAAAAGCCATCACCGTGAATCCGGAATTGCTGGTTGAAGAGGAAAGCCCGGCTCCTGCTGTCGCCACGACGCCTGCCGAGAAGATGGAGCAAAGCCCGCTCTTGAGCTGGCTTGTCGCCATTTTGGGATTGGGGTATCTGATCATCAAACTCTTTGTACGGGGCGGGGCACTGGACCTCAACGCCGTGATCATGCTGTTCCTGTTTGTGGGCATCATCTTGCATCGCACGCCTTTGGCATACGTGCGTGCCTTTGGCAAGGCCGCCTCGGGCGCGGCGGGCATCCTGTTGCAATTTCCCTTCTACGCCGGCATCATGGGCATCATCACAGGCGTGGGACACTCGGGCATCTGCTTCGGCACGGTCATCAGCGATGCCTGCATCTCCATCTCCACACCAACCACCTACCCGTTGCTGACGTTCCTCTGCGCCGCCGTGCTCAACATCTTCGTGCCCTCGGGTGGCGGCCACTGGGCCATCCAGGCACCCATCATGTTCGCCGCGGGCGCCAACCTCGGCGTTGACCCCGGCCTCACCGGCACCGCCATCGCATGGGGCGATGCCTGGACCAACCTCATCCAACCCTTCTGGGCCATCCCCGCTTTGGCCATCGCCAAGCTCAACGCCAAGGACATCATGGGCTTCTGCCTCATCGACCTGGTCGTCAGCGGGCTCATCATCTGCGGCGGATTGCTCGTGTGGGCCCTGTAAAACCGGCATACAGGTTCTGCACCACGGCGGGTTGTTCACACGCCCCGTTTCTACCAAACTTAAGACAATAAAATCTTCTATTGTTTCACGATTTTCGCTGTAGCACTTTCCTGATGGTCGGTGGTGGCGCGAAGGAAATAGACCCCTGAAGGATAACAGGAGAGATCTAACGTGAAATCGTAGCCCTCAACCGGGCAATGGAGGAGATGCCGTCCGCAGAGATCCGTCAACGTGACGGCACACATAGGCACGTCCAGATGGATGCGCACCTGTCCGGCAGTAGGATTGGGATAAGCGGCCATAACGTGTGACGACCCGTGATGGGCAATGCCGACCAGCTCGGAGGCGACCGTCCAGTTCTCTCCAAGACTGTTGTCGGCATCAAGGTCGGTCAGGACGAGGAAGTCGCCCTGCCCGTCGGCTGTCATTGGCCATGGCAGGGTGTCGGAATAGGTCACCTCGTCAATGACCATGCCCCAAGCGTTGGCCAAAACCAACGATTCGGATTTGTTGGACAGATGCCGCGAAAAACGTCCGAAAGCATCGGTGTGATAGCAATTCTGGAAAGCTTCCGAATTGGAGACGATGAAGATCTCCTGATGCGGAAGGATGGTTGAGCCGGCAGGAAAAGTGTAGGTGACGCCTAACTCCCGGAAATAGACCCCGGAAATGTCAAGGGTGTCGTCCCCATTATTGGTAATCCCAATAAACTCCAATTCATCAGAGGCATAACCCTGGAGAGTATGGGGATGGTAGTTGATTTTCGAGATGACCAACGGCGGGACCTCCACATTGGGACAGTTCTGCACCTGGCCGAAGGTGCTGTCAAGCCAGTCGAAACGATTCTGCAGCCATATCTTCATAGTGGTGATATGGTTGTTGTAGTTGTAGGAACGGTTCCAGCGCCATCGCTCTCGGGGCATAGCCTCCTCGATAACTCCCGCCAGGCTGTCGATAAGGACCTTTATGCGGTGGTGATTCAGTGCGCCGCCCTCTCTTTTCACCGTGTTCCACCGGTCGTAGAGAAGGCATCGGTAGGTGTCATTTTCATACAGCTGGTGCCAGAAGTCAGAGCCTGTATTGTCACCGTTGTCAAACTGCAGCACATCGTACCCCGACCGTCCCACACTGCCGAAGTCATAGCCGTATGCGAGATTAAAGTCCCAAACCGGCCCGGCACGAAGCTTGCCGCGACGGTCCTTATGGAAATAAGTGCTCTTCTGGTAGATGTCCACGTTAGAGGACAACTCTCCGAGAATCATAAAGTCAATGAAGGTGGGGATGTCAATCAGCGCGGGGAATCCGGTGATGATATCCTCATTTTGATGGTCGATGGCCTGGAAAACGGAGTCGAAATACTGGTGGATATACATGCCCTGCTCGACAGTAATTGCTTCCGGTTTCGGATTATGGCAGATATAGTACACGTCTTCCCAATAGTCGTATGCAGGCGTTGACCAGGCCGGCACTTCATCGCCGGACAGTTTGTCGGCCTTCATGATGTAGCCGCCACTGACCTTGGGAAAAGCGTTGTCGGTGCTGTCCATGGAGACGATGTCCACCCGGTTCTTGTCGATCTTGATCTTCTCCGTCAGATAATAGAGCCCCCGGTAATCGCCGTTGACGACAACCTCACAATAGCGGGTGCGGGGCGCATAATGCCCCATATCACCATAGAGTTTGTACGACAGACAGTCGCGCAAAAAAGAGGGCTCGTCGTTCATAGGATTCAATATCCAGTCGTTCTCGACAGGCATTCCGATGAGGGAGACGTTCCTGTTGGTCACATCGTCATCCATCCTGGTCTCAAAACCGTATGGTTTCTTGTTGTGCCCTTGGGAGGTGGAGCCCCGCAGCTCAATGCCGATACGGCCCACATAATTCAAGAAGGCGGAATCCTCCTGATTCGACATATAGTTCCGGGTGGTGTCGTTCACATACAAGATTCTCATCGTGGCAGGCACTTTCGGCTCGTCTTGGATGGGATAGTGGTCATTTGTGCCCGGGATGAGGTCTGTAGTGATGATGACGATGGGCAGGTTGGAGGATGTGAACCATTGGGCTTGTGCCGCCATGCTCCACAGGCATATTCCAAGGATAGCGACTCCTTTTATGATATGGATCAATCGGTTTTTTTCTTCAGATTCACACATAGTTTTGGAAGAGGACATGGCGGTGTGACAGAGTTTTTTTTAGTCAGCAAAAATACACTTATTTTTCATGATTTTACGATATGCCTATAATTTTCTGACGGCAGGAAACCGATAATGAATTTTTTCATGGAAGAAAAATTTTTGGTATTTTTGCCATCCCAATAATAATGTCGCACAGAAAATAAGAATCCCATGAACATCGCGATAATCATGGCGGCGGGCAAAGGCCTCCGCGTCGGCGGGGAGATCCCCAAACAGTTCGTCGAAGTTGACGGGCACATGCTGGTCGAATACTCCATCGCCACCTTCCAGCAGCACCCGAGCATTGACGAAATCGTCGTTGTCATCCCCGACGACTGCCCCGATGCCGTCATCCGGAAACTGCAAACGCAATTTGACAAGATCACCCGATTCGTGGTTGGCGGCACGGAGCGATTCCAATCCTCGTGGAATGCGGTACGGCTCTTTGCCGACAGGCCAAACGACAACCTGCTGTTGCACGATGCGGCGCGGCCAGGCATCACCCCGCGCATCATCGACGACCTGCTGCACACCTTGGAAACGGGCGAGGCTGCCGTCACCGCGCTGCCCGCCATTGACACCGTGCTGCATGGCGACCACGAGAGAACCCTTTTGGAAACATTCAACCGAAGCCGTGTCTTCTATGCCCAGACCCCACAGGCCTTCCGTGCCAAGTTGCTCTTCGACTGCTTCACAAAGCTATGGCAGGAGGGCGGCATCACCCCCACTGACGAGAGCGGCCTCGTGAAACACTTCCGTCCCGACGTCCCCATCCACATTGTGATTGGGGAGGTCGTCAACTTCAAGGTCACCTACCCCAACGACCTCAAGATTGTGGGCTATAACAACATTGTCCAGATTCTGAAAAAGCACGGGAAAGAAGCAACTGAAAGCAATAATGACGCCGCACCCTGCAAGGTCTCAAGCAGTGATGCATACATACCCAAGCTCTCCCGACTGGATCGTTCCTCATCTGTCAGGAACCGGGAAACGCCCGTCACGGAGGACGACTACAAATACATGCGCATGGCCATTGAGGTCTCGGAACGAAACATCGCGGAGGGCGGCGGTCCCTTCGGGGCTGTGATTGTCAAGGACGGGGAGGTCGTAGCCGCCTCTGGCAACCGAGTGGTGCCCAACAACGACCCCACCGCCCACGCAGAGGTGACAGCCATCCGCGAGGCTTGTGCCAAGTTAGGCACCTTCCAGCTCATCGGTGCCACGCTCTACGCCTCCTGCGAGCCTTGCCCCATGTGCCTCAGCTCCATCTATTGGGCCGGCATCTCACGCGTCTTCTACGCCGGCACACGCTACGACTCCGACGATGTCGGCTTCGACGATTCCTTCATCTACGACGAGCTCTCCATTCCCGTGTCCGAACGCTCTATCCCCTTCCGCCAAATCCTGCACGGGGAATCCCTGCGCGCCTATCGCCTATGGGCCACAAAAGATGACAAAGTGAGATACTAACAAACACTGGTAAACATGAAGCTGTTGAGTATCATCGGGGCACGGCCCCAGTTTGTGAAGGCCGCCATGGTCAGTGCGGAAATCGACCGCACAGATGGTGTAGAAGAGGTGTTGGTCCATACCGGACAGCATTTCGACACCAACATGTCGCAGCTCTTCTTTGAGGAGATGGGGTTGCGTGCCCCCGACCACAACCTTGGCATCCACTCCCTCCCGCACGAGGAGATGGTGGCGCAGATGCGGCAGAAGCTCACAGACCTCATCGGGCAGGAAAAGCCCGACTATGTGTTGGTGTATGGCGATACGGACTCCACGCTCGCCGGCGCGTTGGCAGCCCACGACTGCGGGGTGCGCCTCTGCCACGTGGAGGCCGGACTCCGCTCCTTCAACCCCAAGATGCGCGAGGAGTACAACCGTATAGAGACTGACAAGCGCTCCGACCTGCTCTTTGCGCCCACCGAGACCGCCGTGGCCAACCTCATCGCGGAGGGCATCGGCTCCGACAGAATCGTGCGCACCGGCGATGTGATGAAAGATGCCGCACTGCACTTCATGCCCCTGGCCAAGCATCCTGCCGCCACCCTGCCCGACCGGTTCGCGCTCTGCACGCTCCACCGCGCCGAGAACACCGACAACCCCGACATTCTCAAGGAACTCCTGTTAGCCTTGGAGATGGCCACGCAATATGTACACGTGGTGCTGCCGCTGCACCCGCGCACCCGCAACAAAATACTGGAAATCGGCTACCCCATCGACCGCTCGCCCATTCACTTCATTGAGCCAGTGGGCTACTTGGAAATGCTGTATCTGCTGAGCCATTGCGCGTTAGTACTCACCGACAGCGGCGGCTTGCAGAAGGAGGCCTACTTCGCCCACAAATATTGCCTCACCCTGCGTGAGGAGACGGAATGGATGGAACTCTGCGCCCGTGGCTATAACCACCTGCTCGGCCATAACCACATCGACATCGTCAACTCCGTGCAAATATTCCTCGACATGCCGCCCATCTTTGCAGACGACCTGTACGGCGACGGGCATACGGCGAGAACCATCGTGTCGGCCATCAGCCAACGATAGTTTTGTAGATTATTCATGTTTCGCGGGTTCATCGTTTTTTGTTGTGAGGTGATAAATATTCACAAAATATGTGTACTTTTGCCGCTAATAGGTGTCGGTGACGCCGTTCCTCCCCACTGCGCTTCCTTCGTCGCTTGTGTGGGGTTTTTGAGAGGGTGTCGGTACCGTCATCCATCCCCACATTGCGCTCCTTCGTCGCTTATGTGGGGTTATTGAGAGGGTGTCCCTCCGGGACAATAGAGGTAATAGTTAAAAGTTAATAATAGTTTTCATTGAGCAGCCCCGTTAGGGGCGCAAGAGCTTGGTAGAAATAATAGACAATAATCTTCCTTGAGCAGTCCCGAAGGGACAAAATCTCAATAACCCCAGACTAAACGCAGTGCAGTCTGGGGCTGAACGGCGCGCATGATGACAATCGCGGCGCGGGAGAAGGTTGAGACGAGGCTGTGCGCTGCTCGCCGCGAAACGGGTGTGGGGTTCGACGAGCCTGCGTGAGGGATTGAAGCGGAAATGGCTGGCGGGGAACTGTTGCACAGCTTTGGAAATTTACTAAAAGGGAGAAACTGCCAAGCACCAAATCATTGCTGCCAGGCATTGGAGCGGAAAGCCCGACGGCGCGGAGGCATTGGACTGCGTGTGCGGATGTGACGTGATTTCCGCCGCCGCGCCGGCACGCCCAAATCAAAAAAAAGATGCAAAAGCCCTGATTTGTGCCATCAGGTATATAATTCCCATAATTTTTATGGCAGTACGACTATTCAGGTTTTGATTGGACATGGGAAAATCAGAGCGAGACAAATGTTGTAAGCATGTATAAGTACGATTATACAACACAAACAAGCGCTTCGGTTTCTGATACAGTGTTGATTGACGGATTAGGCGGTCCTGTGGCCTATTGTTTTAGAGGCGAAAAAAAAGGATGGGCAAATATCTGTTTGGTTCGGCACCTTGGTGATGGTGAACCCGAAAACAGACAACGAATTCATTTCTCCATACGGGTCATTGAATGAGGACAACGGGTTCCTGAAATCTTTCGTCAAACAGTTTTTCTGTGAACCTACAATTTGTACACCCTGATGTAGTCCACATACATCTTCTCCTCAAAATAGGTTCTCTTTCGGGGTTGGTACCGCCGTTGCGTCTGCACAGCCAAGTTGAGGATGATTCTCACAGGATCCACAATTCCATGGTTTAGCTCGACCCTTATGGGCTGGTCGTCGATATACCATACTATTCTGGTGCTGTCCCACTCGATGGCATAGGTGTGCCAATCTTCGTATGAAAAAGATTTAAGATCGAATGTCTGCAGGTTTTTGGTAAAAGAACCCGGCTCATACGCCAGATGAAGGTTTGTTTCAACGTGATTGGGACGTTTGTGGCCATAGAACTCGAAAATGTCTATTTCGGCGTAATTACTGGCGTTGGGCACTCCTTCTCCGATAAAAGTCCAAAAGGCGGGCCACAGTCCCCGGCGGTAGGGGCACTTGATGCGCGCTTCGATATAGCCAAAATTCCGATTATACGGGCGTTTTGTCTCCACCCACCCGGAAGAATAGGGATAGACACCCTGCTCGCAAAGTTGACAGGCATTCACCGTCCATGAAGATTTCTCCTGGGGACACTCCACCGGACGGTTGTCCAGACGAATTACGAGATTCCCGTCCTCAACCCACACATTGTCGGCCAGATAGATTTGGGGTTCCCTGCCATGCACGGCAAAGTTCAGCACCGACCAGCGCGACTCGTCGAAAAAGGAGAAGTCGTCCTCCCAATCCAGTTTCCATAGAGCACTGTCCAAGGACGGTTGTGCCACACCATGCCCCATCATTATCATGACGAGCAAACAGAATAGCAGAGACAATTTACGCATTTTCAAGTTTTTCAGATTATTTTCCATTTGATATTTGGATAGAACTGCTTGACAACAACTCTGTTCTATCCGCATGGGCTTTCACTTCCTATTTCACAGGCATCTCTACCCCATGCCTTTAGACCTAATTGGTAAAGACATACTGCAAAATGTTCGCACCCATCTGAAGTGCCTTGGTGCGAGTGGCCTCCGAATCCTTGTGTACCACATAGTCCTCCCATCCGTCGCCGAGGTCGCACTCGTAGGTAAAGAGAAAGACCATGCGTCCCTCGTAAAACAAGGCAAACGCTTGCGGCGGCTTGTTGTCGTGCTCATGTATTTTCGGCAAACCGTTCGGGAAGTTGTATTTCTGATGGAAGATCGGATGGTTGAAGGGCAACTCCACCAGTTCCAATTCCGGGAACACCTTCTTCATCTCCCTGCGGATGTAGGTATTCATGCCATAGTTGTCATCGGCGTGCAGGAAGCCGCCGGAGATCAAGTACATACGCAGGTTGTATGCCTCGGCCTCCGTGAAAAGCACGTTGCCATGACCCGTCATGTGGACGAAAGGATATTGGAAAATGTCCGCGCTGCCCACCTCAACGGTGGCGGGCTTCGTCTCCAAGGACATGCCCAAGTTGCTGTTGCAAAACTTGATGAGATTGGGCAGCGACGTGGGGTTGGCATACCAATCACCGCCGCCGTTGTACTTCAACAAGGCAATTTGCTGCGCAGAAGCCGCGAGGCACAGGGCGCAGAACATCAGTCCGAAGAGATATTTTTTCATATTCAGGGTATCCAAAAAAAGCCTGCAAAAGTACATAATTTTCGGAAAAGTGGGGGTGGTCGATGAAGTGCGCCCCATTTTCGTTATGCACACACTTCCTTCGGACAAAGCAAGGCGCAGCGTTCGATGATGGTTCTCGCCTTCTCGAATCCGGCCTCGCAGACCTTTTTGTCCTTATTGCCATCGTAGCCCATATACAGATGCATGGTGTCATAGCCGGCCACAATGGCGGCCAGCAGCTTGCGGTCACGCTTGCCCGCCGCCTCCTTATACTTCTCTATCGACGGACGGCCTTTGCCCTTGCGCACTCCCAACGCAGCATCAAGCGCAATCAGGCAGCCGTTCCACAACGTGTTGCCCGCCATCTTGATGTATTTCCCATCCGTATAAATCAACAACTCAGGGTCGAAGTTGGCCTTCTTGATAACCTCCTCCGCATTAGCCACATACCGCCGAGCTTCTTCAATGGGATCATCTTTTATTTCCATAATGTCTAGTTGTTTTTAAGAATTTAACAATAAATTATATTATCAGTATAATAACGCTGCAAAGATAATAATTATTTTAATACAATGGAAATAAAAATGTAATTATCTTGTATTTTAACTATTGATTGTTAATTTTTGTAAATAGCAAAGGGTTATTGTTGCGGTTTGGGGTTTCTATGTACGAAAATCAGTATCCCCCATTCCACTTCCGCAAGAACCACTCGATGCCCAGCAGCAGCACGATGGCGGCGAGGTACCACGGGGAATTGAGGAGCATGGAGTATTTCTTTGTATAGGTGGCGATGGGCTTGATGTTGTCGTTCTTCTTGATGACATCAGCCACTTCGGCGATTTTGTCCTTCTCGAAATATTGGCCACCGGTGATCTTGGCCATACCCTTGAGCAGGTCATGGTCGGCCACGAGGTTGGCGGTTTCCAACATGACAGCTTGGATGGCGAAACGTCCGCTCTTTTCGAGACGTTTGCTGCCGATCTGCGTGGTGGCAGTCCAAGTGTAGTTTCCCAATGGCAACTCGCCCATGTTGAGGTAATAACTGTTGTTCTGCTTGGAGAACTGCGCCTCGTAAGTCGTGTCGCCGCCACCCTTGAGCACCATCTTGATGTCGGGTTCGTTGATCAGCTCGTAGCTGTCGTTGTACAGCTCGGCGCTGAACTCCACGGGGGCGTTCTCGGCAAAGACACTCTCATGCTGCACCCGGAAGCGACTCTTGTCGCCCTTGGCCGCTAAATACAGCGCCATCTTGCTGACAAGTTCGTTGAAGGCATCGTGATTCTCGGCGTGCATGTAGTTGTACATCTTCCACGACCAAATGCCCGTACCGGTCACGATGCAGTTTCGCGCACCGTTCTGCTCATTGAATACGATTAGCGGGTACTTGGTATCCACACCGCTGATTTTCTGATACATGAAGACATTGGCAGCCACGCTGGTCTTATAGGATGCAAACGGGGTTTTGACCGGCGGATATTTGGGCAACATCCTCTGTGCCTCTTCCGAGAAGGTAAAAGAGGTAAAATTGTCGTTGTAGAGAGGTGTCGCATTGTTGGTCATCTCCTTGGTCTGCGTAATGGTGACACCCGTGTTCAACGAATTGAAGCTGTTGAGATTGGTGGCTGCGCCCACAATATAGAGCGCCGAAGTGCCGCTCTGTCGGATCTGCGAGAGCAGACCGGAGGCCGGATTGGTCTTGGAAGGCAGCTGGTGCAGTATCACCAAACTGTAGTCGGAGGGATTCCCCTTGAAATCGCTGACAGGGAAGACCTCAACATCGTAATTGTCGGTCTTTTCGAGGGCCTCTCGGATGGCGGCCACATCGGGATGGGGACCGTTATAGACAATGGCCACCTTGTTGCGCGATTCAACCACCTCCACAAAGAAGCTGCTGTGATTGTTCTTGTGCGTCACCTCACCGTCCAGTTCCGTGAGATCGACTTTATAGTGGTGGACACCTTTGCTCTTGGCCTCCACGCTGAACTTCACCGTCTCAAAATAACGGTTTCCTGTCAAGGAGAGGGTTTTGTGATAGATCTCCATATCGCCCTCCGTGACCTTCAGCTCAGCCTGCTTTCCGGAGAGCTTGTTGGCCGCCACCTTTATCTCCACCGGGAAAAAGTTGCCCTTGAGGGCCTGCCGGTTGTGCAGGATGTTGGAGATGAAAAGGTCCGTAGTGAGCTCCGAGCTGCCCAATCCAACCGTATAGACAGGGCAACCGGCATTTTCGGCCTTGTAATAGGGACTGGAGCCTGTGTTGAAGATGCCATCGGTGAGCATCACCACGGCACCGACATTCCGGTTGGAATAGAACATGTTCACCTGGTCAAAAAGGGATGCCAGGTTCGTGGATTTATCGGAAAAGTCAACATTAAAGGACTCTTGTTCGCCCACGAGGTGGTCCTCGTCGCCCACGAGGTAGGTTTTCACCTCGTAATCCTTGCCCAAGTCGGCGATCATCTTCTGCACTTGGGCGGGGTATTCTTTCGTATAGAAAGAAGAATCTTTGTTGGACTTCACGGATTCGCTGTTATCGACAGCCACGAGGATGAGGGGCTTGTCCGTCTGTTTCACGGTGCGCTTGAACATGGGGGCCAGCAGCAGGAAGGCGATGAGACCCACGGCGAGGCCACGCAGCGAGGCCATTGCGATGCGCGTGGGTTTCTCAAAGACGATGTTGTTGTTCTTGAAATAGAGAAACAACGCGTACCCCACGCCAAGCAGTATGGCGAAAATGACCAACCAAAGGGGATATTGCGTCAGTAGTTTCATGGATTACAGGGGTTTGAAACCAATAATTTCACGCACGTCGCGCACGGTCTTGGAGGCGCTTTCACGGGCCTTTTCAGCCCCCTCCCGTGCCACCTTGCTGATGTAGTCGCTCTTGGAGCGCAACTCAAGGATGCGCTCATAGATGGGTTGCAGGAAGGCGATCATGTCACTGGCGAGCTGCTTTTTCATGTCGCCATAACGGATCTGGCAGGCCTGATATTGGTCCTCGAAGTATTGCACGGTGTCGGGTGTGGAGACGGCCCTCATCAGGCTGAAGAGGTTCTCCACGGCCTGGCTCTTGGGTTGGCCCGGCTCTGTGGGACCGCTGTCGGAAACGGCACGCATCACCTTCTTGCGCACCACTTCCGGCGCGTCGGAGAGATAGATGCAGGAGGCCTCGTTGTCGGACTTGGACATCTTGGTGGAGCCGTCAAGGCCGGGAATCTTCACGAGGTCGTTGCCGAAGTTATAGGCCACAGGCAGTTTGAAATACTCATGCTTGTAGATGTGGTTGAAGCGCTGCGCGAAGTCGCGGGTCATCTCCAGATGCTGTTCCTGGTCCTTGCCCACGGGCACCTTGTCGGCGCGGTGCAGCAGGATGTCGGCGGCCATGAGCACGGGGTAGTTGAGCAAGCCGGCGTTGACGTTGTTGGGCTGGCGGCGCACCTTCTCCTTGAAAGAGGCCACACGTTGCAGCTCGCCCACATAGACATTCATGGAGAGCAGCAGACTCAGCTCGCACACCTGGGGCACATCGCTCTGCACATATATCGTGGCTTTCTCGGGATCAAGGCCCGCCGCGATGTAGTCGATGAGCACATTGCGCACGTTTGTCTGCAAATCAGCAGGATTGGGATGCGTTGTCAAGGAATGGTAATCTGCAATGAAGAAGAAGCATTTGTTCTCGTTCTGCATCTTGATAAAGTTCCTCAAGGCACCGAAATAGTTGCCGAGGTGAAGGAAACCGGTTGGGCGAATGCCACTTGCTACAATATCCATAAGTCAAAATTTCAAGGGCGCAAAGATACAAAAAATTCGCAGGGCCGAAGCATATTTCAGACACTCTCCGACTTATGCCGTTGCCACTTCATCGTATGCGCCTTTTGTTTTGGCACAAGCAATAAATCTCACCAAATCCCGTTTAACACAGGGAAAATTATATTTTTGCAACCGCTAAAAACAAAAGTCATGAAAAGAAGATTAATTGCAGTCTGCTTGTTAACAATAGTTCTTGTGCCACAGCTCCAAGCCCAGAGCCGACATCCGCACAACGAATTCAAAAACGAGCTCGGCGTTGATGCCGGTCCGTTCTCCTTTATGGGTTCTTTCGTGAATATCACGGTCGGGTTCTTCGACGCACTCGGCGGCTCTCTCTCCCACAAACCGGTGGATATGGATTTGTACGGTCACTACGGAATACATTATTATTACCAAGTGAAACCATGGTGCCAGGTCGGGTTCCGCACGACATTCGAAGGGGCCGGATACAAGCATTATGCCGACAGTACCAGAACTGCCGTCAGCGACAAATACAGCATGGGGTTTGTCACCTTGATGCCGAGCGTGCGGTTCACCTACCTCAACCGTCCCTGGGTGCGGCTCTACTCCGGCGTTGACCTCGGCGTCTCCTATTTGTGGGACAGCCGCGGATCCTCCCAAAGCGAGAAATCCTCGCAACAGCCCGTCTCGGTCGCCTTCAACATCACCCCGATTGGCGTATCGGTCGGCAAAAATGTCTATGGGCTTTTCGAGACCAACTTCGGGTACGCATCGTATGTGGTCGTGGGTATTGGCTGCAGGTTCTGATGAGGAGTGAACAGTGATCAGTGAACAGTGATCAGAAGTTGGAGATTGGAGATTGGAGATTGGTGGGGGCGTGGTAAAACAATGTCCCGGAGGGACAAAATCTCAATAACCCCAGACGAAACGGCAGTGCAGTCTGGGGCCGGACGGTGCGCTTGAGGAAAATCGCGGCGCGGGAGAACGTTGAGACGAGGGTGTGCGTTGTTCGCCGCGAAACGGGTGTGGCGTTCGGCGAGCATGCGTGAGGGATTGCAGCGGAAATGATTTTGGCGGGAATGCGTTCCCTGGCGAGACGGAGGTTCCGCTTGACGCTTCGCGTCTCACGGAATTAAACCAAAATCATTGGAGTGGAAAGCCCGACGGCGCGGCGGCACATTTGATTGCGTGCGCGGTTCCGCGCCGCCGCGCCGGCACGCCCAAATCAAAAAAGGTCTAAAAGTCATTTCGCAGTCTAAAAAGGTTACCGACAAAAACATCGACAACTTATTAAATAAAAACACGTTATGACAAAATTTCTTTTTTTTATGTACTAAACTCTTTTTTACTATTTTTGCCGATGTAATCCCATTCAGCATGAGATCCGAGAAAGAGTTGTTTCTGAAAGACTTGATTCACGAATTTGTGAACAAAAACGGCAAGCAGCAGTTGTTTGCCGAGAGGGTGGTGATGCAAAACTGGCCGGAATATGTGGGCGAAATGTGCGCCAAGCAGTCGGAGTGCGTCTCCGTCAAGAACGGTGTGCTGAAGGTGAAGGTGCCCAATGCCGCGCTGCGTTTCGAGCTGATGGGGCGCAAAAGCATGATCATGGAGCGTATCAACGCCGACTACGCCATTCCCATCATCAAGAACATCATTTTCTGCTAAGGTTCCAAATTTCCCAGGCGGCATCCGCCTGAAACTGCAGCATCCGCAGTCCATTCTGCACCCGTGCCCCGCGCTCGCGCCCCCGCCTGAGAAACTGCGTCTCCTCCGGATTATAGACCAAATCATACAGGAAACTACCCTCCGCCAGCGCCTCGTACGGCAACGGCAAGCACTCTTCCACATCCGGCCACATGCCCACTGGCGTGCAATTGAGCAGCCATGGCCAGTCCTTCAACACCGCACTCGTAACATCCTCATAGCCGATCATGTTCTCCGCCGGATGCCGCGACACCATTTTGTACTCCACACCCCATTGGCGCAAGACATAGACGACCGCAGCGGCGGCCCCGCCCGTGCCGAACACTAAGGTGCGCTTCGGCAGCGGCTGCCCGGCCAACGAACGGCGGAATCCCTCCACATCAGTGTTGTATCCCACCAGCTTCAGCGTCCGCCCCCCGCGCAGCACCTTCACGGTATTCACGGCACCCACGGTCTCGGCTTCCGCATCAATCTCATCGAGCAAAGGCATGACGGACTGCTTGTAAGGAATGGTCACGTTCAGCCCGCGCAAGTCGGGCTTGGAAGCGACAAACTCACGAAATTGTTTTATATCGGGCAACTCGTAGAGCGTATAGCGGCAATCATAGCGCCCCGATGCGGCGAACTTCTCCTCGAAGTAACGCTGCGAGAAACTGTGGCCCAGCGTCTTCCCTATGAGCCCATACTGCCTCATTCGGCGGGTGTCTCGGAAATGTTGTTATCCTCCGCCGACTTGTTCTTGGCACTGCGGGAGCCGCGCACACCCTTGAAAATCAAATAACCGACAAAGGCGATACACAGTCCCCAAAGGAGAAACTTCAGCTCATGGTTGTATTTGTCAATCAAATCCTTCTGCCCATGAGCCAAGTAGCCGAGGAAGGCCAAAATGGTGTTCCACAAGCCGGCGCCAATGGCCGTGAACAGCACAAAGACTCCGAAATTCATCTTGGACAAGCCCGCCGGGATGGAGATCAGCTGGCGCACGGCAGGAATGAGACGACCGATGAGCGTGGAACTCTTTCCGTTATCGATGAAATACTGTTCCGCCTTCTTGACCTTCTCTCCGTTGAGGAGCAGAAAATGGCCCACTTTGCTGTCCGCAAACCAATAGACGATGGGGCGTCCCAGCACCAAGGCAAGCACATAGTTGATAATGGCCCCGATGAGCGCACCGAGGGTTGCGAAAAGGACAACAAAGATGACATTCAGGGCCTTGGACTCTGTCCTGTGGAGGGCGGCGTTGTCGCTGTTGCAGGCTTGATATGCGGCAGGCGGCACGATAACCTCCGAGGGGAACGGTATGAACGAGCTCTCCACCGCCATCAGCAGCGTGACCGTCCCGTAGTTGAGGTGCCCATTGTACCAATTAATGACTCTGTCAGTCACAGACTCTTTTTCTGGGGAAACGATGCTGTCTGCCTTATATGCACTCATGTCTTGGGCAAAAGCCCTGCATCCCAAGACCAACAGCAACAAACAGACAATGGTTTTCTTCATAGGAAATATGGGGTATTCATTAGTATTCCATGGAGGTGTCGCCTTTACCGGCGTATCCGGCATAGCGCTCCAAAAGGATTGACACATCAGGCACATCAGCAAAGTTAGGGTCTATCTCCTCAAAATCGCTATAAGCGGAATCGGGATCCTCCAAAAGTGCCTGCTCAAGGTATTCGCATGCCCGCTGCACATGCCCTTTCTTGAGGTAGAGCGCCGCCAACGAATACATAAATGTCGCATGCGAATCCGGATCGTCCATGTATTCGGTGCAGATCTCTATGCCGATGTCGTAGCCTTCGTTGTCACAACAATAGGTCACAAAATTGTGCAAGAAGCTGTATGTGGGATAGTCTTCATTATGGAACGCCATGAAACAAAGGTCCTTGATCTCCTCCGAATCACGCTTAGGATTCAGCAACGGAAGCAGTTCCTCAAGGGCAACCATGTTTTGCGGATTCTCTTTCACCAGATTGCGCAGGAATGCACGAGCCTCATCGAACTTCCCCTGCACCTTGAATGTTCTGACAATATCGTCCGTGGCCATGCTGAACATCTCCTCTCGATTCTGCGCCAAAATAAAGAACGACATGGCCGTGTCATAGTCACCCATATAGTAATAACATCTTCCAATATACAGGTCCAACGAAGGCATATCGGTCTTCTCATTGGCGATAAGATAGTGTTGTACAGCGTTTTCGTAATCTTTTTTCGAAAAATAGGCATCCGCAATGTTGATATGGACAATGAAGTCGTCATCATCGAGCGACATTTGGAACTGGAATGCCTCGATGGCACGGTCAAACGCGCTGGAATTCATGTATGCCAAGCCAAGTCCGCTCCACAAACTAGGGTACATCGGGTATTCTTCCGTCATGCGCTTGAAGAATTTCACCAGCAGGCCGTTTTGCTGAAACTTGGGATACAAAAAATCAATATTGATGGCGCCAAGGTCGTCCACAAACGTCGGATCGATCTGTATGGCACGCATGGCATGCACCACCGCCTTGTCCACATTCTGGTCGGCTAAATACTCCTCGGCCAAAAGCATGTGGGCCTCCGGGTATCTCTCATCCATGGCGAGTGCCTTGTTTAAGATACCGATAGCGTCAACAGGTTGGTTCAAAGCTTGATACACTAGCACCTTCTCCACATACAGATCAGGAATAGGCTCCAGATTTTTCTCCACAAAGTCCAACTTCTTCTGCGCAGCGTTGTAATCCATCATCATGGAGTGATACTTGACCTGGAGCAACTGCAAATAGGTATCTTCCGGATAAGCGGCCACAGCTCTAAGGATAGCCTGTTCCGCATAGTCCATCATCAACATGTCGAAAAAGTAGTGGATGATGTCCTCGTAGTCGTCACGACCGAGAAAAGACTGCCTTCCCGCCTCCAGGTCGCTCTTGAACTGCTGCGCAAGTTCCCGAATATCATCGTCTTCGCTGTCGTCGTAATGGCTCATATCCTCTTTTTTTTTAAAGTGCAAAAGTACAAAAAAAGCAGTTAGCATGATGATACAGGGCATTTATTCCGCGACGACCTTCATCACGCACTCCTTGCAATCAAATTCCAAGCGGAACCGATGACGTTCATTTTGAAGATAGAGGGGAAGCTTCAGCGCTCCCCCACCCTTCTGTCTGCTGCACGCACCTATCTCATAGCGGATGCAATACCTGCAGACCATCATCTCCTTGCCTTTGAAATCCAAGGTCTTGTCAAGTCCATACTCCACCGATTGGGCGCCAAAGTCCTCATAGACACTTCGATGCAGTTCATTGGTGATGTTGCGTTTATAATCAGCCTTGTCGAACATGGGCTCAGGCTGGTATTCTCGCATGGAAGGCTTCGGGCAAAAATGTTGCACCCGGGCGGCGGAAAGCTGTTCCACAGCCCGGCTCCGCAACTTGTTCGCGATGGCAGCCTGCAAGAAGTATCCCCGAGCCTCAATCGTCAGATCACGCAACGCGAAAGGTGTCCCTCCCAACTTTGACAACGACGAGCGCATCTGCTGTTCCGCGACATCGGGTTTTTCCGCGCGCATCTTTTCCGCCACCACGGTCGAAGTGACACAAACTCCGTCTTCATCGCAAAGCCGCAAACAAAATCCCTGCTCATCTTCAAAAAAAACCATATCCACGGCAATCTTTCGCTCGGCCGTCTTGCCTGCAAGCTTCTTTTCAAAAAACTTGTCCACGTTCCTGTACACATCCACTCTCTTGAATGGGGACAACGGTTTGTGCGGAACAATCCTGTTGCCGCTGATTCCATTGACGGTAAAGCCCTCCAACTCGCCCCGGACATTGACAAAACAGAGTCCGTCTCCGTTGGACAAAGTCTCCTTGCCTTCGTAGAAGATCTTCCCGCCCGCGTCTTGCCGCAATGCGCCAATCTTCTTTCCCATAGCCTTGGGTGTGTCGAAAGAGGCTATTTTCTCCCGTTTTTCACCCAAGAAATAACTGGTAAAGCCTCTGTTGAAGGATTTTTCAGGATCTGGTTCGAAAAAGAATGTGGTTTTTCCTCTACCACTCCGTGAAAAATCAGTTTTTTTCTCCAATATCATGTCCAAGCTTTTCCGATAAAAAGCCGTGATATTTTTCACATAGTTGGCATCTTTCAGGCGGCCCTCCACCTTGAAGGAGGTGATGCCGGCCTGAATCAGCTGTTGCAGGTGCGCACTCCGATTCATGTCACGCAGGGAGAGGAGATGTTTGTTGTGTACAAGCACATTGCCGTTGGCGTCCTGCAAGTCGAAGCAGGTGCGGCAGATTTGCGCGCACTCTCCCCTGTTGCCGCTCCGTCCGGTCATCATCAGGCTTATGTAGCATTGTCCGCTGTAAGAGACGCATAGCGCGCCATGGACAAAGGTCTCCAGTTCGATGCTGCTGTGCGCCCGGATTTGCCGTATGGCCTCAACGTCCAGTTCCCGTGCGAGAATGGCACGTTTCATGCCTAATTTCTCCAAAAAGAGGATGCGCTCCAATGTGTTGTTGTGGCACTGTGTGCTGGCATGGAGCGCAATCGGCGGAAGGTCCAGCTTGAGCAGGCCGAGGTCCTGAATAATGAGCGCATCGGCGCCCATCTCGTAAAGCTGCCATATCAAGCGACGTGCTTCCTCCATCTCCCGGTCGAACAACAGCGTATTGACTGTCACATGGATTTTGGAACCATACAGGTGTGCATAGCGGATGAGCTGCTCAACATCTTCGAGCGTGTTGCCCGCCGCTTGCCGCGCCCCAAACCGTGGCGCACCGATATAGAGGGCGTCCGCCCCGTGGTTTATGGCGACCTGCCCACTCGCCAAATCCTTGGCCGGCATGAGCAACTCAATTTCAGTCATGGGCAAAAGGATCTGCATGTATGGGAAACTCCTGGGCCAGTTCCCCGGAAAAATAGAAGTCGTTGCCAATCCGCCCAAAGGTGTAGGTTCTGCCGTTTGCGACTATTCTTGAACCGCCGCACTGGGGGTCCGCGCTCGGCTTGGATGCGCCAAAACCCAAGTTGAAAAGGGTGAAGAGGATGTCGGGGCGGTTGGAAATGTCATAGCCGGCGCGCTTCCATTGCAGCATGATCTGGTGCAAGATACAGCCGGTGTAGATGTAGGAGTAGAGATGGTCGTGGTAGTTGGTGAGACGACGGTAGCGCTCGGATGCGTGGTCGCCCGTGGAAAAGTCGAGAATGTGCTCATACGCCTTCCCCATGTAGTACGGAGAGGCAGTATCCTTGAGATTACGTTCCACCTGCTGCGCCGTGAAGTCCTTGATTCCGTTCACGCCAAAGGAGAACTGCGACTGCACGGAAAGCACCTTGACGGGACCGAGATAGCGTTTGTACATCTCGCGCTTGGAATTGAAGAGGCGTATCTGCTCCCCCACGAGGCAACCCACAATCAGGCGAGGCTCCACGCCCGTGAGGCGCGCCGCCTCCTCTATGGCAGCCCTGTCCTTGACTATCGCCGCCTTGAGCGAAGGCCACGCCGGCTCGTTCATCCAAGGAATGAGGTTTGAGACACTGTCTGTCAGCGGATACTTGTCGAGCACAGCGTTCAACTCCTGTAACATCTTGCGATATTGCGCTCCATTTTCCCCTTCCTGCAAATACATGTCCGCCGCATAGATCATCTGCCCCATGCCGTCCTGCTTGTCGCTATAGCGGACAGCATCGAGCACCAGATGCGCATTGGCAGGATAAAACCTGCTCATGGCCACCAAACTCAGATAGTCACGCATCTGTTCCTCGAAAAATGTGGAAGAATCCTTTGGGGCCAGGTTGTTGCTATAATCTGCCAAATAACGGTTGTTTTCATCAATTTTTCCGTTATCCTTGGTAAAGCCCAGCTCATAAAGTCCCCAAGCTCCTATGATGGCCAAGCCTGCGAGAGCGAGAAGGTGTACGATAACCACATACACTTTGGAACGCCTCTTTAGCGTTTTCCACGCCTTAAAGAAACTCTTTCTTTTCTTCTTTTTTTTAACTTGTTCCGTTGCCATTTCACTTGTGAAAAAAACGCGGCAAAGATAAGAAATTACCTGACCAATGTGACATTGCCTTTCAATTCTTTGCTTTGCCCTCCCACACAAGTGCCGGTGAAGTAATAGTCATAGACACCCGCCTGACACGGCTTGCCCTGGAAAGTGCCGTCCCAGCCCTCTTCCAAGCTCCTTGTCTCAAAAACCTTTTGTCCCCAACGGCTATAGACAGCGAAATAAAACTCATCCAAAATGTGGCTGCGCACATAGAGCACGTCGTTTTTGCCATCACCATTGGGTGTGAAGGCGTTGGGCACAAAGATGAAGGGATCGTCGCAAACGAGCCTTTTGACATACACGGTGACAGAATCCGTCCAAACACAGCCGAATGTGTCTGTCACAGAGATATAATACGTTATTGTATCCATCGGGGACACTCTGGTCGAGGGAGCGTCAGGGGTAAGCATGTCCTCCGACACCGGTTGCCACTGATAGCTGTAGCCGTCACCGTAATCCGTTGCAAAAACAGTCGTTTCATCGGCCTGGGTGATATCACAGGGATCACACCATGCGGACAAAGGCGTGGGGAAGGTGCCCGTGCGCACCACGATGTATCCCGAAGCGGTTGCCGTGCATCCACTATTATCCGTGATTGTAACGGAATAGGTTGTATTTGCGGTCGGTGCCACATGAGGATGTGCTTCATGGGAGACAACATCCTCACCAATGCTCCAAGTATATTGGCAATTTTCACAGTTGGTGTTGGCGTCCAACTCAAGATCGTCAAAGCAGAACAACATTTCCGGCAACGGTTGGATCTGGAAATCATGAACAATCACTGTAACTTCACCGATGAAAGTACAAGCCCCGTCACGGACCAGAACATAATAGGTGGTGCTCTCGTTTGGACTCACCGACAGGCTTGTGACATTTTGCGCCAAAATCGGCGTAAAAGTCGGGCTTGTTGACCAAATCACGGCATCATACGCCGCTTGGCCCGTCACCACGAGGGTGGCCGTGTCCCCAATGCAGACAAGCGTGTCGGAAGAGAGTGTCACGTCAAGCGTATCTACAAGCACCTGCTGGTAGAATGTGTCCACGCAGGCTTGGGACGACGCTTCCAACATGTAGAGCGTTGACTGTGTGGGCATCGCTATGGGATTTGACACTGCGGCATTGCTGAGCGATGTTGCAGGAGACCAGTGATAGTTCACACCGATGGACGGCGGCAACCCGATTTGCACAAAATCGCCCAAACAAACGGTTTTAGGCGAGAGTGTCTCTACCATGTTGGCCAATACGAGAATGTTTTTTTTGAGGGTATCCGCAAAATTGCAACTTCCCAGATCCTGCACTATCAAGGTGACCACATAATGGCCCGAATGGGCATACAGATGGGTGGGGCTTGTCTGGTTAGAGACTGTACCGTCTCCAAAATCCCAAGTGTAGGAGGTGCTGCTGCCAATGGTTTGGGAATGGTTCTCGAAAACAGCGACATCCGGCAAGCAAACCGTGCTTGGAGAATGGAAATCGGCCACTACGGAAGGGAGGGCAAAATCCATCTTGATGACACCAAGATTGCAGTTGGTGCTGCCATTGACCGTGGAGTAGGCGCCAGGCGTGGTGGGGAAGCTGCTTTGTCCCCCGCAGCCTGCACATACAGCCTGGTAGATGCGTCCCTTGCGATCGAAGCGACTTGTGCCGCCATCCACATGCTCGCGGGCGCGGGCGGCAGCCCCTCCGAAAAAGGAGGCATACACCAGCTGCGAAATATCATCGCTCATGCAGATGAAATAGTAGTCGCTCCCATCGGTGGTGGTCTGGAAGGCATCCTGAGTGACCGGCAACCCAGACGTGCCGCCAAAGCCATTGAGCGCAGCGGAACCCCATCCCGACATATAAATATTGTTGCAGTAATCCACTAAAAGTGCTGTAGGAGAGATATCCGGACCGCCATTACCCGTACCAAAGGCGGTGGACCAGACCAAAGAATCCAGCGAAGGCGACAATTTGGTCAAAAACTGCCCTCCGCCGGAAACGCTGTACTGTGCATTCTGTATCCAACTGTTCCCCGTGGCAGAGGTTTGCCCCACGACATGCGGGCAGTCTTCACGATCGCCTTTCACCAAATAGGCTTGGTCATAATCCGAAAAGCCCAAATACGTGGCATGGAGCAAATCATCACCGTTGATGGACAAGTGTGCCACAAAGGCATCCACCCCGCCGGCATTGGAACTCTGCAACACAGAAGGTGTTACCGGAAAATTCGTGGAATTCGTGCCGCCACAAACATACACACTGTAGTCCTCCGCCAGCATCAAACTATATCCCGCCTCGTTCCCGGAACCACCGAGATAGGTACACCAAATCAGCTGTGAGAGGTCATAGCTCATCTTGAAGACGCAGGCATCCTGACCGCCGTTGAAGGAGGTGTCGTAGGCATTCAACGTCACGGGAAAATCTGCCGACTGCGTGGAGGAAACCACATAGATGTTACTGTTCACATCCATGACAATCTCTCCCCTATTGTCGTCAGCATAGTTCTTTCGAAGGCCTGGAGAGGTGTTGATGCCGTCGTTTCCACTGCCTCCCACAAAGGTTGAAGAGAGCAGCTGCGCACCGTCCGCACTGAATCTGGAAATGAAGATGTCAGCACCGTTTGCAAAGCTCAAATCCGTGGAGAGCGTTACCGCCACACCTGAATTGAAGGAGGTGTCGAACGCATCCGGGGTGACCGGAAAATCAGTTGAAGATGTTGTGCCAAAGACATAAAGTTCATCATTGTCGTTGACATAGAGACTATGGGGAATATCCACAAATGAACCACCCAAATAAGTGGAATAGTGCAAATATGTCCCTGTAGAATCGAACTTGGAGATACCCACATCTGTTTGGCCGTTGGGACCGCAGAAATAAGCCTGATAGGCGCCGTATGTGATGGGGTATCCGTTGCCAAAGACAATGCCGCCGCCATAGAGATTCCCTCGCGAGTCATAGGTGGCCGTGTAGCCCCAGTTATCCGCCATTGAACCACTATAGGAGGAAAAAATAACCTGAGGATCAATGACAAGCGGCAGCCCGGCATCATAATTTCCCAGTTCAAATGAGACCACATTTTTGGACAACTTATATTTGCAATCCACCTGGACGGTATCACCTGCGAGAGTCACCTGATAGGCAAAAGGTGCCAACTCCACAACACGCGAGATAAAATTGTCAATGATGAGAATGTTGGAACTAAGGGACAACGATCTCACACCCTCGTAACGCATTTTCACAGAATTCGGGTCCGCGTGCGGGGCAACATGAAACTCATACTTCACATACTGGCCATCCTGAAAAACGCAAAAGTCGATGCCCGGATACAAAGAGGGACGAAACAGAGCGGCAAAAGAGGGCACATGAGAACGCCAACGATTCTGATCTGATGAAAGGTAATAGTTATAATAGTGGGATGAAGCATCTCCCACCGTATTATAAATGGAGTTCGTATTACATCCTTCAAATCTCACTTTATAGGCGGCCGCATTTATCGGCTTGCTCACGCTACTCGAGGCATTTGGAGATGAGGGGTGCAATTGTTGTAAAGCTTCCGGATCAAGCATGTTGACCACATAGCCCTCAGAATTGAAAAATAGAGCACCACCCTGCAAGGCTGCCCGAAAATCAAAATCTCCCGTCCACTGTCCCATATTGGGCACAAACTCCAGCCGCCCCGCAGAGAGGGTATCGCGCGACTTGGCATATGCGGACAAAACGGTCAGCAGCGAGAGGGTCAATATGATGAGAAATTTGCGCATCATAAATTGAGATGCAAAAATACAGTTATTTTTTGAATAACAAAAAAAGGACCGCTTCACAGCGATCCTTTTCCTAAACGTAAATAATAATAATTATCTTTTGACGATTCTGAAAATTGCAGCTCTGTGTTCCTCACGGGCAGGATCCTGAATGTTTTGTCTGTTCTGAGGATCGTTCACCGTGTAGGAAGCTGTTTCAATCTGGTCGGCGCGGACACCCTTCTGGATGAAGAGGTCTCTGACAGCGTTAGCACGTCTTTGGGCAAGATCACGGTTGTGAGCCTCTGTACCGAGGTCGCAAGTGTAACCCTCAACGATGAGCTTCAGGGCCGGGTTCTTCTTCAAGATAGAAACAGTTCTATTGATATTGTCGTTGTAGTCAGAAATCTTAGGAATATCCTTGTCAAGGTCGAACAGAATCTTTGTCTTAGAAAGGACATCACTGAGTTCCTTAATGGCTTCCTTGTCATCAGCAGTTAGATAATCATCGTCGTTATCCAATTGGTCACAAATCGGAACAATATAGATATATTGCGGATCTTGCTTGATGATGATAGGCTCGTTAGATTTCTTCTTAAGCTCTTCAAGAATCTCTTTTTCGAGTTGCTTTCTGGATTTTTCAGCAGGATTGACGCAGGTCTGGAAGTGGAAACCGAGTTTCACACCGACTTGCAGTTGATCCCATTTCGTACGAATCTTCTGGTATCCATCAATATTATTCTTGTAATAAGAAAGGATGTTGGAACCGAGTGTACCGTTGAAAGTGGGGATATTCTCATAGTTGCTGGTGAACATATCCAATTTCTTGTCATCCTTCGGAAGGATGTCGAGGAAGTTGAATTTGCAGAAAGCACCGAGGTAGAAGTCAACAGCGCGGCTAATGCGGATGATACCACCGAAATCGCCTTCAATGCCGAAGGAGCATCTGAGTTTCGTACGGCGGTCCTGACCTTCATAGTTGCCTGTGTAGAAGTGGTTGGTCATCGGATAGTCATAGTTGTAGTCTTGACCAACACCCTCTTCAACACCAGCGGTGGTGATGGTACCTTCGCCTTTGTATTTGTTGACACCTTTGATGAAGGGGAAATAGCCATAGAGACCAAGACCAGCATAGAGACCATGACGGCCACCGAATCTCCATTCGAATTGAGCTTGGACAGGGACTTCAATAGCCCAGATGGACTGTCTTTCCATAAGGCCGTCGGCGTTATAGTAAAGATCATACCAAGTCTCACCATTGTTGAAAGCCAAGTCGTTATAATCTTCGATAACGCCCTTGCCGGTGAAGGCAGCCTTGGCACCAACGTGGTTAGCTTCGACACCCACGCTCAATCCCCAATGCTCGTTGAAGAAGTAAGCGTAGTGAAGAGAGATAAGTTCACTCTGGGAGTAGTACTGTTTGAGGTCAATTCTCTTGTAGATGTTGTTCGTGAAACCAGCACCGAGATAAACTTTGATGCGATGCGGGCAGAAGGAGGAAGTTTCAACGTTTTCAGTCTGGGCTGTAGCGTTGTCGTTATTATTTTCGGTTTGTACCTCTTGAGCAAACGCAGTGGTACACATGGCGAAAATAAGACTGATTACTAATAAATTCTTTTTCATAATATACTCTTTTTTCTTTATTACCATTATAGATTAATGAAAACCCTGGGCGGTGGCGATTGCCACCACCCGAGGAGTTTCAAATTATTTTACGATAACGAATTTAACAGTCTTGATTTCATTTGTACCAGTGATGATACGTCCGAAGTAAGTACCCTGTGCCTTGAATCCGGCGACCTTGGTGATCGGGGTCAAATCAGACATGTGGTTGATCAGCTTACCCGTTGCGTCGTAGATATCGAGGACAGCGCCATCGAGTTCTTCAGCAGTCAAATCAAGTTCGATTGTAATAACTTGTTGAACTGTTGCAGGGACAGGATAGACCTTCATGGAAGTGAGGCTGTTGAACTCACGAGGACAGGTCTGGAAGGTAACCATCTCACCAGTCTCATGGTCAATAGCGGTCAGAACCACAGAGTAGAATCCTCTCAGGCCACCGATCTCTTGGTAGTTCTTATAGATAGCACCCGGGATGAGTTCATTATTTCTGTACCACTGGAATCCGACGAATTCGTAACGCGGATTAGCGTTCAGGTTAATGATGACAACATCGTCCCATCTGATATCCATGAAGTTCGGTCCAAAGATATCGGAGTATTCAGATCCAACAGGAATAATTACAGTGACTTCGTATTCACATCCACCGATGACGAGAGTCAGGTAGTGAGTACCTTCGCTCAACAAGCCGTCCGGAATGATGATATGGCCGTCGATGACAGTGCCAGAGGCGATCAAAGCACCATTTTCATAGACTTGGTAAGCTTCGTTCTCATTGCCGGAGGTGATGTCGAAGGAGATGGTGACATCCTCACCGCAATAGACCGGGGTGAAGGTGGTCTCGGAGAAGGAGACAGCATTCACATTGACCGTGACAGTGGTGGACTCGATAGAACCGAGCTCGTTGTTCTCGCAGTAGCTGTTAGCCAGAGCGATGATTCTGTAACGGGTCGTGACGTTCGGAGAAACGTAGAATCTGAAGGTGTCGGTCAAGGAGACGTGGTACGGCAGAATCTCACCCGTCATCATGTTCTCGATGTCGAAGGTGTAAGGAGCACCGCCGGTGAAGACAATCGTCAACTCAACAGAAGCATCAGGATCGTTAGCGCAGATGGTGGAACCGTCGCCGGTCACAAACATTGCGGTCGGAATCTCGTGGACAGTCACGGGTTGTTCAACGTCAGCCGTGTTGGTGAGTTGACATCCGCTACCGATGTTACCAACGTAGGTCGGAGTGTAGACATAGTTACCTGGGTAAGCCGGGAAGTCGTAGGAGTTGCCACCCTGACCACCAGCAACATTAGCGGTCGTGCCATTGAACGTCACCGTCCACTGGATGTAACCATTGGTGTTGTTGTTGTAGTCAGCGACACCGCCGACGATAGCAGCTTCGAGGTTGACCTGCTGACCAACGCAAACGTCAGGATAATAGACGTGGACATCGGTCCAAGTAGGATCATTCAGGACATTCACCGTAACGATGTTGGAAGCGGCAGGCTGACAAGCGTAACCGGTCGGGGTCACAACCACATTGTAGTTGTAGTTGCCAACATTGTTCAGCGTCTGTGTCAGCTGATCCGTACCAGCATTCACATTAGAGTGGACACCATTTTGGACAACAACACCGTTGGAATTCCAAGTGTAGGTCATCGGACCATAGACGGAGTTGTTAAGGACACCATTCACAGTGTTACCGTAGTTGTCAACAACACCGTTCAGCGTGATGGAACCGCCTTCGCAGATGTTGAGACCATCGATGCTGTTCAGGGTCACGACAGGTTGCTCAGCAACGAGGACCGTCACAGGAGCAGACCAATCGGAAGAACAACCGAGGTTACCATTCTGAGTGATTTTCAACGTGTAGATGTAAGTACCAGCATCGGTCAGACTCTGGACAAACGTGTTGTTGATAGCACCCGGAATCTCATGTCCGTTGATTGCCCACTGATAAGAGTAGTCAGCAGGAATATTGTTGTCAACAACAATGTTGGCGACGCTGAGTGTGGTGGTACCACCGGCACACATGCTTGTGTGGTTAGCAGTGATCGTCACAACAGGATCGGCAACGGTTTGGACAGGAACTGCGATGGTAGCAGTGGTTTCGCAGGAAACGATATTGTTGTTAGCGCTAACGGTGACAGTTGCGGAAACAGGACCAGCGTTGTTGACGATGGTCGTCACGCTCGGGGTGTTGGCGGCGTTAGCCACACCATTGATTGTCCAAGCGTAGTTGTAGTTGCCAGCAGGTGTCACATTTGCGGTGAAGGTGACAGCACCACCCTCGCAGACGTAGCTGCGATCAGCCGTAACGGTAACAGTCGGAACTGCATAGACATCGAGCTCGTGAGCAGCAGAAGTTGCATCGCAGCCAGAGGTGCCAACAGCATTGACAGTCACGGTGAAGTAGTAGTGGTTTGCACCGTCGTTAGCAGGCAGGTTCGGAGTGTACGTAGGAACAGCGGTCACGGCAGAACCGGAGGAAGCGCCGGTCCAGGTCCAAGTGTATTCATACTGGACGCCAGGAATACCGCCATAGACAGTAGCATTGAGTTGCAGCTGACCTTGCTCGCAGACAGAGTGTGCGCCGTTGATGACAACCGTAGGATCGGCGATCACGTTAGCGGTGTAGCTGTCGGAGTTGGTGGTGCAACCAGAGATGCTGCTGGTGATACCCACATAGTATTCATAGCTACCTTCGGTGAGCAGAGGTTCGGTCGTGTAAACAGCGCTGTTAGCACCGGCAATCGGAGTAGCAACACCGTTTGCAGAAACTCTGTACCATTGATAGGTAGGAACGTCGGTCGGGAGCACGCCAGTGACGGCTGCGGTCAGGGTAACAGTACCACCCACACAAGTGTTGGCATTGCCAGTCACAGTCACGCTGTAAGGAGCAACGACGGTGAACGGGTTCACAGTATTGGTGGACATAGCCTCGCAGTCAACGCCGGTTTGCGTGACCTTGACAGTATAGACGAAGTTGTTATTAGCAACATTGTTCAGAACAAGAGTACGGTTGGTTTCGCCGAGGATCGGGAGGCCGTTGGAGTACCACTGATAAGAAGGAGTACCGTAGCCACCGGTCACGTTGGCAACGAGAACCGTGCTGCCGTTCTCACAGATCGTAGCGTCGTAACCAGCTGCAACAGCAACCGTGACGGTCGGATCCTCAACAACGTTCAGGACGACAACGTTGGATGTGGTGGAGCAACCGTAAGGAGAGGTAACAATCACTTCGTATGCATAGGTGCCAGCCGTAGCGTTGTTCACGGTGAAGGTCGGCGTGTTAGCAATCGGAGTGCTGTGGTCGAGGTTGCTGTACCAAGCGTAGGTGTAACCATTGAGACCGTTCACATTGCTGACACCACCGTCAACTGCAACGGAGAATGTAGCGACACCGCCTTCGCAGATGATTGCATTGTCAACAGAAGCAACCACGACAGGATCACTGACAACCGTGATGGAAGTAACATCGGAGACGACGATACAACCAGGAGCAGCGGTCACGACCACTTGGTAATCGTAAGTGCTTTCGCGAGCGAACAGGGTGACATCGAGCGTGGAGTTCGTAGCACCAGGAATCTCAACATTGTTCTGGAACCATTGATAGTTGTAGTTGAAGCCAGCAGGAGTGACGTTAGCCGTCAGCGTGGTGGAACCACCGTCGCAGAGGACGTTGTTGTTACCAGAGGTGAGCTCGATAGCAACTGTCGGTTGCGGGATGACGTTCACAACGACAACCTCGGAGATGGCTGTGTTACAACCAGAGTTCGGATATTCAACAGAAACGTTGTAGGTGTGCTGACCGAGAGCCGGTGTCAGGGTGACACTGGTCTGGTTACCAGCCATGTAAGCACCATTGTCGTACCAAGTGATGATCGGCGTGCCATAGTTGACAGTGTTGGTGTCGGTCATGGTCAGCGTGATTTGACCACCGTCGCAAACGAGAGCGTTGTTCACAGTCACAACAGGAGCGGCAGGAGCAGCGTTGACGTGGATGGTGATTTGATCAACAGCGGTACAACCGGAAGTGGCGAGGGAAGCGGTCACGGAGAAGGTGTAGTCACCAGCAACAGTCGGAGTGAAGGTGAAGGAGGAACCATGGTAACCATTGCTCCAAGTGTAGTTCACTTCGTTGTTGTTCCAACCGGTAGCCTCAGCGCTAATAACGGTGGTGCCGAATTGGCAGATGGTCGTCTCGGTAGCGGTGAGCTGCAATTGCGGAGCTTCGTTGACGATCACGTTCACAGCGTCGGAAGTGGTGGTGCAACCATTGGTGGTCACGTCAACCTTGTAGGAACCGGCGGTGGTAACAGTGAGGAAGTATCCGGTAGCACCGGCAATTGCAACATTGTCTTGATACCATTGATAGGTAGCGCCAGCAACATGCGGGGTAACGTCAGCATAGAGCGTGGTCGTACCACCGTTGCAAATCTCGAGGTTGCCAGAGATGACAACTGCATCAGGAGCAGCGCTCACATAGACAGTCACAGGAGCAGAAGCCTCGGCAGACTCGCAACCGTCAGGATTGACAGCCTTAGCTGCGAAGGTGTAAGCACCCTCGATCGGGAAGTTGACCGTGATGACGTTCTGGTGTTCGCCAGCAATCTCAATACCATTCTGGTACCAAATATAGGTATAAGTAGGATCAGCAGGAGTAGCGGTGAATGTGACTTGCTCGCCTTCGCAGATGGAATCAGCAGAAGCGTTGACCGTCACGATAGCAGGCAGCGGGGTGACAACGATGGTAACCTCACCGATAGCGGTGCAACCATTCATGTTGTTCGTGGAGTTGACCGTAGCGGTAACCGTGTAGGTGGTGGTAACCTCAGGAGCCACATCAACAGTGGTAGCAACGCTGTTGCCAGCATTTGCACTCCATTGATAGGTCACATTGCCAGCCCAACCGTCTTGGTTGACATAGAGCGTGGTGTGCTCGCCAGCGCAGATGTGCGTCTCGCTTGCAGACACGAGCAGGTCAGTACCGAGAGCCTCGACTGTGAACGGAGCGGAGGTCATTTCGCAACCTTCCGGAGTGGTCACCGTGACAGTGTAAACACCAGCAGGAACGTTGATGTTGGCGTCATGAGAACCGGTGGACCATGTGATGGTGCCAGTGACGTCGCTGTAAACAGTCAGGTTCGTCATATCATTTTCGCAAATGATGTTGTTACCAGTGATGGAGACAGTAGTCGGAGCCGGGTTGACAGTCACAGTAGCCGGGTTAGAGGCGATAGCGGAGACACAACCTTGGTTGTTGACAGCCTTAGCCACATAGGTGTAAGTACCGTAATCCGGGAAGTTGATTGTCAGGACAGCTTGGTTCTCACCAGGAATCTCAACACCATTCTGGTACCAGATGTAACCGGTGATGTCAGAATCGGTGGTGGAAGCGGTCAGCGTAGCTTGGTCGCCTTGGCAGATGGTCGTGTCGCCAGTAACCACGAGCGTGGTGGGCAGCGGGGTCACGATGATGGTGACTTCGCCGACGGCGGTGCAACCATGGATGTTGTTAGAAGAGTTGACCGTAGCGGTGACCGTGTAGGTGGTGGTAACATCAGGATGTACGTCAACGGTGGTAGCGGTGCTGTTGCCAGCCTCAGCGCACCATTGATAAGTAACATTGCCAGCCCAACCGTCTTGGTTGACATAGAGCGTGGTGTGCTCGCCAGCGCAGATGTGCGTCTCGCTTGCAGACACGAGCAGGTCAGTACCGAGAGCCTCAACCGTGAACGGATCAGAGGTCTTCTCACATCCTTCCGGAGTGGTCACCGTGACAGTGTAAACACCAGCAGGAACGGTGATGGAAGGCTCGTGAGAACCGGTGGACCAAGTGATGATGCCGTCAACGTCGCTGTAAACAGTCAGGACGGTGCTGTCACCTTCGCAGATGACATTGTTACCGGAGATGGTGACTGTAGAAGGAGCAGGATTGACAACAACAGTTGCATTAGGAACAGAGACCTCAGAGACACAGCCGGAAGCAGGCAGCGTGACCATGACAGTGTAGACATTGGTCGTCACTTGGTTGTCATTGGTATAGACATTCTCGCTGAACGTGCTTTGGTTAGCACCCGGAATCTCAACACCATTTCTGAACCATGTGTAAACAGCGCCTTGAGCATCGGCAGGATTGATGGTGGCAGCCAGGTTGACTTGGGCACCGTCGCAAACGGTATCCAGGACAACACCGTTCACCGTGACAGAAGTCACAACAGGACGAGGATTGACCGTGATGGTGATCTCATCGGTGTCGAAGCAGGTGGAAGGTGTCTGGAATGCAACCACACCAACGGTGATGGTCTCATTGTAAGTGGTCGTGTAGGTAGCAGAGTTAGCACCCGGGATATCATAATGATAAGTGATCGGGAAGTAGGTGTACGTGAAGTTGCCGAGAGAATCGTAACCAGTCTCGAAGGTGTCGACACGGTGTCTGATTTCGTACCATTGATAGATCATGTTCTGAGCGTTCGGATCCACGAGGTTAGCAGTCAAGGTGACTTCGCCGCCTTCGCAAATCTCGGTCTCGGTAGCAGTGATGTTCACAACAGGTTGCGGATAGACGTACACAAGGTACTCTGCGGAAGTGGAAGCGCATGCGGCAGCAACGCCTTCTCTCTGAACCTCGACAGTGAATCTGTAAGGCTCAACGCGTGCATACCAGTATTCGCCATAGAATTGATTGTCACCATAACCGTAAGCCATGTTGTCTCTGATCATACCGCTCTCGTACCAAGTGTAATGCAGTGTACCCACATTGCCACCGATGGTGTCGACATTAGCGATCAAGAAGATGGAGTCGGTCTCACAGACATGTTGATCGCCTGTGATCACAACGGTCGGGTTCGGATAGATGGTGAGGGCTGCGGAAGCAACAGGCAGGGAAGTACAACCAGAAGGAGTTCTGGTCACGACAGCCGTGTAGATGTATTGCTGCGTGTTGTTGTCAACCGTAACAGGAGAATCATAGATGGTTTGTGCCGTAGCACCCGGCATGAGGACACCGTTTCTGTACCATGTATAGACATCATCGGTAGAAGGAACGTAGTTGCCGGCGTTAGCTGTGATTGCGATCTGAGCGCCTTGGCAAACGATCGTGTCGGACAAGGTGACATTGGCAATGACAGGATCCGGAATCACATTCACGGTGATGGCGTTGCTGGTAGCATGGCAGAGGGAGTTGAGCTGCTTAGCAGTGAAGGTGTACACATGGTCGCCGAGAGCAGGAACAACCGTGTAGGTCAGGGAAGTAGCACCAGCAATCTCAACATTGTTGTCATACCAGTGGTATTCCATGTTCGGGGTGTTCCAGTTGTTCAGATTAGCGGTCAGGGTGATTTCACCACCAACGCAGATCAGGTTCTCGGTAACTTCAATATTGACAACAGGTACAGTGTCAACATAGATTTGGGTTTCAGCCGTGGCTTGGCAACCGTATTCGTTCACCAAGGAAACGCTGAAGTTGTACGGATAGTCTCTGTAAGGTCTTGTCAGAACAATCATGGCATCGTGAGGACCAGTAGCACCGTTGATGACACGGTTGTCTTCGAACCATGTGAAGGTGTAGTCAGTGGTCGGCTCAGGATAGACATGGGCAACCATCGTGATGTTGTTTGCATTATCGCCGCAGATGATAGGATCAGCTTCGATAGCAAGCGTCGGATTCGGGTTAACAGTAACCGTGTCGGCGAAGGTCACGACGGACTCGCAGCCGTTAGCCGTTTGTTTCACGGACACTTCATAGACGTACACCGTCGGGTAGTCGCTGATAGCGTGCGGAGTCTCGGTGAAGGTAGCACCAACAGCGTTAGGAATGACTTCGCCGTTTCTGTACCATGTGAAG
>JAGCCZ010000013.1 GCA_017651425.1 Bacteroidales bacterium
CAAATAGCAATGGTTATTTCTCTGTTTTTCAGAAAAATAACCATCTTTTTTTTAAAGTATGGAAAAGCACAAAAGTCGAGCTTGCAATCTTGCAAAAAAATGTAAAAAAAAAGAGGATGACTACTTTTTAGTCACCCTCTGCCCGAAGGGCGGGGTAGTAATATGATGTATCAGAATACCTTATGAACGCAAGCTGCCACCGAAGGGCTTGTGAGGGATTACAGATCCCTGTCGCTGCTGCGGGCGTCCTTGCAACTTCGAACTCCCAGTCGCAACAAGTTGCGCCTGACTTTTGTTTTTTCGCTCCTTCTTGCGTCAGCAAGCTGCCGCCGAAGGGGCTCAAAACAAAACAGGAGCACGCTATCGCATGCTCCTGGGAGTTCTCAGTTGCGGAAAGTGAGGGATTCGAACCCCCGGTAGCTGTGACACTACGGCGGTTTTCGAAACCGCTGCCTTAAGCCACTCGGCCAACTTTCCGTGCCCGTTTTTTTGGGCGGCAAAAATACAAAAAAAATCAAAATTACAATTTCTGGAAAAAATGTTGATTTCTTGGTGAATAACTGGCCCGCCGACGGTATTTATTTTTTTGTACTTTTGCAGCCTTAGTTCTTAACAATCAATTCTTAATTTAATACCTTACAAACTATGAGAAAATTTACCGCTTTATGTCTGGTCTTGTTTGCCGCTTTGGGACTTTCCGCGCAAAACATGACCAATCTGGCCTATTTCCCGTTCACGGGCAACACCGCCTCCCCGAACACTCCGACCTCCTATCTGGCCGCCTACGGTGACCAGGCCAACTCCGCCGGCCTCTATCTCGACGGCACCCACGGCTCCTCCGCATGGCTTCCTGCTTCCGAGCTCACCGCCAACGGCGGCTCGACTCTGAACCTCCAATACGGCGAGGCCGCCGACAAGGACCTGGCCACCATCAACAACAGCGCCAATGGCAAGTGCATCGTCTTCCATTTCTCCACCACGGGATTCCAGAATGTGGTGCTGACGATGGCCGCCCGCCGCTCCGGCCAGGGCTTCAACAGCACTGAATGGGCCTACAGCACCGATGGCACCAACTTCACGACGCTGCCAGCCACTTTCTCCACTGTGCCCAGCACTGCCGCCACCTACGAGCTGCAGACCCTTGACTTCAACGGCATCACCGCCATCAATGACCAGGCCAACGTCTATCTGCGCTGCACCTACGACGGTGCCCAGTCGGCCAGCGCTTCTTTCCGCATCGACAATGTGCTCATTGCCGCCTATCCCGCCGGTCCTGACGTGTGGGCCCCGACCGTCTCCTCTGTGGTTCCCAACGATGCCACCACCCTGACGGTGACCTTCAACGAGGCGTTGGATGCCACTACCGCCCAGACAGCCGCCAACTATGTGCTGGACAACAATGTGACGGTTACGGCCGCCGCCCTCAACACCAATGTCGTCACCTTGACCACCACCGCCTTGACCGAGGGTTCTGCCTACACCTTGATTGTCAACAATGTGGCTGATGTGGCCGGCAACGTGATGGCTCCCGACACCATCGCGTTCACTTACGGCGTCTCCAGCGAGTTTGTCTGTGCCAACATCGCCGAGCTGCGCAGCAAGCTGGCCTACACCGACAACAGTGCTGCTGTCAACGACAACACGGAGTACAAGCTCGAAGGCGAGGTCATTGTCACGGCCACCGCTGCCTACAACAACCAAAAGGTGATCCAGGACGCCACTGGCGCCATCCTCATTTATGACCCGAGCGGCACTTTGGGCACCTACGATGTGGGCGACAAGATTTCCGATCTCTATGGTACTCTTACCAATTACTACGGCTTCTTGGAATTCAAGCCCACGGCCGCTGGCGGCCAGCCTGTTGACATCTTTCAGGATGTGACACCGCTTGAGGTCACCCTCGCCCAGCTCACCGACAACAATTTCATGATCAACCACCAAGCCGAGTTGATCAAGCTTACGGATGTGAGCTTTGCCACTCCCGGCGGCAATTTTCAGGTGCTCAACACTTACGAACTTACCCAGAACGGCACCACTGCCGCAGCTGTCTATCCCTATTTCCAGGATGCCAACTACATTGGAGCCGAAATTCCTGCCGGCAACATGAACATCATTGGCGTGAACTTCGCCACCAGCAAGATCGGCAACAACTATCCTCCTTTCCAATACTACATCGTGCCGCGCAGCACCAGCGATTTCTTGATCGATGCCATCATCGAGTATGAACTCAACGGCATTGCCGTCTATCCCAACCCTGCTCGCGATTATGTCACCTTTGGCACTGACGAGCTCGTGGAGAGCGTGGCCCTCTACGATGTCACCGGCAAGCGCGTGATGTCCACGGAAATCAGCAATAACCGCATCTCAGTGGCCGGCCTCACCGACGGCGTCTATTTCGCCCGTCTGTACAGACAAGGCAAGCAGGTTGGCATTGCCAAGATTGTGAAGAAATAGTTGATGGTTGGTAGTTGGCTGTTGGTCTTTGGTGGTTGGTTATACGTGATGGCACAAGGCCGGCATTGACAGCTCTCCCAATACCCCTTTTCCCCATTGTCTCCCTTTCGCGGCGGCAGGTTTTGTGCATCATGGATGCCGATTCCTGCGCCGCGAAAGTTTTTAGGTGCCTGCCCTACACTGCGCTTGACGACAATCGCACCGCGGGAGTCTTTTGCAACGAAGCACGGCGCATTTTCGGTGCGAAAGGGAGGCGATTTGTAAAATGCCATGTGTTTGAGTTACTTTTTTATTATCTTTGCCCCGAATTTTTAAAACTGCGTCATTATGAAAAAGATTTGCACCATTTTGTTCTTATTGCTGGTGCTCGCATTTGATGTAGGAGCGCAGAACGACATGTTCAGGGGCAGGGATTTCTGGGTCACATCTGTCCAGGTAGCGATGACGATGATGCAGCCATATTCCGGTTTTGGTGATTCCCCTTATATCTATAGGCAGGGATTCCAGTCAGACAGCGTCTTGTTATATATTGTCGGCCCTACGCCATGTACAGGCTGCGTGAGAAACCCTATCACGAATTTCTCCCGACAGTTCACTGTCACTCCGGGAAACGCCACTGTCGTAAAAGTTCCTTCGGAGGATATCATGGTGTGGTTGCCGGACACTATGTCCTGCTTGCCAGACACCACGTCCTATCTGTCCTCCCGTTTTAAGAGTCATGCATTCAGCGTTCAGGAAAAAGGAGTGGAAGTGGTAACCTCTGAGGATGTGTATGTATATTTGCAAACCAACTGCGTTGATACCTTCTCTTGGGTCTCACCCCACTCGGATTCAAAAGCTTTTGGCGATTATTCTCTATGTCATCCTCAACATCCTGGTGGAGGTTTATTGACCATGTATTCGAGTACCATCAAGGTGCCGGTGCCCGCTGCAAGGCATGGAAGGTGTGAATACAGCCAGTTGCTGCGCAAGATGCCGTGGGCAATTCACTTCCTGATGTTCGTTGCTACAGAAGATGACACATGGCTGCATTATGAGATCGTGAATTATGCAGACACTCCTCTGTATGCCGACAGTTGTCAACTCCAAGCAGGAGAGGTGGCTTTGGTTTCCGTCAACGACGGTTTTTTGGAAAACTATGAATACGTAGATGTGGATAATGAAAACGGATACTTGTTTGTCAACGCCCGCACGAACTGCAAGAAAGTGGTTTGCTATATCTCAGCCCTCCGACCCTCCTACAGGACTTTCAATCCGTATGTGCAGGAGCGTCTTGTTGACGGGAAAGACTTTATTATCCGCAAGTTCCAGAACCGGCGGTTCAACAGAGATGCGAGCCTGTTTCCCACAATCTATGATTCTGCCACACACTCCTACTGTCTGAACGAGATGCACGGCCAGAACAGGAAATATCCGTCCGGATGCAGCCATTCTGACAGTGCGTATGCGCATGAGACGATGAATGTGTACATAGCATGCTCCCTTTCGCCATCCGTGGGCGATTTTTCGCACTCCGGCCCAATAGAGATCCCATATGTGTACCATCGCTTCTCACACCCCTTTTTTCAGAACCACTATCTGTGGAAGGATACCGCCTTTGTGGATTGGATTCGAATGGATAGATGTGCTATCAACCTGCCGACGGTTTGTTTCAATAAAACATACATGAATGTAAATACATTTGATTACGGCACAATTCAGACTGAGGAACATCGTATGCAGAAAGCCAGTAACACTTTTCCGTTCCGGTTTACCGACAGGATGACCACGCACTGGATGTGCCCCACCACAAGGTGGAATGTTCGAAGCCCAGACTTTCCCATAGACACAGTCTATTGCGACCTCACTGTATATGTCCACAGCGACGGCCTCCACGGCACCACGCTGAACGGGCAGGCGGTGCCCGCTTCTGCTTTCGAGCCTGTGCCGCAGACCAACCAAGAATACTACTGCGCCCAGTTCGCCTACTACAACGACGATGTGCCTGACGTCATACAGATAGAGAACCCCAACGGCTTTTGCGCTTACCTTGATGAGTTCGGTTTCAGAGAATTTAGGGGTGAATTTATATATTCTGTTCCACAGCTCAATTCCGCACCAACCCCCGATTTCCTGTATCTGGTCTATTACCACGACAATGCTTCGTGGGTGGACCTTTTGGAGTCACCGTATTCGCACTCCAACCTCTCGACGGACGACTCGGCGACCGTCTATCGCTGCCTCGCCGACACTCTGCATCTTGATGTGGAGTACAACCCCGATTC